>JANQVJ010000052.1:92280-141772 GCA_030730365.1 Verrucomicrobiales bacterium
CAAGGAAGAGGCTTCTCGCCTCACTGCCCTTTCAAAGCGAAACGCCGCGTTTCCATGGCTGGAAGTCCTCCTGACCGAGAATTTGCGCTTTGGTCCGGACGCGGCCGGAGGCGACTTCAATGACGAGATCGAGGAGGCGGCTACCGAGCGCATCGATGCCGCCTTCTCCGCGGATGATGGAACCAGTGTCGAAGTCGATGAGGTCGGGAAGTTTTTCGGCCAGCTCAGTGTTAGTGCTCACTTTGATGACGGGGCAGATGGGGTTTCCGGTCGGAGTACCGAGGCCGGTGGTGAAGAGGATGACATTGGCGTGGGCCCCGGCCATGGCGGTGGTGGACTCGACGTCACCCCCCGGCGTGCAAAGCAGGGTGAGGCCCGGCTTGGTCGCGATCCCGGGGTAATCGATAGCGTCGACGACGGGAGAGCTCCCGCCCTTTTTGGCAGCTCCGGCGGATTTGATCGCATCGGTGATGAGGCCGTCGCGAATGTTCCCGGGGCTGGGGTTCTGGGAGTAGTCGCTACCCACGGCCCGAGCGCGTTCGGCGTAAGCGGAAGTGAGTTCGGTGAAGCGGGCGGCCACTTCATCGGAGACACAGCGGTCGACGAGTTCCTGCTCGACCCCGCAGAGTTCGGGGAATTCGGAGAGGATGACCCGTCCGCCGAGGGTCACGATCCGATCGGAGAGAGAACCGAGGGTGGGATTAGCGGAGATGCCGGAAAAGCCGTCACTGCCGCCGCATTCAACGCCGACGCAGAGCTTTTCGAGAGGGGCGGGGCTTCGGGTCGCCTTGTTGGCCTCGATGAGCCCGAGAAAGGTGTCCTTGATAGCCGTTTCGAGGAGGGTCTTCTCATCGGAGTAACTCTGTTGCCTGTAGGTCAGGAAAGGTTTGTCAAAGTGTGGAGAGCGGGCCCGGATCGCTTCTTCGAGGATCTCGAGCTGGGCGTTTTCGCAGCCGAGGCTGAGGATGGTGGCTCCGGCCACGTTGGGATGAGTGATGTAGCCGGCGAGCAGTCCGCAGAGGGCGTTGGCATCGTCCCGGGTGCCGCCACAGCCGAGCGAATGGGTGAGAAACTGAATGCCGTCGAGGTTGGGGAAAACACGCGAGGCGGCGCTCTCGGTGAGCTGGTCGCAGGTGATGTCGAGGAGGGCGCCAGTATCGCCCCCGGCTCGATAGGTCTCGACGAGTTGGCTCGCGAGCTGCTGGTAGTGGGTCGTCTTTTCGTAGCCGAGGGCTCGTTCGAAGGCGGCGCGGATGGCGTTCACATTCCTCGTCTCACAAAACACCATGGGAATGACGATCCAGTGATTGGCGGTTCCCACCAAGCCGTCTTTGCGATGGAACCCGTCGAAGTGGCGTCCCTGCCACGACGAGACATCGGGAGCCTCCCAGACGAGTTTGCCACTTCGGGTTCCGGAGAAACTGTCGGCATCGTGTTTGAGGTTGGTGGTCGAGACGAGCCCCCCCGAGGGAATGGGCTGCGTCGCGATGCCGACGGTGACGCCATACATGCGGGCGCGGTCGCCAACGGCCATGTCGTGCAGGGTGAACTTCTGCTTTGGCGGGATCGTCGCGGTGATCTCGACGCGGTGTTCCCCGAGACTGATGATCTCCCCGGGCTCGAGAGAGCGCAGGGCCACCCCGAGATTGTCGCTCGGGTCGATTAGGATGGATTCTTTCATTAAAAGGGCAGGGCGGTTCGCCGGACTTGCGCAAAGTAAGTCGCGGTGCATCATCTATCATGCAATGTGATTTGTTTAATCTCAAGGGGCGGAGTGCACTTGTTACCGGCGGCAGCAGGGGGCTCGGAAAGGCGATGGCCCGCGGGTTCGCGGAGTGCGGCGCTAAGGTGATGATCTGCAGCCGCAACGAAACCGAGCTCCAATCGGCAGCGCGCGAGATCTCCGATAGGCTGGATGCCGAGGTCCGCTACGTCGTGACTGACATGGCGAGACGGGATGAAGTCGATGCGCTAGCCGCTGCCGCCCTCGAGGCCTTTGGGACGGTCGATATTCTTGTCAACAACGCCGGGGTGAATACTCCGCAGCCTATCGACGAAATCACCGACGAGGCCTGGGACCGGGTTCTCGAGATCAATCTCACCTCCATCATGCGCCTCACCCGTGCTCTTGTGCCCGCGATGAAGGCGCAGCGGTGGGGACGCGTCATCCACATCTCCTCCGTTCTCGGGGTGGGGTCAAAGCCTGCACGCAACGCCTATTCGGCCTCAAAAGCCGCGCTCATGGGCTTGGCGAAAGCAAGTGCTCTCGACCTTGGGCCTCACGGAATCACCGTGAACTGCATCGGCCCCGGCCCCTTCCTTACCGACATGCCCATGAGCCTGCTGAGCGAGGCGGAAAAAGAAGAGTTTTCCAACGTCACTGCGCTCAAGCGCTGGGGACAGCCGAGGGAACTCGCGGGTCCGGCGCTGCTCCTCGCGAGCGAGGCGGGCAGCTACATCACCGGCGAGATGCTACTTGTCGATGGGGGCGCCTTTGCGCGGGCACTTTGAAGTTTTGGTTTCCAAGCACATCTTTAGCGACTATAATTGCAAAGATTTCTAAGCTAATTGGTCATGAGTAGATTCCTCTTATTCTCTGCGTGCCTGCTTGGGAGTGTTCAAATTTCCCTATCGCAGGGAACCCCGGAAAAGATTGATTTGAACGATCCCAATCTTAAGTTTGTCGACGGGTCCGTCATTCCGATCCCGCTTGAGATTTTCGCCTCTCTCGACAAGCTTGGAAAACAGGATTGGACGAAGCAAATTAAGGATCGCGAGATACGGCTCGACACGAATCGTTCGCGAACGGCGATGCTTTTCGGACTTACTGTCTCTGAAGGATTCATCGCGGTCCAGGCTGAGGACAAGGACGCGGTCCGTCGTATCGGACGTGAGGTGCTGCGCCTCGCCTCGTCGCTCGGCGTGGCAGGCTCGGTCGAGGAGCATGCCAATTCCATCGTCAATGCTGCCGGGAAAAGCGACTGGTCCATCGTCCGGAGCGAACTCGACAAGAGTCGCCAGACTGTCCTGACAAAGATGGCCGAACTGCGCGATGATGAACTGGTCGATCTCGTCAGTCTTGGCGGGTGGCTTGGTGGGACAAAAGTTCTCGCCTCGGTTCTCCAGGGTAACTATTCGGTTGAGGCCTCCGACCTTCTCAATCAGCCCGAACTGGTGAAGCAGCTCAGAGTGGATTTCGGTCGCCTCCCCGAGCGGGCGAAGCGCGGCAAGGTCTTTGGCCAGATATCAAAAACACTCAAGCATCTCGAGTCTCTCATGCGCACTGACATCCACGGTATTATTAGCGAAGGTAAGGTGATCGAGATCGCATTGTCGACGAAGAGTCTCGTCGAGGCTATTTATGAAAGTTAGGCCGATCACGCTCCTCGTATTCCTGTCCCTCGCCGGCGTTCTGATGGCGCCTCTATGCGCCCAGCAGAGCGGTGGGACGGCAGGTCAGCAAGCCCTGCCCGATGATGCCGATAGGCCGGTTCCCAGCGAGGTTAAACTCATTGCGCAACGGGCTGCGATGTCTGCGCTCACCGGTGAGAACCCGTTCGTCCTGCGCGAGTCATCGTGGAGTGGGGAGATCGCACCGGGTAAGGCGCGACTCCTTCAACTGCAACTTTTCAAGCGGAACGAATACCACTTCTGGATGGCGGTTCCCGACCGGAAGGCCTCGGTGAATCTGAATATATACGACGGGAAAGGTCAACTGGTCGGGACAGAGAACATCAGCTACGGTGCCGGCAATGTCGGAGGGCTTATTGTTACACCACGCGAGACCGGGGTCTATTATCTGAGGATCTCTCTTCAGACGACGATCGAGTCACCGCAGAAGTGGTCCGTCATCTACGCCTGGCGTTGAGATCATTGTTTCGTTGAGGGGCCCAGGGGCGAATCACTCGAGTAGTCAGTCATTTATGGCAACGCATCGCCCGGAACACCACGGCCCTCTTCTTCCGGACTTTTCCCCGCACAGTCCCAGTCGCCTTGTTTTCTCGGTCGCCGTGGTTGTCACGATCCTCGGCGTCCTCGTTACTGTCTTACGCAGTGGCGGGTCAGGATGGAATGCCTGGCTCTTTCTTGATCAGGGCCTCTCCCATCGGGCCGCCTATCAGACTGAACTGGCGCTCGTCCTCGCGACCTTGTTTTTTTCATGCGCGGGCTTAGTTCTCCGGCAATGGCGATGGGGGCCGTGTTTCATGATCCCTGCTTTTGCCTTTCTGGTGACCGAATCATTTCTCATCGCGAAGATGGGTGGGGTCGGACATGCTGAGTGGGCCCCGGCCGCTCATGCCCTGCGCTATGGCACACCGCTGGCACTCGCACTTCTCGCGATGAAAGAACCCTTTGGCGAAGCGCAGGTGATGATGCTGCTGCGCGTCGCGCTGGCCTTCGTCTTTGTGACCCACGGAGCTGAGGCCTTGATGCACTACCCCCGCTTTATCGATCTCATCATCGGGACCGGGGAGAATATGTCCGGCTGGCGCATTACTGAGACGCAGGCAAAAAGCGCTCTCACAGTGATCGGTTGGATGGACATATTTGTCGGAGTCGCGATTCTCATCCGACCGATGCCGGTGCTGCTCTGGTGGATGGCGGTCTGGGCGCTCGTCACCGCACTCTCACGCATGACGAGTATGGGTTGGGATGCCTACCGCGACGTCCTCTTGCGGGTGAGTCACTTTGTCGTTCCCTTTGTGCTGGTCTGGTATCGAAGGAAAAATTAGCCGATCATCGCGGCAAAGCCGTTCAAGCGCTTAACAACTTCGTCTTTGCCTAACAGGACCAGAACGGGGACGAGGTCGGCTCCGGTCGAGCTGCCCATCACGGCGACGCGGCAGGGGAGCATGAGGGCGCCCATCTTCATTCCGATGCCGGTGGCAGCTTCATTGATCGCGGCTTTGATCCCGTCAACCGTCCAGTCGTCCGCGGCGGTAATGCCGTCGGCGAGAGCGGTGATGACCTGGGAAAGGTCGTTTTTTTCCCGGGCCTTGGTGACGGAGACCTCGTCGTAGGTGACGGTTTCGGCAAAGATAGTCGCGATCACCGCGGGGATTTCGCTGAGGAGCTGGGCTCGGTCGCGGGCGAGCTCGAGGGCGGCGGGAGCGCGGACGTCGCTCGCCTCGATACCGGCGCGGGTGAGGAAAGGGCGCGCCCTCGTGAGCAGGTCGGCGGCGGAGAGGTGCTTGAGGTGCTCGCTGTTGACCCAGCGGCATTTGTCGTAGTCAAATTTTGAATTCGAGCTGTTCACTCCGGGGAGGTCAAAGCGCGCCTTGAGCTCTTCGAGAGAGAAGATTTCCTGATCATCCTTGGCCGACCAGCCGAGCAGGGCCATGTAGTTGTTCACCGCGGCGGGGAGGAATCCGTTTTCCTGATACTCGTGGATGAGCGCTCCCTGGTCGCGTTTGCTCATCTTTGTGCCGCTGGGATTAAGGTTCAGCGGGATGTGGGCATAGACCGGAGGCGTCGTGCCGAAGGCCTCGAAGAGGGCGAGGTGCTTCGGAGTGTTGGAAAGGTGATCCTCCCCGCGAATGACGTGGGTGATCGCCATCTCGATGTCATCGACGACGTTCACAAAGTGGAAGATGTAACCTCCGTTCGGACGCTTGATGACGATATCGGGATTGGCCTCGACCTCCTTTTTGGTTTCCGCGTCGTAACGGCGTGAGCCCTGCTCTTTGAGGTTTGTCGAAACCTCGCCGCAGACGGCGTCGGACACGGTGATCATCTTATCAGGCACACGAAAGCGGATTGCGCCATCGTCTTCGTAGAGGTGGCCTGAGGCTTCGAGTTTGGCGAGGTAACGATCGTAGATCTCATTCCGCTCACTTTGAAAATAGGGACCGTAATCTCCCCCGACTCCCGGGCCTTCGTCCCAGTCGAGCCCGAGCCACTTCAGGCCGTCGAGGATGATCTGCATGGACTCCGTCGTGCTGCGGTCGGCATCGGTGTCCTCGACCCGCAGGATGAAAGTGCCCCCGTGGTGACGGGCGTAGAGCCAGTTGTACAGGGCAGTGCGGGCGCCGCCGATGTGGAGGAAGCCGGTGGGTGAGGGAGCAAAACGGGTGCGGACGGTCATCGCGGGGAACGTGCCGCAATGTGAGCGATGGTCAAGGGTGGGGGAGGTTCTTAGTTCATGGTGCTTCGTGCCTGGTTCTTGGTAATGGGTAGCTAGCCGGGATTGAGCGTGCAATGCCACTAGGTGCCGGATTCAGTTTCCCAAGGAGGGGTGACATTCCTGTCGCCCGGCCAGCCCGCCAAAAGCTCCGCAGTGCGACAAGAATGTCGCACCTCCTTGACCGAAGCCCGGCAAGAGGCATCTGTGCCTGTGAGACCTCCCGAGCTGAACCCCAAGGAGGGACGACATTGCCGCACTGTGCTTGCCCTCCGGGCAGCCTTCGGCTGGCTATCTCCGCTTTGCTTCGGTTCCTGTCGCCCAGCTAGCCCAATTGCCTGCCAAAAGCTCCGCAGTGCGACAGGAATGTCGCACCTCCTTGTTACTCGACACCCTCACTCCTCTCCCGCCGCGCGCACTTGCAACTGCTTCTCGGGCCAGGCCATCTTTGTTGCGAACTCGCTCAGGTAGCGCCACTTTGCAGCGTCGTCGGTGTAGAGTCGCAACTGACTCTTTTCCCCGGCGATCGCGGCGATCTGCGGGAGGTCGGTAAAGCGCAGGACGTTGAGCAGTTCGGGACCTTCCTGATGGCTTGTTGGCAGGTCGTGGAGATCGAGACGGTGGATGTCCTTTTCATAGAGCGAGGCATAAAGCGCATTGCCCGCCATCACTCCGCCGGCCTGGAGCCAGAGCTTCGGCTTGTCCGCTCCCTCGACGGCGCGCAGGGCCTGGATACCGCGACGGATGTCCCAGATGCGCATCGTGTCGAGGGTCTGGCCGAGCAGGGCGAAACGGCGGCGGATGTGGGTGCGTTCTTTCTCATCGCTCGTCCATGCAGTCGGACCGACCCCGCGGACGGGGAGGTAGAGCATGCCCCATTTTTGCGAAGCGTGGAGGGACTTCTCGGACTCATAGGACTCCTTGTCGGGTTCGGGTAGCTCCGCTCCCGGGAAGGCGCCGGAAAACCCTTTCCCGAAAGTCCCGAGAAAGTCCGCCCATCCTTCATCGTCGAGAGCATTGAGAACGACGAGGTCGAGATCGCCAAGTGCGCTTCCAGCCTGATGCACCAGGTAAAAGGGGAGCCTTACCCCGGCCTGGCTGTCAAAGCTCCAGCGGCTGAAGCTCATGCCGTCCTTTTCCTCGCGGAAATCCTCGGAGAGATTGAGATCCTCCGCCGCGGCCGGCCACCCGCGGAAACTGCGGTTCTGGAGCCGGTTGAGGATGAGCGCCTTTTCCGCGTTCCAGTCGGCGGCGGACTCGGGCACGGCAGGTTCGTCGGAGACACGCTTGGTGAAATCCTCGTCGATGAAGGTGTTGCGTTCGTTCTCCGGCAGGGTACCGAAGACCTTGAGTTCGGCTGGCTCGAAGATCTTGGGAGCGCGCGTGTCGGCGATTTCGTCACCGATCTCAATGCCTTTGAAATGCCGCTCGAACCAGTGAAAGGCCGGAACCCGCAGCGGCTGGGTGTCTTTGTGCGGGCCTTCGTAAAAGGCGAGTCCGATCTTGTCTGTCGCGCCCATCGCCTCGTAGACTTTTCGCGTTTTTTGATAGACATCGACGACGCCGTCGACCGGGAAAATGTTGTCCTTGTCCGTGTTCAGAATCATGAGCGGACGCGGCGCGATCAATGCCGTGACGAGCGGAAAATCCCAACGGAATGTATTGACCATGTACATGCAATCACAATGGCCCTCGATGCAGCCGTCGACGACATGGTTCTGCATCGAGGTGATCCCGGCGACGGGGGCGGCGACCTTGATACGTTCGTCGAGAGCAGCGATCCAGAGGGTGTAGGCCCCACCGCCGGACCGGCCCGTGACGCCGAATTTTTCCTTGTCGACCTCGGGTCGCGTCTCGAGGTAGTCGAGTGCCCGGATCGAGTTCCAGGCTTCGACTCCAGCGGGGGTGTAGCCGCGTGAGTTCCACCACCAGCGGCCGAGATTGTGAGTACCGTGATGTTTCCCCTCGATCTCGCCGAGTTGGAGCGTGTCAATCGTGAGACAGGTGTATCCGTTTTTCGCGAACCAGGTGCCGTGATGCTGGTAGGTCGTTTTGTTGCCGTAACTGACGCCATCGATCTTCACGCCGCCGTGACCGCAGACATAGAGGATCGTGGGGAGGGGGCCATCCTGTTTCGCGGGGCGGTAAAAGTTGGCCGTGACATAAAGTTCGGGGCTGGATTGGAAAGTAAGGTTTTCGACGATGACTCCGTCACGCTCGACCGAACTCGTGATCTCCGCCTTGAGATCGGATCGGGCCGGGAGCGGCTGCAGGCCGAGCATTTCAAAGAGCTGCCGTCGCAGATTCGACTGGGCGGCGGGCCAGTCGCTCGTGTTTTCGATGAACGATGCGTTGCGCGCGGTGAGGCGACGGGTCTCGCGTTCGAAATACTTATTGAGCATCCGATCACCCTCGGTCGGTTCCGTCGGGATGGAGCGATAGTCGGTGGCGAATGCCGACACGATGGCGAAGAGCAAAAGGGCGAGGCAGAGGGAACGAGCGATCATGGCCGCAGAATACGGGAATCGCTCGCACGGGCTCAAGCGGAAAACCGGCGCGATGCGGGGGGAGGCGGGTCATTCCCCCATTCGCGGCGAAAAGGTAGGGCGAACCGTCCCGGTGAGCCGATTGAGCTTACGATTGGAGAAGACCGAACCGGCTCGGCGGGGACGCCTCGCCCTAACTGCCTTTTCAAAGATGGAATGATGACCAAATCTCTGAAACAGGCTTTTGATTGATCCCGCTTTATGACAAACTGCGCTCTCGACGGCGGATGGCCCCGTGTGCAAAATGGGGGCACTATCTGATCCTCCATGAAAGCCCTCGTCAAAAGTCATGATGCTCCCGGACTCTGGCTCGAGGATGTCCCCGAGCCGAAAATCGGCATCAATGATGTCCTCATCAAAGTCGACCGCACCGGGATCTGCGGGACCGACGTCCACATTCACAACTGGGACGCCTGGGCGCGCAAGACCGTGCCGGTCGGACTTGTCGTCGGGCACGAGTTTGTCGGCGAGATCGTCGAGGTCGGTTCCAATGTTGCTGATTTCAGGCCCGGTGAAGTCGTTAGTGGCGAGGGGCACGTCGTCTGTGGTCGCTGCCGCAACTGCATGGCCGGACGCCGCCACCTCTGCAAAGACACCAAGGGCATCGGAGTGAATCGCCCTGGCGCCTTTGCCGAATACATTTCCCTTCCCATGGCCAATGTCTGGCATCATGCCGACGAGATCGACCGCGATCTCGCCTCTATCTTTGATCCCTTCGGCAACGCCGTTCACACCGCCCTGACATTCGAGATTCTCGGGGAGGATGTCCTCATTACCGGGGCCGGTCCGATCGGATGCATGGCTGCCGCGATTTGCCAATACGCCGGAGCCCGCTACGTCGTCGTGACCGATGTGAACCCGTGGCGGCTCGATCTGGCGAAGAAGATGGGCGCGACCCGCGTCGTCGATGTGCGGACCGAACGCATTGCTGATGTGCAGAAAGAGCTCGGCATGACCGAGGGCTTCGACGTCGGCCTCGAGATGTCCGGCAACGCCAACGCCTTTCGCGAGATGCTCGACAACATGTGCCACGGCGGCAAAATCGCGATGCTCGGGATCCCGTCCGAGGACATCGCGATCGACTGGAATAAAGTCGTCTTCAACATGCTCACGATCTCGGGCATTTACGGACGCCGCATGTACGAGACCTGGTATAAAATGACCGTGATGCTCCAGGGCGGCCTCGATCTCAGTCCGGTCATCACCCACCATTTTGATTACACTGAGTTTGAGAAAGGGTTTGAGGTGATGAAGAGCGGACAGTCGGGTAAAGTGATTCTGAAATGGTAAGCCTCTCATGAATCCCGCCTTCCAAACCCACCTTTCCGAAACGCTCGCCTCCATCCGCGACGCCGGCCTTTACAAATCGGAGCGTGTCATCACAACGCCCCAGTCGCGACACATCGAGGTTGCCGGTCAGGCAGCGCGGGTGCCGGGAACTGAACTGATCAATCTCTGCGCGAACAATTACCTCGGCCTCTCCGATCATCCCGAAATCATCGCCGCCGCGCACGAGGCCCTCGATCGCTGGGGCTACGGTCTCTCGTCGGTGCGCTTCATCTGCGGGACCCAGTCCATCCACAAAGAACTCGAATCCCGCCTCAGCGACTTCCTCGGGACTGAGGACACGATCCTCTACTCCTCGTGCTTTGACGCGAACGGCGGGCTCTTTGAAACGCTCCTCAGCGCTGAGGACGCCATCATTTCAGACTCGCTCAACCACGCCTCCATCATCGACGGGATCCGGCTCTGCAAAGCGCAGCGGTTTCGTTACGAAAATGGCGACATGGACCAGCTCGAGGAGTGCCTCAAAGAGACGCAATCGGCCCGGTTCCGGCTCATTGCGACGGACGGAGTCTTCTCGATGGATGGCTCAATTGCCGATCTGCGGACGATCTGTGATCTCGCCGACAAGTATGGCGCCCTCGTCATGGTAGACGATTCGCACGCGGTCGGTGTCATCGGCGAGACGGGGCGGGGGACGCACGAGTATCACGAAGTCATGGGGCGGGTCGACATCATCACCGGCACCCTTGGCAAAGCCCTCGGCGGCGCGAGCGGAGGCTACACGAGCGGACGCAAAGAGATCATCGACCTACTGCGACAGCGGTCCCGGACCTATCTCTTTTCCAATTCACTTGCCCCCGTCATCGCCGCCGCCTCGATCAAAGCGCTCGATCTGCTCACCGCGTCAGACGACCTGCTCCATCGTCTCCGCACCAACACCGTCTTCTTCCGCTCGGAAATGGCAAAGACGGGACTGGTTCTCCTGCCAGGGGTGCATCCCATTGTTCCCGTGATGCTCGGCGACGCCCGAATCGCCGCGGGGATGGCGTCCAGGCTCCTCGAGCGTGGCGTTTACGTGATCGGCTTCTTCTTTCCCGTCGTCGCCGAAGGCAAAGCCAGGATCAGAACCCAGGTCTCCGCCGCCCATACCCACGGCGATCTCGCCGCCGCGGCCGCTGCCTTCGGGGGAGTGTGGGCGGAGATGAGATGAGGGGGAAGGAAGTTTGCAAAGTTCTCTTTTTCGGTTACATCCACTAAGGAATGATCAAGAGCTTCGGAAATGAAATCTCCCGAAAGATTTTCGAGGGGGAGAAGCTCTCTGGAAAGGAGTTGAGAACTCTGGGCGATCTTATAATAGAGAGAGCACAGGAACGACTTCACGTTCTCAATTTTGCTTGCTAGAACGATTTGCTGAAACTCCAATCACTTCGCTACCATAGGCTCCATGGATCGAAGCGATACTCAATCGATGCGAATTAACGCAACTCCAAATAGAGGATTACCTTTGAATATTACAATCACGAAATGAGAGAGGTTTCCCTCGTTCGCCTCGAAGACACCCATTGACCCCATGAAACTACAAACCAACCCTGCTGCCGGTCTATTACAAGATGAACTCGAAGTCCGGGAAATTGCAGCCGCCAAGGCCGCGCGGGACATGTCGATTCCCCGGAGCCGCCTCAGCGATATTTTTGCGGGGAGGAAAGGAGTTTCTGCCGACACGGCGCTGCGATTTCAGCGGTATCTCGGGATTCCAGCCGAACTCCTTGTCAAGCTGCAGGCGGAGTTCGATCTCAGTCGAGCCCTGGATGAAAAAGGGGCGGCGATCCAACGTCAGGTTAAGCCTGTCGATGAAAAGGCTGTTGTTTAAGAATGGGGAAGCGATCCTCGCTGCATTACCGATGGTGCACAGCAACTCCGACTCGCTGCCCTCGAAGCCAGCGTGTCATCTTCCGCCCCGCGAAAGGAGGACCTTGCCCCTCCATTTCCCCGCGGCAAGGAGGGGGGACATTCCTGTCCCCCTTTTCCTTGATGGGAGTGTAGGTGTGGCACAAGGCGAATGAGCACCCAACAAGAGGGCGACAGGAATGTCGCCCCTCCTTGGGTGCACGGGGGAAGAGACTCGACGGGAATCCACAGACTTAACAGCCGGCGACTGAAGCCCAACCGTTCGCCCCGCCCCGGCTCACCTGCCTTGCCCTCCCTCACCAAACGGATCCCACATTCCATTCCTCCATCAACTCGACGGGGATGTCCTCGATGAATCTTGAAGGCCTCTGCAGCACGTCGCCGTTGAAGGACCCGTACCAGAGCAGGGGGTAGGTGAGATAAAGCTCGTCCTTGGCGCGGGTCACGGCGACGTAGAAAAGGCGGCGCTCTTCCTCGAGTCCGCTCTGGTCTTCGTTGTCTTCGTCGAGGACGCGATTGTTGGGGAACATGCCGTCGGCGAGCCAGACGCAGAAGACGACTTTCCACTCGAGCCCTTTGGCCTGGTGGACAGAGCTGAGACACACGGACTCCTTATCAGGCTCTTCCTCGGTCGCGGCGACAGCGTCCTGTCCGGCGAGGAGGGAAAGTTGGCTGAGGAATTCCTGCAGGTCCTCGAACTTCTCGGCGTATTTCTCGAGCTGGAGGAGGTCCTGCTTCCGGTTCTCGTAGTTCGGAAATTTGCTGCGCATGTATTCCTCGTAGACGCCTCCGAGGATGGAGGGCATCATGGGCGCGGGCGGCTTGGGATTGCCCTCGGCATCGATGAGTTCATCGAGGGTGTAGGCGAGCTGTTCCCATCCGGTTTTGGCCTTGGCCGCGACCTTGAAGGTGAGGAGGTATTGGGAAAAGGTGGTGACTTTGCTGAGGGCGCATCCTTCGCAGCGGGTCCACTCGCGCCAGAGGTTGTCGGCGCCTTTGTCTCCGACACCGGGGAGCATTTTGACGAGGCGTTTGAAGGCGACTTCGTCGCGCCGGTTGGCGACGAATTTCATGAAAGCGGCGGTATCCTTGATGTGGGCTTGCTCGAAGAAACGCAGTCCGCTCGTGATGATGAAGGGGATGCCGCGGTTGGTCAGCTCGAGCTGGATCTCCATGGCGTGGAAATGGGCTCGATAAAGAACGGCGATCTCGTTGAGTTCGACTCCCTCGTCCCGCAGTTCGAGGATGCGCTGGGCAACAAAAGCAGCCTGGGTACTCGGATCCTGCAACTGGGCGAGGGCGGGTAGGACGAGGCGATCGGGTCTGGCAGGGGCAAGGTCTTTGCGGAACTGCTTCGTGTTCGGAGCGATCGCGGCGTTGGCGAGAGTGAGAATCTCGGGGACGGAGCGGTAGTTCGTCTCGATGACGTATTTGGCCGCGCCGGGGTATTTGTCGGGAAAGTCGAGGATGTTGCGGAAGTCAGCGCCGCGCCACGAGTAGATGGACTGGGCATCGTCGCCGACGACCATGAGATTGTTCTGCGGAGCGGCGAGCAGGTCGATGAACTCGGCCTGGAGGGTGTTGGTGTCCTGATACTCGTCGACGAGGATCCACTCGAACTGGCGCTGGTAGTGCTGGCAGATCCCGGGATTCTCCTGCAGGAGCCGCAGCGGCTTGACGAGGAGGTCGTCAAAGTCCATCGAGTTGGTGGCCTTTTTCTTCTCCTCGTAGCGCTCGTGCAGTTCCCCGATAGAGACGGCGAGGTGTTTGAAGTAGGGGTAACGGCGGTGAAGCAGGTCGGGGATCTCGACGCTGGTATTGGTGGCGAGGCTGAAGATGTCGGCGAGGACTTCGGGTTTGGGAAAACGCATCGCCTTGGTGTCGATCTCGCTCTCGCCGATGACGGCGTTCATGATCTCCTTCTGATCCTCTCGGTCCATGATGGAGAAGCTGCGTTCCCACCCGAGGAGGTCGGCATGGCGGCGGAGGATGCGGTTGCCGATGGAGTGGAAGGTGCCGCCCCAGAGATCGCGGGTGTCGTAGGGGACGAGCTCTTCGACGCGGTTGAGCATCTCGCGCGCGGCCTTGTTCGTGAAGGTGAGCAGGAGGATGGAACCCGGGCGAATGCCGTTGTCGAGCAGGTAAGCAACCCGGTAGGTGAGGGTGCGCGTCTTGCCACTGCCGGCGCCGGCGATGACGAGAGAAGGGCCCGGAGGAGCCGTCACTGCAGCGAGCTGTTTTTCATTCAGCTCGGCCGCGTAGTCGATCTGCGACTTCGCATTCTTCGGGACTCGTTTGACAGTATATTCACGCGCCATCTTCGCCGGAGTTTAGTCCGCGAACACCGCTCTTGCGCAAATAAAACGCCGAACTCCCGTCCGATTTACATTTTCCTCGCGGCAGCTTCCGCCAACTGACTGCGCTCGCCACGTTCCAAGGTGACGTGCGAACTGCAGGACTCGTCGCGGAGACGGTCGCGAGTGTAAACAAGACCATTACTAAGTCTATCCACATAAGGGTTGTCGATTTGGGCGGGGTCGCCCACGAGCACCAACTTGGACCCCTTCGCCATCCGTGTCACGATGGTTTTTGCCTCGAGGGGAGTTAATTGCTGGGCCTCGTCGAGAATGAAAAAGCGGTTCGGGATGGAGCGCCCGCGGATGTAACAGAGGGCCTCGACTTCGATGAGGCCGGACTCCAGGAAAGGATCGTAGCTCCTTTTTCCACCGCCGCCGGGAAAAGAATCGGGGCCGTTTTTGCGGGGGCGGACCTGTTGTTTACGCTTTGCCGCCCCTCCCTGTTCGGGGGCGAGGATGAATTCGAGAGCGTCGTAGACGGGCTTCAGCCATGGATCGAGCTTTTCCTCGAGGGAACCGGGGAGAAAGCCGAGGGTGTCGCCCATGGGAATGACGGGACGGCTCACGGTAACACCGTTGTATTCCCCATTGAAGGTCAGGTGAAGCGCCGAGGCGACGGCGAGGAGGGTTTTCCCGGTCCCGGCCTGGCCGTAGCAGGTCACGAGGGTGATCTCGGGATTGAGGAGTGCGTCGAGGAAGCATTGCTGCCCGAGATTGAGAGGCCGCAGAGGAGTGCCGCGCTGAATGCGGATTTGCTCGGGGATGACGAGCTTGTGGAAGGCACCATCCGTCCCCATACGGGCGGGCATGGTGCGCTTTTCCCCGGCCTTGAGGAGGACGTATTCATTCGGACTGATCCGCCGAACGTGGGTGGGGAGATCGAGGGAGCCGGCGCTGGCGAAACGCTGGAGATCGTTAGGCTTGAGATCGACCACCATCTGCGAGGCACCGACCTGGGCGCTGTCCACTTTGTCGTTTTGATAGTCTTCACAGGGTATCCCGATAGCGAGAGCCTTGAGCTGGAGATTGAGATCCTTCGTTACGAGGATGGTGGGCGCCGTGTTTTTCTCGGCGATCATTTGTGTGCAGATGAGGATGCGGTTGTCATTGCTCTCCTGCCCGCGGAAAACGTCGAGGAGTTCCTCAACGACGGCGCTTTTGGAGGCCGCGGCACTCTGGGCGGGAACAAGGCGGATGGATCCGCCGTCGCGGTTGGGAACCCCCGTGGTGGCCTGCTCGGGATGTGTGGAAAAGAGCGCGGCGAGTTTGCGATGGACGGTGCGGGCGCTGGCGCCGCGCTCGGATTGCTCGTTCTTGAATTTGTCGAGTTCGCAGAGGACTTCGAGGGGGATGCAGAGGTGATTATCGCCGAAACGGTTAAGGCAGTCCGGGTCGTGCAGGAGTACGTTGGTATCGAGGACGAAATTCTTCCCGATCGGGGAAGGGGCCTTGAGTCCGCCTCCATAAGCGGTGCGTTTTTTGACCTTGGGGGCCGTTCCACTTTTCGCTCCTCCGCCGGTTCCGAACATCTCGACCTGCACGGCCCCGTTCGTTTTTCCACCGGCGCCCGTGTCGGATTGTAGGTCAGTCATATGATAAAAAACATCGGTTCGCGAGAACCATGACAAACGAGAGTAGCGAGATTCTGGCCAAATTGTTTAAGAATGTCAAAGTATTATCGGAATTTAAAATTCGATCATGACATCTTGTCCCGCCCCGAGAGCGTGACCGGCGAGGAGTTGCCCGATAAGCTTTTCCACCTCCGCCTCGATGAGCGGCAGGGCAAAATGCGGGGACTCGCTATCGATGTCGTGGATGTTCCAGTAGCGGACGCGGTCCTCCCATCGTGGAAATTGTCCGCGAATCATGGGGCGATGCTCGGACTCCAGCATGGCGATGACGAGACTGGCCTCGGTCAGATCCGTGGCGCTCAGCCGTGTCGGGACACGGCGGGTGAAGCTGCGCGGGATAGAGTGTTCGCCGAGGCGCTCGCAGGCGTGAGAGGAAAGTGACACCTCGGAGAGATGAGGCCGGAATCCCCGCGAGGCAGCCCGCCAGTGGAGCCCGCTCCGCGGTGCATGGTAGTTGAACCAAGCCTCGGCATAACGACTGCGGTAAAAATTACCGGTGCAGAGGAAGAGAACAGTTTGCCAGTCTTTCACAGGCTCACTTGTTCCGTTTTCCTTCGAATAAAACCACTTCCGAAATGTTAAGGGTTCGACACGAAGGTTCAGATACTAGGCCGCGCCGGTTTCACCGAGAATCTCGTCAAGGACTCGGAAAAGGAGGGCGAGATTGACCGGTTTCGGCAGGACCATCTGCGAGCCGGACTGTGCGACAGCGCCCTCGGAAAGCTCGGTGGAATCGACCAGTGCGGTGAGCATGAGGACGGGAACGCGGGAGAGCATGTGGTCGCTCTGGAGAGCTGCCTGGACATCGCCGCCGTCCATGCCGGGCATGACGACATCGAGGAGAATTAGATCAGGGAGAAAACCTTGGGCGACCGATATCGCTTTGGTCGAGTCATTTTCGATGCAGACCTCGTATCGCCCCCCTTTTTCGAGGTTCATTTTAAGCAATTGAGTAAACCCCGCTTCGTCGTCGACCAGTAGAATTTTCCGCGCCATGCCTTTACTCCGGTTAAGGTTTTTGACCAGGAAAAGAATGCCAGTTATCCGGAGGAGGTGTCAATCTCTTTTGCTTCTCTCGTCGTCGTCCGGACTTTGCCCGTACCGAGTTTGGTGGGCAGGACGAGGCGGGCGATGGCGCCGCGTTCGCGCGTGCGATTGCGCAGGGTGAGCTCCCCCCCGTGCAGCTCGACGATCCGTCGCGCCACGGATAGGCCGAGTCCGGTGCCTAGTCCAGTGGCCTTGGTGGTGAAAAAAGGGTCAAAGAGACGTCCGGCATCACTCGGGGCGATGCCGCAGCCGTTGTCGATGATCTCAAGGATGACAACGCGGTCGCCCGAGCGAAAGACTTCGCGGCTGCGGGCTCCTTCGTTTTTGGCAACATCTTCGAGAGAGTCGGCCCTCGCGAGGATTTCAAGATGGCGCGAGTCCGAGCCAGCCATGGCATGCACGGCGTTGATGATGAGATTGATGAGGACCTGTTCGAATTTCGACATGTCGAGAAAGACCAAGGGAAGATCCTTGTCGATTTTCACCGTGACGCGGGTGTTTGACAGGGTCAGTTCGTGCTTGATAAGAATGAGTACTTCGTCGATGACGCGGCGTAGCTCCGTCGCCTCCCGCGAGAGGGCCCGTTGGGAGGAAAAATCGACGAGTCCCCGCACGATGCGGTCGGCCCGATCAACGGCTCCGCGCATCTGGTCGAGGATCGTGGCGACGTTTTCATCATCGGGATCGATGCCCTGAGAGAGGTAATCGACTCCGAGAAGGAGGAGGGCGAGCGGATTTTTCACCTCATGGGCGACCCCGGCGGCGAGGCGCCCGATGGACTCGAGCTTCTCGGCCTGGATGAGCTGCATCTGGGTTTCCTGAAGCTCTTTGTTGGTCGCGACAAGGTGAAGGTTGAGCTGCTCGAGCTGCTCGCGGGATTTGAATTGCTCGGTGATGTCCTCGCTGATGCCGACGACGAGGAGACGACCTGTCTCTTTGTCGTGCACGGGAATCTTGACGGTGCGGAGATGGACTTCGCGCCCGTTTTTGGTCTCGATGATCTCCTCGGGGACCTTCATCAGTTTACCCCGCCTGATGACAGCCTTGTCGACACTGCGGAAGTAGTCGGCCGACTCCTGCGAGAAGAGGTCGTAGTCGTTACTCCCGAGGGCTTTTGCGGCAGGCAGGGTGGTGACTTCCTCCTGTTTCTTGTTCCACAGGACAAAGCGGAAGTCGCCGGCCACGTCTTTCGCGAAGACGGCGACGGGGAGATTATCAAGGACCGACTCGACGATACTGTGCTCTTCCATGATCCATGCCCGGAGCTCGACAAGCCCAGAGGACCATGAGTAGCAGAAATTACCAAGAATGAGAAGGGAAACCGCCTCAATGAAGGATTCCCCCTCTGTCCTGCTTCAGCGAAAATCGCGATATTGGCTGCGCATGCTCTCCGTCGCATCGACAGGATTCATTGTGGACGGAGCCGTGTAGCCATCGGAAGTGACGCCCCCCCCCGTGGTGGAGGGCGTGCAGCTGGTAAAGAGGAGGGAAAGCACGAGGCTGAGAGAGACGATGGTGGCGGTGAGAAGCGGTTGGATTTTCATGGCGGAAATATGAGGTGAAGGATGGCAGGATGCAATGAAAAACGCACCCCTTGCGCGTCTCTCAGCGCTGCGCTTCGCGCATCGCTGAGAGCTCTTTAGCCTTGCGCTGAATCTCTTCGGGCGAGGGCAGGGTGCTAAGATCGAGCTCGGCGAGGACCTCGGCCGGGATGATGCCGGACTGTTGCAGCTTCGTGAGGCAGCGCTTGCGCTCGTCGAGGGCTTTGTCGGGGCTGCGCTCTTTGGAGAAGCGCGATTTGGCCTTGTCGCTACGGGTGCGCAGGCTGGAGTAAATGTCGCCGCCGAGGAGAGAGGTGATGTCCACCTTCATGCTCTCGCGGGCGACGTCCTCCTGCTTCACTTCTTCGCCGTTGATCGGGCCCGAGTTGTATTTCGGGAACATGATCGCGACTTCGGGGCAGACCCGCGAGCAGGCCGGGCAATTCGTTTTGCAGTTGTCGTTGTTCTGCACCTGGATGCGTTTGTCCTCATCCACGCCATAGACGTCGAAGAGGCAGAAGCTGAGGCACTGCATGCAGTTCGTGCAGCGGTCATAATCGATCACGGGGAACCAGGGCTTCCACGATCCGGGCACGCCGGGCTGGTTGAGGGCGACGTTGAGTTCTTCGCGCGCGGTCGAGACGAGGGCAATGATCTCGTCGGGAGAGAGTCCCGAGGTTTCTCGGGTCGCGATTTTTACAGCCCCGCTGCCGTCGATCACTTCGGGGGTGGGCCCGGTGAATTGCCCCAGCACGACGATGGGGACCTGTGCGGACCGGCTCATGCGCGAGTCGGGCGCAGCGGTGTCGGTGACCCGCATGACGGAGTATCCGTGATCGAGGAGTGTCGTGGTGACAGTGAGTCGGGCCTCGGGCGACCACTTCTCGGCGCCGTTTCCTTCGTAGACGATGACCTGGACGGGACGGGTGTCGTTTTTCATTTTTCTTCGAGAAGACGCTGACTGATTTCTTCGGCGCTGAGTTCGCGCATGTTGAGGACCTCGATGCGGTCCCCCTCGGGAAAGGGAGCCCCCGCATGGTGGAAGAGCCACTTCACGGCCCGGGGGTAGCAGGCCACGATCCTGACGGGGGCCTCGCCGGCGATCATTTCACCGAGGGCTTCGTCCTTGCGGGCAGACATTTCGCAGAGGTCGGAGACACATTCGAAGCTCGCTCCCGACTCGCAGAGACCGGCAAGGACGGCGTCTTTCGTGGCGACGGGCACGGCCTGGGCAAAGGCGCAGCGGCAATACAGGATTCTGGCAGGGGTGGTTTCGCTCAAAAATAAAAAAAGGTAAGAGATGAAAGGGGCGAAGCCAACGATGGGATTCATTTGCACGGTATTCAAATGCAAATTCCGTGCACTTCATCCGCGATGGCGCAGGAAATCGCGGTCAAAGCGGGGAAATTTGGGTTTCCAAGCGCGTCATATTCGTTACA
This sequence comes from Verrucomicrobiales bacterium, assembly GCA_030730365.1. GTDB lineage: Bacteria > Verrucomicrobiota > Verrucomicrobiia > Verrucomicrobiales > DEV007 > Arctic95D-9. The sequence goes on from JANQVJ010000052.1 coordinate 112,158, forward strand.
CTTGCGGGGCGTGCCTCACTCGATTCCAGATTCTCGAATTCTCAGTGCTTTTTTGGTCCTTTTCATGGCCTTGGTAAAGGCGCCTGCCGCCTACGCTCAGGTCACCCCGGCAGGAGATCCCGCGACCACTGCCGCCGCTTTGATAAAACCGGTCGAAATCAGGGAGATCCCAGACCGCTTTTTCGCGGTGCAGGACAGTTCGGGTTTTTTCTGGCAGGCCTTCGGAAACGGTGCGCTTGTTTCGGGTGACGCTCAATATTTGCAGTCCGGACTTAACCTTCTCGTAGACGGCGTCGCCTTTGCTCCCGGGAGAGCCCTCGTGCGCGAACCGCAGGCAGGGGCGGAGAAAATCGATCTGCGGCTCGAGGAAAAGCGAGCTGATCTCACGGTCTCGCGCGACCTCTGGTTCGACACGAGGCGCTCGGCGGTGCGGGTCTTCGACACCTTCACCAATACCTCGGCTGCGGCGAAGACGGTGACAGTCTCCCTGCGCACGACCTACCCTTTTGCCTGGCAGAGTCTCCACGGAACCGGCGGGGGATTGCTCTCGAATGATCCGGCCCTGCAACTGGGCGCCCGCGACTACAGCCTCTGCGTCCACTTCAGCCCGAGCGAAGGGCGTCACGACACTCTTTTTGTGATGGGATCGGAGAAGGGCGGTGAAATGGCCGAGCTCAAGGCCTCGGCAAACTCGCGGGAGCTTACCTTCGTCTATCCGCTCGAGATTGCGGCAGGCGAGTCGCGCAGTCTGCTCCACTGGATCATGCAGCGGAACCTGCCCGACGTCTCGCAGGATCTCGCCGCGCTTTCCCCTTTTATCCAGAGGGACAGGCTCATCGTCCCCGAGGTCGATCCGAATTCCTCTGCCCGGGTTGCGAACTTCGCGCCGACTGCCTTTCAGATTGAGGCGACCGCTCCCGCTCAGATCAAAGCGCTCGTTGCCCTGAACCGGCTCACCGACCGCATCGGATTCCACCGCCGGTCCGAGGACATCATGTGGATGAGCCCGACCAATCAGATCGCTGGCACCGTGAAGCGCGAGGGCTCATTGACTATCGGCACGGCTTACACCGGCGAGCAGCAGGCTTTGATCGCGGACATCGCAGCCATCCGCGGCACCGCTGGGAACGGGCGGGATCCGATGGTTTATCTTCGGGACGGGCGGGTTCTGGCCGGGCCGATCCGCTCGGGCGAGATCGCCTGGTCCATCGGTGCGACGACAACGACTCCGGCCGCACCTGCGTTGGCCGAGCCGGTTGATTCGGCCATGCTGAATTTGCTGCTTCTCGCGACGGGTCCCAGTGACGGGGTCGCGCCGGCAAAAACGACGCATTTCCTGCAATTGATCGACGGGACCGTCCTGCCGATCGTCGCCTCGACAGATCTCGCGATGGACCTCACGGCTCCGTGGGGCGAGGAAAAATGGCTCTGGTCCGATCTCGTCGAGGCGGGGCAAATTTCGCTTCCCAGCCCGCGACTTCGTGTCGTCCATCGGAATGGATCCGAAGTCTCTGCCCTGCTCACGACCGGCACATGGTCCCTCACCACCGCCGCAGGGACTACCGTGGAGATTCCCACTTCCGCGATTGATCGACTCTGGACCGCAGGGATTGCGGGACTGGCCCGACTCACAGGAAATCCGGCGGGGACGCCATGGCTCGACTTTGCAGAGGTGCCAAAAGGACAGGGGCCGTCTACGGGATTTCTCCTCGCAGGCAATCAACTTATCGACGCGGCCTTTGCCGGGGAAAAGATCGCCCTTTCCGAGGGGGGAAGAGAATGGCAGGTCGAGACCGCCCGCATCGTGAGTCTGCGGCGTTCGCCTGAGCCTGACGCCCACGGGATCGTCGAGGTGGAACTCGACAATGGTGAGAAACTCAGCGGCCGGTTTTCCGCCCCTTATCTCGCCCTCGCAAGGAACGGTGTTGAACTGGAAATTCCGGGGAGCTGGGTCCTCGGCTACCGCAAGGCCAAGCCCTGACGCATGATTTTTTGCCAGACATTTTTTCTTCACGTCCGCAGCGGAACTGCTCTGGCTCTCCTTATTTTGTTGCAGTCGGGGACGGGGTTTACCCAGCTGCCGGCCACGGCGGTTCCGGGAACCCCGGCGACTGTCCCGGTCACGGTCGAGGTCGTCCCGGCCGGTGGCGCACCCGGGAATCCTGCGCTCATCCCCGCGGCCTTCGGCGTGCGGACGGATCGCGAGGGCAACTCGTGGAGTGTCGAGCGTGACGGTAATATTGGGCGCATCGGCAGCACGATGGTCAACAGCGGGCTCGTTCTGAGCGTGAACGACGAGAAGTTTGCCGGATTCCAGCCCATGATGACAGCCGACGGGAGCGAGTTCGTGCTCCAGGGCGTGCCTTTTCCGAGTCTGCCGGGCCTGCAGGTGCAGCGGCGCGTCCTCCTCGTCGAGCGCAGCGGGGGACTGCGCTACGCCGAGCTTTTTTACAATGGCTCGACTGATCCGATCCGGTTTTCGGTCGGGTTGATGACCCATTTTTCGGGAAACTATCAGACCTTTTTGAGTGATCGCGGGCGAAATGAGCCAGTCATCCTGAGTCGGTCCGAATCGGGGATCGTCGTTCTCCCCGGGGCTTCACAATCGACCCGGGCCTTTCTCTTCACCATGGCGGATGCCGGAGCGGAGGCGAAGCCGACGATCTCTGCGCAGAATCGCTACGGTCTGACTTTCCGATACCAGCTCGATCTCGCCCCGGGCGGGACCGCCGTCATCGTTCACCATGTCACTCAGGTCGTCATCCCGCAGAACTTTGACCGACCGACTCTCGCCGCGCTGACGAGGGCCCACTCCTTCGACACTCTGCGCCGGACTTTTGATGCGGATTGGCGGGACTTTGTCGTCAACTACAGTGCCGATGCCGTCGAATCGAGGAGCGAGGCTCTCGCGAAGGGAGGGGTCAGCTCGCTCGGCGTCTCACCCGGGCCCGTCGACACTCTCGCGATTGGGGAAAAGACGCGCCTTTTCGGGAAGGCGGAAGGCGGCCCGATCCGGCTGAAGGGTCGCTACGGCGAAATCGAGATCGCCCTCGATGCCATCGCGGCGATTTCGGGCAAAGCCGGCCATCCGGGGCGCGAGGCAAAGGTCTACCTTCGTGACGGCCAGGTCTTCACCGGAGAAGTCACGTCGACGGGCCTGTCCTTTTTGCAGACCGGCGGTGCCCGGGTCCCGCTCGATCAAGGCACGCTCGACCGCTTAATGATGTCAGAGGGGAATCCCGAAGGTGCCCCCGTGAAGGACTGGATGAGCGATTCACTCGCTCTGGTCGAGACCCACGGCGGTGATCGTATCAAGGTTCGCGATCTCGCTGCCTTCTCGCTGAATCTCACCACGCCATGGGGCATCCTGCCGGTCTCACTTGACAACCTCGCGTGGCTGCGTCCCGGGGAGGGCGGGCTACCCGGATTCCGCGTTGAGTTAAAAGACGGATCCGTGGTGAGTGGCCTCGCCGACGGGGGGGGACTCCCTCTCGGAGATACGGATCTTGGAGTCATCGCGTTGAAATCAAGTGAGTTAAAAAGTATTTTCACACCGCAGGTTTCGACAGATGAGAGGGGAACAACTCCTGCGCCGGTAGAAACCGAGATTCGCGTTGCAGGTGGACAGACCCTCGTGGGTCCAATCTCAGACACCACTGTGCCCGTTCTCACCGAAGGCAATCGGCTCGAGACCAGCATCTCTGATATCCGGAAGATCCGCCGTCTCGAATCTATCGCCGGTGAGGAACCCGCGATGGCGGCCGACGCTCCGGCCTTTGAGATCGAGCGATGGGATGGTGGAACAATCACCGGTTTCCTCGGTCTCGATTTTCTCTCCATCGAGGTCGAGGGACGTCTCTGGCTGGTGCCGGTTCGCGAGGTGCTGGAGATCGAGGCCGCTTCGCCACTCCTCACTCCCGACTCTCTCGGAAAGATCAAGGCTCTTATCACCCAGCTCGCTGCCGATGACTGGGCTACGCGGGAAGAGGCAACCCGTGACCTCGGCGCATTCGGCTACCTTGCGAGGCCGGTCCTGAAGCGCGAGCTTGGCGCAACGAAGGATCCCGAAGTGGGGCGTCGCATCGAAAGAGTGCTGTCCAATCTCAACTGATCCCGCGTAACCCTTTCTAAAGCTCTTGCAAACTGCCCCTCATTCCACCGACTACCCGGCTGCCGCGCGGCAAGTGAGAAATCGCCTCGCCCGGGTGCGTCTTGCCACCGGGATCGGTCGTAGCCATCTCATCGCCGGAGCGCTCGCTCTTGCGACTACCGCGACCCTGAGGCTCGCGGACGAATGGCGGTCAGGGGAGAGCCTCGTCGTTCTTACGATTCTGTTCCTCTGGCTTAGTGCGGTGGCGGCTCAAGCCGTCATCGGTCTGCCGCAGGTGAAGTCGGCCCTGCTCCTCCTCGATCGACGAGGGAATTGGAAAGACACCTTCTCCTCGGCCTGGGAGTTCCTGCAATCCCCAAGCCCCACGGCGGCGCAGTCGCTCCATCTCGAGAGAGCGGGGGCTCGCCTCCCCGACGCACTCCGGGGGCTGCCGGCGGTATTCCCGCTCCCGTCCCTGCGGTGGGTTTGGGTAGCACCCCTTGCCGCCTTGCTTTTTGCGATCACTCCGTGGCTTCGCACCATTCCCGATTCCCGGGACCTCGAGCTCACCGAGGGGATGAAAGATGCCGCCGCTCTCCAGGCCGGGGAACTTCAGCGTGAGGCCGCGCGGATCAAGGATCTCGCCTCGCTCACGGAAGAGGAAAAGAAGCAGCTCGAAGCACTTGGAGTAAACGTCGATGCCTTTGCTGAAAAGCTCGCCAATCCCGAGGGTCTCACCACGGGGGAAATGCTCGAGTCGCTCGAGGGACAGGCCCGCGAGGCGGAAAGGCTGGCGGAGGCGCTCGGTTTATTCTCCGACGGATGGGCTTCGGTGGAAATGATCGAGGCGATGAGTCAGCAACCCGACACGGCCGATCTCAGCCTTTTTATCCGGGACAAGGCACCCGAACCTGCCGCCGACGAGGCTCTGCGACTCCACGCCCTGCTCGACGATCCCGACATCACGGGCGAGGCACAGGAGCGCGTGACCCGTTCCCTCGAGTCCATCATGCAGGCGGCCACGGACGATGATAAGACGAAGCCGGTAGGCGAGCGCTTCGGCAATGCCTCGACCAAGATGAGCGACGCGCAGACGAAGACGGCGGCGCGGGAGTTCGAGGAACTGTCGAAATTTTTCCGCGAAATCGCGGGCAGGGAAGAGGCGGTGGAGAAACTCGATCGTCTCGCCGAGGCCTTGCGCGAAGCTGGGAGCGAGATCAGCGGGAGTGAACTCGAGAAGATGGAGAGTATCGCCGATGCTGCCGGAACCGGTTCGCCCACTCCCGAAGGACTGCAGTCCCTCGACACCGATGCTCCGGGAACCAACCCACAAGGGATGGCGACTCCGGGGTTCACCCCCGAGACCGGCGAGGGTGCGCCCGCCGTGCCACTCGCTTCAAATCCACCCGGCGAATCCGGGGAGGTGCAAAAAGTCCCCGTCCCCGGAGCGGCGCCCGGTGAAGGCGAGGGTGCTCAGGCCGGCAAAGCTCCCGGTGGGGAAAAAGGTGAACAGGCTTTTACCGCACCTGTGCCGGGAGAATCGTCACAGGAAGGGAAATCCGGATCCGCTCTCGGCATGAGCGACAAGTCGCAAAAGGGGGAAGGCGAAGGCGGCATGCTGAGCGCGCCCGTCCCCGGGATGGAGTCAGGTCAGACCGCGCCGGGCGCAGGCATGACCCTCGGGTCCGGAGCCTCGTCCCAGTCGGGCAAAGGCGGTGATCAGGCCGGCACTGGCTCCGCCGCGATGACCGAAGAGGCCGCCGCCGAGGCGCTGAAGGCGACCGGTGACGCCCAGGTCGCGGCCCGCGCCGGTGCCGAAGGGGAGTCCACGATGAAGAGTATCGAAGGTGAGGCAAGGGCCGAGGAAGCCGCGCGGAGTCGTCAGGAGGTCATCGCCGACTTTATCGCGGTCGAAGAGCAGGCGCTCGACGACCAGGCGCTCCCTCTTTCTCGGCGACAGCACGTCCTGCGGTATTTCTCCGCGATCCGGCGGCAATTTGAGAAGGAAAGCGGAGAGTAAACTCGCGACCTTTTTGCGGGATTGATTTCGAGCGCTTCACGACGATTGATTGAACCATTTTATATGAGAAACAGCCACGAACTCGGACAGGATCTGGAGCGATTCAGAGACAGGTTTCACGCCCTGAAGACAGAGATCCAGAAAGCCATTGTCGGCTATGATGAATTGCTTACGGACACTCTCGTGGCTGTCTTTGCGAGAGGACACATCCTCCTCGAAGGGGTTCCCGGTCTCGGAAAAACGTTCCTCGTGCAGACGCTCTCCCAGGTGCTCGGACTGACTCCGGGGCGCATCCAGTGCACCCCTGATCTGATGCCGGCCGATATCCTCGGGACCCACATCGTCAACGAAAACGAAGAGGGGCGCCGCGTCATGCATTTCGAAAAAGGTCCCGTCTTTGCCAACCTCGTCCTCGTTGATGAGGTCAACCGGGCCACCCCGAAAACGCAGGCCGCCCTGCTCGAAGTGATGCAGGAAGGCGGTGTCACCGCCGGTGGTGAGACGATGCCGCTGCCCAAGCCCTTCTTTGTCATGGCGACGCAGAACCCGATGGAGATGGAGGGCACCTATCCGCTCCCCGAGGCCCAGGCCGACCGTTTTCTCTTCAAGCTCCGCGTTCCCTTTCCTGATCGCGCCACCCTCGTCGAAATCTCGCGCCGGACGGCGGCTTTTGACATGCCTGAACTTTCCCGCATCCTCGATGGTGAAGAGTTAATCATGTTTCAAAAAATCGTTTCCGAGGTCCCCGTGGCCGATCATGTGAATGAGTATGCCGCGCGCATCATCCTCGCGACCCATCCCGGGGACGAGGGGCAGACCCCGAGTGTGGCGAAGTACGTCAGCTACGGAGCTAGCCCCCGCGGGATGCAGTCGCTCATCCGCGGTGCCCGTATTCACTGTGCCCTCGACGGTCGCACTGCCGTCTCGGTTGAGGATGTGAAGCGCGTCGCCCTCCCCGCCCTGCGCCATCGCGTCATCCTCAATTTTCAGGGGGAAGCCGAGTCAAAGAGTGTCGACGTGCTTGTGCAGGAGGTCATTGACAGTGTTTCCACCACCGTTATCGCCTGAATGAAAGGATCGTCGAGGAACCGCTGCCGGGGGATACGACAGGGATGGCTCTGTCTCCTCGCCGCGTTCGTCGGCGTGTCATTCGTGACCGGGCAGGAGTTGACGGAAGAGCAGTTTGTCGCCAGTTCGCTGCGCGACCGTACCGCCCTGCATTATGATCCTCTCCTCGATGCCCCGCTCGACTCTCTCATTAAACTTTATCGAGGGGCTGAGCGGGTCGATGAGCTAATCGGCCTCTACAAGAGCCACGTGGCGCAGTTTCCCGAAGACGCCGGGGCGAAAACGGTGCTCATCCGGTTGCTGCGTCGCATCGATCGCGCCGGGGCCGACGAAATGATCGCCGCAGCCATTCCACTGCATCCCGATTTCGCCCCGCTCCAGTTTGTCCTGTTTCGTTTCCTCGAAGAACGCGGGGATGCGAGAGCGACCGAGGCGCTTTCCCGCGCGATCGATCTCGAGACCAATCCGGCACGGCGGAACGAATGGCTCGATCAACTCCTGCAGCTGTCGGAAGGGGAATCGGCCCGCACCCTCGCCGAATTGCAGTTCAACAAGCTTCTGGCTCTCGAGAATCAGGCGGCTGAGAGCCTGCTCGCCCTCGCGCGACTGATGCAGCGCTACCAGTTCTGGGATCTCAGCATTGCGGCGCTGAACAAGGCCAAGGCCGCACGTCCGGATCCCGAAGCGGGGGTGGAGGTCGATCTGATGCTCGCGACGGCCCAGTCGCAGCTCGGGAATCGGGCCGATGCCGGGCGCATGCTCGATGCGCTCCTGAAACGCCTCTCCGCCGACCACTGGCGTCGGCGCGAGATTCTGAGCCTGCGGGTCAGCGTGCTCGCCACCGACGCGGAACGCGAGGCAATGTTGGCGATGCGGGAGGACGCTTACAAAAAGAACCCGCGCGTCGACGCATCCGTCCTCGACTACATCGATTTGCTGGCGGCATCGGAAAAGCGAACCGAGGCAGTAAAGGTGGCGCTCGCTGCCCTGGCGGAGTCACCGAACTCGCGCCCGATCGAGTCGCGCGGGCTCGAGTTGCTCGAGTCATCACCCGATCCGGCAGCTTACGCCGATTTTCTCGAGCAGCGTCTCGAGGTATCGCCCGATCGCTCGGACCTGCGGTTTCGTCTCGTCAAAGCCTACTACGCCCTCGGGCAAGACGCCGATGCCGAACAGGATTTTAAAACACTTGTGGCCGGTCTTCCGCCCGAAGAGGTTTCGACACGCCTCCTCGAACTTCAGCGATACCTCCGCTCGATTGACCGGATCGACGCCGCTGCGCCTTCTCTCGAGAGCTATGTCCGCAGTCACCCGACACGTCTTGATGTGGCGCGCGAACTTGCCGAGATCTATGCCGATGGCAGGGCAACTGGCGCCATAGACGCTCTCGTGAGAGCCCTGAGCGCTTCCGAAGCCGAGGTGTCCGAGGTGATTGACCTCGCGGAATTCCTCGTGAGCCGCGATTTCCTGCAGCCCGCCCGTGTTCTCGTTACGGCAAAGCTCGCCATCGAACCGAAGCAGTTTGAACTTGGTCTCCTGCTCGTGGACATCCTCGGGAAAATGGGGGAGTCCAGCGCCGCCGAGCAGCAGATCGCGCTCAGTCGGGAGCTCGCCGATACTTCGCCCCGCTATGCGCGCTGGCTCGAGGTCACCGTCGCCTCGCATCGAAGACTGGAGACGCTGACGGGCTTTTTCGACTCCGAGCAGAATCGTTTCTCGTTTGCCGAAGGTGAGTGGCCGGAGGATAGGATCGAGAAATTCCTCATCCTCTGTGAGGTCGGGAAACAGCAACTTTTCAACGATCGCGTCGCCCGCGGGATCCGCGAGCGGCTCGCCCAGACGGGAATCTCCGCACAACTCAGCATGAGGTTGCGAAACTTCCTTGTCGGGGTGCTCGAGACTGTCCCTGAGGCAGCCGGCGAGGTCGAAGAGCAATTGAAATTGCTCGCGACCGAGGATCCCGCCAACCGGCTCGAATATGACCTTCGTCGCGCCCTCGTCTACCACCGCAGCCAACGGGTCGATCTCGCGCAGATACTCGTCGCCGGGATCGACCTGACCGAGATCACCTCGGCACCGCTCTTGCGCGAGGCGGTCGATATTCTCATCGGTTATGGATTTCTAAAAGAGGCGGAATCCGCTCTTGGTGCGATCAACCGGCTCGAGCCCCGCGACCTGCTGAGCTGGGAAAAACGGCTCCTCGTCCTCGTGACCCTGCGTCAGGAGAGCACCTTCCGCTCCGTTATCCGCAGCCTGCGCGGTGGTGATGCGGGGATCACGCTGCGCGAGCTTTCCAATCTCTCGCTCGACGAGCATCTTAGCGGGTCTTACTGGCGGTCGATCTCATCCCTGATGGCTTCGGGTGAAATAGAACTTGAGGAGGTCCTGCCACTGCTGGCCTCGGCTGAGCGCGAGGATCTCACGACCGGGTCGAGGCTCTGGGCGGAATGGACCCGCGCTCTCGTCCTCACGCGACTGGGCCGTGATGCCGAGGCCGCCGAAGCGATCGCCCGATTCCGCGAATACGCGACGTTTCATAAGATCGCGGCGGTAAACTTCCCTGACGGCCTCGTCCTCTCGGTCGACGCCGCCTCTGATTTCCTGACGCCGCGAACGACGCCGGAGGCTGCCGCCGAGGTAAGCTCGGCGGCGTTTCTTCTCGATCAACCCGACTTGCGCTGGGCCTTCGAGCTGCCCGGCGATGGCAAAATCGTTTTTGTCGGACGGGCCGGCACTGCCGTGGTGGTCTTCGATGACGGAGGCTCTGTTCATGTCATCGACACCGTCACAGGCAAACTGGCCTGGCGGGAGCACTATGGTGAACGAGCCGGGGAGGGGAGTCTTCGCCGACCCGCCGCCTTCGACGAGGTGCCAGTCCCCGGCCTTCTCAGTCGCTCCCTCGATGAGGAGGAAAAGAGTGGTAAAGCGGCGCAGTCTTTTGCGCTTGCAACTGATCGCTTTTTCCTGGTGCGCGGTAACGAGTTCTGCGCCTTTGCCGTCGCCGACGGCTCGCTCCTTTGGAGTGCAGCACTGACGGCCCCGTCCGCTGCGAAAGAAATTCCAGAGACCGGTGCGAGCCGCCCATCGGTCACTTTTGTCGTTGAAGGAGAAAAGGCGGTCATCTTTGCGCCTGAGACACAGGTGCTGACCTGTTTCGAGACCGCCTCGGGAAAGCTGCTCTGGACCACAAAGATCGGCGAGGAAATCCAAGGCGAACTCGGGGGCATGTTCTCTCTGAATACCGGGCTTACACTTCGCGAGGGGCACGTTTTTGTTTACGGGCTGGATTCGGCGATTCTCGAGGCGGCCTCGGGCAAAATTGTCTGGAGCTTTAGCGGGGATGAGTCGGCCGTTTTTCCTCTCGTGCTTCGCGAAGCGAGGGAAGAAGTCGTTACAGAGGTCGTTTCCGCTAAAATTCCGCCAACGCCCGGCGCGCAAACTCCAACTGCCGACCCCGCTCTGTTCGATTTTCAGGCGGGGGGTGATTCGGGTGCGCTGAATCCGACGGCCTTTCTTTCCGCGCCGTCCGCTCTTGTCGGGCCGGGGGTTTTCTGGGCGAAAGAGCGGCTCGGGCGCGAGGAGGCCAGCTACGCTGAGATTTCAGAAGGGTATCTCATGCTCATGCAGAGCGGAAAAGTAAGGCGGATCTCGACCCGGCTGCCGCTCGCCTCGAGGGAACTTCCGGCGAGTGGATCATTCATCGGGCAATCGGGGAATCATGCATGGTATCTCGACGGCGAGTATCTCCACCATGTCGATTTCTACCGCGAGCGCGCATCCCGCCTCGACGTTCGTGACTTGGGGGAACCTGCTGCGGTGCGGGGGACCCTGGTGGGGAACCAACTCGTCGTTCGCGGGAGTCGTTCACTCAAGGTCATCAATGCCCGCACCGGCCAGGTCATCGGACAGGGTAATCTGCCCGATGACCTGATCGACTACCTCAGCCAGTCAGGGTTCGATGGGGCGCAAACCGTCGCGGCCCCGGCCGTCTGGCAGGGACGGATTTATCGGGAGGGACGAGGCCACCCGGGCTATTGCCTACCCGTGACCGATCTTGTTAGCGGGAGTCGTTACTTCACGACATTCGGCAATCGGCTTCTCGTCTGTCTCGAGGCACCCGCCGCAGCCGGGGTGACACCCGCCATTCCCCCGGCCCCGGTCGCACCTGCGGCGGCAGCGGTTACTCTGCCCAATTAAAGTTCTGCATGTCGACCCCGAACCCCACCGCCCCACGCGAAGAACTCTTCGACGCCGAGTTTCTGGACCGGCTCCGTGCCCTCTTCCTGCGTCTCCGGAAGCGGAAACAGCTGCGGAGAAAGGGACTCCAGTCCACCCCTGCGACGGGATTCACGCGGGAGTTCAAGGACTTCCGCCATTACACCCCGAAGGACGACTTCCGCTCGATCGACTGGAGACTTTACGCGAGGCTCGATCGGCTTTTCATCCGGCTCTACGAGGAAATCCAGGAGTTTCATGTCCACATCATCGTCGACACGAGCGGCTCCATGGTCGAACCCTTCGCGGAAAAAAGGCTCACCAGCCTGAAGCTCGCGGTAGCGCTGGGTTACATGGGGCTGGTTGGTCATCATCGCGTCAGCATGTATTCCATCGGCGATGAACTGAGTGACCCGCCGCCGCCCATGAAAGGGCAGGGAAGCTTCCAGCGAGTCCTCGATTTTGCCCGTGACCTCGAATATGGCGGACTCACTGACCTCAAGCGGTGCTTTCAGGATTTCCAACCCGGGCGGCGGCGCTACGGGATCATCTTCGTCATCTCCGACCTCTACGGGCGGGATGTCAATGAGGCGCGCGAGGCGATCCGGCATGCCGGAGCCTGGCCGGGTGAGGTGCACTTTATCCAGGTCTTCCATCCCTGGGAGGAAAAGCCTGACGTCGAGGGCGAGATCGAACTTTTTGACGTCGAGACCCAAGAGCATCGCCGCCTCTGGTTTACCCCGCGCGACCGCGAACGCTACGAGGCGACCTACCGCGAATTCCTCGATGACATCGAAAAGACCTGCCAGTCTCGCCAGATCGACTACCAGCGCTGGCGAACCGACTATCCCTTCGACGAACTTTTCCTCGATCTACTTTCCCGCGGATCGGCGCTCGCGGGCAACAGCTGAGTCATCCTGACATTGATGCAATTTCTCAATCCAGGTTTGCTGTGGCTGCTGCTTCTCGGAATCATCCCCGTGATGCTCTATCTTTTCCGGCGCCGCTCGAAGCGGGTGCGGGTCTCCACCCTCGTCTTTTTCAAGACCCTCGCGCAGGAGCACCAGGAATCCGCCTGGCTGCGCCGGATGAAGAAATGGCTCTCGTTTCTCCTGACGATCGCCCTCCTCGCCCTCGCTGTCTTTGTGCTTTCGCGCCTCATCGTGCAGCAGGACGATGCCGACGAGTATCGCACCGTCGTGATCCTTCTCGACCGGTCCGCTTCGATGGAGGTGCGTGATGAAAACGGGGAGACCCGCATGGAGGTGGCGAAACGCTTCCTCGAAGAACGTCTCAAAAAAGTCCCCGAAGAAGTCGGTGTCGCCCTGATTGCTTATGACGTTCGCCCCGAGGTTCTCCAGGCGAGGACGCTCAAACGGCGTGAACTTCTCTCCCGTCTCGATGCGGTCACGACGCGCCCGATCCCGGGTCGGATCGATGCGGCGCTCGAGTCGGCAAAAATGCTGGCCGGTCTCGAGCCACCCGCCGCGATCTGGCACATCAGCGATCAACTTCTGCAAACTTCAGCGCCTGCCTCCGGCGAAACAGACGACGAGACGGACGACGAGACGGCAGCGCCCGCCGAAGTCGCTTTTTCTCTGCCTGACAACATCGCCCTGCGCGAGCTCAATCTCGGACTCCCCGAAGTTAGCAATGCGGGGATCACCGCGCTGCAGTTACGTCCTGTCCCCCTCGAATACTCGCGTTACGACACCTACGTCGAGGTCGCGCTCAATGCCGCCGCCCCCGCGCCGCTCGCGATACGGCTCAATGTCAGTGTTGGCGGTATCCCGAGCCAGTTCCGCGAGGTCGAATTGGCGCCCGGTGAAAAGAGCGGGCTCACTTTCCGCATCAACGGGTCCCGCGATCAGGTTCTCCGTGTCTGGCTCGAGAGTGAAGACGACGACTTTGCCCTCGATGATCAGGTAAGCCTGCCGCTCCCCGACGTCAGTCCCATCCTCGCCGCCTGGATTCGCCCCGACGAGAGCGAAGATCCCTACACCCGCTTCGCCCTTTCCTCGATACAGGAGACCGGCACCTTCGAACTCCTCAAGGGTGGTCCGGGTTCGTGGCCGCTTTCGGAGAAGGTCGACGCGGTCATCTTCGACGGATGGCTCCCCGCCGAGTGGCCCACCGACGTCCCCGTGGTCGTCATCAATCCGCCTGGGTCATCCGGTCCCGTCGTGGCGAGGAAACTCGAGGCTGGCATTCCCTATGACTCCGTGACTGTGGGGAACGAGGATCATCCCGTCCTTTTTCGCATCAGCAGCAGTCGTGTCGCCGTCACCAGAACCGCCCTTTTCGAAACGCGCGGATCGCTCGAGCCGCTCTGGATCGCGGGGAAAGATCCCGTCCTCGCCGCCGGTGAAGTCAATGGCCAGCGCATCGTCGTGATGGGTTTCTCGCCCGGGCTCTCGGACCGGCTCCCGCTCACCGCCTCGTTCCCCATTCTCATGGGCAACGCCCTCTTCTGGTGCGTCGATCAGAAAGACAATCCCGACAGCACCCGCCTTTTCTCCACCGGCACTCTCGCCCCGGTCACCGGGGGAAATATCACCTGGACCGGCGCGATCGGGAATGAGGGGAGAAAGCAGCGCTACCCGCTCACGACCGACGTCGTCGAGATGGACCGCGTCGGGATGTGGGAGACCGATACCGGTGTGCGCGGCGCCGCCCATCTTCTCTCCGCCGCCGAGTCCGACTTGCGCGCCCAGTCGCCGAGCGGGGAAGGGGACCTCGACTATTTCGCCGCCCACAGCGGCATCGCCGGAAATTTGAAAATGTGGCTCCTCGCTGTGGTCGTCGTGATCCTGCTGCTCGAGAGCTGGCTTTTCCACCGCCACGCCGTTTACTGAAAGAATTCGAATGGATTGGTTTTACCCCAACGCCCTGCTCCTGATCCTGCCCGGCCTTGCGCTGCTCTTCTGGTTTGACCTGAAGTCCACGCATCCCATGCCGGCGGGTCGTCGGCGTTTTCTTTTTCTCGTTCGTTCACTCCTCCTCATCCTCGCTGTCGTCGCGATCGCCTCACCGGCGAAGCTGCTCACGAGCCGCGATCAGTCCGTCCTCTTTCTTCTCGATCACAGCCGCAGTCAGGGCGAGGCCGGGATGAGCGCTGTCTACGACACGGCCCGCTCGGTAAGTGATCAAGTCGATGGCTCGGCCACGGTCGGTTATCTCGCGACCGGGGAAGAAGGGCGGCTCCTCCTCAATCCCGGGTCGGGCGGTTTCCCCAATCTCGAAGAGGCTCCGGCTCTGATGGACGAGATCGGTGCCTCGTCGAATTTCGAACGCGGTTTCCAGTTGGCGCGCGGCCTTTTCCCCGGCGGGTCATCGCGCCACCTCGTCCTCGTCGGCGACGGCGTCGAGACACGGGGATCCCTGCTCGAAGCGGCCCGCGAGGCGGCCATCGCGGGGATCAAGATCCACGCCATCGGGGTCTCGGGCGAGATCCAGCCCGACGTTCGCGTGACCCGCCTCACCAGTTCGCAGTCGCGCCTGAATGAAGGCGCCAGTCTCGAGCTCGAAGCCATCATCGAGAGTTCCCTCTCCGGTCCCGGGCGGATTCGGCTTTTTGAAAATGGCGTCGAAGTCGAGGAACTCTCCGTCGATCTCGTCGCCGGCGAGACGCTCGAGCAGCGATTCAAACGCGTCCCCGAAAAGCGGAACATCTACAACTACCGCGTCGTCATCGAGGGATTCGAGGGGCGTGACTCCATTCCCGAGAACAACGAGGCGCTTAGCATTGTCGATGTCCGCGGCCGCGCTCTTTACCTTTACATCGAGGGGGAGGAGGGGGAATCACGCTACCTCGTCGACGCGATGGGACGCGAGGGGATCCGCCTCGATGTGCGCACGCCCGAGGGCCTCCCCGAGTCACTGCAGGAACTCGCCGGATACGACGGCATCATCCTCTCCGACATCCCCGCGCACCGCATCGGCGAGGCCCGCATGAGCGCGATCCGCGACTATGTCGAAAAGCTCGGGGGTGGATTTGTCATGATAGGCGGGATGAACTCCTTCGGCGTCGGCGGCTACTACCGCACCCCGATTGAGGAAGTGCTGCCGGTGAAACTCAAGGCTCCCGATCAGGAGGAGTCCCAGTCCTCGGCCCTCGCCCTCGTCATTGACCGATCAGGCTCCATGTCGGGGCAGAAGATCGAGATCTGCAAAGCCGCCGCCGTCGCCAGCGCCGAGTTGCTCTCGAACAAGGATTTTATCGGCGTCTATGCCTTTGACTCCCAGGTCCACGAAGTCGTGCCCATGACAAAGGTGACCTCCACCAGCACCATTGCCGGGCAGATCGCTCTGATCGGTTCCGGCGGAGGCACGAACATCTACCCCGGTATGGCAAAGGCGCGGGAGGAACTCAATGCCGTCAAAGCGAAGGTCAAACACATGATCGTCCTCTCCGATGGCCAGAGCTCGGGCGACGGGTATCAGGCCCTCGCCTCACAATGTCACGCCGAGGGCATCACCATCTCCACCGTCGCGGTCGGGTCGGGAGCGCAGGTCGGTCTGCTCCAGTCCGTCGCTGCGGCGGGAGGAGGACAAAGTTACGTCACGATGGATCCGAACTCCATCGTCCGCATTTTCACCCAGGACACCCTCACCCACACCGGCCGCATGATTCGGGAGGAGGCCTTCGAGCCACGTCTCGTCGAGGCGCATCCGATGCTGCGTGACTGGGAGGACGGGCTCGCCCCGCCGCTCCTCGGGTATGTAAAAACCAACCGCAAGGCCACCGCGCAGGTCCCGCTTGTGACCGACACGGGTGATCCGCTCCTCGCGCACTGGCGGTTTGGTCTTGGAAAAGTGACCGCCTTTACCTCCGACTGTAAATCCCGCTGGGCCGCGCTCTGGGTGTCGGACTGGCCGGGCTACAGCGCCCTTTGGTCGCAGATCCTGCGCGAGACCGCGCGCCCTCCCCAAGGTTTGAACATGGACCTGAGGCTCGAGGAGTCCGGATCCGATGTCAAAGTCGCGGTCGATCTCGCCGAAGATGCGGGAACCCGTCGCAACGGAGCCACGGTCGAAGCGGAAGTGTTTTACGTCCCCGCCAGCGCCCTTGCATCGGGGATGAAAACCGTCGCCACTCTCACCCTCGAGCAGGAGGGCCCCGGCTGGTATAGCTCGCAATTCCGCCCCGCCGATCCCGGGGTTTACCTTGTGCGCGCTCGATCAGGATCGCAGATCGTTTCGGCCGGCTACGTTCACAACCCCTCGGAAGAGGTTGCTACCGGGCGCGTCGATGAAGCGCTCCTGCGCCAGGTCTGTGAGATCACCGGCGGCACCTATCTCGAGAGCGCGGACCAGCCTCTCGAACTCACCGGCACCGACGTGGCCCGCTACGTTGAGCTATGGCCCTATCTCATGATGGCCTTCCTTGCCGTCTTCCTGCTCGATCTCTTCATCCGTCGCTGGGAAAACGTCATGGGCGTGGGCGATCAGGTGATGCGTTTATTCGGACGTCAGGTGTAGTTACTCGACTCCCTCCATCCTCTTCCGAAACTCCTCGTCCGGGATGCGCCAGCACCGTATCATCCCGAGTCCATCCGACCAGGCCGTGCCTTCGGCAGTTTGATGGGGGAAGGGGATGAGATTGAAAATCGCTCCGAAGAGAGCCGCCACGCAAAAGCTCTGTGCCGCGATGAGCCAGACTTCGGGGGAGCGGCGCAGCATCGCATCAGGTCCGATCAGCGAGACGATGATCGCGACCGCGACGAGTTCGATCCCAGGTCCCGCCGCGTAAATGAGAAATTGCTTCAGTCTCGGCGCGACGAGGTTGCCGGGGCGGGGCAGGACAAATCCCGAGAGGGGCAAAGTGCGGAACTCCACCGGCGTATCGAAGACCGCGAGGCGAGCCCTCACCACTCCGTGGCCGATCGAGACGAGGAGGATCTGCCAGCCCAGCATCTTTGCCATGAGGGCGTGCCCGAACTCGTGGAGGACCAGCAGGATGACCCATGAGATCAGGAAAAAGGGCACACTCAGCTTCGCCACCGAAAAGTCCTGCGCCAGTTCGAGAAAGATGAAGAGGGCGAAGAAGAAGGATAAAAGCACGAGGACGCCCCACTCGTTCGGCGTCTGCGGGGCGCGATCGGGTGGAACGAGGGGGCCCTTTGGCTTTTCGTCTTTTTCGGTCATTCACGAGGGTCAGGTCAAGCCTCTGACCCTCTTCAGTCTACCTTGTTAGATCGCGGCGGAAAGCGTTTAAACTTCATCCCGTCCCACTGCGCATGATTGACACACCCGCTCCCCAACTCCAGCATAGGGGCCACCAACGCATGAGCAATACAGACGCAGCAGGGCAGATCCTGGAGGCCGCCGGAAAAAAACAACTCACTCAGCGGGAGCGATTTGAGAAAGTCCGCACCCTCATCCACCGCGATTCCGAGAGCGCCAGCGCGGCACTCGCCGCCGAGGTCGCCGCGATGATACGGGAGCGTGCGGCGGCGGGTGGGCGCATCGTCCTGGGGCTCGCCACGGGCTCAACGCCGGTGCCTTTCTACCGGGAACTCATCCGCCTCCACTGCGAGGAAGGGCTCAGCTTTGCCAATGTCACCACCTTCAACCTCGACGAATACTACGGTCTTCCGCGGGATCACCCCGAAAGCTACTACCGCTTCATGCGCGACCAGTTGTTCGACCACATCGATATCCCCGATTCGCAGATCAACATTCCCGACGGGACCGTGCCGATGGAGGCCGTCTACGATCACTGCCTCGACTACGAGCGCCGCATCGTCGAGGCAGGGGGGCTCGACCTCCAGATCCTCGGGATCGGCCGGACCGGTCACATCGGATTCAACGAACCGGGCTCTTCGAGCGACTCGATCACGCGCATGATCACGCTCGACCGCGTCACCCGTCAGGACGCCGCGGCGGACTTCATGGGCGTGGCCAATGTCCCGCGTTCGGCGATCACGATGGGGGTGGGGACCATTCTCGAGGCCCGCCGTCTCGTCCTCATGGCCTGGGGCAGCAACAAAGCCGGGATCGTGCAGGAAGCGGTCGAGGGCCGCGTGACCGACCAGGTCTCGGCGAGTTTCCTGCAAACGCATCCGAACGCGACTTTCCTGGTTGATCGTGCCGCCGCCTCGAATCTGACCCGTTTCCGCTATCCCTGGCTCGTCGGGCCGGTCGAGTGGGACGTGGCCATGAAAAAGCGGGCCGTCGTCTGGCTCGCGGGCAAGCTCGAGAAGCCCATTCTCAAGCTCGTCGACGAAGATTACAATGAGAGCGGCGCGGGCGGGTTGCTCGCCTCGACCTCCGAGGCAGCCTACGAGGTCAATATCGACATTTTCAACCGCGTCCAGCGGACCATCACCGGGTGGCCCGGCGGAAAGCCCGGAGCCGACGACACGAACCGGCCCGAGCGTTCGCTGCCCTTCCCCAAGCGCATCCTCGTCCTCAGCCCCGAACCGGCCGATGCCTACATCGGGATGGGTGGCACGATCGAGCGGCTCAAGGAACAGGGGCACGAGGTCAAACTCGTCTTCCAGACCTCGGGCAGTCTGCGGGTCGCCGATGTTGCTGCTCTGAACTTCGCCCGCGTCGTTCTGGAGATGGTCGAGACAACCCATTCGCCGGAGTGGGAGAGCCAGACGGCCTACGCGCGGTCCATCATCGAGGCGATCGATGCGAAGGGGGAGTTCGGGATCGACCCGGAATCGGTGAGGAAGCTAAAAGGACTCATCCTGCGGGGTGAAGCGCGCGACGCGGCATCTACGTGTCGACTGAAATACCATGACAGTCAGTTTCTTGACCTGCCTTTTTACGAAACGGGGAGATATAGAAGATTCCATCTCGAGGAGGCTGATACGGCGGCTCTGGCGACGATTCTCGAAGATTTCCAGCCTCACAGTATCTTCACGACGGGTGACGCGAGTGATCCTAGCTCCCCGCAGGCGATCGCTTTCCGTGCCTTCTCAGGGGCTTGGTTGGCAAGAGGTGGTCGGGATTGTAATGTCTGGCTTTACCGCGGACGCGATCGTCCCTTCGAGGCGCACGAGATCGAGATGGCCGTGCCGATGAGCCCCGATCAGCTCGATCAGAAGGTAGAGGCAATTCGGAAATTCATGTCAATCAATGATGCCGATCTCAATGCGACCTCGCGAAATCAGGAAATCGCGAAGACCTACGATGCGCTCGGGATGGCGGAATACGAGGCGATCGAGGCCTTCCGTCGCTGGAACACGGAAGGTGCCGGATCGGAAACGTGATCGCTCGGTTGTTGATCTGTCTCATAAACCGAGGAGCGGTGCCGGGACGAGGAAGGCGTGCTGCTCAAACAGGCCTAGAGACCCGTGCCAACTGAGGTATTGACTCAACCAGACGGCAAAAGCATAGATTGCCACGACGGGGGCAGCGGCGAGACGCGCCAGCCACCGCGAAGTCCGCGAACGGGGCAAAGTTTGCCGCTCAGCCCTCGACACCGCCCATCCGAGGAGGAGCCGGGCGGGAAAAATGAAAAGGACAAAGACAAGATTAGGGAGCCAGGCAACCTCGTTCGGAGTCAGTTCAATTTTGAGAAGATATAGTGGCAGAGCGAAGAGGAGAGTGATGAAAAGGGCGAGCCAGAAGGCCAGCGGAGCTCGTAAGAATCGATCCCGGGTGGTGGCGAGCGAGAAAAACCCACGGAATTTGCCGCTCATCGCGAAGCTTGTCTGGAGAAAGGGCAGGTAGAGCACGACAAGCCCGAGCAGCAGGCTTCCTAGAAGTGAAATGAGAGTGGCGAGGCCGCTATTGTCGATGCTTGCGGCGAAGAGAAGGATGAGAACGGGCGGGAGCAGCCAGAGAAATGCACCGATAAATCCGAGAGCGCCGAGTCGAAAGAAGTGCCACAGCCGAAGTTCGCGGAAGAACGACTGCACAAAGGCATAACGAGGGGTGATCTCGAGTTCGCCGCCCAGTTCACGCAAAAAATGAAGCGGTGCCGGCCAGATGAAATGACGCCATTTACCGCCACGGAGGCAGGCGCGGATGAGATGGGCGCCGATCAGGAGGATCAGGACAATGAGGGTAATCCGCAGTGAAAGAGCACGATCACTCCCGGGAGCAATCAGCTCGGCGTCGCGCCGGTAGCTGTCAATGAGTCGGATCGGCAGCACCCAAAGCCAGCACGCGATCACGATGCGTGCACCAACGGCAAAGGGGCGAATGCCAATGAACCCATCGCGGAAACGTCCACTCTTACCTACCCTGGCCGAGGCTTCGAGAAGGTAGCCGAGGCTGAGCAGATTGAGAATAGGGATCGCGGAAACTACCGCGAGAGAGAAGATGATGCCGACAAAGCCAAGAGTAATGTCTCCCGCTTGGTCGAGTCTCAAGAAAAATCGCCGCACGAGGGAGAGCGATGCGCCGGTGGCACAGGACTCCTTATTCATTTGCGGATGCGGATCGGGCAGCATGTCCGGAAGAGACGGATGCCGGAGTCATCCCGTTACAAGATCCGTAAGGGGCACCCCGCAGCATCCCGCAGCAAATGGGAGAGAAGGGAGAGAAAAATGCAGGCTAGTCAAGTGAATCGGGTGAATCGGGTGAATCGGGATCAGTTACTTTCTCGAACAGCTTTTTACCGTTCTCCTCATGCTTCTCATCAGGCAAACGGGTAAAACGAATCTCGTGAACGATCCGATCGTCAGCTTTAAGCACCTCGGCGAGGAATTCCTCAATGACGAGATTCTCACCGGCCTCGGGGATGTGGCCGAGGCGGCTCGTCACGTAGCCGCCCACGGTGCTGACAGCGGGATCCTCGAGGTCGAGGTCTTCAACATGGTTGGCAAGCTCATGAAGGGGTAGCCAGCCCTCGACGATGAACTCGTCTTTACTGATCTGCTCGAAGCCGGTTTCCTCGACGTCAAATTCATCGAGGATCTCACCGACAACCTGATCGAGTACGTCATCGAGCATGACAAGGCCGATGGACCCGCCGAACTCGTCTACGACGAGGGCCATGTGCGCGCGGCGGGCCAGGAAAAGCTGCAGGAGCTGATCGAGAGGGAGATTCTCGGAGACACCGACGAGATCACGTTTCACCGAAAAAAGATTCGGTGAATCCTTTTGCATTTCACGAAGAAGATCCTTGATGTGGATGAGCCCAAGGGTCTTATCGAGGTGGCGATCGACAAGGGGGAATCGCGTGTGCTTTGACTCGAGCGCGACCTCGAGGTTCTCTTTAAAAGTGTGATGCACGTCAAGGGCGACAACGTCATTTCGTGGAGTGAGAATGTCGCGCACAGTTAACTCACTAAGGCTTAGTGCGTTAATTAGAATTTCCTGCTCTGTTTCAGTCACTTCGTGGGCGCGACCGGTTTCCTCGACGAGCAGCCTCAATTCGTCGGCGGTGTGGCTGATGTGACTATTGTTGACCGGTTCCATTCCAAAGACCCGCCGTAGGAGCGTGTTGGAGATGAAGTTGATGACCCAGACCGGACCGGCTACGACGAAATGGAAGGCCTGGAGCGGTCGAGCGCACCAGATCGTCGTGCCTACAGATTTGCGAATGCCGAAGGCGCGCGGAATTTTTTCACCGATGATAATGTGTGCCGCCGTCAGAATCACGAGGGCAATCGTGAAAAGGATGGCGTGCATGGCGCCCTCACTGATCGATAGCGCGGCGAAAAGGGGGGCCAGCCATTTGGATAGGAAGGGGACTCCGAGGGCGCCGAGGAGAATACTCGAGGCGGTGATGCCCAGCTGACAGACGGAGAGATAGGTGTCGATGTTCTTCGCCACACTGAGAGCGAGACGGGCGCCGCGACGTTTTTCATCGACGGCGTCTTCGAGCTGGCTCACATGAACTTTGACGAGGGCGAACTCTGCCGCGACGAAAAGCGCGTTCAGGAGGACGAGCAGCACCAGAAAGATCGCGCCTGCGGCGGGATGGTTCGGAGCAAGATCAATGCTGGCGAGCGTATTAAGGCTCAACAAGTCAGCCGGAAACGGCGGAGATGGGAATGTCGTCATCAAGGGTTCTCTCGGAACCGGCCGGGCAAAGCGCAAACACCATGCCTACCCGCTACCGAAAAGTAAGCGGTCACGTTACAGTGACCGCAGGAATAGACCAGAAAAAATTTTGCCGTCAAATTTTGGCGTCAATAATGCGTGCAGGGGACTCGACCCCATGCCGGCCAGCTAGCCGGGAAGCCCGCCAGGGACGGTTCCTTGTTTAGGTTCCAAATTTTACATTACATATATTGTAAGAAGTTATTGATCGTGGTCTGATTAGACTTCTTCTAAGGTTTTAGCGGTCGTGTCGTTAAAAAGTCTGACGCGGGGGCTCTTCGCGATGAAAAATGTGGTCGCCAGGCTGCTCACTGCTCTCCCTTCTATGCGGATGATGTTCCACATGGAATGTTCCGATGAAAAGGTTTTAAGTGAGTCCGAATATTCAGGCAACTGCGGAAGGTCTGAATCCGGACGTAATCTCGAAACTCCCCGAAATGCGTTTGCTCGTTAAGAGGCTTCGCTTAATTTAAAAAAAGTTCTATCTGAAATCCTCTCATGAATCGTGACACTCGTTATCTCCTCTGCGGCCTCCTCGCCTTCTCGCTGGGCACCGACACCTCGCACGCCTTTCTTGGCGGACTGGGCAAGCGCGGTGACGAAAAAAAGGTTCTGAATGCCGAAGAGCTATCGAGCCAGCAAGGCACCGCCGAGGCGCTGATGGCGAAGGCGCGTAATTACGAGAGTGAGGGAAAGACTCGCCAGGCCCGTGACGCCTACAAGGGAATCAGCCGCAGCTATTCACGGACCGACGCAGGGACTCAGGCAAAATTCGATTACGCGCGGATGCTGGAGGCTTCCGGTGACCAGCGCGACGCGTTCGAGGAATACCAGTCGCTCATCACCAATTTCCGGAACACCCCGAATTTCACGGAGGCCGTTAAGCGCCAGTATGGCATCGCCGAGTCTCTGCGGACGACGGACAAAAAAGGATTCCTCGGTATCGGGGCACCGATTCAGCCGTCGAAGCTCATCGAGATGTTTGAGCAGATCAGCGCAAGCGCGCCTTTCACCGAGTATGCTCCGAAGTCACTCCTGAATGTTGGCTACGTAAGGACCAAGATTGGCGAGACGGCCGA
Source organism: Verrucomicrobiales bacterium (assembly GCA_030730365.1). Classification (GTDB taxonomy): domain Bacteria; phylum Verrucomicrobiota; class Verrucomicrobiia; order Verrucomicrobiales; family DEV007; genus Arctic95D-9. Next base: position 135,640 of record JANQVJ010000052.1, read on the forward strand.
AGCGATCAGTGCTTTCCAATCGGTTGTAGACAAGTATGCGGATACCGAGTTCGCCAAGGAGGCCCAATACGAGATCTTCAGACTGCGCGGCGTAAAAGCCGAGAAATCCAACAGTCCGGTCGAAGATCGGGCTCAGGTCGAAGCTGGCCTTGATTTCGTTAACCAGAACCCCGAAGATCAGCGCGCCACGGAAATCAAATCAGACCTCCAGAGTATCGAAGAGCGCTCCATGGAGAAACTTTACAATACGGGAGTCTTTTACGAGAAAAGCGGTAAGCCGGATTCCGCCCGTGTCTATTTCCGCGAAGTCGTAAAAAATCCCTCGACCTCATGGGCATCGAAGGCGCAGGAGCGGCTCAATGCGCTCGACAATTCACCTGTTCCGGTAGAGAAAAAAGCGGGAGTTTTCGGCCCGAATCCGCTGAAAAAGGACAAGGTTGAGATGCGGACTTCAGGCGACGAAGTGGTCCCCCTCCCCGCAAATTAGGGCAGATCGACCGGTGATTCAAGGGGGCTGCGCAGCGGAAGGCTCTTAAGGCTTGTTTTTTAGACATTCCCGCATAGTTTCCAGATGAGGTAGCCCCTTTCCCGCTCTCTTGACGGTTTACCGCCCGCCTCTGATACCTTTCCCATGAAGTTCTCGATCCTCCTCATCGCTGTCGGCCTCACCGCCATGCTCTTCACTGGCTGCGCCGGCTACCAACTCGGTGGCGTGAAGCCGGGCGTTTACAAGGATATCGAGAAGCTCCACGTCCCGACCTTCAAGAATCTGACTCTCGAGCCGCGCCTTTCGAGCTTGGTTACCAATGCGGTCCTCGCCGGGTTGCAGTCCGACGGGACCTATAAAGTGTCGAACCGTGCCGACGCCGATGCCGTTCTCGTGGGAGAGATCCGGCAGATCGTGAAGCAACAGCTGCGCGCCGTCCGTACGGACACGCTGAAGTCCCGTGAATTGAGCCTTTATCTCATTGTGGATTTCCATCTCGAGGATCCGCAGACGGGTGCGCGTATCGGTGACCGTGTCGCTCAAGGCGCAATCGAGGTCCCAAGCGAAGACAAACTCGGCACCGCGGAAGAAGTCATTGGAGCCCGACAGGGGCGCGTCGTCGGCGAGACGATTCAGTTTATCGATCCCGCCTTCCAAATTGGCGAGCGCAATGCTCTTTCTTTCGTCGCCGACGACCTCGCCGATAAACTCGTTTCCCAGCTCGCCAACGGCTGGTAACCCGGCCCCGTCCCTTTGAATTCACTCAAAAGCCAGGGACTGGTGCAACTGATCGGAACCCCGATCGGCAATCTAGGTGACATCACTTTTCGGGCGGTCGAATCGATCAAGGCCGCCAATGTTGTTGCCTGCGAAGATACCCGTCACTCGCAACGGCTCCTCAGTCATCTCGGGATTTCCGGTAAAGAATTGGTCGCGCTGCACGAGCATAATGAGCAGCATCGCGCCCAATCCCTTGTGGAGCGAGCCATGAACGGCGAGCGCATTGTTTTCCTTTCCGACGCGGGCACCCCTACGATTTCGGATCCCGGCTACCGGCTCGTCAATGCCTGCCACGAAGCAGGCGTGCGGGTGGAGGTGATTCCGGGTCCCTCGGCCGTGATCACCGCACTGGCCGGATCGGGCCTGCCGACGGATGCTTTCTATTTTGGCGGATTTCTCGCCGTGAAATCGGGCCGTAAGGGGCGTGAAATCGAAGAAGCGCTTGCCCGTCGAGAGACCTCGGTTTTCTTCGAATCCCCCCACCGACTAATCAAGACCGTTGCGGCCATCGCCGCGATTGAACCCGATCGCGAGATCTGTGTGGCGAGGGAGCTGACGAAAAAGTTTGAGACCTATCACCGCGGAACCGCCTCGCAGTTGCTCGAGTATTTTACCGCCCAGCCGGGAAAAGGTGAAATCACCCTGCTCATTCGCGGGTGCGGAAAACGACGTGAGATCAACGCCGACTGAAAATCTTCGGAACCGGCACAACGGTGAGGCGGAGCCTTTCGACTCTGCCTCATTCTATCGACCCCCTTCACCCATGTCCTCGCGGGCAAGGGTATTTTACGCAAACGCCACTACTGGGGGGGCTGAGCTGCGGGACAACTCCTGTTTCGGCAGGCTGGACGGTGCGATGGATCGTTCCGGGACAACATCATTCCGGTGGCGCCGATGCAAAGGCTCTTTGCCGCTCTCACGGCGTTTGCTTTTATCATAGCGTTGCTGGCAATGGAATCCCCCGTTATTATCCGGCGTTTTTGCGGGGAGGCGGTCGGCGAAGAGGTTCTGCCGAACTTCAAAAATTCCAAAATCGCGTTTTGCGTGCATAAGCATCGGTTTGTCTGGCTCCCCCCCCCTTTCAGTTCTTCTCAACGCGAATCGGCGCTCCATTCTTCCGTTTCTCAGGCGGTTGTCTGGGTTTGATTCTCCCGGGCGACCGGGATGGAGTAATGAGGCAGAAAAAAGGTGAGCGTTGTTTTGTGTTAAATGGATAATAATATAATTTCCATAATTAATCAATATTTTTATAATTTATTTGAACGGGAATTGAATTGTCTAAAAGAAAAGCTACTGGAGTTTGATGGCTCCCCTTCCCCCTTCGCCCGATCATTTGTCATGAGCGCTCCTTCCCCCGCCCCTCTTCAGATGCGCCTTCGCGAGCCTGTCTCCGCGATCACTGCCTATGATTATCCCTCGGCACGGCTTTGCGACGAGGCGGGGATCCAGCTCATCCTCGTGGGCGACTCGGTCGGAATGGTCGTGGCCGGTGGGGAGGACACCACCGGGGTGACCCTTGGACAGATGGTTTATCACACGGAAATGGTCAGGCGCGGGGTCAAGCAGGGCATCGTAGTCTCGGACCTGCCCATCAATACTTATCGTGATCCGGCCGAGGCCCTTGCCAGCAGTCGACAACTCGTTGCCGCGGGAGCCGATGCGGTCAAACTCGAGGGCGGCTTCGGTCAACTCGAGAAAGTAAAGGCCATCACCTCAGCGGGTATCTCGTTTTGCGCCCATCTCGGAATGCTACCGCAAAGGGTGCGCGAGGAAGGCGGTTATAAGAAAAAAGGGAAAACCGACATCGAGGCGAAAACGCTCGTCGAGGCAGCGCTGGCACTGGAGGAGGCCGGTGCCTTCGCCATCGTGCTGGAGAGCGTTGTCGCGACGGTTGCGGCTGAGATCACCCGGTCTCTCTCGATCCCCACTATCGGAATAGGCTCAGGGCGGGATTGTTCAGGGCAGATCCGGGTTTTGCACGATGTCACCGGAGCCTTCCCCTGGTTCGTCCCACCTTTCGCTAAAATACACGGTGACGTGGCCGGCGTGACCCGCCGCTCACTCGCTGCCTATCTCGACGAGATCGGTTCACTCTAAGCGGAATTGCGAGGGTGACGACTCTGCATGAACGCTTGTCCGGCACGAGCTGAGGCTCCTCCGGACTCAAAAAAACACTTGCGCCGGAGACGGGTGCGCGCCACACTTGATGGTCCCTGAACGCTTCCAGATCGGGAGTTCGCGCCTCACTTCTCCCCCCAACTGCCCGGCGCGAGGTTTCTCTCCTTCAGATTAAGGGACAAGTGGTTACCGAAAGTCAGGCTGGCTACTCGGAATCACCGCGAAAGTTCGGCTTTACGGGCTTTCGACAAACCGAAAATTTCACCTCGCCACCGTTTCCTTTAGCTCGGGAGACTATGGAGAACCCACTTTCCCTGTCGAATTAGAACTTTCCTGCCAAGGTCCCCTTCCGCATTTTCATGAGCGATTCCGCCCCTCCAGAAGACTCCCGCGACGCGACCTTTGGTCCGGAATCGGGCGCTCCAGACCCTACCAAGATCGCCGCCGCGAAGAAACCGCGGTCTCCAAAAGCAGTCGCGGCCTCTGTCGGAAACGAGTCTCCCCCCAAACCGGCTCGCAAACCGAGAGCGGCGAAAGCAGAGACGGCTGAAAAACCAAAGAAGGTCGCAAAAAGTTCTGATGTCGGCGCTGTTCACGAGGAAACAACCCGTGATTTACCTCTCTTTTCCGAGGCATCACCCCCTGTTTCTGCGGGTGAAACGGTCTCCCGGGAACCTCGGGAAAGAGGTGAAAGTAAGGATCATCACGAGCCTACCCGTGAACCTGTTGAGGGCGAGCGTTCCGGAGATCGACCAGGCGAGCGTTCCGGTGAAGGAAATGAGGGACGTTCGCGTCGTAATAGGGGCCCGAGACAACGCCGTCGCAAGGGAAACCGCGAGTCACAAGGCGGTTCTGACTCCAATCAGCGTCGGGGTCACCAGGGTTCGCCCCATGAAGGGCGGGAAAAGCAACGTCCCCATGAGAGCGGGCCGGACGGCAATCGTGCTGATGAGCGTCGCGACGAAGCGCACGATGACCGCAACCACGATCCCCGTGAGTTGATCGCCGGAGAATCATACGAAGATAGAGACGAACGGGACGAGGATCGCGATGGCGGAGACGGAGGAGACGGACGTCACCAGAATAAGACGCGTAAGCAGCGCTACCTCGAACGTAAGGAGAAGGAGCGCGCCCGTGAAGCCGCCGCTCTCGAATCATCGCCGGCAATCGAATCAGAGGGGATCGTCGAGATTTCCCCCAAGGGATTTGGATTCCTGCGCGAGAAAATCCGCGGCTTCCAGCAGTCGCCCAAGGATGTTTTTATCACTCCAGAAGTGGTCCGCATCTACGGGCTCCGTGACGGGCTGATGGTGCGTTGCCTCTCGAAACAGGGGGTTCGCGGCCCCCAGCTCATCGAGCTACTCGCGATCAATGACCGTCCGCCGGAAGAGTGCGCCAAGCTCCCCTATTTCGAGGAGTTGACCGCGATTAACCCGAATAAAAAACTCACCCTTGAGACCCAATCGACCCGGGCCACGACCCGCGTCATTGATCTCATGGCTCCGATCGGCCGCGGTCAGCGCGGCCTCATCGTCGCTCCACCGCGCACCGGCAAGACGACTCTGCTGCACCATATCGCCGAGGGCATCCTGCACAATTACGAGGACGAGATCCACCTCATGGTCCTGCTCGTCGACGAGCGCCCCGAGGAGGTAACCGATTTTGAGCGTTCCTTTCCCAACGTCGAGGTTTTCTCGAGTTCAAACGACAGCGAGGCGAAGGATCATACCCGCATCGCGCTTCTCGCGACCGAGCGAGCCAAGCGACTCGTCGAGGGTGGTCGTCACGTTGTCATGCTGATGGATTCCATCACCCGGCTTGCCCGCGCCTTCAACAGCCAGATGCGCGGGGGTAAACGCGGCACCGCCAGTGGCGGCCTCATCGTGGGGGCGCTCGAAGTCCCCCGGCGAATTTTCGCCGCTGCCCGCAACACGCGCGAAGCGGGCTCTCTCACGATCATCGCGACCGCCCTCGTACAGACGAACAGCAAGGCTGACGAAGCTATTTTCCAGGAGTTCAAAGGCACCGGCAACATGGAGCTCGTTCTCGATCGTCAGATCGCACAGAACTACGTCTACCCTGCCGTTGACATCAACAAGTCGGGAACTCGTCGCGAGGAGTTGCTGCTGCCGCCACATGTCCTTGAAAAGATCTATGTGATCCGTCGCGGACTCAGTGGCTACAAGCAAGTCGACGCGATGGAATGGCTCCTGAAGTGCATGCAGCGGTATCCCTCGAATGCCCAGATGTTGATGGACATCAAGACTACGGCGCTTTCCTGACATCATAGCGGTTGCGGCGGGTTGGCTTTTCTGCTAATCACGTCTCATGAGCAGCTACGTTGAAGTGACGCGAAGGGGCATCGGCGGCCGCAGTAAGGACTCCATCGGCGGTGCTATCCTTGGCCTTATCATCGTCGCCGTGGTGGTCGTTCTGCTTTTCTGGAACGAAGGTCGAGCGGTGAAACGGGCCCATGACCTCGAAGAAGGTGCCGGATCGGTCGTCACGGTGACGTCAGATAGGGTGGATCCCGCGATGGAGGGCAATCTCGTCCATCTTACCGGCGAGACGAAGACCCCCAAGTTGCTCGAGGATCCCGAGTTCGGCATCGCGGCCACCGCCATTAAGCTTATCCGCGAGGTCGAGATGTATCAATGGGTCGAGGTGGAGAAATCCGAAGAAAAGACGAGCGTCGGCGGCACGACCGAAACGACCACTACCTATACCTACGAAAAGGAATGGCGGGAC
>JANQVJ010000052.1:141872-151168 GCA_030730365.1 Verrucomicrobiales bacterium
ACCTACGAAAAGGAATGGCGGGACAACCCTGTCGATTCGACCCGATTTAAAGTCACCTCGGGTCATGGGAACCCCCGTGAGATGAAATACCGGTCCAGCACGCTCATGGCCGAGGGAGTGACGATGGGCGCATTCGACCTTCCGGCTTTTCTCGTTAGCCGGATCGGCGGGGCGACGCAGCTCCCGGTCGAGACTCTTGACAAAGCGGCAGAGGAAATTAAGACCGCGGCGCGATTGCACGAGAGCGGGGTCTATCTTGGGGCCAATCCCGGCTCTCCCGCCGTGGGCGACTTGCGCATCTCATTTCTCACCGTGCCGACAGGGCCGATCAGCGTCGTGGCGGAGCAGGCGGGCAAAAGTTTCGTTAGTCTCCGAACCGCAACGGGAGGTGAACTCTACCTTCTCGAAAACGGCACGGTGAGTGCGGAGGACATGTTTCGCATGGCTCACGAGCGAAATAAATTCCTGACCTGGGGGATCCGTGTCGGAGGATTTTTCCTTCTCTCGATGGCGTTTGCCATGGTCCTGCGTCCTGTCGCCGTTCTCGCGAGTATCCTGCCGTTTCTTGGGCGTATCGTGGGCACGGGGACGACGCTGATTGCCTTCCTTCTCGCCGGGATTCTCTGGACGGGAACTGTCGCGGTGGCCTGGGTGTTCTACCGCCCCCTCGTCGGCATCGCCATTCTCCTTGTCACGCTTGCTCTCATCGTAATGGTCGCGAAACGATTCCACAAGCCGGCTCCGGCCCTCTCAACCGGACCTCCTGCATTTGATGGTCCACCACCCCTTTCCTGAGCGGTCGAATAATGGCTACGCCGTCGCTCCAAAACGTGGAACGGGAAGAACCGGATGACGACATCCCCCCGGCGGAACTGCGCGATGTTATCATGAGAAAGGCGCGGACTTCGCGCAAGATTTCGTGGCTCCTCGATGAATGCATCCGTATCCCGTATACCGGTATCCGTTTCGGCATCGATCCCCTTCTCGGGATATTTCCTTACGGAGGTGAGACCGTCGCGACGATCGTCGGCACCGTGATCATCGCGGAAGCCGGCAAAAAAGGACTTCCGGTAAAGACCCTCATTCGCATGGGCGGAAACATGCTGCTCAATGCCGGGGTCGGGATCATCCCTGTCGCTGGCGATCTGTTTTCGTTCTGGTTCAAGTCGAACTCTCGAAATTACCGCATGCTCAACACCTACCTTGAGAGCGAACACGGAGCCGAAGAGCCCGGCGGATGGTGGCCGGTTCTACTCATTGCCGGAACGATCATGACAGTCCTCGTGCTGAACATCCTCTCATGGATTCTCATCGCGGGCATACTGCTGAAAGTTTTCGAGTTTTTCCCGGGTGCCACGAGCTGAAAGTCGAGTCACTTCCTGGCCAGTTTCATGAACATGAATATCCCAATGGCAAGAAAAAGAAGGTTCGGCACCCAGACGAGGAAGTGCGGGTAAAGGTCCTCGCGGTCCTGCACGATCTTGGCCAGCTGCAGCATCACGTAATTGGTCACCGCGATGATCACACTGAAGACAAATCCCGCAGTGCTTTCTCTCCGTTGTGCGGTAATCCCGAGCGGAACCCCGATGAGGCCGTAGGTGATGCATGAGAAGGAGAAGGCGAAGCGCATGCTCAGTTCGGTGCGGTACCTCGCCCGGGTTGCTGCCTCAAGTCCGGAATCGTTGGCCAATTGGATGAGACGAGAGAGGCTGACATTGGACGGTTTTATCATGGCTGTTTCGCCTTGTTTCTTGAACCCTTCTATCGAGACCCCCGCGGCACCGGATTTAAGGAAGATAGGCCGCGAAGTGTCCATGAAGGTGCCTTCGTCTCCCTTTACCATGAGGTTCATGTCTGTCATGTCGAGGACGAGTTCGGGATTTTCGGCATCGAGTTCGACCCTCACCCTCGCCTCACGTGCTACCGCAATGGCTATGGGAACATTGTTCTCCATCTTGATGAGTTGCAGACCCTTGAGAATTCCATCCTCTTTCCTCGCGAAAACGAGATGTTCGGGCAAATCAGTCATGACCTGCTGGTTCGTAAAGAGCAGCATCGGTTCGCTTTTCATCCGGTTGATGAACGAATCCTTCATCCCCTCCATCGCCGTCTTTGCCGCCGGCGTGATCGAGAGATTCACCCAGCCGCAAATTCCTGTAAAAAAGAGCGCGACTACCGCGACCGGCACACAGATGCGCCACATACTGAGACCGGCCATTCGCATCGAGACAAACTCACTGTCGGCCGAGAGGCGCCCGAAAGTGAGAAGGATCGCGGTGAGGAACGAGAACGGGATCGCGAGGCTCAGTGAAATCGGAATGACGAGGACAATGAACTTGAGAACGAAGCCCAGACTGATGTCGGGACGCTTCGCGAGCTCACGAAGGATCTCTTTAAAGACATTTCCGAGCACAAGGATAATGATAATGACCACCACCGCGTAAAGAGCGGAGATAAAGACCTGGCGGGCGATGTAGCGGTCGAGCAGCCTCATGAACAAACCTGAAACGTCCCGCGAGCGGCTTTCTTGGGACGGAGGCGGCCAATCTTCCCCATTCCGCGAATATCAGCAAGCCTGAAAAGGCCTTTGCAGGCTTGCGAGCCTTGACCTTTGATTTCGATCAGTTAACCTAGAGCAGTTCTGACAGGGGAGCGTAACCTTCGCTGAGATTGCCGCATGGCAAGACCCTTCGAACCTGATGCAGGTAATGCTGCCGCAGGGAGTCGTCACATGAAACTTCGTTTTTCAACCCATCACCGCCCTGCAACCGATCCGGAACTCCAGGTCAGGCATCACGGCGGTTTTTTGTTTCTCCCCGGTTTCGAATCTCTCGACTCCTGAGCCTTTCCCACCATGATCACACCCAACGAATCCACTGCCCCCAGCGAACCCCGCACCGTCGCCGACGTTTTTCCCAACAGCCGGCGCGTCTATATCAAAGGGACGCTCCATCCGGATTTACAAGTACCCATGCGCGAGGTCATACTCGCTGAAACGAAGCATCCCAACGGTCGCGTCGAGGTCAATGAGCCGGTTCGTATCTATGACACGAGCGGTCCCTGGGGTGATGTTGATTTTAAGGGAAATGTGGAAAAAGGCCTTCCTGTTCCCCGTCGTGACTGGATCCTGGCCCGCGGCGACGTTGCCGAATACGAAGGACGCGAGGTGAAACCCGAAGACAATGGTTACCTCTCTGAAGAACACGCTTCCCGCTACAACGAAAAAAAGGCCCGTCACAATCGGCTCAAAGAATATCCGGGACTGATGCGGCGGCCGCTCCGAGCCTCCGCCGGGCACCCTGTGACCCAGATGTGGTATGCAAAACAGGGCATTATTACGCCCGAGATGGAATATATCGCGATCCGTGAAAACTTGGGCCGTGAAGCGGCTTTCAAGGCCGTCACCGATAGCAAAGGGCCACGTAACCTGCTCAATCACCAGCATCCCGGTCAGCCTTTCGGCGCGAAGATCCCCGACTACATCACCCCTGAATTTGTCCGCGACGAAGTCGCCCGCGGTCGCGCCATCATCCCCGCGAATGTGAATCACCCCGAGAGCGAACCGATGATCATCGGGCGAAACTTCCTCGTGAAGATCAATGCCAACATCGGAAACTCCGCCGTCGCGTCGACCATTGATGAAGAAGTCGAGAAGCTCCAGTGGTCGACCCTCTGGGGCGCCGACACTGTCATGGATCTCTCCACCGGGAAGAACATCCACGCGACCCGCGAATGGATCCTTCGTAACTCCCCCGTCCCCATCGGGACGGTGCCGATTTATCAGGCCCTCGAAAAGGTGAACGGACGAGTCGAAGACCTCTGCTGGGAAGTCTTCCGCGACACCCTCATCGAACAGGCCGAGCAGGGTGTCGATTATTTCACGATCCATGCCGGAGTGCTCCTGCGCTTCGTCCCCCTCACGGCGACCCGCATGACCGGGATCGTTTCGCGAGGCGGATCGATCATGGCGAAGTGGTGCCTCTCCCATCACAAGGAAAATTTCCTCTACACCCACTGGTCCGACATCTGTGACATCATGGCGGACTACGATGTCAGCTTCTCGATCGGCGACGGGCTTCGCCCCGGATCCATCGCCGACGCCAACGACGCCGCCCAGTTCGGCGAACTCGAGGTCCAGGGCGAACTCACCACGACCGCGTGGAGCAAAGGTGTCCAGGTCATGAACGAAGGCCCCGGCCACGTGCCCATGCACCTCATCGAGGAGAACATGCAAAAGCAGATCGAGTGGTGCCACGAGGCTCCCTTTTACACCCTCGGGCCGCTCACGACGGATATCGCCCCCGGTTACGATCACATCACCAGCGGTATCGGTGCTGCGATGATCGGGTGGTATGGCTGCGCCATGCTGTGCTACGTCACCCCGAAGGAGCACCTCGGGTTACCCAATCGCGAAGATGTGCGCGACGGTGTCGTCACCTACAAAATCGCCGCGCACGCCGCCGACCTCGCTAAAGGCCACCCCGCCGCGCAGATCCGAGACAACGCCCTCAGCAAAGCACGCTTCGAGTTCCGCTGGGAAGATCAGTTTAATCTCGGACTCGACCCGACCAAGGCTCGCTCGTTCCATGATGAGACGCTACCCATGGACGGAGCCAAAACCGCCCACTTCTGCTCCATGTGCGGGCCGACTTTCTGCTCCATGAAAATTACTGAAGAAGTGCGTGAGTATGCCGCGAAACTGGGGCTGGAAGAGCAGGCCGCTCTCGAAACCGGTATGGCCGAGAAAGCGAAGGAGTTTGCGGAGAAAGGGGCGGAAATTTATTCCTGAGAGGTTCTGACTTAAACGGGAAAAGTTCTCAACTGCGGAATCTCACCGTCCTCTCATGGAATCAGAAATGGTATTCAAGTAACATTATCATAGCAGTTGTGTGTCTAAGGCTTCGCAGCACCATGATTTCTCACTCCTTCTCCGGTTTGCTCATCGCTGCGTTCGCCGCGTTCGAAAGGCGGGGCGGTTCCTCATTATCGATGTCGAGCACGCCGGGCGACATACCGGCAAAGCCTGGATCGACGGTGTCTACCGATGGGGACCTATCCCTGTCGAGGGATAGAGAGGCTTCGGAGAGCCGTCGCCGCGCCCATCCCCTGACTGCGTCTCTCAACAGACTTGTCACGGACCGGCCTTTACGTGTAGTTTTGCGACTCCATGAAATCTCGCCGTCATTTCCTCACCACCGCCTCCCTTCTCGCTGGAGGCGCTCTCGGGGGCGCACCCGATCTACTCGCCCAACTGAAAAGGGCGGATGTCGATCCAGACTTTGTCGTAAAAAACGGCCGTATCCGCCAGTCCATCATGGGCTGGTGTTTTAATTCGCATTTCAAAGCGGTCGAACTGGCGCAGCATTGCAAGGCAATCGGTCTCGTCGCGATGGAGGGCATCCCGCGCGAAGACTACGCCGCCGTCAAAAAGCTCGGCCTCGAGATCTCTCTCGTCAGCAGCCACGGGTTTGCCAAAGGTCCCTGCAATCCCGAGTTCCGCGATGAGGTTGTGACGAATCTCAAAGAAAGCATCGATGTCGCCGCAGCGGTCGGGTGCAAGAGTGTCATCACCTTCACCGGAATGCGCTTTGACGGCATGGACGACGAAAAAGCCGCGACCGACTGTGTCGAGACCTGGAAATCGGTCCTCTCGCATGCCGAAAAGGCCGGTGTCACTCTCGTCCTCGAGCATCTCAACTCCCGCGACGATACTCACCCCATGAAGGGGCATCCCGGCTACTTCGGGGATGATGTTGATTTCTGCGTCGAGCTCATCAACCGGGTCGGCTCACCCAACTTCAAACTGCTCTTTGACATCTACCATGTCTCCGTCATGAACGGCGACATCATCCGCCGCATCCGGCAGTACAAAGACGTCATTGGCCACTACCACACCGCCGGCAATCCCGGACGCGCCGAACTCGACAACACGCAGGAGATCAATTACCCGCCCATCCTCGAAGCCATCCTCGAGACCGGTTACACCGGATTCGTTGCGCAGGAGTTCATCCCGACCTGGGACGATCCCGTCCTCGCCCTGCGTCAGGCCGCCCAGCTTTGTGATATTTAATCCGATTTACCCCAACCCCAACTAGAATCCCATGAGCAATCAAACCACCCGTCGCCGATTCCTCGGCCAGGCCGCTGCCGCCATCGCCGCTCCTGCCATCATCCCCTCTTCCGTTTTCGGGCAAAACGCGCCGAGCAAGCGCATCAACATGGGCTTCATCGGCCTCGGTAACCGCGGCATCGGCGTGATGGAAGCCTTCCTCAATCACTCCGAAGTGCAGGGCATCGCCGTCTGTGACGTCGATGACCTCCATTTCAAAATGAACGGCGAGAAGCGCAGCCGCGATTATGGCCGCTCTGCCGGCAAGGTGGCCGTGGAAAACGCCTACGCAAAGCGTGCTGATTCCGGGTCCTGGAAGGGATGCACCGCCTACGAGGATTTCCGTGAACTCATTGCCCGTGACGACATCGACGCCGTCATGGTGGCGACGCCCGATCACTGGCACGGCATCATCTGCATGGAGGCCCTGCGGGCCGGTAAGGATGTCTATTGCGAGAAGCCGGTCACCCATAAGTATGCCGAGGGCCACGCCATCCACCGCGAGGTCGCGAAGCAGAAGGCTGTCTTTCAGGTTGGTTCGCAGCAGCGCTCCGAGAAAAATTTCCAGCAGGCCGTCGAACTCGTTCGCAACGGGCTCATTGGCAAAGTCACCCGCGTCGAGGTAGGACTCCCGACCGGGCATAATAAGCCCGAAGGCGACGCGAGCGAGAAAACCCCGCCATCCGATCTCAATTACGACATGTGGTGTGGCCCTTCCGAGATGCTCCCTTACCGCGAAGCCTGTCATCACTGGTCGTGGCGCTGGACTAAGACCTTTGGTGGAGGTCAACTCATGGACTGGATCGGTCATCACAATGATATCGCTCACTGGGGCCTCAACATGGACAAGAGCGGCCCGATCTCCGTCGAGGCGAAGGACTGGGTCTATCCCGAGACCAAGCTCTATGACGCGCCCATGAGCTACGATGTGATCTCGAAATACGAGGGCGGTATCGAAGTCCTGATGTCATCCCGGATTACCATGGGTACTAAGTGGATTGGGGAAAATGGCTGGGTCTACGTCAACCGCGGCAAAATCGAGACATCGAATCCCGCGTGGCTCGAGCCCGGCTTTGTCGCCGGTGAGTGGCAGAGCTACAAAACCCCCGGTCACCAACGCAACTTCATCGACTGCATCCTCTCCCGCGAAGACACCATCGCCAATGCCGAAACCGCTCACCGCTCTATCACCCCTGGGCACCTAGCTTTCGTCTCGCACGCCGTCGGCGGACCTGTGCAGTGGGATCCCAAAGCGGAGCAAGTCGTCGGCAACGAAGAGGCCTCGAAACAACTCATGGCTCTACCCTACCGTGGCGAGTGGAAGCTCGGCGCCTGATCGACGAGGTTTTACCGGTGCCCCGGCAGACCTGACAGAGGTTGCCTGGGCACCATCTCCTCTTCGGTGCCGATGAGTTGGTCAAAGCCGCCGTTGTAACACGCACTGTCGACACCGGCACGGTGGCGTTGCAGGCTAGTCGCCGCCTTCAACAACCGGCTCTTCCCGCTTCGACCCGATTTCGAGGGTCTCAAGTCTCAAATCTTCGCGCATGTGGGCGAGGTCTTCGCTGGTTTTCCGAATTTCGGTGGCGGCGTCGATCGTTTGCAGATGACCCCTTCGCCAGATGAAATTGCCCGTAACGATACCCAGCGCCATAAATAAAACGGCGGAAATCGCGAGGTAAAGCCAAGCGCCCAAGTCTCCGTCGAGGAACGGCAGATCACCCGCTAGTGATAGCTCCGCGAGCAAAGGACTGCTACCGGTCTCTTCCGCCATGGTCGGTATCTCAGTTAACCGCTTCGGCAATGGCGACGGGAACGACGATCATCTCGACACGGCGCGCTTTCCAATCGGAAAAGCGGCGGTCCTGTCCGGACCCGCGGACCGTAACGAGATTCTGGGAAACGCCTTTTTCGAGGAGTCTCTCTCTCACGGCATCGGCGCGGAGGGCGCTGATACGTTCCGTCTGATCCGCATTACCTTCGCTCCCGGCGTAGCCGATCACCGTGACTTCCACTTTGCGGCCGAAACGACGGATGGCACGGGCGCAGAGGTCGATCTTCTCTAGCTCAGCAGTGCTGAGGCTCGCGTTGCCTTCGTTGAAATAGACGGTGTGGTCATCACCGACACCAGCGCTCGACTTTTTCCCCTTCGACTTAACGGGGACGGATGGCGTCGGTGTGGCTACCTGCGGGGGATAATGAGTGGTTTTGGCGACAATCTCGTCGAGAGAGATCCCCTCCTCTGCCCCGCTCACTTCGGCGGTAAGGGAGCGATGAATCGCAGCAGCGAGGCGGGCTTCGTCGACGAGCGATTCAGCGACGGGTGGCAATTCCCGCGCTGCAGAAAGGGCCAAAAGTGCTTCCGAGTGAGCCGCTTCGGACTGGCGGGCTTCGGAAAGCTCGATCTCGACGGCGAGGAGCTTTTCTTTCAGAGCGGAGATCTCGATGTCGCGCGAGGCTCGCTGCAGGATGATGGAACTGAGTTGATCCTGCAGCTCACGGATCGAGTCTGAACGCTGTTCAAGTTTACCTTGCAGTGTCTCCACCTCTGCGAGGCTCCGGTCGCGCTGCTCGGCCCCGGACTCTAGCCTGGTGGTCTGCCCGGCGATCGTTTCGCGCATGGTCTCAAGTTCAGAGGTGAGTCGCGCTGCCTCTTCGCGCTGCTGTTTTGTCAGGAGTTCCCGCTCTTCCCCGGCAGCGGCGAGAGCTGACTCAGCGTCGACGAGTTTGGACTCATACCCGGTCTGCAATTCCTCGAGACGGGCAAGGGCCGCGGCCTCTTTCGCTTCGCTGGCCTCGATTGAAACCCGAAGAGTCTCGAGTTCAGCTAACAGGGTGCCGAGCTCACCCTCTTTCTCTTCGAGCCGGCTTGAAAGCGTGAGGGTTCGCTCCTCGCTGGCGCGCAGCGAGTCCTCCAGCTCCGCTATGCCGAGGCGCGAGGCTTCCTGCTCTTCTCGGGCAGTCTCGAGCTCGGTGTTGAGGCGGTTCAGCATGACCTCAAGATCGCTGGTTTCGCGAATGCTCTCACTGAGTTCCTGAGAAATGGCGCCGAGTTGGGTTTCGCGGAGAGCGGCGGCTTCCTCGGACTGGGCGAGGCGACCGTTGGCCAGATCGAGATCGCGGAGCGTGTCTTCCTTGTCCTGTGAGACCTGTTGGAGATCGTCCTGCAACTGGACGAGGCGACCGT
>JANQVJ010000053.1 GCA_030730365.1 Verrucomicrobiales bacterium
GCCTTCTGAAATGATGCCTCCGTGATGAAGGCGGCCAATCTTTTCGAGTCCATCCCCTCCGCTCTGCCCGGGGAACTGGTCGAAGTCCTCGCCGAAGGCAAAGGCCACCTCCGCATCGTGCGCCTCGTCTCCCGCGGGCACGCCTCGTCCGACGGATTCTGGTATGATCAGGAGGAGCACGAGTGGGTCGTCCTCCTGAGCGGCAGCGCGGTGATGAGCTTCGAAGATCCCGTCTCGGGCGAGGTCAACGTCGTCACCCTAGCCCCCGGCGACTGGCTCGAGATCCCGCCCCATGCACGCCATCGTGTCGAGAGCACCTCCACCGCCGAGCCCGCCGTGTGGCTCGCGGTGCACTGGGGCTGAGACTGCCCGCTTGGTGTTTTCGTGAGATCCGTGTAGGTTCAGGGGCCCCGAACCCCTGCCGATTCCCATGATTTTCCCGCGTTAGCTACGCCCCCTCTCCGCCGCCCTCGCCGTCGGATTTCTTTTCCTTTTCTCACTCGCCGCGCAGGTCGCCGGACCACCCAAAGCCCTGCGCGAGACTCCCCTGACTGCCGAGTCGATGCAAAAAATGCTCGATCAGGTCAAGTCAGACGCCTCCCTCGACGACGCCGCCAAAACCGAGGTCGCGACCATTCTCGAAGGCGCCATCGCCAGGCTCACCTCGGCAAAAGAGTTTCAGGACGAAACCGCGCGATTGAAAGAAGTCGGGGGAAAAGGCCCCGCCGAGGTGAAACAGCTCGAGTCCAGTCTCACTGCGCGGAAGAATGGCGAAACGCTCTTAGGGGAGCCAGGGGCGGAGGAACTCCCCGCCGACGCCACCGCCGAGATGATCAAGACACGTCTGAATCTCGAAAAAGCGCAGCTCGTCGAGCTGACTCAGCAAGTCAAAGAGTGGGACGACCAGCTCGGTGCCCTCGAAGAACGTCCCGAAGCGAATCGTGCGCGGGTCGTCGAGGTGACCCGTCTCCTCGCCGAGGCGCAACTGAAATTCAGCCGCTGGAACGGACAATCGGCCACCACTCCGAAAGAGAAAGCCCAGCTCGCCGCTGATCAGTCCGCGATCCGCGCCTACCGCGCCGAACTCGCGATGCTGGAGCAGGAAGCCCTAAGCTCTGAACTCAGCCGCGACCTCGCTAAGGCGAGGCGCGCCCTCACTGCACACGACCTCGCCGGGGCCCGCAACCGGGTTTCAGCCCTGGAAGCCCGCAGCGGAGCCATCGTCAATGCGAGGATCAGCGAAGCCGAACGTCTCCTTATCGAGCCCGGCCTCGAGACCGTCGCCGACGACCCGATCATCCGCGATCTCGTCAAAGAGACCCGCGACCTGACCGCCAAAAACCTTAAGATCCTCGACCGTATCGCCATTGCCGAGGCGAAACGCAAGGAAGCCGAGTCGAGCCTCGAGATGCTTCAGCGAGACAAGGAAAGCATCAGAGCCCAGATCGAAATCGGCAGCCTCGAGGGAGAGTTTTCCGAAACGATTCTCGAAATGCGCGAGTCGCTCCCCACACTGAAGACTTTCCGCAGTGCCACGAGTGAGAGGCACAAGCAGCTCTCCGCATCCAGGTTGGACGCCTTTCGCCTCGATCGCGAACTCGACACGCTGCCCCCGATGCAAGAGCAGATCGACGCTCTCCTGACTTCTATCCGCGCGAAGGCTTTGCCTGCTGAAACCGTTGCAAAGATCGAACCTATCCTGAAAAATCTCGTCGAGACACGCGTGCAACTGCGCCGCGATGCACTTGAGGGAAATCGCAAACTCGCCCAGACCCTCGGGGAGATCGATCTCGTCGAAAGCAAGACGATCACCGTCTCGACGGAGTTCCGCGATTATCTCGGCGAGAAGCTCATCTGGGTGGCCAGTTCTCCACCGATCACGGGTAATGCCTTCACCGGGATGCGGACCTCGCTGCTCCAACTCCTCGGGCCCGAGGCCCTCGGGCAATATCTCACCGTGATCCTCGACATCGAAATCTCTCAGTGGGTCCTCGCGGTTTTCCTCGCCTGCATCCTCCTGCTGCCTCGCCGTCGTCTTCGTCGCTACCTCGCGAACTCCGCCGTCCGCACCCGTCGCATCTCGCAGGACAGTATCGCGAATACTCTCGGCGCCCTCGCCACGACGCTCTGGCTCGCCCTCCCAACCCCGACTCTGCTTGCCTTTTTCGGCTTGATCTTCACCTCGGACGTCGAGAGCACCTCTGCGACCTATGCCCTCGGAAAAGGCCTTTCCGCCCCGGTCGCGCTGCTCCTCGTCTTCCGTTTCTCCGCGATCCTCTGCTGGCAGGGAGGAGTAGCCGAGGCCCATTTCCGCTGGAAACGGGAAACCCTTGACGCCTGCCACCGCGCGCTCATGACCGCGATCTTTTTCTACCTTCCGGCCCACATGCTCCTCGCAATCTGGTTCAACGGGAGCAATCTCGCCTCTTTCCAGGGGCCCGGACGTCTCGTCTTTATCATCTCGATGATTTGTATCTGCCTCATCCTGAACCGGCTCTTCCGCGGTCGCAAGGGACTGCTCGAGCACATCGCGACTTCGAAGAACTGGATCATCAAGCTGCGCAAAATCTGGACCTCGATCCTCATCCTGCTCCCCATCGCCCTCGCCATCCTCGCCGCCCTCGGCTACTTCCTCACGGCCGTGGTGCTGGCCTATCAGATCCAGAATACGGCACTCGTCATTTTTAGCGGCGCACTCGTCTACGGGCTCCTCACCCGATGGGTCGGCATCCGGGAAAGACGTATCGCCCTGCAAAATGCGATGGCCGCTCGCGAGGCGAAACGCCAGGCCCATCGCGAAGAGGCCGAGGCTGAACCCAATGCCGAAGTCGTTGCCCGGATGAAAGAAGAGTCCTTCATTCCCTCCGAGGAAGATGAAGCGATCGACTGGGGCATCGTCGGCGAACAGACACGGCACCTCATCAAGGCCGTCGTCACCCTCTCCGTTCTCTTCGGCTGCTGGCTCGTCTGGTCCGAGGTCATCCCGGTCCTGAAATATCTCGATGCCCGCACCGTCGTGGGGAACATCAGCATCAGTGATCTCATCTGGCTGGCGGTCATCTCACTGATCACGACGATCGTGTTTCAAAATCTGCCGGGACTCCTCGAGGTCACTTTTCTCCGGGCGCTCGAGCTCGAATCAGGCGTGCGCAATGCCATCATCACGATTTGCCAATACACCATCATTGCGATCGGGGCCGCCGTGGCCTTTACAACGATAGGGCTCGACATGGCCAATTTCGGCTGGATCGCCGCCGCGCTGAGCGTCGGTCTCGGCTTCGGCCTGCAGGAGGTCGTGGCGAACTTCGTAAGCGGGCTCATCCTCCTTTTTGAAAGACCTATTCGCGTCGGTGATATCGTCACCGTCGCTGGCGTCGACGGAGTCGTCACTAAAATCAGGATCCGCGCCACCACGATCACGAACTGGGACAAAAAAGAGTTCATCGTGCCGAACAAGGAATTCGTCACCGGCACGATTATGAACTGGACCCTTTCCAATCCCATGACCCGCCTCGTCTTTCCCGTCGGGGTTGCTTACGGATCTGACATCCGCAAGACGCAGGAGATCCTCCTCGATATCGCACGGAGCCAGCCGGATGTCCTCACCGATCCCGAACCCGCCGCCGTCTTCGAACTCTTCGGCGACAGCTCACTGAACTTCACCCTGCGCCTCTACCTGCCCCGACCCGAACTGCGCCTCGAGATG
>JANQVJ010000054.1 GCA_030730365.1 Verrucomicrobiales bacterium
GGAGAGCCGTTCCGAGCGGGCTAGAGCTGATCAATCCCTTAGTCGGTTTGCTCTGATTTTTCAAATTCGCTCCATTAACTCTTTGCGCTGGGGCGGAACGTTACCGAAGTGCTCACGGATTGAGCGGACCGGTTCCATCCCCGGTTCCAGCACGCCGAGGAATTCGCCGAGTTGGCGCTCAAAATGCACGATCGCGCGCTGATCAGCGTCGTGATCCTCGAGGTAGTTCAGCCCCCGGTCGAGGAGGTCCGCGAGCTCGGGGAGGGGAGTTCCGTCCTCGGCGACCAGATCGACCAGTTTTACAAAATACGATGCTGCCAGCGTCTGCAGATAACTCCGTCGCAGGCCGAGTCTGGGACGCTCGACTGTGAGATCCTTCAGGGTGTGGAGATCGCCGTTGCGGGCCGGATGGATCTCCAGCTCGCAGAGATAAAAGAGGTCAAGCTTTCCCGCGAAGGGACTTTTTGGCCGGCGCGCGCCTTTGGCCACCGTCTTCACGATGCCGTTCTCGTGGGTGCACCAGTGTACGATAAGGCTGGTCTCGGTGAGTTGAGACCGGCGAATCAGGGTGCCGCGGGTTTTCATAAAAGAATCTGGTTCATCGATAAGCGACAATTTGAAAAATTCCAATTGTGTGGGAACACTGACACCTCCTATGAAAGAGGAACTCCAGGCAATCGACACCAAATCTTTACAGGCCCGACTCTCCGAGTTGCGGCGGTATCTTTGACTTCGCAAGACTCGAAGCAGAACTGGAGGCGATCGAAGCTGAAATGAACTTCCAGGAATTCTGGGAGGATAAAGAAAAGTCGCAGGTAAAAGTCGCCCAGGTCTCAGCGCTCAAGGGAAAAATCCTTCCCATTCGCGATCTTGAGGCCCGCATCGCCGACCTCGATGTGCTCGTCGAGATGGCCATGGAGGAGGACGACGATTCCGCGATCGATGAAGTGCGCACCGAAGTCGCTTCAATCGTGACCGCCCTCGACAAGGTCGAGTTGCAGACGCTCCTGAGCGGGACGCACGACGCCGAGAACGCCTTCCTCACCGTCCATGCCGGAGCCGGCGGGACGGAGGCCTGTGACTGGACCGACATGCTCATGCGCATGTATCAGCGCTGGGGCGCGCAGCAGGGGTTCAAAGTTGAAATGGTCGACGTGCAGGAAGGGGAAGAAGTCGGGATCCGCGGGGCCACTCTCCGTTTCGAAGGCGAGAATGCCTGTGGGTATCTCAATTGCGAGCGAGGCGTACACCGACTCGTCCGTATTTCCCCCTTCGACTCGCAGGCGCGGCGTCACACTTCTTTTGCCAGCATCGACGTCACCCCCGAACTCGCCGTAGAGCCCAAGCTCGAGATCGACGAGAAAGACCTCGAGATCACGACGATGCGATCGGGCGGCAAAGGTGGGCAGAATGTGAACAAGGTCGAGACCGGTGTGCTGATGCGCCACCTTCCTAGCGGCGTCATGGTGCGGTGTACGGTCGAGCGCAGTCAGCACAAAAACCGCGACCTCGCCCTAAAGATTCTGAAGAGCAAGCTCCTTCAGATCGAGGAGGACAAAAAACGCACGGAGATGGAGCGCGTCTACGGTGAGAAAGGTGAGATCGGCTTCGGTAGTCAGATTCGGTCCTACGTTTTCCAGCCTTACCAGATGGTCAAAGACCACCGCACCGGCTGTGAGACAGCAAACATCGACGCGGTCATGGACGGTGATCTCGGGAAGTTCATCGAGGCGAAACTCCGCGGCCACGTCGCGGGAGCCTCGACGGACGACATCTAGCCCGCTGCGGGCTAAGAGATGAATCTTGCTTCCGGCGCGCGTTTACGGGAAACTTTTAAGGGATTCTCCGGTCTAAATGCAGTATTAATACAAGCAATGGCTCATCGATCCCTGGCACTCCCGGCTCCCGACCAGGGCTGGATCCTCTACTCCTCCGGTTCTGAAACCGCGCGGGGGAACGATCTGCGTGCCCTTGTCGGGAATCGCGGTGACGTCCTCATCGGTCTGCCGGCGGCGGTCGTGTCCACCTTCGTTGTTGAACTGCCTCTTGTCGATGCGAGCCTTCACGAGAGCATGATCCATGCGCAGATGGAGAAGCGCGGCCTCGGGGGCAAGGGGGGGACGGTCTACGATTTCGAGCGGCTCGATCGCAATGAGCGTAGCGAGATCTTTGCGGTGCGAGTCGTCAGCGATTTGCCCGAGAGTCTCGTCGTCCCGACGGCGATCGGATACACGACATCGGCCGCTCTGCACGAGTCCCCGTCAGGCACTGCCAATCTCTGGCGGGAGCAGGGGAGATTGGTCCTCGCGATCTCTGTTGGCGGAGCCCCCGCTCATTTCCAGGTATTGAGCGGCCGGCCTGAGATCGGTGCGGTTACGGCGAAAGAGATCAATTTGCTCCTTCTCGGTTTGCGTGCGGAGTCCGTCTTCGAGGCGCATCCGCCCGGCGAACTTGTCCTCGCCGTGGCGGACGCGGATGAGGAGGCGATCGTGGCCTTTCGCGATGCCCTCTCGATTCCGGTTCGATTGCAGACGGGGGCTGCCGTTTCCGCCAGCGGCGAGGCGAGGGAGAGATTGCTTCCCCCGGCGGTGGCACGCTCGCGGAGAAGGCGCCGTGCCGCCGTGCGCAACACCGCGCTGCTCGTCGCGGGGTTGATCCTCTACGCGGTCGTCGGGTTTTGGGTATGGAATGATGCCAAGGTCACGAAGCGAGAGATCGCTTCGCTCGAGCGCCGCATTTCCATCATCGAGCCGGACGTCGAGCGAGTCCAGCTCGCCGAGGAGCGCTGGCGGACCCTCGAGCCGGCTTTTGACAAAAACTTCTTCCCCATCGTTCAACTTAGCCGCATCACTGCCGCGCTTCCCGGGAGCGGGGTCGTCATCCGCGAATATCGCACTTCGGGCAAATTGATTCGGGTCGAGGGACAGGCGCGCGATGTGCAACTCGCGAACCGGCTTCTCGAGGATTTGCAGAGCACGGAGGGATTCGAAACGTATCAATGGAGTATGCCGAACCCGAAGGTGGAAAAAAACAATACCGCGACATTTGTCATAGAAGGAAAGCCGAAAAATGCGAGCGCTGACACTTAGGGAAAAATGGCTTTTGGGCCTCTGTATCGGCGTGATCTTCGCCGTGGGCAACGCCTTCGCGGCGAGGTCCGTGCTGAAGGTCCTGCGCGGCAGTGATTCGAAGATCGCGACGCTCGAGAGCACCCTCGCTGACCATGAGATGTGGGTCGAAGGTGCCCCAACGGCCGAGGCTCGCGAAAAGTGGCTTGCGGAAAAGATGCCCCCGCTGGGCGGAGCCTCGATGGGCAAACTCCAGGGGGATCTCATCCAGTCGCTGCAGGATGAGCTTTTTGAACGCAAGCTCCGCATCGAACGCCAGAGCCTGCAGGACATCGTGAGTTCGGCTTTTTATACCGAGGTCTCAGTACGACTCGAGGTGAAAGGCAATGAGGCTGTCGTCCTCGAATGGCTCACAACTCTACAGGGGCCCGAAAAATTCCAGATCATCAAATCGCTCGAGCTCAAACTCGACAACAAATCTAAAGAGATCGAGCCGCAAGCCGAGTGCGAGATCACGATCGCGCGCTGGTATCATCCCGAATCGGGCGAGCCGCTCACTTCGAAAGAGGCGGAAGGTGTCGAAAAGAAACAGGGATAGGT
>JANQVJ010000055.1:0-2745 GCA_030730365.1 Verrucomicrobiales bacterium
TCAGCCTCCACCTCAGCCTCTTCAGCAGGGACTTCATCGGGCGAGACCTCCGTGGCAAGGTCGCCTTCGACCTCTCCGGCAACTTCTTCGACAAGCGCATCGACCGCGCGCGGCTCCTCCACGGGTGCCTTCACTTCAGTGACGACGACGTCGGACTTGAGCAGCCAGTGACGGGCGCGACTAACCTGCTCCTTCCATCGCTCGATCGCCTCTTCTCCACTCTCCATCTGGATGCGGGACTTGTAGCGCTCGAGCGAAAGGTTGGAAAATCTCTCCTGATGGAGACGCGCGATGTTGCGCTGATACTCGTGATGATTCGGAGGCCCCAGGATCGTGCCACTGAGACCGCACACTGCCACGACACTGAAATTCCCCGTGGGTGCGGCCACTTCGACGTCTTCGGCGACATAAAAATTCTCGAGCGCCGGGCCGTTGAGTAGATGCGAGACCGCTTCCTCCCGGCTCAACCAGACCGATCCGTCGGCCGGACAACGATAAAGGCGCTGTTCATCCTGCGCCTTGAAACGCACCTGATAGCGCTCGCGTCCGTTCAAAATCATCTTTGCAAGATCGGCCATGGGGAAAGCGCGCAGCGTCTCCTTGATGTGTTTCGTGAGCCCCTCGATAGCGGGCTTGGAAGGTTCGATCGCGGCAATGATACCGGCTGCCGGCATGTCTTCGCGCGGCCTGTCACGGAAGTCGCGATCGCCACCACCGCGACGATCACCGCCACGTTCTCCGCCCCGACGATCCCCTCCGCCGCCACGGCGATCTCCGCCGCGATCGGGACCACGGCCCTCGGGTCGCGGTCCGCGCCTGTCATCACGACCGGCGCCGCCGCCCTGGCCTCCGCCACCACCGCCGAAACGACGCTCACCGCCGCCGCCCTGACCACCACGACCGCCAAAGCCTCCGCCGCCCTGACCACCGCCAAAGCCGCCGCCGCCACGTCTGTCATCACGACGTCCGCCGCCACCGCGCTTGTCCCGTTCGCCCTCTTCGTGCTCGAAGCGCTTGGCAAAAGTCTTGTCGGGGGTTGATTTCGAATCCTGCGCCCAGTCGGGCATCAGATCACGTGCGGAAAATTCCAGGGTTTTGTCCTCGTCACTCATTCTACGGACTTCAAAAGGGTGGTTGTCTCACCTCGTTCCGGCTCGCTTCCGAGCCTCATCGGGAAGGTGCGGAAGACAGTCGCCTGCTTCCCACCCACTACGTTTCCCTCAAAAAACAGGCGGGCTCAGGTTCGCCGCGATCAAATCGTCACGCCAGTGCTATTTTCAGTGCCTCTTTTGTCACTTCAGTGGTCTTTTCGATGTCCCCGACTCCGTGGGCGAGGGAAATGAACCCGGCCTCGTACTGGGAGGGGGCGAAATAGACGCCCCGATCGAGCGCCGCCCAAAAGAACTTCCGGAAGGCCTCAAAGTCGGATTTCTTCACATCGTCGACGTTGGTAATCGCTTCCTCGGTGAAAAAGAGGCAGAACATCGAGCCGATGCGGTTCAGGGTAAGGTCGCGTCCAAGCTCGCGCAGGGTCTCGCGGACGCCGTCTTCGAACATCTGACCGATCTCCTCGAGCCGGTTCCATCCGTCGAGACGCTCCATTTCTTTCAGCTGGGTAATCCCCGCCGCCAGCGCGAGCGGATTCCCCGAGAGGGTGCCGGCCTGATAAACCGGACCATCCGGAGCGAGCATGTCCATGATCTCCGCCTTGCCACCGAAGGCCCCGACGGGAAGCCCGCCGCCGATCACTTTCCCCATCGCGGTGAGGTCCGGGGTGATCCCGACCCGCTCCTGCACCCCGCCCCGGGCGAGGCGGAAGCCCGTCATGACCTCGTCGAAAATCAGCACCGTGCCGTGTTTTGTCGTGAGATCGCGGAGCAGTTGCAGGAAACCTTCTTTCGGAAAAATCAGGCCGGCATTCGCGGGGATGGGCTCGACGATGAGCGCGGCAATCTCGTGACCGTGTTTCTCGAAAACTTCCTCGATGATCTCGGGGCGGTTGAAGGGCACCGTGAGAGTCAGTTTCGCCAAATCGGCCGGCACGCCCGCGCTGTCAGGCTGGCCGAAAGTCAGCGCCCCGCTCCCCGCCGCAACGAGCAGGGAATCGACGTGACCGTGGTAGCAGCCCTCGAATTTCACGATCTTGTCGCGACCCGTGTAACCCCGCGCCAGTCGGATCGCGCTCATCGTCGCCTCGGTCCCGCTGTTGACCATGCGGACCTTTTCGACCGAGGGCACATAGTCGCGGATCATCCGGGCCATCTCGACTTCGTGGCGATTGGGAATGCCGAAGCTGAGTCCCTCTTTCGAAGCGTGGTGCACCGCCTCGATCACTGCCGAGGGAGCATGACCCAAAATCGCCGGCCCCCAGGTTCCGACGTAGTCGATCATCTCGTTGCCGTCGACATCCCAGATGCGGCAGCCGCGGGCGCGCTGCACGAAGAAGGGGTCGCCGTTCACGTTGCGAAAGGCCCGCACCGGAGAATTAACGCCCCCGGGGATGACCTCTTTGGCGGCTTTGAAGAGTTTGGCGGAAAGTTGTCGATCAGGCATGTGTCCGGCCAATGAATCGCCGCTCACCCCTCCCGTCAACCGGCAGCGACGGCGTGAAGGGGGAAAGTGGGGGGCTGGAGTCGCGGCCTTTCGGGGACTTTCCGTAGGGCACGGGAATGGGGACAAGGGAATGACTTCATGAATTAAGGATGGCCAAACTCAACCTGGACCAAGGTTCAGAGCCCATTCCTT
>JANQVJ010000055.1:2845-30136 GCA_030730365.1 Verrucomicrobiales bacterium
CATGAATTAAGGATGGCCAAACTCAACCTGGACCAAGGTTCAGAGCCCATTCCTTTGTCTCTTCTGCCCGAAAGATCTGACTGCACCCTTCGAAGCGCAGCCACTTTCCCCGCTCTATTTTCCACCTAACCCTGTCACCACATCCGCTCGACCCTCTTTGCTTTCGCTGCACGCCAGCGAATCGGTTGGCGTTTCCCTCCTTTTAAGCGGCAATTCCCCCACCGCATTCCCCTGACCTTCATCCGCATCTCCGCTACCCCGGCAAAAAGAATATCCTCGCCGTCGGAAATTCTTTCCGGTAGTGGTCACAGATGAAAGTCACCTTTCCTCTTTCCCACCCCCTGCGATTGGCGATAGCCCTCTGCGCCGCAGCATCTGCCAGTATCACCGGTCTCGCCGCAGACACCCCGCTGTGGGATTTGGCAAAGAACGAGATTCCGCCCGCGCTGCGTTCGGGTGCTGTCGAAAAAGCGGACGGCGGCGTCAGGTTGCGTGACGGCGCGTCCTTTGCGGTGCCCGCGGAGGCCTTTCCTGATCAGACGAACTTCACCGTCCAGGTCACTCTTTCACTCGAGGCACTGGTGCAGGATGCAGTCTTCACCGCGATGCGAAAACAGAGCGGGGAGGACGACGGTTTTTCCTTCTTTTTCAACTACCGTGACAACCCGTATCACGCCCGCCAGGTGAACTCCGTCGTGAACGGCATCCTCATGACGGGCGGATCGCTGAACAGACGGGAGGCGCCGCAGCTCAACACACCCTACACTCTCACCGTGGCGGTCCGCGAGGGACTGGCGACCTTCTACCTCGATGACGTTCCCTGCAAGACGTGCTTCATGGGGCTGATCCCTAACGACGAACCGATGTGGATCGGACGCAATTCGAATCCCGTTTCAAAAAACATGCCGGTGACCATTCACGGGGTGAAAGTGTTCGGACCTGCCTACCGGTATGTCGCGAAACACGAGACGAAGTCCGAGTTCCCGCGCGGCGCGGTCGCGGGCAGAGGCTGGGCGCTCGACGTTCCCGAAGTCGCGCATCCCGATTGGCCGAAGGTCCTCATCTACGGCGATTCCATCTCGATGGGCTACCGCGGCTCTTTTATCCCGGAGATGTTGCAGGAAAACATCTATGTCTTTCACGCGGTCCATTTCGTCGGTGGTGATGTGCCCGAAGCGGCGCTCACTGAAATGGCGGGGCGCTACCACTTCGACGCGGTCGTCTTCAACAACGGACTCCACTCCCTGCACTGGACACCCGACAAGGTCCCCGACGAGGTCGTACTGGAGCGCATGCAAAAGCTGGCACTCTGTTTCAAAAAGGGCGCCCCGCAGGCAAGGATCTTTTACCTCCTCACCACTCCCCACACGGCAGCGCGACCTTCACCCGACGAAGCCGTCACCAGTCTGGGCGACAAGAATGAGGTCGTTATCCGGCTGAACACCCTCTCCGGCCGCGTCATGAAAGAGGAAGGCATCGAGGTGATCGATGCCTACACCCTCCTCGCCTCACGGCTCGACCTTGCGGCCGGGGACAAATATCACTGGCAGGGAGCGGCTTATCAGTTGCTCACCGATGAGATCGCGGGACGCGTCAAAGCGGCTTTGAAGGCGGCAAAGGAGTGAACCTTTTGCGGCAGGGCCTGCGATAATATTTTCGCGCGCGGGTTCGCCCTGAATTAAGGGCGGATTTCAATGAACCCCGGTTGCGTCCGCTTTTCGAACGCATCCATAGCACGGACGTCGCGGGGAGGGCCATGGGCAAGATGCCCATGCTACTTTTAGGAAGGCGTTCCGCGATCGGGCGAAGTGGTGTAATTTGCACTTTTGAATTTACGTCGCTACCCGCTTCCGCTTAGATTCGACAACTGCCCTCGATCCATCCCTCCCTCCCTCCATCCCTGTTCCCCCGCACCCAGGAATGAAACTCCATCACCTCGAGTTGTTTTATTATGTCGCCAAGCACGAAGGCATCACCGAAGCCGCCCGGAAGATGCCCTACGGGATCCAGCAGCCGGCCGTGAGTGGCCAGGTCAAAGCTCTCGAGGAGGATCTCGGCATCTCTCTCTTCCACCGACGCCCCTTCGCCCTGACCCCTGCGGGTGAGGAACTCTACGACTTCATCCATCCCTTTTTTTCCCGTATCGACCAGTTCACCGAGCAGCTCCGCCGCGAGGAGAGCTGCCACCTGCGCCTCGCCGCCTCGGCCGCGATCCTGGGAAATCACCTCCCCGACGTGCTCCAGTCACTCCAGAGCGAAGTCCACAATCTACGCCTCACTCTCCGAGAACTCGGCAACACCGAGCTCGAAAACGCGCTCCGCAAGCAGGAAGCCGACGTCGCCATTTCCGTGATCCACCGTCGCATCGGACCGAACATCAAGACGATTAAACTCCTCGATCTGCCCCTCGCCCTCGCCGCTCCCGAGAGCTGCCCCATCACTTCTTTCCAGGAAATCGTCGATGCCTCGGCGGGCGGATACCTGAGCCATCCGCTCGTCTCCCTCCCGAAATCCGAGCAGGTCGCCCGCCTCTTCCAGCGCGGCCTTCTCGCCGCAAATCTGAGATGGGAGCCGTCCCTGGAAGTCTCGGAGCTCGGGCTCATCCTGAACTATGTCTCACGGGGATTCGGTTTCGGGGTCGCGGTCGATATTCCCGGAGTGGCCTGGCCTGAGGGCGTCAAAAAAGTCCCTCTCCCCGATCATTTCCCTCCCCTCAGCCTCGGAGTCCTCTACACCGGCGAGCTGAAGCCGATCGCCGCCCACTTTCTCCAACTCGTGAAGAAGAAGGCTTCGCACTTGAAGAAAGCCCTGAAAAAGACGACGTCTTCCTGATCATGCCGGAAGCGATCCTTTTTGATTTTGACGGACTCATCCTCGACACCGAAGTGCCTATCTACGAAGCCTGGCGTGAGAACTTCCTCGCCTTCGGACACGACCTCGCTCTCGAGGTCTACGCTGCCTGTGTCGGAAGCAATTTCGGGGCCTTTGATCCGAAGAGCCACCTCGAGTCCCTCACCCGCGGCGCGATTGACTGGAGCGACTGGGATACCAACCGCGAACGCGACGCCCTCGCCCGCACCCACCGTCTCGATCCCCTTCCCGGCGTGCTGGCCCTGCTCGACGACGCCGATGCCGCCGGGATCCCCTGTGCCGTCGCCTCGAGCTCGCCGCGCGACTGGGTTGAGGGTCATCTCGCCCGCCTCGGCATCCTCGACCGCTTCGCCCTGACCCGCTGCCTCGACGACGTGCGCGCGCCGAAGCCGGCTCCCGATCTTTTCCTCGCCGCCGCCGCCGGTCTCGGGACCGATCCCGCAGCCGCGATCGTGCTCGAGGACTCCCTCAACGGACTGCGCGCCGCTCGGGCCGCCGGGATCGCCTGTGTCATCGTGCCGAACCGCATCACCTCCCACCTCGAGTTCACCGGTGCCGCCGCGATCCTCGAAAGCCTCGAAGGCATGACCGTCGCCGGCCTCGCCGGGATCAAGGCCCTCACCCCCACTCCATGAGCCACCCGACCCCGCCCCCTCTGCCCTCCTCCGCTCCGGATCCCGAGCCCGGACCCGAATCCGAACCCGCGATCGACTCCACCGCAGGGGCAACTCCTACTCCTACTCCTACTCCCACCGCCGAACCCGTCCTCTCGGTGACGGGACTCCATCGTTCTTTCGGGCGCTTCGCCGCTGTCGACGGTCTCGATCTCTCGGTCCATGCCGGTGAGATCTACGGATTTCTCGGTGTCAACGGCGCAGGAAAAACGACGACGATACGCATGCTCATGGGCATCATCGCCCCCGACCGCGGCACGATTGAACTGCTCGGAGAAAAGTCCAAGCGCACCACCCTGAAGCAGAAGCAACACATCGGCTACGTCTCGCAGGATCAGACCTTTTACCCCTGGATGACGGCGGAGATGCTCGGGAAATTTGTCGGCGGTCTTTACCCCACCTGGGACGCCGCCGAGTATCGCCGTCTCCTCGCGGTTCTCGAAGTCCCTGCCAACCGCAAGGTCTCGGGTCTCTCGGGCGGCATGCGGGTGAAGCTCGCCCTCGCCCTCGCGATCGCCCCGCGCCCGCCCCTCCTCATCCTCGACGAACCCACCGCCGGACTTGACCCCGTCGCCCGGCGGGAGTTCCTCGAGATCATCACCCACCAGGCGAGGGAATACGGGCGCACCACCTTTTTCTCGACGCACCTCCTCGACGAGGTAGAACGTGCCGCCGATCGGGTCGGCATCATCCATCAGGGGAAAAAGCGCTTCGAAGGCCGCCTCGACGAGTTGCAGCGCCGCGTTCGCGAGATCACGCTCTCGGCCGGAGCCCCTCTGCCCGTCGGCTTCCAGGTCTGGCGCGAGCTCGATCTCACCCAAACAGAAACCGGCCCGGAATATCGCCTCATCGTCGAGGCCGATTCCGCGAGCTGGGAAAATGCCGGGGTCCTGGGGAGGAAACTTCCCCTCGACGACATCTTCATCGCCTGCGTCGGCATCTCGACAACCCGCCTCTGATGAACCGCGCCCTGATCTACAAAGAACTGCGGCAGCACGGCGTCTCGCTGGCATTACTCGCGGCGCTGAGCTGTTTTGTCTTCCTTGTCATCGTCTTCGCGACCGGTGCCGACGGCAGCAGCGGGAGTGTCTTTTTCGGTATCCGTCAGGGTCTCTCCTACTTTCTCACTCTGCCTATTTTCATCCTCTGTCATCTCCTCGTGGCGATGGAGTTCCGTCGTCGCTCCCGCCTCTTCCTCGAGGGGCTCCCGCTGCCGCGCTGGCGCATGATCGCAATCAAAACCTGCCTCGCCCTGCTCCTCACGACGATCATGGCGGGCGGCGCGGTTTTTGCGGGAGTGGTCGTGTCGGGCGGTGCGGAGGCAATCTCGCCGAAGTTTCTCGGCATCCTCCTGAGTTGCGCGATAGGCTGGGCGTGGTTCCTGACCGGGCTCTTTTTTCTCATCTCATTTCTCGGGAGATACAAAGTGGTGATCCTCCTCGCTCTCGTCTTCGGGCTCTCGTGGATCGCCTATGCTACGTCCCTACCGCTGCGCGACTTCCCGCCCTTCGCCCTGCTCGCGCGGTTCGGATTCGAGCGGGATCTCTGGCCCATTGCCGCGTTGCAGGGCACCGCCCTGATCACCACGGGGCTCTTTGCCGCCGCCTTCATTCTCGGCCTCGCCAAAGAGGGCTCCGTATCCGCAATCCTGGGTGAAACGATGAGCTACCGGGAAAAAATGCTCCTCGGAGCCGCTGTCGCGATCGTCTTCACCACCGTGATGATCTGGTTCACTCCGCAGGCGGAGCCTTTCGCCCTGCCCGGCGCAGTCGAGGAGGAAAACGACGGGGTCCTTGTCCATCTCTCGCCCGAAGACACGACACGCCCCATCGATGACGACGTCGCCCTCGCTGCCTACATGGCGCGACGCCTTGCAGAAAAGCGGGACTGGCTCGGTATCCCCGAAGAGGAATTCCCTCCCGTCTACGTGGTCGAGCGCAAGGGACTCGTGAACGAAGAGATCGACTGGGAGGAAGTCGAGGGTGACCGCGTCGTCCTGATGTATGCGGGTTACCGTGATCCCGGATTCACGAGGGACACCCTCGTCGCCTTTTCCATGAGCGTGGCGCTCAGCGTGCACTCGAACCGCCGGGTCGACAAGGAGCACCGCTGGTGGATCGTCTGCGGGATCGAGGGACTCATCGAGATGGAGCATGCCGACGAGACGACCCGCCTCGCCCGCGAGAAGTCCGCCTACGATACGGTGAAAGAGCACGGCTTCACCGTGGAGAAACTCCTCGGACGCGATCTCTATGCCGAGGAGGCGGGCTGGCGCGAGGCCGACGCGGTCGTATGGATGGCCTTTCGCTATCTCAGTGAATCCGTCGGGGAGGAAAAGGTGCAGGCTCTCGTCCGCAAGACCGTTACCCGACGCGTCACCCGGCAGGACAGCCGCCCCGTCTGGGCGGAAATGTTCCAACCAGTCCCGCGCGTCTTCGAGTCCACCACAGGCCTCTCTCTGGAAGCCTTTGTAGAAGGCGCCCGGAAATACATCTTATCGCATCCCGGAGCGGAAGCTCCCGAATCCACGGACACGGCGCCCGCACCAGAGGAGGAAAAACCATGAGAGCCTTCCGCGCCATCCTCTGGAAAGAGTGGATTTCCCTGCGGCCCTTCGCCCTGCTCCTGCTTGCGCTCTTTGTCTTCGGGCTCTTCATGGTCCAGGCCACCGAGTATTTCGATGTCTATCCCTTCTGGGAAAACATCATCGGCAATGCCGGCTCGGTCGTGGGGGTAACTTTCATCCTCTGTGCGGTGGTTTCGTTAGGCCTGATGGTCCGGGAGAAGGACGAGGGCACCCTCCTCTATCTGGATGGGCTGCCGATCTCGCGTTTTTCCGTCTACCTTGCCAAGTGGCTCGTCGCCGTCGCGCTGATCTCCGCCATCAACCTGCTCTGGACCGCCGAGTCTATCGTCTACGACTTGCTCTCCCGCGGGAGTGCGTCCCCACCGACGCCATGGCGCTCTGTCGGTGTCTTCACCTTGCTCGAGCTCTTCCTGAGCGTCCATTTCCTCACCATCCTGATCGCTTTTTCCTTCCTGCGGCGATGGACGCTCATCGCCGTCGGCGCGCTCTTCTGGATCCTCGTCGGACTAAAGGCGATGCAGGTCCCCTACGCCGGCCTGCTCGATCCCTTTACTCTGATCGACGCACCTGAGACAATGGGTGAGCGATGGGAATGGCCGCGTCTGCAGCTCATCGTCATGGGAATCATGACCCTCGTCGCGTGGTTTGCCGGCTATTTCATTTTTGCACTCCGTCAGGGTTCGGTGAGCGCCTTCTCACGCGGGATGCGGGAAGCCTGGTGGGGAAAACTTGCGGGAGGTTTCGCCATCGTTCTCGTTGTCGTGATGTGGATCGGAATCCTCGTGGCGATCTCGTGGGATGAAGGGGTCAAAGCCGCGCGCGCCGAGGCCGAGAAGGCCCGCAACGCCGCCACGGCGGACCGTAAAAACGAGATCGTGACAGAAGAGTCGGGGCACTTCCGCTTCCTCTTTCGTCACGAGGCGAAGCGCCGCATGGAGACTGTCATCGCAAAATCCGATCTCGTCTTCGACACCGTCGCCGACTTCCTCGAGCTGCCCGACGATCATCGCGACGATCTCGTCACGGTCGATCTCTCGAGCCCGCTCGCCGCCCACAATGCCGGTCAGGCCTACTGGAAAAAGATACGCATGGCCCTGCCGGCAAAGGACAAGAAAAAGCCCGATCCGGAGGAGCGCGAGGCCATCGCCATCCTCGGACACGAGATCACCCATGTCTTCATCGATCAGATCACAGACGGCAGGCTCGAGGAGTCGTTCGATGCGGCGCGGTGGTTTCATGAGGGACTCGCGAGCTACGTGGAGTTCCGCTTTTTCCGCGACGACAGCGGGGCCACCGCCTACCGCCGCTGGGTCGCTCTCGCCGCGAAGTGGGAAGAGGTGGAGTTCGCCGAGATGGTCGTGAACCGGACCTTCTCAGCCGAGCGGGATCCCTTCCTCGCCTATCCGGCCGGCTACCTCTGGGTCGATTCTCTCGTGCGGGTCTACGGGGACGACGCGCCTGCGAAGCTACTGCGTGCCCTCGGACGCGAGGACGGTCCGCGCAAGCTCGCCGGGCTCGCCCTCTGGCGCGACGCCTCCCTCGCCGCCGGCTTCGACCTCGAACGGGTGAGGTCGGACTTCCGCAATCAACTCACTGCTCTGCAGGAAGAATTTGCTGAAGCCTTAACGCCCTTCCCCGAGATCACCGCCGGCAAGGCGGAACGGCGCGGGGGAAAAGTCATCATCAGTCCTGAACTCCCCGACAATTTGCAAGCCGCCCTGCCCGGGAAAGCCGGTATCATCTGCCGGGTCCGCCCCCGCGCCGATGCCGGCCCGGCCGAGTGGCGCTACAGCAAAATCGGCGAAGACGGGACTTTTTCCGTCCCGGCCCTCACCTTTTTGAAACCGGGGATCGGCTTTCAGGTCGGCTGGACGCTCGACGACGACGGCAGCCATCCCGTCTTCGGGGAATGGGTCAATGTGACGGCGATGGAATCGGAATAGTTTATAGAGGCTTGCCAAAAATGAAGTGTCTCGATAATACTGCGGGATGGAACCTAACTTTACTATCTCACCCGGTGGCGCCGTCGGCTCCGCAGTCGTTGATCAACTCGCCCGCACCAAGGGGTGGACTCGTCTCTTCAGCGTTCTCCTTTGGATTGGAGCCGCTTTTCTGATTCTGGGAGGGGGCGGCATGATGCTTTTCGGACTCATTGCCGGAGGTGCTGCCGAACAGTTTGACCAACAACTCGCCGCCATCGGTGGAGCAATCGGTCTGGGGATCGTTTACTTCTTGATGGCCATTTTCTACATTTACCCCGCCCTCAAACTCGGCAACTATTCCAGCCGTATCTCCGACCTCATGAATGCGCCGAGTGAAGCAAATCTCATTGCGGCCCTGAACGAACAAAGGGCCTTCTGGAAGTACGTCGGGATCCTGATGGTGCTCATGCTCGCTCTCTACGCGGTGATCATTATTGGAGTCCTCATCACCACCGGATTCGCCGCCGCCGGTTCAGGCGCTTCGTGACTCCACTCACTCCAACTCGGGCGGGACGTCACCGTAGTTCCAGCCGCCCTTGAATTCAGGGGCGGACTTTCCGAGCGAAACCGCGCCGGGACTGAGTTCTTTGGTCAGGGCGATCCCGGCGTCGCGGATGAGATCGCCGGCCTCGGGAACAAGGTTGCTGTAACTCGTCAGTCTGGTCTCGTACCCTCCGCCCCCGGGTCCCATCGCCTCGGTCGTGGGCACGTAGCCGACACAGCCGTTCGCGAGACTGACCGGCCAGGTGAAGGGAAAAGGACTCGCCGCCTTCTGCTGCAGGCCGAACTCGCAGAAGTACTCGGCCGGATTCGTCACAAAGACCGCGGGACCGATCTGCACCGCCTGGACCTCGACCTGACGCACCGGCTCTTTATCAATGAGCGCCTGCAGGAGCACGATCTCTTTCGCCCAGATCCAGTCATTCATCGCGGCGGCACCGAGAGGCGGGACGGAGACGAGGGCACGACTTTTCGCGACCCGCACCGGCGAAGGGTGACGACGGGGTATCTCAAGCACGCGGGTGCGGACATCGACGACAGCCTCGGTCGTAAGCGAAGCGACCAGTCCCAGCAGGACTTTCACGGCCTCGGCCCCGACGGAACCACCCACCAGCATGGCGCCGTCAGCTCCTCCCGGCTGGATCACCGGCGAGGCATTATCGACCTGAGTGACATCGCCCGAAGCTCCGTTGAGAAAGACCACGACGATCTCATCGCCGAAAGTTCCGCGTATCACTTTTTCAATGCCCCAGGGAAAATTGGCCGAGATCCCGGGAGGACTCGTCGTGGCGTGGCAGGCAAAGTTGACGACACAGCCGACGAGTTTTCCGGCTTCGTTCCAAGCTCCGATGACACCAACTTCGGGATCGATCGGGCCGGCCGTCCCGACCATTTCCGGATTGCCGTAGCGGGGATGAGTGAAGCTGAGCCCGCCCGCCATGCGCCAGCGTCGGTTAAAACTAACACTTTCCTCCTCCCCGCGTCCGAATCCGAGACTTAGTTCGCTGCGTGTTTCAAACGCCTCCGTCACCGCATCGACGACGCCCTGCACCATCGTCTCAAGATAGACCGGATCGGCGGCGGAACTCTGCTCGTAGGCGAGATCCTGCACGAGTTCGTCAGCATGATCGAACTCGCCCGGCAGGACCATGCCGGTGGGACCCGAGGAATGGGAATGCGAGGCCCCGATGAGAACAGCCCCGGCCGGGATCCCCGTCTTTTCGAGAATGCGGCGGCGGATCTCGACGACCTGCGGTTCACGGATCAGAAGCGCGTCGAGTCCCACGAGAGCAACGACTTTGGCCCCGTCGTCAAAAACAGCGGCGCGGGCCTTGCAGGGATCGTGAAAGGTCTGGTGGTAGCCTTTTCCATATCCGCCCGGACGCTCCATCCCGATCGCGGGCGAAATGTCGCGCTCGGAGAATCCGGTCTTCACCGGCGCGGAGTAAAGAGGGTTGAGTCCCGCACCTGACAGAGTCACGCCGAGGAGAAAAGTGAAAAAGGGCAGCTGCTTCATCATGCCGCAGGCTATCAGGGAAAAGCCGGGGGGAAAATGCCGCGCCGTGGCGTGATGGCGTCGCGGATCGATCAGGGAAGCGGCTCGCGGGGAATCTTCTGCTTTCCGAAGAGCTTCTGCCCAAGTCGGCGGAGCGGCTGGGTCTCAACTTCGACTTCACGGACAACTTCGGCGCGGTGCTGGATCGTGGGAACTCCTGGCTCAGGGAACACCTGGGCGGCTTCCTCACCGATCTCACTGCGCACGTCCTCATCATAACTCGTGGTGACGGCCGCGCCATCGCCGTGCACGACGACGGGCTGGATGAAAATCATGAGCTCGGACCGCGTCTTCGCGACATTAGTGGTCTTGGCGGCGTAGCCTAGCACCGGGATGTTTTTGAGAAAAGGGATCCCGGAATCTTCCTCATTTTTCGACTCGGAAATGAGTCCGCCCAGAATGATAGTCGAGCGGTTCGCCACGGTCACAGTGGTATTGAGCTCCTGCTTTCCGATGATGGGGATCTCGTTCTGGTCGATGAGCTGCTGCCCGACAACGCGGTCATTGACCTGCACAATGTCGAGGGTGACCTCGTCGTCCTCGTTGATCGTCGGGAGAACCTCCAGCTTCAGGACGACGTCCTTGAAATCAACGGAGGACCGAACCGAGTTCGGATTGTTGGTATCAGAGACGGAGGTGGCCGGATAGGGAACTTCCTGCCCCGAAGTAATCTCGGCGCGCTTCCCGTTCTGGGTGTAGACGACGGGACGGGAGAGCACTTTGAACCGTTGCGTGGCCTCCAGCGCGGTGATGATGACGTCCAGCGATTGCCCTATCTGCCCGTAAAAGTTGAGGCCGCTGGCAGGTCCGAAGGGACTGGTGGTGATCATGTCGGCGATGTTCGCGATACTACCCGGATTGCCTCCGGTGCCAATGATGTCGCCGCGACCATTGATGTTCCCGCTCGTGAAGCCACCGCGGCTGGGGTTACTGCCGTTAAACTTGGAAAAGCGCTGGATGTAGTCGACGCCGAACTGCACATCGTCACTGAGATTGAGCTCGCCGATGACAGTGGCGAGATAGACCTGCACGGGGCGCCGGTCGAGACGGTCGATCATGTCCATCACGATCTGCTGCGACTCGCCAGTGCCGGCCACGATGATGGAGTTCGACTGGCGATCGGCGATGATGCGGGTTTTCCCCACGAGAACGGAGATCGGGGCCACCTCATCGATGGGGAACGAGATCTGATCGCTGCGACCGCCTACTTCCTCGCTACTGCCCTGCTGCGTGCGGTTCTGATTGTTCTGGGTGTTGCGACTGCCCCCGGTGAGAGTGGTCAACTGCGAGGAGGTGACAGGCGTCGTGCGCGTCTCGATCTGGCGACCGCCGGGGAGCTGGGTCTGACCCGTCCCCGTATCCTGCAGGATGTCGACGAGCACGGGAAGGATGTCGTTTGCCTTCACATACTTCAGCTTTCGCTCGAGAGGCTTCAGATTGTCAAGGGCACGGTCGAACTGCTGGATGAGTTCGAGGACATAGGCGGCATCAGTCGGCGAAGCGACGATCATGATGCGGTTCATGCGGTCATCAGGGATGAGCTGGGCGGCTGGCTGATCGGCCGTGCCGACTCCGTTCATGACATTGCGGGAACGGGCGTTTTGCCCCTGTCCGCCACCACCCTGCGCCTGCTGCGAGGCATTATTATTCCCTCCACCTCCGCCCTGCTGAGGGGTAGCCGGGGTGACGGTTCCGCGGGTCTCACTCTGGCGCTGACGTTCCTCCATGCGGGCGTCCATCGCCGCCTGGATGATCTGGGCGACAACGTTTGCTTCGGCATATTCCAACTGCACGAACTCGGTGATGAGCGGCGCATCGTCAACGGGGTGATCGATGATGGAGCGCACCCGGATCAACTGACGAACGATGGGACTGGTCTCAGTGATGAGAAGTCCGCGCGGGTGGATCACGGGAGTGATGCGGCCGAATTCATTGAGGACGATATGATTGCTGAAAATGGTCGCGGCGTCTTCGGGGTCGACGAACTCCAGCTCCATGAAAAATCCCACGAGCGACTCGCCGTCGGGGAGCAAAGTCGGATCGGTGTAGATGACGACACCTTCGCTGAACGAGGGACTGCTGCCACCCTTGCGGGCACCGCCGAGGAGGATCTTGACACTCTCGTCTTCGGGCTCGACGACGAGGACGTAGCCGTTCACCAACAGGGCCGCCTCGATGAGACGGATCGCCTCATCACGGGAAACTTCGCTCGGGGTCACGAGACTGACCTGGGGCCCTTCAAAAATCGAGCTGTCTTTGACGATGGGTTTATCGATGAGGCGCTCGTAAATGTTGAGGATGTCGTTTACCGGATTAAGCGGGAACTGCAAGCTGACACGATCCCCGATCGGTCCACCGGGTCCACCGGGTCCACCGGGGCCACCAGGTCCGCCGGGAAGCTGCAGATTAGACGGGGCCTGCAGTGGCGCAGGGCGATTCGCGTCGTCCTGCGAATGCAGCGGCCCGGTGAAAATCAGGATGAGGGCGACAAAGACGCCCCGGCCTGCCCCGCCGACAAGCCGCCGGAGCCAACTGCAAATCTCGCTGTTCATGTGTCGTGTTTCGCCCCTAAAGGCCGCCGTGCGAACGGGTAAACCCCGCCGCCGAAAAAAGGATTCTTCTTTTCGATAAAAAAACAAAGTGGTTTTACCGCAACTGTCCCGATGGCACAACACCGTAAGGAGGGCATTTGCACGCTCTCGTCCACGAAAATTCCAGAAATTCCAGCCAGCAGAATATTCTACTCGACGCGACTGGAAATCCGCCCTCCGGCGACGCGGGTGATGAGCCTGTCCCCGCTTTGCACCTGATCGACGGTTTTCACGAGTTGGCCGTTTTCATCCGTGGTAAAAGAAAATCCGCGCTTCAGAATCGCCTCGGGGCTGAGGGACTCCATCAGGCTGCCGAGATTCTCCAAATCTCTCCGGTGATCGACGAGGGTGCGACGCGTCGCCTGGTCGAGCTGCTGCATCACCTGCACAAGCCTCTCGCGGCGACGCGAAAGTTCGCGATCCGGCTGCAGGGACTGGAGCGCCCGACCCGCGCTCCCCAGTTCGCTGCGGTAAAGGGAAAGGCGGGCGGTTAGGGCGCTCTCGATGCGTTCGCCGAGGTAGTCGAGAGACTGGGACCATTCGCGGATTCTGCGCCCGGGCTCCCGCGCTTCGAGTTCACGCCGCAACGACTGGAGATGGCGACGCGAGCTCGTCAGGTCGTTATCAGTCCGGGCCTCGAAGGTGCCCCGGAGCCGATCGAGGTGACGGCGCAGCGCGACCCCGTCGGGTACAGCATTCTCCGCCGCCGCGCTCGGGGTGGGCTCACGGCGGTCAGCGACGAAGTCGGCGATAGTAAAATCGATCTCATGCCCCACCCCGGACATCACGGGGATGGAACAGGCGGCAATGGCGCGGGCGACGACTTCTTCATTAAAAGCCCAGAGGTCCTCGATGCTGCCGCCTCCGCGTGCGACGATGACGAGATCGGGTCGCAGGCGGCCCTCCGCCGCATCGAAGGCGCGAACCGCGGCGGCGATCTCTTCGGCGGCCCCGTCGCCCTGGACTCGGACTGGAGAAATGAGCACCCGGATCCACGGCGCGCGGCGTCCGAGCACATTGATCATGTCCCGGATCGCGGCTCCGGTCGGAGAGGTGACGATACCGATCGTTGCGGGAAAAGAAGGGATAGGCTTTTTCCCGGCCTGATCAAAAAGCCCCTCGGACTCAAGACGGCGCTTCAGCGCCTCGAACTTTGCCTGAAGTTCGCCGTAACCCTTCGGCTGGA
Source organism: Verrucomicrobiales bacterium (assembly GCA_030730365.1). Lineage (GTDB taxonomy): Bacteria > Verrucomicrobiota > Verrucomicrobiia > Verrucomicrobiales > DEV007 > Arctic95D-9. The sequence continues at coordinate 16,793 of JANQVJ010000055.1, forward strand.
CGAGTTGAGCGATGAGCTGATACTGCCCCCGCGCCTCGTAGACCGAGACGCTGCCGTAGACCTGCACCTGGAGCCCGTCGCACAGCCGCACCGGACTCTTCGCGGCGGAGCCCTTGAAAAGGACGCAGGCGAGTTGGGCGAAGGGATCTTTAAGGGTGAAATAATGGTGACCCGAGCCCGGGAGCCGGTGGTTGCTGATCTCTCCCTCGATCCAGACACCGCTGAACTGATCCTCGAGGCTCTCACGAATGCGCGAGGTAATCCCCGTAACAGTGTGGACGTGGTCGCTCATGATGAATCAAACACGCATTTTGCGAACCGCTTCCGCCATATCGGGAGCTCCGAAGAGAGCAGTCCCCGCGACCATGACGTTGGCCCCGTGCGCTCCGGCGATGCCGACCGTACGCTGATCGATCCCCCCGTCGACCTCAATGTGATAAGAGAGGCCGTGACTCTCCCGATAATCCCTCGCCTCCGCCACCTTGGGCATCGTCTCATTTTCCATGAAAGCCTGACCCCCGAAGCCCGGCACCACGGTCATGACGAGGAGCAGGTCGATCTCATTGAGATGGGGCATAACCGCCTCGAATGGTGTCGCCGGATTCAAAGCGAGGCCGCAGCCGAGCCCTGCAGCGCGGGTCCTGGCAAGCGTTTTGCCGACATCGTGATCGGCCTCGATGTGGACGGTGATGCGATCAGCGCCTGCTGCGATGAATCGATCGAGATACTTGTCGGGACGCGTCATCATAAGATGCACATCGAGGGTGATCCTGGCGTGGGGACGAATCGTGGCAACAAACTGGGGGCCAAAGGAGACATTTTCGACGAAATGACCGTCCATGACGTCGAGATGGAGCCAGTCCGCCCCGGCCTTTTCAGCTTTTTTCACCTCCTCGCGTAGACGTGACCAATCGGCCGCGAGAATCGAGGGGGCAATGATTCGGGTCTTGCAGTCGCTCATGCTGGGGCCATTATCTCCACGGTTTCGGTGTTCCGCAAACCATAGTCTCCCGAATCCTATCTCATGGTCAGCCATTTCCCGGAGGAAAACGACGAATTGCCCATCGATCTCACGAGCGATACCTTCATGATGAGCCAGGCCCTGCGCCAGGCCCAGAAGGCCTATCTCGCTGAGGAAGTTCCCATCGGTGCGATCATCGTGCGCGAAGGACGCATCATCGCGCGGGCTCACAATCAGGTCGAGACGCTGCGCGACGCGACCGCCCACGCCGAGATGCTTGCCCTCACCCAGGCGCAGGAAACTCAGGGCGACTGGCGTCTCACCGACTGCGACCTCTACGTAACGAAGGAGCCGTGCCCCATGTGTGCCGGTGCCATCGTTCATTGCCGGATCCGTCGCGTCATCTTCGGCTGTGGTGATCCGAAAGGCGGCGCGGCGGGAGGTCTCCTCAATCTGCTCCAGCAACCCACGCTAAATCATCACAGTGAGATCACCCCCGGAGTGCTTGAGGAGGAATCAATCCAGCTTCTCAAGGCCTTTTTCCACGAGGCACGCCTCAAAAAGAAGGCTGGCACCGGCGAGTAAAACCGTCCACTTTGGCGCTTCGTCTATTTTCCTATGCGTTTTCAAAATCTCGCGAGACATCCCGATATCGGAACGAACTGTTACCTCCTCGAGGTTGGCGAGACGCGCATCGTCCTCGATGCCGGCACCCATCCCAAACATACCGGTCGGGACACCCTGCCGCAATTTGAACGGCTCGAGAAGGACTCGGTCGACGCGATCATCCTGACCCATCCGCATCTCGATCACATCGGCGGACTGCCCGTCCTGATGAAAGAGCATCCCAACGCAGCCGTCGCAATGACCGAAGTCACCCGCGAAAACGGCAGTGCCCTGCTGCACAACTCGGTCAATGTGATGAAAGCGCAGCGCGAGGAACTCAACGAGCCCGCCTATCCGCTCTACTCCCACCACGCCGTCGACGAGGCGGAGCGATCCTGGTTCACCCGCGAGGTCGGCGAGCGATTCAACCTCGGAGACCGCGAGCGGGTCTCGTGCCAGTTCTACCAGGCCGGTCACGTCCTCGGCGCAGTCGGCGTGCGCATCGAGCACGGGGACAAAACCTTTTTCTACACCGGCGATGTCCATTTTGAAGACCAGACAATGACACGCGGAGCGGATTTTCCCGTCGAGAAGTTCGACACCATGGTCATCGAGACGACCCGCGGAGATCACGAGCGCTCCGCCGACTACACCCGCGCGGCGGAACAGCGCCGTCTCGGCGAAGCAATCAACCGCACCCTCGAGCGAGGCGGGGCCGTTCTCATCCCTGTTTTTGCCTTCGGAAAAACACAGGAACTGCTGCTGATGCTGCGCGAACTGATCGACGACGATATCATCCCGCCCGTCCCCGTTCATATCGGCGGGCTCAGCACAAAGATGACGCAAATCGCAGACCGCTTTTCCCACCATGCGGGTCGGAATCATCGCGGCTTCAGGCTGCTCGAGGAATTTCCCAGCCTGCGCATCCTCCCCCGCGGTCATCGCGAGCCCGAGTTTCACCCCGGCACGATCTACGCCCTCTCCAGTGGGATGATGTCCGAGCACACCGTCTCGCACCGATTTGCCCGCCGCATCCTTTCCTCGGCGGCGCATTCACTCATCTTCGTCGGTTACGCCGACAAGGACAGCCTCGCCGGGCGCATCCTCGCAGCGGGGAAAGGAGGGCGCGTCGCCATTTCGGCCGACTCCACCCACGAATCTGAAATCAAATGCGATATCGAGCGCTTCGATTTCAGCGGCCATGCCCCTCGCGACCAGATCATCGACTACACCGTCTCCTGCGATCCCACGAACGTCATTCTCGTCCACGGGGACGGAGCAGCGCGGGCCTGGTTCAAGTCCGAGCTGGAAAGGCGCCTGCCGAAGGCGCAAATCCACATTCCCTCGCCCGGCGAAGTCATCGATCTATAGTCACTCCTCGTTTCCCGAGTCAGCGACCGTCCCACTCTCAAGCGCCTTGACCCGTCGGAAGAGGCTCCCGAGCTGCTTGATGCGCATGGCCTCGCGGCGGTTCTCTTTGAACGGCCGGGCCGGATACCCGAAGTAGGTGCCTCCCGGCTCGCGGACCGAGGCAATCACGCCACTGCGCCCGCCGAAAGTCACCCTATCGGCGATGACGAGATGCCCGGCGACACCGCTCTGGGCCGCAAGCGTGACATAGTCTCCAATCCGCGTACTGCCCGAGATGCCGACCTGCGCCACGATGATGCAGTGCCTTCCGATGATGCAGTTGTGACCGATCTGAACCTGATTGTCGATCTTCGTGCCTTCGCCAATGACCGTCTCGCCGAAACGGGCGCGGTCAATCGTCGTCGATGCCCCGATTTCGACATCGTTCCCGATTCGGACGATCCCGAGTTGCTCGATCTTGCGATGACGTCCCTCGACAAACTCGAAGCCGAACCCGTCCGCGCCCACCACCACGCCGGGATGGAGGATGACGCGATCCCCGATGATACAACCCTGACAGATCGTCACATTCGGCCCGATGAGGCAGTCTTCTCCGATCACGGCATCCTGCCCGATCACCGCTCCCGCGCCGATACGACTCCCGTTTCCGATCAAGGCGCCGGAAGCCACCGTCGCATTTGGCGCGACCGAGACAACTGTTGTATCCAGCTGTGCCTTCGGATGGACAAATGCCGCTGCACTCACTCCGGCTTCAAAAGGAGGTGGAGTCACCCCATAACATCGTACGATACGGTCAAAGGCGATCACAGGGTTCGCGACAACGACGAGCGCCGCTCCCTCAGGTGCGCTCACGCCCGCATCGGGCACGAGGACCAGTCCCGCCCGCGTCGACTCTAGCTGCTCACGGTAATTCGGATTCCCGTAAAAACTCACACAAGTAGCGTCCGCCTGATCGAGGGCGGCGAAGTTGGTCAGGACCACTCCGGCGTCGCCGCGGATAAGCGTCCCCTCGACCAGCGCTGCAATTTCTCCCACACTCGTTTTCATGCTCAGATGCGACTATTCACATGGACCACTCCCGACCTTTCGTAAAAACAAAAAAGCGGCGAAAATCGCCGCTTTTGAAAAAAAATTGAGAGGAGGCCTCGTCACTTAGTTGGCCGGTGTCGCCGAGGCAGGCGCGCCGGCATTCAACGTGCTCACCACTTCGGCAGTGAGATCTTTCACTTTTGACGAGGTGTAGAGAATCGCTTTGTTGGCTTTGGGGAGAAACGACTTGTCAAAAACAAGGTCGAGACCCTGAGCCTCTACAATCGTGTCGACCGTCTTTTTGATTTCCTCGACGAGGGTCGCCTCCATCTCCTGGCGGGCGGTCATCACTTCCGACGAGGCTTTGCGCTGCGCGTCGGAGATTTCCTTTCCCTTGGCCTGTCGCTCCTGGAACAGAGCCTGGAGCTTCTCAAGAGCCTCTTTGCGCTTGCTCTCAGCGAGAACGGTGTCCTTGTAGACCGCATCCAGTTCCGACATTTGGTTCGTCATCTGCTGGTAAGCAGCCTGGCGCTCATCGAGATTCTTACGCTTCTCGTCGGCGAGGTCGTTTATTTGCTTCACCTGAATCTCAGTCTTGTAAAATTGGTTCAGAGCTTCCTGCATGTCGATGACAGCAATTTTCAACTCCTGCCCTGTGACGCTCTCGGCGACGAGGGGAAGAGTGAGGGCAAAGAAGAGGGCTGGCAGGCGGAATTTCATAATGATCAAATCAGAAAATGAGAGGGCAGTTCGCTTTTAGCAACACCACTTAGGAGAGTGAGTGCAATGGGCTCTTAACGGACGATGGGGAACGGGCCTTTCTTAGAAAAAACTCCGCGTCCCCCCTCCGAAATTAGAACTGGGCACCCATGGTGAACTGGAAGCGGCCACCGTCGTCGTTGAAGCCGTCGGACTGCAGCGGGAAAGCGTAATCAAGGCGCACCGGAGCGCTGCCGAGAACAAAGAGGCGAAGTCCGATACCCCAGTCAGAGTGTATTCCGCTGTCGAGCGATCCCGCCGGACCGTCGCTGACCTCACCGAGATCGTAGAATGCAGCGGCACGGATTTTCTCAACAACGGGAGCGGATACTTCGATCGTTCCATTCCAAGAGCGATTGCCGCCGAGGACTTCGCCACTGACCGGATCGCGGGGACCCACGTCACGGAACTCGAAGCCGCGCAGATTATTCGCACCACCGAGGAAGTGACGGGTGAAGACGTGATCACCGTCCGAGGACTGGTTCACCTCACCGTTCAAGCTCAGAATGATGTCACCGGGGAGCGTGAAGTGTTGCGCGACGCTGGCGCTGAGGATGGTGTCCTCCACATCGCCACCAAGACCGGCGAACTCGAAGCCGAGCGATGCCTTGTTCCCTTCACGGGGAAGGAAGAGATTGTCACGAGTGTCACGAACAAAACTGACGCCAACCGAACTCTTGAAGAATTCACCCTCTTCCGCAAGAAAGGCAGCGGAGGCACTCGGGGCTGCGTCGATCTCGATCTGCTCGGCACGATAATCACCGACGATGTAGGTGAACTCACCAACCGACTTACGCAGCGAGAAGGCCGCACCATAACTCGTCTGGTCGTATTCATCGCTGAGGAAGAGAAGGTCGCGGTAGTAGGCCTCAGCCGTAAAAGCAAGGCGCTGACCGAGGAACCAGGGCTCGGTGATCGAGACGCTGGCATCTTTGCGCTCGCTGCCGGCACGAACACTGAGGCGGAAACGCTGACCGGCACCGGTGAAGCTTGGCCAGTCAAAGAGATCGAAGTTGGTCTGGGTCACTTCGAAGAAGCCGGTAAGGCTGTCGATCGAACTGAAGCCGGCACCAAAGTTGATTGTCCCGGTGGGCTTCTCGACAACGCGGATGAGAAGATCTTTCTCGTCGAGGTAGCTAGTGTCGACCGGCATCACTTCAACACTCGAGAAATAATTCATGTTCTCAAGACGGCGCTCGGTTACGTCAGCTTTGGTCGTGTCGTAAACCTGACCGGGCTCCATCGGGAGTTCGCGGCGGATCACGTGATCCTTTGTCTTTTGGTTTCCTTCAATGCTGACCTGGCCAATTTTGTAAGGGCGACCCTCGGTCACATCGAGGACGACACGCACGGCGCCACTGCCGGAATCTTCAAGCCGGGGAATAACGCGGACATCAGCGTAACCGCGGCTGCCGTATTGATCGGTGATGAGCTTGATGTCATCCTTCAGCTTGTTGCCGGCGAAGCTGTCGCCGGCCGAAGTTTTCAGGAAAGGGAGCACGTCGCTCTGCATGTTGAGAACGGCAACCCCGTTAATCGCGAGGCTGTCGACCTGATAGGTTTGACCCTCGTCGATTGTGAGAATGACATCCACGTATTTCGCATCGGCACGGAGGCGGGAAACGTTCGCCACCTTGGCGTTGAGGTAGCCATTGTCGCGGTAGAAGTCCTCGATCGCACGGACATCCTGCGCGAGCGTCTCGGCATCGGTCGATCCTCCCTTACTGAAGAAGGTGGTGATGCCCTTTTCCTTCTGCTTCATCTCCTCCTTGAGGCGCGAGGCGGGGAAGGCGGTATTACCGACAAACTCAATGTTGCGAAGAACACCCTGGGTGCCCTCGTCGATCGTGAAGATCACGGTGGAATACCCTTCGGCCGTGGGAGCACCAATGCGGTAGGTCACGGTCGATTCGGAGAATCCCTTCTTCCGATACATTTCCTGCATCTCTTCACGGGCGGTTTGAAGGACGGACTCATCGATCGGCTTATTGACCTTCAGCTCGACTTTGTTCTCAAGCTTCGATGTCTCGATGAGTGTGTTACCCACGAACTGCGCGCCGCCATAGACCGCACGAGTTTGAGCTACGACGATGAGGGCGACACCGCCGGAAGCGCTGTCAGACAGAATGCGAACGTTTTCGACATCGCCGCTGGCGTAGAGGCTCTTCACGTCCTCGTCGACCTGGGTCATGGAGAGTTTATCACCGACCCGGGTGGACATGTGGGAAAGGAGGCGCTCAGGTGCCACTGTCTGATTGCCGACATACTGCACGTCGATGGATTTAACCACCGCCCCTTCCTGAGCAAGACCCGAGAGCGCACCCCCTTGAGAAACTAGCATCCCTGCCATCAGTCCGAGGGACGAGGCGAGGAAACGGGGGCGGATTCGTTTCAGTAAATTCATAGGCTGATAAAAAGTGGTCCGTGCTCGGTAAAGTCTGTGTTTGGCGGTTCTGGGAAACCCCTCTGGAAAAAATTCACCTAGATAAAACCTCAAGGCTCTACGTCAAGTTTGAATTTGCTCCACAGGGTTCCCGCAAATGCAGAAACCGAGCGGAATAAACGACCAATTTCCCCTTTCCGCAATCGTTTATCGCAAATCCCTTTCGAAGTAAGCAAAAACTATCGACTTTTATAATTTTTAGGTAATCTTTAATTTCTGGAATTATTGACTATTAGTCAGACCTTATCTCAGAGCGCCGCGAGGCCCTTTGATTCCTCTATTCACCGTCGTTTTAACGTGTCCGACCCTAATTCAACCGACCCCGCCGCGATACCGCCCCGGGAGTTTGAACAAAGCCTGCGCCCGCCGGACTTTGACGAATTCTGTGGCCAAGCCAAAGTAAAAGAGCGGCTCATGCTCATGGTCGAGGCGGCCAAAGGGCGGAACGATGCGCTCGACCACGTGCTGCTCTGTGGCCCTCCCGGGCTCGGTAAGACGACCCTGGCGCACATCCTCGCGCGCGCTTTCGGAAGTGAAATTCATATCACGAGCGGACCGCAGATCGAAAAAGCGGGCGATCTCGCTGGCATTCTCACGAATGTGCAGCACGGCGACTTCCTCTTCATCGACGAGATTCACCGGCTCCACCCGGCGATCGAGGAGTATCTCTACCCGGCGATGGAGGACTTCAAACTCGACATCATCATTGATTCGGGCCCGAGCGCCCGGTCCATCTCCCTGTCTCTTCCCAAATTTTCCCTCATCGGGGCCACGACAAAGGCGGGGATGCTGACGCGACCGCTCCTTTCCCGCTTCGGCATCACGAACCGACTCGATTATTACTCGCCCGAGGAACTCGTCATTATCATCAAACGATCCGCGGCCCTCCTCGGCATCCCGATCGAGGAAAAAGGAGCCCTCGAGATCGGCTCGCGCAGCCGCGGCACCCCGCGTATCGCGAACGGTCTTCTGCGCTGGGTGCGCGATTACGCGCAGGTCCGGGCGGACAACATCATCACCCTCGGCGTTGCCCGAGCCGCTCTCGCTATGCTCGACATCGACGAAGACGGGCTCGACGAAATGGACAAACGCATCCTCGAGGCCGTCGTCTTCAAATACAATGGCGGACCCGTCGGCCTCAACTCCATCGCCGTGGCGGTGGGAGAAGACGAAGCGACGATCAACGAGGTCTACGAACCTTATCTGATTCTCAAAGGCTACCTCAAGCGCACCCCGCGCGGCCGTTCCGCGATGCCTCTGGCCTACCGGAAACTCGGCCTCACTCCCCCTGCGTCGAGCGGCGAGGAACAACTCGGTCTGCTCTAAACTCTCATCTGAACCCGTTTCTCATGGGCGAATTCATCATCCAAATCGAAAAACTGGTCAACGCCGTAGGCGATGCCGAGTATCGCTACCTGCTCATCGAGCCTCTCATTTTCTACGGACTTCTCGTGGGAGTGATCATGCTGGGGGTCGGCTTCGTGATGAAGGCGCACCGTCTCCAGACCACTGCCCTCGTCGTCCTCGCCGTTGCTGCGCTCGCCTACTTCCCCTACAAGGACGCACGCCTCGCGGCACAACCGCGCATGGCACAGGTTTATAAAACTGCCTTTCCCGCCCGGGTCAGCGGATTCGCCCGAAATACGAACGACTGGATCGCAACCTCGTGGCAGTTCCGCCTCCTCATCCTCTGCACCGGGGCGACCATCATGATAGGGATCAACCGCAATCGTATCGGATACGGTCTCGCGGTCGCCTCAATGCTGCTCGCCCTACTCGCGGCGAAGAATGCCCTCTGGCTAAACTACCAGGACGCCATCGCCTACCATCCCAATCTGAAACTCCACGAGGCCCCGATCGATCCTCGCTCGGTCCACGATCCGCCGCCGCCGGCCGAGCGGCGGGAAAAGGAACGTCGTCCGCCCGCGATCATTGCCGAGCCCATCAACCCGGCGAGCCTTGCCCCGACACCTCCTCCGCCGAACGAACGCATCCCCGCGCCGCTGCCTCCGGCATCGGGCCCGCAGGCGCGCAAAGTGCAGCCTCTCCCGGTCTACTGAGTCGCTGCGAGCTTCGCCAAGTAGGAATCGACAACCTTGCCGTCGATGTCGCACAGTTCGAGGGTGACTTCGCGCTTTTCCCAATCGATCAGCACCATGCCGAAGTTGCGGCTTTGAAAATTCGTCGGGCTGACGCGGTGCCGGTTCGGCTCTCCGTTGCGGCCACCGCCAGCGTTGGTGAGGCCGCTCGTCGTCATTTCGTAAATCGGGAAGCCGGGGCTAAGCGGGTCGTCGGTCCTGAGCTTCATGAGTTCGCCCATGTGTCGGTCACCGCTGAAAAAGATCACCGGACCGGTTTGCTTCGCCGCGAGCAGTTTCAGAAAACGCTCGCGCTCGTGCGGAAGATTTTCCCACAGTTCCCAGTGATGATCCTGGGGAAGAAACTGGATGCTCGTCATGATGAAACGAATGTCGGCCGGCTTTGCGAGTTCCTCCTCGAGCCATTTCCACTGTTCGGCACCGAGCAAGGTCACTGCGGGATCGCGATTTCGGTCATAAGGCCCGTGCGTGGAGCGCTGGGGGAAGGCCACGAGAGGTCCGCGGAATGTGCGGGTGTCGAGGAGGAGAATTTGGAGCACCTTTCCCTCTCCCCCGTCGAAGTAGCGGACATCGTAGGTCCCGGGTCGCCGCCGCGCCGGAGAATCGGCCGGGGTTTTAAAAAAGTCGTGGAAGATCTGCGCCGCCTCGGCCTTTTTCGGATACTCGGCCCCGCCGTCGTTCACCCCGTAGTCATGATCATCCCAGACCGCGAGGACCGGACAGGTTTTGCGCAGCTTCTGATATCCGGGAATGGCCGCGAGCATCGCGTAAGAGGCGCGCATTTCGTCCATGTCCTCGGTATCGGCGTAGACATTGTCGCCGAGGAAAACAAAAAGATCGGGTGACTGGGCGACGATCGCATCCCAGATCGGCTGCTTCTTTTTCTGATCGGCACAGGAGCCCAGCGCGATACGGGTGACGAGCCCCTTGTCACTTGCTTCACTTTCCCCTCCCGCCATCGAGAGCATGCCGGTGAGAGCGACGAGAAGGCACGACCAGACCCTGTTGAGTCCGCCATCGTGTCCTGTGAAGTTTGCGAAAGGATTCATGTTAGCCTCAGCTAAGCCCGCGATGCGGAATCTGCGCAAATTGTTTTCGCTTTCATCCCGTTTTCCCGTTAATTCGCGCCAGCATGCCCCACTCCCTACTCCTGAAAGAGGCCCGTAAGAAGGCCGGCGAGACCCTCGACGCGATCAAATCCGCGTCAGGAGAGAGGCGGACCATGATCACTCTTTATAAGGAGTTTCTCAAAACCGAGCGCAAAGAGATCCGCGATGCCCACGCGGCCGGCGGAGGCGGACTTGAGATAGCAGCCCGCCGGTCGGGCCTGATGGACGTGCTCCTCGAGGATATTTTTCGACATTTTCTCGTCGAGACCGGCGCAGCGGAGAAAACCGGGCTAGCCCACCCTGTCACCATCGTCGCGAGCGGCGGTTACGGACGCGGGCAACTTAATCCCGGGAGCGACATCGACCTGCAGTTCCTCGTTCCGGGGTCCTCACACTCTCTCAATACGGTCGTCGCAGAGCTGGTCAATCAAGTCTCGCTGATGCTCTTTGATCTCGGGCTCAGCGTCAGCTACCCGGTGCGCTCGATCAAAGAAGCCTGTAAGTTCGCGAACAAGGATCACCAGACCAAGACGACCCTCCTCGACGCCCGCTTCGTCACCGGCGACGTCGAACTTTTCGCCAATTTCGAAGAGTCGTTTTTCGAGCATTGTATCCGCGGCCGCGAGAAAAGTTACCTCGCCGAGCGTAGTCGCGACATCCGTACCCGCCATCAGAAGTATGGGCGCACCCCGCACCTGCAGGAGCCAAATGTAAAGGAAGGCTGCGGCGGTCTGCGCGACCACCACAACCTCGTCTGGGTGATCTGGGTCCTGCGGAAATCGCGTGATCTGCAGGCGCTCGTGCGCGAGGGCAAGCTCACCGACCTCGCCTTTCAGGAAATCGAAGAGGCCTTCGAGTTCCTCATGCGCGTGCGGAACGAGCTGCATTACAGCCAGCAGGGAAAAGCGGGCGACATCCTTACCCTGCGCCTCCAGGGGGTCGTCGCGACCAAGCTCGAAGTAGCCGGGGCAAACATGCTGCGGCGCAGCGAGACCTTCATGCGGGACTACTACCGCCACACCCGCAGCCTCTTCCAGCACAGCACTTCGCTGATGCAGACCTTCGAGCTCGAAGTCATCGGCGACGACACCAAACGCATCCCCGTTTTCAACTTTCTCGCCCGCCAGGCACCGTCAGAGGAGGCCTTCGACAGCTTCATCGCCCGCGGCGGACTCATCTACCCCGAACACGAAAAGATTTTCGAGGAAGACCCGGCCCGGATGATGCGCTTTTTCCTCCACTCGCAGCGGCGCAATCTGCGAACCAGCCCCGAGATCCGCAAGCTCTTCAAGCTCAACTGGGATCGTATCGATGGAAACTTCCGGGGCAGCAAGGCAAACCGCGACACCTTTGAGGAGATCCTTCAGAATCGGGGGCAGGTCGCCCACATCTTCCGCCGTATGCACCGCGTCGGCTTTCTCGGCCGTTACATCCCCGAGTTCGGCCAGCTCACCGACCTCGTCCAGCACGAATTCTTTCACCGCTACTCGGCGGACGAACACACCCTGCGCTGTATCGAGATACTCGACGCCCTGATTCACTCCGAGGATCCGAAAAAGCAGTTTTTCCGCCGCATTTTTCAAGACATGGAGGACCCCGTCGCGCTCTACGTCGCGCTCCTCATGCACGACACGGGGCGCGCGGAAAACGTCAGGCATCACGAAGACGCCAGCGCTATCCTCGCCTCGCGGGTCTGCCAGCGCCTCGGTTACCGCGGCGACCGGCTGCGGCTCATCATGTTCCTCGTCGATCATCACCTCACCTTTTGGAAGACCTCGACGACGACGGACATTGGCGATATTGAGACGATCACCGCGTTCGCCGCGGCGACAAAAAACGTGCACTGGATGGAGGCGCTCCATCTTTTCACCTACGTGGATTCCAACGGCACCAACGACGAAGCCTGGAATGACTGGAAAGCTTCGCTGATGGCACAGCTCCATCGTCGCACCGCCTCCTATTTCGAAGATCGTGCCAAGTATCGGCAGGAGTTCACCCGCCCGGTCTCGGAGACCAAGCAAAAGGTGCTCGCGAAGTTGTCCGAGGACTTCGTCGAAGAGGTCGAGTCGCATTTCGCAGCCATGCCGGAGCGTTACTTCCGCCATCGCGGGTCAACGAGCATCGCGCGTCATGTGAGACTTTTTCGCCGCTTCTTCAAAATCGTGAAAAAACGGACCAACGAAAGCCTGATCCCCGTGCTCTACTGGGAAGCCCGTCCGAACGAAGGCTACAGCGTCCTCGAGGTCGCAGGGTGGAATCGTCACCATCTCCTCGCCAAAGTGGCGGGCGCTCTCGCTGCGCGAAACCTTAACATCCTCTCGGCCGATCTTTATACCCGAGCCGACGACCTCGTCCTCGACATTTTTCGCGTCTGCACTGCGACATTTAATCCCGTCACCTCACCGCGTGAGATCGAGCGGATCCAGAAGCTCATGGAACAGGAATTCGGAGTTGAGGAAAAAGGGGTCAACTTTCGCTCGCTCATCGAAGAGCGGGTAAAGCCTTCTATCACGCAGGAGGAACCGCCGAACTTCGACATCCCGCAGCGGGTTTACCTCTCCAACGAAGACAATGACTTCTCCACCGTCCTCGAGATCCAGGCACAGGATCGCATCGGGCTGCTCTATGATATTTTTACCGTCCTCGGCAACCTCGACGCCGAAGTCCTCAACGCCCGCATCAGCACCCAGGCCGGAGCCGCAATCGATCGGTTTTTCCTCGTGGATTCCCACACCGAGAAAAAAATCATCGACAAAGCACGCCTCGCTACGATGCAGGAAGAGTTGATGAAGTGCCTCTATTCGACCAGGATTGAAACCGATATGGCGTGAGTGGAGAGAGTTTCAAGTTTCAGGTTTCCCGCCACGCTCACAGACCAAGGCATCCGGGACCCTCGAATATGCGCCACCAATTCCTGACTCCTGACTCACCGCCTGCGCACTAGGAAACCCCTCCCTCACCCCGACC
>JANQVJ010000055.1:30236-38663 GCA_030730365.1 Verrucomicrobiales bacterium
TCCTGACTCCTGACTCACCGCCTGCGCACTAGGAAACCCCTCCCTCACCCCGACCGCGATCGTAGGCCTCAATGATGCGACCGACGAGGGGGTGACGAACTACGTCTGTCGTTTCGAAGCGAGTAAAGTTGATGCCCTCGATGCCTTCGAGCATATCGATCGCCTCAAGGAGTCCGCTGCGACTTTTCGGACGCAGATCGATCTGGGAAGGATCCCCGGTGACGATGCATTTGGACTGCTCGCCGAGACGGGTGAGGAACATGAGCATTTGCTCGCGACTCGCATTCTGGGCCTCGTCGAGGATAATGCAGGCGCGGTTCAGAGTACGGCCGCGCATGTAGGCGAGCGGGGCGATCTCGATGAGATTTTTCTCGGCAAGCTTGAGGGACTCGGCGCCGTCGAGCATGTCGCTCATGGCATCGTAGAGGGGACGCAGATAAGGAAGGACTTTCTCCTCAAGCGCCCCGGGGAGGAATCCGAGCGCCTCCCCTGCCTCGACGGCCGGTCGGGTCAGCATGATGCGATCGATCTGGCGACTCTTGAGCAGGTCGAGGGCGTAGGCCATCGCGAGATAGGTCTTCCCTGTCCCCGCCGGACCGATCCCGAAAACGACATCGTGGCTCTCGAGGGCTTCGATGTATTTAAACTGATTTTTTGTCCGCGGAGTGACAGCTGGCTTCGATCCCCCGCCGAGGAGCCGGCGTTGGAAAAGATCCGCCACTTTGAGCGCTGCGTCGTCACTGTCGCGGGCACTGGCGAGGGCTTCGGCGGCGACTTTAACTCCGTAGCGGAAAGAACCGGCGGCGATCGCCCCGCCGTTGCGGCGTGCCTGCTCGAGATCCTCGAAGACAGAAGCCCCTGCCTCGACCGAACCGGGTTCGCCTTCGAGTTTGATCCACGAGTCGCGGGTTGTCACGGTTAGCCCGAGGGCGTTCCCCATCTCTTTGAGGAGGGAAAGATCGTCCGCAAAGAGCCCGTGCAAAAAATGGGGACTCTCGAATTCCAGGGTTTTCTCAGCCATACGCGTGATTGCCGCCGTTCTCAGCGATAGCCGTAGACAAGCCCCCAGTCGAGAGAACCGGAAAACTCGCCCACCCCTTCGACGGGATCATTGGCGCCCCGCTCGGCGGAGGTGAGGCCCTCGGCTTTTTTGTCATACGAGGCGACGACACGAATGAAGTAAGTCGCAGTCTTCTGCGGCAGGGTGCGAACCCCGGCAAAGGAGTCTTTCGCAAACGATTCAAGACCGACTGAGTTGCCTTCGTTATCAAAGATATCGACTTTGATCGTCGCCCCGGGCCAGCTTGTGCCTGCCCAGAACCAGTATTCGTTTCCACGGAAAAGTTGATGGCGGATGAGGAGCGGCTTGCCGGGTTCGACTTCGCCGGACCAGTTGTCCTCACGGACTTCGAAGCCCTGTTCGACGTAGGGCGTGGCCGCCTCAAGCGCGAGGGAGATGGCCTCGTTGACAAAGGCGTAAACGATACCGGTGATCGAGAGCACGCCGCTGAGCACGAGGATCGTGAGCAGGGCCGGTCTTCTGTTTTTGGAAGGGTTCATCTGGGTCTCCTGGATGGAGGGTTTCCCGGTTAGGGTTTTATAAAATAATATTCATCCAGCATCGCCCGACTGATGTCACGGAGTTGATTCACGTCTTCTTCAGCGATGGCTTCGGACTGGGTGATGATCGCCTCGAGCCGGGCCAAGCCGGTCGAGATGGCACGGATCTGGGGAGACTTGCCCGACGATCCCTTCATCGAGCCGAGCATGGTGCGGAAATGAGCGACCAGCCCCGGCTGGTTGAGGAGCTCAGCCTTATCTTCGCTGAACGAGTTACTGATAAAGGTGGTCACCACATTAGTCCCCCGCAGCCAGCCGCCGAGGCTGACGAGACCGGAGAGCTCGTCGTCCCGAAGACTCTCCATCGTCGTACGGACAGTCTGCTGGGTCGCGTCGAGTTCATCACGCACTTTTGACCAATCATTCTTTCCTGCGGATTCGATGATAGCGAGACTGTGCGGTCGCACTGCCCCGGCGAGCCCGAGAGATTCGGAAATAGCAAGGACACGGCGGCCGATTTTCTGAATTTCGTCCGAGTTCTTCGCCTGCACTGCGATGAACCCCTCGCCGACGAGGCTTCCAAAGATCAGGGCTAAAATGGCCCGGTCGCGGCCCTGCTCGCCTTCGGCCGGCAGTTCGATACCGCTATTCCAGTCCGGTTCGTCGAGCTTGTCGAGGACAGCAAAGATCTCGGCCGGGATCGGGACGACGACCTTGTCGACGAGCTCACCCGGGAAGTTGGTCAAGTCGATGCGCTCGGGAACTGCGGGCTCGGCCTCGCCCTGGGCGCGCCCGGAGGGCGTCGCGCCGACAGTGAAAACGAGGAATGCGAGGAGGCGAAGAAAAGGAGATTGGAGGCGGCAGGACATTTCAATCGTTACAAGTGTCCCAAACTATCGCAGAAAATCGGTGAGTATCAATCAGGCATGATAATCTCTCGCCGATCAGGGGGCTGTAACTTCTCACAATAGACACCCCTGCGGTGATCGAGGAGCCGTCAGGGAGCCCGCTCGAACTCCAGAATGAGATTTTTCATTCCTGCAATCGCTCCCGCCGTATTCCCTCAGAGGGAGGCCAGGGTCACGGCAATGTCTCCGCCGAAACAGATATCGACGTCACTCCCGGCGACGCGGGGGCGTTCGTGATAATCGCCGGCGTAGGAGAGCTCGCCGGGGGTTTTCTCAACAAAGTGCACGTGGAGGGAATGGCGTTCCTGCCCGCACTTGACTACCTCTGGCTCGCGCTCTCCGGGGGCGGGATGGGGTAGGTTGATGTTCCAGAAATGCCCCGAATCGAGGGGTTCATCGAGGAGTGTTGCGATGACCGGCGCAGCCCGAGCAGCCGCCTTATCCCAATCGAGGGTCACCCCCCGACGAAGGAAGTGGGACAGAGAAATCCCGCGTATCCCTGCGAAGGCTGCCTCGCGAACTGCCGCCACCGTGCCCGAGATGGCGAAGTCGTGCCTCCCGAGATTGCCACCGTGGTTGATTCCTGAGAGGACCCAATCGGGCCGCACCGGCATGAGGTGGGCCAGGGCGACACGAGTGCAGTCGGCAGGACTACCGGTCACGGCAAAGCGCTTTTCCCCGCGCTCTTCATAGCGGATCGGGGTATCGGTCGTGACACGATGACCGATCTGGGACATCTGCGAAACGGGCGCTACGACCCAGACCTCGTCAAAAAGTGAGGATGCGACACGTTGGAGGGCAGCAAGGCCTTCGGCGTCGATCCCGTCGTCGTTGGTCAATAGGGCGATCATTATTTCCGGATATAGTTGGGGAAAAGGTTTGTCTCCAGCGGTAAGGAAGGTCTATCTCTCAAGGGTGAATGCGACGCAAGAGCTCCTTTTTTACGATCGATACGAAAGTCGCCTCAAGCGAGAAGGCATCTACGGGGAAAAACCGCTCCGCTGGGCCTACGAAACAATGCTCGGGCGCCTCTGTCTCGAGGGCGTAATCAAACGGCGCTGGTTCTCGCGTCTCTACGGGCGCTGGGCCGACACCGCCGGATCGGCGAAAGAAATCGCCCCCTTTATCGAGCGCTTCGGGGTTCGCACCGATGAGTTTATCGACGATCCCCCGACTTTCCGCAGCTTCAACGAGTTCTTCTACCGACGCCTCAAACCCGAAGCCCGCCCTCTCGCCCCCGGGGAGAAAACGATTTCTTTTCCCGCCGACGGGCGTCATTTTCTCATCCCCGACCTTTCGCGGGAGAGTCATCTTTACGCCAAGGGCCAGCGTCTCGAACTCGGCGAATTAGTCGGGGACGAGACCCTCGCCGCCCGCTTTGCCCGCGGTAGCGCGGTTCTCTCGCGATTATGCCCAACCGATTACCATCGCTTCCACTTTCCCCTCGCGGGCGAGTGCGGCTCGCCGCGACTCATCAATGGAGCCCTCTACTCGGTCAATCCCATCGCCCTCTCGCGAGGGCTCGGCTACCTTCTCGAAAACAAACGTCGCGTCACCGTCGTGACCCGACCCGACATCGGAGAATATCTCTTTCTTGAGATCGGCGCGACCAACGTCGGCAGCATCGTCGACACCTGCCCGCCCGGGGCCTCCGTCGCGAGGGGCGATGAAAAAGGCTACTTCCGCTTCGGCGGATCGATGACCATCATCATTTTTCCCGAAGGCTCTTTCGCGCCCGCCCCCGACCTCGCCACACAGTCGGCCGGGGGCATCGAACTCTACGCCCGCATGGGAGACGCCATGGGCACCCTGTCGTCGTGATGAGGCACAAAAAAACGGCTGCCCCGTGAAGGACAGCCGCTTTTGAAGTATTTGGAGAAAGGGCGCGAAGATCGCGACCCGTTCATCCGCCGTTACTTACTTGGAGCAAGCAGCAGCAGGGGCACAGGTGCCACAGCAGCTCTTGGTGGTTTTGCAGGCGGTCATGGAGAGAGCGCCGATAGCAACGATAGCAAGCAGGATGATGTTTTTCATAGTATTAGTATTCTGTTTTTGTTTTTGTCCAAATGAGAAGGCGGTGACGTTCGGACCATGCGGTTCCTTAGAGTCAATCGGTTGCATTCAGCATAGGAAAACGTAGAATCGCGCACTTCCTTACAAAATCAACTTATGAGAAACACTCCGAAACATCTCGCCATCGCGGGCGCGACCGGGGCCGTCGGGATCGAAATCCTGAAGTGCCTCGAGCAGCGTGACTTTCCAGTGAGCGAACTCACCCTTCTCGCCTCGGCCCGTTCCGCAGGGAAAACGATGACATTTCGAGGTAAGGAAGTCGTCGTGAAGGAGCTACGGCCCGACTCCTTCGCCGGCGTTGACATCGCCCTTTTCAGCGCCGGAGGCGCCATTTCAAAGGCTTTCGCGCCTTACGCGGTCGCTGCGGGAGCCGTCGTGGTGGATAACTCCTCGGCTTTTCGCATGGACGAGGGAGTCCCGCTCGTCGTGCCCGAGATCAATCCCGAAGACGCGAAAAAGCATTCGGGCATCATCGCGAATCCGAACTGCACAACCATCATTACCCTCATGGCGCTTAATCCCATGCACGAGGCCTTCGGAGGGGTGCATAGCCTGATCGCGTCATCCTACCAGGCCGTCTCAGGCAGCGGAGCGCAGGGCATTCTCGAACTCGAGACCCAAGTCACTGCCATTGCCAAGGGGGAAACGATCCCCGAACGCAGCGTCTATTCGCGCCAGATCGCCTTCAACGTGATTCCCCAGGTCGACGTCTTCACCGAAAACGGCTACACCAAAGAAGAACTCAAAATGCTCTTCGAGGGCCGCAAGATTCTCCACGCACCCGAGCTCAAAGCCTCCGTCACCTGCGTGCGGGTCCCCGTTTACCGCTCCCACGCCGTCTCCGTCACCGCGGTCTTCAATGACAAACCCTCGGTCGAGGCCGCCCGCGCCGCGATCAACGCCGCTCCCGGCGTCCACGTCATCGATGCGCCCTTCGCTGAATTCCCCGAATACCCGACCCCGCTCGACTCCACCGACGGAGACGACTGCCTCGTCGGCCGCATCCGCGAAGACCTCGTCCTCGATAATGCCCTCACCTTCTGGGTCGTCGGAGATCAGGTCCGCAAAGGAGCCGCCCTCAACGCTGTCCAAATTGCGGAACTCCTCTAAAAGGCTTTCAGGGGTTCAGGATTTGAGGAGTTCAGGCCCTCAACACCTGAACTCCTCAATTCCTCAACTCCTTCCTCTCATGAACACCTACCTCGAAGAACGCTGCCGTATCGTCGACAAGGCCCTCGGGCAATACCTGCCCTCGGCGAAGACGCGTCCGGCGACGATTCACGAGGCGATGCGCTACAGCATTTTTGCCGGAGGCAAACGTCTCCGTCCCATCCTCTGCCTCGCCAGTGCCGAAGCCTGCGGCGGGGCCTACGAAGCCGCCCTCGCCCCCGCCGCCGCGGTGGAGTGCATCCACACCTACTCGCTCATCCACGACGATCTTCCCTGCATGGACGACGACGATCTCCGTCGCGGCATGCCGACGAGTCATGTGAAATACGGAGAAGGCATCGCCGTGCTCGCCGGGGACGCCCTCCTCACGATCGCCTTCGAGATTCTCGCAAAAGTGAAAGGCACTGCCCGCTACGACGTTGGTGCCTTTATTTCCGAACTCGCCGTCTCCTCGGGCAGCCGCCATCTCATCGGCGGACAGGTCCTCGATCTTGAAGGCGAGGGCAGTGACGTGATGCTCAATGCGACGCAGTTGAAATACATCCACGAGAGCAAAACGGCAGCCCTCCTCACCGCCTCGATCCGCCTCGGGGCCATGACCGCGAATGCCAAACCCGCCCAGCTCGAGGCGCTCACCACTTACGGACAGTCTCTCGGCCTTGCCTTTCAAGTCATCGACGACATCCTCGACGTCACCCAGACGAGTGAGAAGCTCGGCAAGAGCGCCGGCAAAGACGAGGCCACTGCCAAGTCGACCTATCCCGCCCTCTTCGGTCTCGAAAAGAGCCGTAAAGAAGCCGCCCGCCTCACCAAAAAAGCGCACGATGCCCTGAAGCCGTTTGGTAAAAAAGGCACCCGCCTGAGCGAGATCGCCGACTATCTCCTCGACCGGGACTATTGAGAAAGACTCCCCTTAGTCCGGATGATGCCCCTCCCCGGGCACCAGCTTGGGCATTTCCCCCGGAGGATGTCCATGGATGCGCTCGTGATCCTCCATCGGTTCGAGATGCGTCGTTACGATCGTTGACAACCCCATCTCATCACGCACCTCCCGCTCGAAGTCAGTCGCGATCTCGTGGGCGTCGCGCACTGTCGTCTCGTCCCCAAAAACGAGATGAAAGTCCACCCAGTGCCCGTCGCCGAGGTGCCGATGCCGCATCTGATGCCAGGTGACGCCATGTTTCGCCGTCGCCGCATCGAGCCGGGCGACGATGGCCACCTGCACTGCCGGATCGGCCCGATCCATCAGCCCGCTGGCGCTGCGCCACATCAGACGCACGCCCGACCAGAGGATGTTCAGAGCCACGAGCATCGCGCAGATCGGGTCAAAGCCCATCCAGCCCGTCGCCCAGGTTAGACCGAGCCCGACGAGCACGCCGATACTCGTCCACGCGTCCGTGAGGACGTGATTTCCGTTCGCCTCAAGGATGAGCGAGCCGCCCTTTTTTCCCAGCCTGAGCAGATGCCATCCCAGCCAGCCATTGATCACCAGCGCCAGCGCGGTGAGGAGACTGCCCATCCCGAGCTGTTGCGGCTCATTCCCGCTCATCCACTGGAGAATGGCCTGGTAGAAGATGAACAGTCCCGCGATCGAGATGAGCCCCCCTTCGAATCCGGCGGAGAAAAAAGATATCTTCGCGTGACCGTAGGGGTGATCCTCGTCCGGCGGTTTTTGGGAAAGGCGCAGACTGTAGACGACGAAGGCCACTGCGGCGACGTGCACGACTGACTCTGCTGCGTCACTGAGGATGGCCGACGAACGAGTCAGATACCAGGCTGCCGACTTAATCGTGAGCATCACCACCCCGATCCAGAAAGAAAGCCAACTCGCCTGTCGGAGGAGTCGTTGGCTTCGTTGCGAGTCGTACATGATGGCGGTCCGTCCAGCTTAAGGCCACACGCCGAGGGCGCGCAGTTGTTTTTCCGCCGTTCCCGCCCAGTCGCGATTCGCCGCCGGACTTGCCGGGCTGGGATGGAGGATTTTTCCAATGATCGGCTTCATCCCGATCTGCGCCGCGACACGGGCGAGGCAGGCTTCCGCAAAGGCACCCACTCCGACGGCATACTCGGGCTCAAGGAGCAGGAGATGCTGGCCCACATAAGCGTCGCAGGCGGCGTAAACGGACGCCATTTCCCCCACCGGGAGCTTATCCGGAGTGCGATTGCGTCCGCTCTCCTCCATCCAGACGAGAGGGCAGTAGTTGACCACATAATGCTCCGCGAAAAAATCGCCAACTCTCGGGTAGGCCGCAGAAAACAGTCCCCAGAGGCGCCGTCCACTCACCTCGGATTTCTCACAGTCGAATCCGACGATGGGACGCTTCGGGTGCTCCGGATCAGGTTTCCCGACCTTACCCGTGATCCCCATCCAGTCCCGCACGGCGGGCACTTCACCAAATGGCACACCCGTCTGGGCCATGCCCCAGGGACCCGGGTTCATCCCCATGAGAAGAACGCGCTTCGGCGAATCGGCAAATCGCGTTACGTATTGACCGTGCGGCTCGCGAGCATACTCGAGCGGATTGTAGACATGACTCACCGGCGCGGCAAAGCGCATCCCGCGGAGGCTGTCGCTCAGATGGTCCGTAGCGGTAAGAAGGTCCCGGGGAATAGACATGATCGGCCCCACTCAATCGCCGGATGCCGATTCGTCAAGCGCTGCGACGGACACGCTCTCGCGGAAAACTGCCCAAGTTCTTAAGGTTCCCTAAGGTTC
>JANQVJ010000055.1:38763-66056 GCA_030730365.1 Verrucomicrobiales bacterium
TAAGGTTCCCTAAGGTTCGGACGCTCATCTGCGTCCCATAAAAGGCTTTTCCCCGTATTCGTTTCAGTGTAATCTTTCTCCCCCGCCGGTTTCACCGTCGGGAAACACGGACACCGCCATCACTCAGACACTCTTAGCCTCCATGTCGCCTGCCAAACTCCTACCTGTTTTCGCTCTCACCTTCTGCACGGCACTTTCGTCCCCGACGAGCGCCCAGAACGAGACCCAGCATGGCGACCTCGCCCAGCGCGTCGTCGCGATGCTCGAAGAGGAGCACTTCCTCCGCGAACCGTTCAACGACAAGATGTCCGAGCGCACGCTGACCGCCTACCTCGAGGCCCTCGACTACAGCCGCATCTACTTCACGAAGGAAGACGTCGACGGCTTTGTTACCAAATTTCAACTCCAGATCGACGATCAGGTCCGCAATGGCAGCATCCCCGCCGCTTTTGACATTTTCTCCGTCTATGAGGAGCGAGTCCGCTCCCGCGTCGAACTCGCGAAGAAGCTCGCCGTGCCGAATACCTTCACCTACGACTCCGACCGCACCGTCGAGATCTCGCGCAAGAATTCGCCCTGGGCCAAAGCCGGGGAAGAACACGACCAGCTCTGGCGCAACCTCATCGAAGGAGATCTCCTCCGCGAACAGCTCATCGCCGAAGCGGTGGAGAAAAAAAAGATCGAAGACGCCGCCAAGCGTGAAAAAGCCGGACAGGAGCCCAAGAAGGAAGTCGACGACGCCGAGTCGAAGAAATCCATCTACGAAAAGGTCTCGGATCGTTACAACCGCATCCTCAAGCGGATCAAAGAAAACAATACCGAAGATATCGCGAGCCTTTTCATCAAGTCAATCGCCGCCGCCTACGACCCCCACTCCGAGTATTTCTCCCAGCAGCAGTATGACAACTTCCGCATCGGGATGAACAAATCCCTCACCGGAATCGGTGCGATGCTGCAGAAAGACGATGATCAGGGCGGTGCCACGATCGAGGGTCTCGTCGTCGGCGGCCCTGCTTTTAAGGTAGGCAAGCTTAAGGTGAAAGACCGCGTCATCGGCGTGGCCCAAGGTCCCGATGGAGAGTTCGTCGATGTCGTTGAGATGAAACTCTCCGATATCGTTGACCTCATCCGCGGCGAGATCGGCTCCATGGTTCGACTCAAAATAACTCCCGCCGGCAAGGCCGATGCGATCGAGTTCGTCGACATCACTCGCGAGCAGATCGACCTGAAAGACAGCCTCGCCACCGCCGATCTTATTATCACCAAAGATCCCGCCGGCTCGGAAGAGAAGCTCGGTTGGATCACCCTGCCCTCTTTCTACGCCGACATGGACGGCGGTCAGACCAGCACCACCGCCGACGTCCGCCGCCTCCTCACCCGTCTCTCCATCGAGGGCATTAACGGTCTCGTCATCGACCTCCGCGACAATGGCGGAGGATCACTCGAGGAAGCCATCAACATGACCGGCCTCTTCATCCGCAAAGGCCCCGTCGTGCAGTCCATCGACTGGAAAAATAACCGCGACCAGAAATTTTCACGGAATGGTGAAGCCGTTTACAGCGGTCCCCTCATCGTCCTCGTGAATCGAGCGAGCGCCTCGGCATCGGAGATTTTCGCCGCCGCCCTGCAGGACTACGGTCGCGCCGTCATCGTGGGCGACGAGTCGACCTTCGGCAAAGGCACCGTGCAGCAACTGCGCCCCGTGATCTCGAACAAGCTCACCCTCCCCTTCAGCCGCACCGAAACACAGGAAGGGGCCCTCAAACTCACGATCCAGACCTTCTACCGTATCGATGGTCATTCGACCCAGCGCCACGGGGTCGTGCCTGAAGTTCGTCTCCCCTCCATGCTCGATATCGCCGAGATCGGCGAAGCCTCACTTCCCTACGCCCTTGTCGTCGATCCGATCGAGCCGAGCCTTTATTTGCCCTTCTTTGAAAAGCCGCTCGAATTCGAACCGCTGCAAAAGGCGTCCGAAGCCCGCATCGCCACCGGCACGGACTTCGAGTACATCCTCAAAGACATCGCCGAAGAGAAGGAGCGCATTGCGCGCAACACCATCTCGCTCAATCTTCAGAGCCGTAAGGAAGAAACGACCAAGTCCGAAACAGAAATCGAAGAGCGTCGCAAGATGCGCATCGATCAATTTGCCGCAATCCGCGAAGCAGAAAAAGGTCTTTTCACCATCTACAAACTCACCCAGGACAATGTCCTCGATGAAAAGCTCACCCTCCGCGACGACCTCTCCGAAGAGCAGCTCAGCGGCATGGCCCGCGGAGACGCCGAGGACGAAGATCCCGATGCGAAGCTCCTCGAGTATCCCCACAAGCTCGGACCCTACCAGCGGGAGACGCTCCGCATCCTTCAGGACCTCATCGCTATCGGTAAAACCGGTAAACCGGTAAATATCTCCGAAGCGACCCGGGCTCCCCGTGAGAAGACCGTCCCGATCGAGGGCCGCCCCGCTACCCAGCCGAACTAATCGGGGCGGGGCTCACGGGCAACCCGTCCCGCCTCCGCTCCGCCGCGTATCCTTCAACAGGATGTATGGTGGACTGGACAGAGCCTTCGAAGGATTGCAGGTTCGCCTGCTCGTCCCCGACCTTTGGCAGCAGGAGGCCGTGCGCGCTCTCACTGACGGCTTTGATGTGATCGTCGACGCCCCCACCGGCGCGGGAAAGACCTACATTTTTGAAAGCCTCATCAAGGGGCGGAAATTTCCCGCGGCGGGTCGTCAGGCCATTTTCACGGTCCCGACCCGCGCCCTCGCCAACGAGAAATGGCGGGAGTGGAAACGCGCCGGGTGGAAAGTCGGCATCGCCACCGGCGACCTCGCCGAGGACCTCGACGCGCCTGTCCTCGTTGCGACCCTCGAGACCCAGCGCGAGCGTTTTCTCGCGGGAGAGGGACCGCACCTCCTTGTCATCGATGAGTATCAGATGATAGGCGATCGCCAGCGCGGTCTGAACTACGAACTGGCCGTGGCCCTCGCCCCGGCAGGCACGAGGCTGCTCTTACTCAGCGGCAGTGTCGGCAATCCCGGAAAAGTCGCGGCCTGGATGGAGCGTCTCGGACGCAGGGTCCGCGTCATCGGCACCACCGACCGCCCCGTCCCCTTGGACGAGATGCCGATCGAGGGTCTCCCGCGCAACGCCCCGCCGAAGTACCGCAACTTCTGGCATCGACTCTCCCTCGGGGTCATGCTCTCGCACTACGGCCCGCTCCTCATCTTTGCCCCCCACCGGAAAGCCGCCGAGAAGATCGCCTGGAAAGTCGCCGAGATGCTGCCCGAAGACGATCCCATTCGCCTAGGTGATCGGCGTCTCGAACAGGGCTGCTCATCCGACATTTTGCGTCTGTTGAAAAAGCGTGTCGCTTTTCACCACAGCGGACTCGGCTTTCTCGAGCGGGCCGCCATAGTCGAGCCTCTCGCGAAAGCCGGTCAACTCCGCATCATCGTCGCGACGATGGGTCTCGCCGCTGGAATTAATTTTTCGGTGCGCTCCGTCTTCATCGCCGCTACTACCTATCAGGACGGCCCCTACGAACGCGACGTCAGTCCCGCCGAGCTCCTCCAGATGTTCGGCCGTGCTGGACGGCGGGGGCTCGACGAGACCGGTTACATCATCAGCGGACGCGACAGTGCCCGACTCTCCGACGCTCGCCCCCTCGACCTGCGGCGTCACAATGAACTCGATTGGCCCACCATGCTACGGCGCATGCACCTCGCCGGAGAGCACGGACTCTCACCCTTCGCCGCCGCCCGCGACCTGCGCGACCGCCTCTTCTCCGAGCAGACCGTCACCCTCGGCTTCCGTCCCGGCGGTGACGGTGACACCCCTGCGACAGGAGGATCTCTTTTTAATCTGCGACCCGTTCGCAAAGAGATTCTCAATCCCGACGGTGAATGGGAACCCGCCCAGGCCGGACGCGAGGGCCACGCCCCGCTCGGGGAAGTCCTCACTCTCGTCAGCGATCACTACCAGCCCGCCGAGAGTGATAGCGCGCTCGTCAGCACCCTCCTCCCCCCCGGCACCCGTCTTTCCCGCCTCGATGACAAAGGCAACGAAGGGCGGCGCTACGGTCTCGAACTCGCCGTCGCGACCGCCGCGGGCGAAGATCGCTTCACCCTCACCAAACCCGCCCGCCGCCTCGCCGGAGGCGCTGCCCGCGAGGATGCCTACACCTTCGCCGAGGCATCCGCGCTTCTTCCCGGACTTTTCGGCGAGACCCTTGCCCCCGCCGTGGTGATGAACCTCGTCCCGCGGGGCAACACTCTTTTCCTCCTCGCTCATTTTCGCGAAGCGTCCCTCCCCGTCTACCGCGATGATCGGGGTCGCGCCCTCCACTCACCACCCGAAAGATCCGTTGAGATCCTGACAGAGACCCATTACACCGACACCCTCTCGGGCGATTCCTTCCAGCCTGTCCCCGGCAGCCCGGCCCATGCCTGGAGAAAGCTTGCCCTCATCGACGACAGTGGACGTCCCACGACCCGTGGAATCATCTTCAGCCTTTTTCAGGGAGGCGAGGGACTTGCCGTCGCCGCCGCCCTTGAAGATCCCCACTACCCCGTCGACGAGATCACCCTCCATCTCGCGAACTTGCGGGCCGGGCATCGCTTTGAACTCGACGCCCTCCCCGAAGCGGCCGCGGTGATCGACTCCATCGGGAGCGACCGCCTCGCCGCCGCCTGTCGTCAGGCGTATGGGGCAATAGACTTCGAAGGCTATCTCCACCTCGGACTGCCCCCGCAGTATGGCGAGAGCGCCACCGAACTCATCGCCGTCCTCCTCGCGGGAAAATTGAGTCAACTCACCGCCGGAGTGACCACCCTCGACTTTGGCACGGGCGATGTCGAGCGGGCCTACGTCGAGTGGCTCAGCCTGCTCCGTCATGTGCGCAATGCTCCTGATCTCGATCACCCTCGCTGGATGGAACTCAAGGTGGCAGCCCGCTCCGAGCTGCGCCGCCACGAAGGCCGCACCCCGCTCGCCTCACTTCCCGAGCTCTCCCCCGTTCTCCTGCAGAAACCACCGCAGCACGGACTGCATCCCAGGACCTCCATCTGAGGTAAGAGTTTCGAGCGGAAGAGTCGGATTACTCCAGCAGATTCAGGGAGGCCAGCAGATTTTTCCTGAAGCCCTCTCCTGGAGATAAGTCATTCCTTCTCTTGAAGTCGCCGCAAACTTTTGAGGCGAAAAACACAGCTTCCTCACCCGGGCTCACTCATGAAATTGAAAGTCAAATCTGATACCTCGGAACACTCCCGCAGATTTCTATCCTGAAGCAATCTGCTGGCCTCCCTGAATCTGCTGGAGATAAAATAAGTCGGTCTCTTGAAGTCACCGGAGAGTCTCGAAGCAGATACCAACACCTGCCCTCTGAATCGCGGCTTGTGATCAGAGAAAAACGGGCGTATCGATCTCCATGGAAATCCTTTCCCCCAACTCAGCCATCCTCGACAAAACCCGCGAGCTCTGCTCCCTCATCCTCCAGTCGGGTGAGTATCAGGAAAGCGCGGCCAAGATCGACGCCTTCTTCAACGACAAGTCGGCCCAAGCCTCTTACCGCAACTTTACCAAGCTCGGGGAGTCTCTCCACCAGAAGCAGAGTGCCGGTGAACTGACCGAGGACGACATTGAAGGCTACGACGCCGAACTCGCTTCCCTGAAAGCGAATCCCATCACCGGTGAATTCATGACCGCCGAAGAGACTCTCAACGGCATCGTCCAGCAGGTCTCCCGCATGGTCGGCAAAGCGCTCGAGCTCGGCCGTCTCCCCGAGCCCGAAGACCTCGCCGGCGGCGGTTGCTGCAGCAGCGGTGGTTGCGGGTGTTGATCGCTCACACGAGCCGATTTTTTCGAAAAGCGGAGCAGGTCAGCCCTGTTCCGCTTTTTTTATTGTGGTCTTCAGCGCCGCTATCACGCCGAATTCGAGGCTTTGCTTTTTCATCACCTGTAGGAAAATCCCCACCATCATGAAAATCATCTCCCCATGTCTCAATCTCGGTGCCGCCCTCAGTATCCTCTTTGCCGGTTCCCTCCGGGCCGAGCTGACGCTGCCCGCCATTATCGGCGATCACATGGTCCTCCAGCAAAAGCAGGCGAATCCAATCTGGGGATGGGACACCCCCGGAACAGAAGTCACCGTGACTTTTGGCGATCAGGTGAAAAAAACCACCGCTGCGGCTGACGGTAAGTGGGCTGTCTCGCTGGATCCCGTCACCGCGAATGCCACTCCCACGAAATTTGTCATCGCGGGCACCTCGACCCGTGAGCTCGCCGACGTCCTCGTCGGAGAAGTCTGGATGTGCTCGGGCCAGTCGAACATGGGAATGACCGTCTCGGGCGACTGGAAGGCCCAGGTCGAGTCTCTCGCCTCCAATCACCCGAATCTCCGCCTCATCACCGTCCCGATCAAGGGCACGCAGGAAAAACAGAAGGACTTCACCGGCCAATGGCAGGCCGCGAATGCGCAAAACTGCCTGAACTTCTCCGCCGTCGGATTCTTCTACGGCCGATATCTGCACGAGATCCTCGGCGTCCCTGTCGGACTCATCAACAACGCCTGGGGAGGCTCTGCCGCCGAGGCATGGATCCGCCGCGAAACGATCGAGAGCGATCCCCGCTTCGCGAACCTCGTAAAGAGCTGGACGCAACGCGAGGCCACCCTCTCGTCCGAAGAGGAAAAAGCGAAATACGAAGCTTCCGTCGTCGCGTGGGAGGCTCAGACCGCCGCCGCCACGGCATCAGGCGCCACCCCTCCCCGCAAACCCCAGTCACCAGAACAGATCCTCGGTGGGAACGCGCGTCCCGGGAACATCTTTGCCGGTATGGTTCACCCCACCCTCGGCTACGGCATCAAGGGCGTGATTTGGTATCAGGGCGAAAGCAACGCCGGACGCGCCTGGGAGTATCGCGAACTTTTCCCCTACATGATCGAGCAGTGGCGCGCCGAATGGAAACAGGGAGACTTTCCCTTCTACTGGGTGCAGCTCGCCGATTTCAAAAACGAAGTGCCCGAGCCCGGCGATGCCCAGTGGGCCGAGTTGCGTGAGGCCCAGACCCGCACCCTCACCCTCCCCAACACTGGCGAGGCGGTTATCATCGACATCGGCGAATCCAACGACATCCATCCGAAAAACAAATACGACGTCGCCGCCCGCCTCGTCCGCTGGGCCCTCGCGAAAGACTATGGCATCCCGAACATCGAGCCGCAAAGCCCGCTCTACCGCGACATGACTGTCGAGGGTGATAAAATCAAGCTCACCTTCGATCATGTCGATGGAGGCTTGCGCACCGTCGATGTCAGCACTGTCCACGGATTTGCCATCTGTGGCGAAGATCGCAAATGGGTAGCCGCCGAGGCGAAAATTACCGGTGCAGATACCGTCGAAGTGCAGAGCAAAAGCGTCCCCGCTCCGATCGCCGTCCGGTATGCCTGGGCCGACAATCCGGTCTGCAATGTCCATTCGAAGAAAGGCCTCCCCCTCACCCCTTTCCGGACTGATGATTTCCCCATGATCACGAAACCTGCTGAGGTGAAGTGATCAACCGTCCCGCTTACTCATCCAGCTCGTCAGGTCATCGGCCTGACAGGCTTGAGTGAGCTTAAGCTACCTTCCGGGCCCTGGAAATTTTTTCAGGAAGGTGCCATACCCGGAAATGCTTTTGCCTCCCAATCGTTAACGAGTTAGCATTTTCGCGACTTTCATGTTTTTTCCCCGCTTTAGAATCGTTTCGTCACTCCTGCTCGTCACTTCTCCCTGCCTTCTGGCCGTCGAGGACGGGGCAAAGAAGACCCCCACTCCCGGGAAAAGGCCGGACATCATCCTTGTGATGACTGACGACCAGGGCTGGGGCGATATCGGCTACAATGGCCATCCCCACCTAAAAACGCCTAACCTCGACGCCGCCGCCGCCGCAGGGCTGCGCTTTGATCGCTTTTACGCCGCGGCGCCCTCGTGCTCCCCCACCCGGGCGAGCGTGCTGACGGGGCGGCATCCCAATCGCATGGGCGTCTTCAGTTGGGGGCACCCCATCCGGCCGCAGGAGGTGACCCTCGCCGAATTGCTGCGCCACGAAGGGTATGTCACCGGGCACTTCGGCAAGTGGCATCTCGGTTCAATTCGGGCCGACAGCCCCGTAAACCCGGGCGCGAACGGCTTTGATCGTTGGGTCAGTACGTCCAATTTCTACGACTTCAATCCCGAAATGAGCGACGAGGGGAAAGTGCTGAAAATTAAAGGCGAAGGGAGCAATCTGACAATGGATCTGGCGCTCGACTGGATCCGCGAAAAATCTGCGGGAGAAGCCCCGATCTTCGCCGTGATCTGGTTTGCGGCACCGCATTACCCGCACCACGCCACGCCCGCAGACACCGCGCTCTATTCGCACCGGCCGAAAAAAGAGCGCGAATTTCTTGGTGAAATCACGGCGGTTGATCGTGCCTTTGGACGACTCCGATCCGAACTCGACACTCTCGGGAGACGCGACAACACCATTCTCTGGTTCAAGAGCGACAACGGAGGTCTCCCTGTGGGTGAATCAGCCGACAACCGCGGGGGCAAACACGTCCTCTACGAAGGCGGGCTGCGCGTCCCCGCCTTCATCGAATGGCCGGCTGGCATTCCCACGCCTCGCGTGACACCGGTGCGGGCCTGCACGACCGACATTTTTCCGACTATCCTCGAACTGGTCGGCGTGACCGACCACGGCGTAAAAGTCCTCGACGGCATCAGTCTGGTGCCGCTGCTGCGCGGAGAAATGGACATCCGCCCGCACCCGCTCGGGTTCTGGAACGCGGGAATCCCGGGGCAATTCACCAATCCCGCCGGAGTCGTCACGAAGGTGCTCCCGACTTTTGAAAACTGGAGTGACAACAAGGTCGAACGCGTCACTCGTCGCGTCGAAAAGATCCCCAAACAAAAATTTCCTGCCGACGTCTACTCGGGCCACTCAGCTTGGATCTCGGGAGATTGGAAACTCCACCGACTCTCCCCCACCGACGGGGAAAAGTTGCGATGGATGCTTTTCAACCTCGCCAACGATCCCCAGGAAAAAAACGATCTCGCTAAAGAATATCCAGAGATCGTCGCGGATCTCCGGAACGGCATGGAGAAATGGCTCGCGAGCGTCAACGCCAGCCTCAAAGGGGCTGATTACTGAGCGCTCGCCGTTTCCACCGCTGCGGCGACGACTTCGACGCAGGCGAGATCGCCGACCGCGTTACGGCAGTAGAGGCGACCGTTCGCCAGCACCGGCGAGGTCCAGCATTTTCCTTCAAGGATTTTCTGGGAGTGGCGCGGTTTATACCCGGTCGGGTCGGCGTCAAAGAGGGTCAGCGTCTCATTGTCGAAGACGATCACCGTATTCCCCGCCGCCATCACACCGCCACTGCCGAAGCCGGGCACCGTCCACTTGATCTCGCCGGTGCGCGCGTCGGCGCACATCAGCTCGGTAGGCTTATGGGTCGTGCCATGCAGCGAGTAAAGATAATCCCCAAGGAGGACGCCGGGATTAAAATACCACTTCATGTCCTTCTGCTCCCAGATCATCTCGACTCCGCTGCCGTCAGCCTTCGGCTCGATCATGGCGGCACCGGAGGCGGAGGAAACAATGATGCGCTTCCCGATCACAATGGGATCGGCCGCATTGACATCGCGACTCGACTTCCACGGCAACTCCGAGACCGACTCGCCCGTCGCCGGATTGAAGGCGATGAGCCCTTTTGCCGAAAAGAGCAGCATCCCCGCCTTTTCGCCCCCGGCCGGGTAAGGCACCACAGTGGCGTAACCGGCCGTCTCCGTCGAGGGCATCCAGAGAGTCTTCCCCGTCTCGCGATCGAGGGCGAGGCCACCGCGACCGACATTCAGGAGTAGCCTCTCCCCGTCGACAACAATCGAGCCCGAAAAGCTCCACTCGGGCAACTCAAAGCGGTGGTCTTTGATGAGGTCGCGACTCCAGACGACCTTCCCCGTCTCCAGATTGAGGCGAAAAGCATGGCCTTTTTTACTCAGCGTGTAGACCGATCTCTCGTGAATCGTCGGCGTCCCGCCCGGCCCGCCCTCGTAGTAACGCGGATCGAGAGCACAGGGGTAAGAGTGCTCCCAGAGCACCTTTCCGGTCCCCGCATCGAGGCACCAGACCGTGTCCGTCTCGACTTCGCCGATCTTGCGATTTCCCATCGTGAGGACCCGCTCCCCCGCCACCGAAACCGTGGAAAAGCCGATCCCGACCTGAGCCCTCCACTTTACCGGGAGAGTCTCAGGTAATTGAGCGGGGATCGTCTCTTCGGAAATCCCGTCATAGTTCGCCCCCCGCCAGTTCGGCCAGTCAGCGGCAGTTGCAAGAGTGTCGGCGAGTGAAACGAGAGTCGAGAACACACAAATGGTCGGGAGCTTCATCGTTAGCATAGTCACTATTCTCGCCGTTATCGCAGTGACGACAACTCGCCGAATTGCGGTAAGCAGCGGTAATGGTTTCACTTTTCACGCCGCTGCCTTCGTGCTCTTTTGTGAAGCTTGCAATCTCACTCCCGCCGCGCGCAACACGGCCGCTTTTGAGGCGACAGGCATTTCCTTCGTGAATCCGCGGGAGCAGGAGCCCACCCGCTCACTTCCACTCCCAGACATCCTTCTCCTCCAGCGCGCAGGCTTCGCGAGGGGCGGCAGACTGGAGCCAGGCCTTCGCTCGGGCGTCGTCCTTAAGATAAGCGTCCCAGAAACGAGTCGAGATTCGCTGAATGGCAGGGTGATGATGGGCGATGCGCTTTTCGTCGTGAAAGCCGACATCGGAAAAGGCGAAGTGATTACCGCCCTCGAAGACGAGCTGATACTTATTCCCCGCCGGCATCGCCGCGTAGACCTCGCGACGCGACTCGGGCGTGGTCTCGGGGGTGATAGGACTACCGTCCTCAGTCCCGGTCATGCAGAGGACGGGTGCCGTGATGTGACCGAAAGCCCCGCCGGAAGAAATCCCGCGCGACTCGGACGGACTCATCGCAAAGAAGGCATCGATGCGGGGATCGTGAAAACTGCGGTCGATGCGGTAGCGCTGCCCCATGAGTGCCTGCGTCGTCACCGCCCCAAAGCTATGGCCGCATAATCCGATTCGGTCGAGATCGAGTTTGCCTTTGAGGGCGTGGGCATCGGCGACGTTCCATTTTTCCAGTTGGTCGAGGACAAAGGGAATGTCGGCGTAGCGGGCGAGGGCGGACTCGAGACCCGCGGCCTCCTTCAGGACCGCCATGCGCTCACTCCGCTCCACCGTTTTCCAGACCTCTTCGTCGCTCCCGGCGTGCTGCACGAAGACCGCAACATAACCGTGACCAGCCCAGTATTCACCTAGGTAGGGACTGTTCTCCCGCGACCCGCCGAGACCATGGGAGAAAACGATCACGGGCTGAGCTTTTGCCGAAGGCTTCAGGTAAACCTTCACCGGCACGGTGCGGTCGCGGGCCGCATCGAGCGGTTCGAAACGATGCGTCGCGACGTCCGCCGCGGGCGGTGTTTCGGCCAAGAGGATGGCGGCGGAGGGGAAAAAACAAAGACCGACTAGAAAAAAGAGGAAACGCATACGGGAAAAGACGGCGCCCCTCATTGAGCGGTTACGGAAAAATGCGCAATCATGCAAGGCCGCGCCAGCGTCGGGGGCTTTACCGGACAGGACTTTTATGACCCAATGAGGCAGTGAAAGGCAACCACATGCCGCTCCCGGCCCGCCGGGCGACAAGAATGTCGCCCCTCCTTGTATTGTCCCAAGGAGGGGGGACATTCCTGTCCCTCTCATCTCATCCAGCGTAGTCCATGCCACTCCCCCTCATCGCCATCACCATGGGAGACCCCGCCGGGGTCGGTCCCGAAGTCTGCCTGCAACTCCTCGCCAACGCGGAGGTCCATGGGTTCGCCACGCCCCTCATCTTCGGCGATCTCGCGATCCTGAACCGCTGCGCGGAAAAAACGGGACTCCCTCTGCCCGAACCCTCTTTGGTCCGCAACCTGCCCCTCTTTGATGACACCGATTTTGAACCCGGAGTGGTGAGCGCCAGAACCGGGGCCGCCGGCTACGGGTATGTCCTCGCCAGTATCGAAGCCGCCCTCGCTGGTGAGGTCGCGGCGGTCGCGACGGCTCCCCTGAACAAAGAAGCGCTCCGTGCCGCCGGGGTCGAATATCCGGGACACACCGAAATTTTTGCCGATAAGACAGGGGCAAGACGCGCCTGCATGTTCCAATACAGCGACGAAGTCCGCGCGAGTTTTGTGACGGTTCATTGCGGTTACCTCGAGGTGCCCGCATTGCTGACCGTTGAGCGCATCCTCGACGTCATCGAACTCACCGCCGGCGCGATGCGACGCATCCGCGGAACTGCGCCACACCTTGCCGTGCTCGGGCTCAATCCCCACGCCGGAGAGCACGGACTCTTCGGGAATCGCGAAGAGGAAAACATCATCATCCCCGCGATCGACGCGGCCCGCGCGCGGGGAATCTCGATCGAGGGACCTCTCCCTCCCGATACCGCCTTTATCCCCGCGAAGCGCCACAGCACCGACGCCTTCGTCTGCATGTATCACGATCAGGGCCACATCCCGCTGAAGGCGCTTGCCTTTGACACGGCTGTGAACACGACCCTCGGCCTCCCCATCATCCGCACCAGCGTCGACCACGGCACCGCCTGCGATATCGCCTGGCAGGGAAAGGCAAAAGGCAGCTCGCTCGTCGAGGCGGTCCGTCTCGCGGTGAAGCTCGGCGGAAGGCACTAACACAATAAAAATATTCCCTTTCCTGTTCCTCATCCTGTGGAACTGCAAACCGCGGGACTTCCAACACCCTCCCCTGATTCCGCTACGGTTTAAATCCGTCATCCACGACCAAGGATCCGCGAAGTCCGTCGGCCGCCTCGGTCGCAAGGATATCGCAGCGCTCATTCATCTCGTGCCCGGCGTGACCCTTGACCCATTGCCAGTTGATCTCGTGTCCCTCCGCGGCACGCTCGAGCCGCATCCAGAGGTCGACGTTCTTCACCGCCGACTTGTCTTTCTTCCGCCAGCCCATCGCCTTCCAGCCTTTGATCCAACCCTTCGTCTGGGTGTCGACGAGGTAGCGCGAATCCGAGTAGATCGTGACGCGGCACGGCTCTCTCAAAATCTCGAGTCCGGCGATCGCGGCGAAGATCTCCATGCGATTGTTCGTCGTCGTGACAAATCCCTGTGCCAGCTCACGCAGATGACCGCCGTAGCGCACCACTGTGCCGTATCCGCCGGGACCCGGATTTCCGCGCGAGGATCCGTCCGTGTAAATGAAGACTTCTTTCATGGCGGTGAAATTTCGGAAACCTTCGTCCGCAGAAAAGCGGCGATGTAGGAGAGATCGGACGGGGCGAGGAGTCTCTCTTTGCTCCCGTAGTGCTTTTGCAAGTCCCGTCGCTCGGGAAACTCGTCGGGCTGCACATCGCGTCGTTGCACGAGTCGGGAATCGCGCCAGACCCACGCATCTGGTCGCCACGGGCCGACCATCGCGGGATTCGACCAGGTGTGGAGCGAAAGCACCCGATCGGTCAATCCCGCCGCGAGATGCATCGGACCGCTGTCGACACTGACCGTCCAGGAGGCCTGCCGGATGAGATGGATGAGTTCGGGCAGACTCGTTTTTCCTAAAAGGTCAGTGACATTGCCGGGCCAGCTCACCGTGATCGGTTTTTCCGGAATACCCGCAAGGAGGACGGGATACGGCGCGAGCAGTTCGCAAAGTTCGATCACCTCGGCGATCGAGAGTGACTTGCCTGCACCACGTGAAAAGGGATGCAGGAGAATGGGAGGAGAGAGAAAGAGAGGCGGCTTTTTCAACTCCGCTCCGGGAGGGAAAAGGAAAGTAGGATCGCTGACATCAACCCCGAGCGAAGCGACGAGAGCGAGATTGCGTTCAACGGCATGAAGGCTGCTCCATTCGGGAACCTCGGCACGGTGACTGTAGAAAAGGGAGGCACCCTCACGCGACTGGCGGAACCCGGCGACGACGGATGCTCCGGTGCGCTTCGCGAGGAAGGCGCTGCGCAGTAGTCCCTGAAAATCGATGACGAGATCGTAGCGCCGCGGACGCAGCTCTTTATCCGCCCAGCGGGCCCCGCGGAAGACGCCACTGATCCCTCTCAACTCGCGACGCGGAAAAGAAATGACCTCATTTACAAACGGGACTCCCTCGAGGAGAGAACACCACTCAGTGTTCGCGAGCCAGTCGATTCGCGCCTGCGGGGCGGCACGATGCAGCGCGGCGGCGGCGGGGAGGGTGTGAACGATATCCCCGAGCGAACTCGGCTTCACGATGAGGATTCGCTCGCAGGCAGAGAGATTCACAGGATTACCTATTTGCCGAGTGAAAGCCGGTGCGCCAGCATTTCCGGTAGTCCGGCGTCGATGATTTTATCCTGCGCCGTCTGGATGTCGTATTCGATCCGGCGGATCGTGACCTCCTGATTGGCGGCGTCGTAGATGGCGTAGGCGGAGCGCCAGTCCCCATCGCGGGGCTGACCGGTGCTGCCGATGTTGATGAAATACTTGCGCCCCATCTGGAGTTTGACCTTCATCTCCTCGACCGGCTCGACACTGTCGCCCTTCACATAAATGCGAGGGGTGTGGGTATGCCCGTAGAAGCAAAGCTGGGTGAACTGGTAGCTGAAGCTCGCCATCGCATCGAACTTGTTCGTCACGTAGGTCCAGCTCCCGGGAGTGTCGAGGGTCGCGTGCACGATCGTGAAATCGCGAACTTGTCGGACGAGCTTGAGACTTTTCAGAAAGGCTTGGTCATCAGGATCGAGCTGGGCGCGGGTCCACTCCATCGCCTGGCGGGCGAGCGAGTTGAGTCCCTCGAGGGACGTCTGGAGGACCGCTTCCTCGTCGTGGTTGCCCTTTACCACAGGGCATCCCATTTCCTTGATCATCGCGATGCATTCGCGGGGATTGGCGCCGTAGCCGACGATATCCCCAACACAGACCCGGTCGGTGCACCCCTGTTGAACGGCATCTTCCAGGACGGCCTGGAAAGCTTCGAGGTTGGCGTGGATGTCTCCGAAAATGGCGTATTTCATTCTCTGAATAGCCCCGCGTGGGAACACGGACGGTTCCGGAAGGGGGAAATGGAAAGTAACCATAGATAGAGCTTTTCGCAATACGAGGGAAGCAAAAGCATGCCTTTCCGGCCGGAAGCGGGAGGAAAACTCAAAACGTCTCCGCATTTTAGGGCACCACAATGCCCCCGGGAAGGACCTTGGCGGGCTTTTCCGCTGACTTCTGCGGTCGGCGGTCAGGGTCTCCGTCGGGAATACGCCGGGGCGAAGGAATGGCGAGCTTCACCTCGAGATTCTTGATTTCCTTGATCAGGGTGGGCAATCGCTGCGCTTCTCCCTCGCGGTAGAGCGCAGTGAGGTAGTCGTACGCCTCCCGCTCGCGACCGGGACAGCGAGCCATGAAGTAGCCGTAAAATCGCCGCGCATAGCCGGGTGCGCCGGGCAATCCCACGATCTCGCCGTAGACCCGCGCGGTGGCACAGTCGTCCTTCAACTTTTCGCGATAGACTTCGGCGAGCTGCAGCCGGATCGCGAACGATTCGGGGAGCTGGGCGATGCCGCGCTCAGCGAGGTCGATGGCCTGGAAGGCATATTCATTGAAGCGCCGCTCCCGTTCAAAGGCGGGCAGACGGGTATCGATCTCCATGTTTGCCGTCGCGTTGATCCCGATGTGCCAGATCACCGAGACCCAGTGGGACTCGTCGCGCGGCTCGAGGTTCGTGATGATGAGGTAGTTTGCCCGCAGATCATCCCACGACTTCGTGCTGAAATGCTCAAAGGCATTCAGGGTCAGGTAGGTCGCGACGAGAGAGCGCAACCCGCCGAGCGTGCCCATCAGGGCCGATTGGCTCATTTGCTCGAAGGCCCCCTGCCCCGGCGGCGGCAGCAGCAGATTCGCCGCCACGAGTTGCTCGCGCAGGTCATCCTCGAGCGGTGCCCGCACCAGCCCGAAGACCGCGAGGCCGATCACCGCGAGGACAAGTCGGGGAACTTTCTGGAAGAGACTTTTCACGACAGGTCAGAATTCTTTGTCCACGAAGACAAGCAGGGAAAGGAGGAGGAAAACGACGAGATACCCCGCCGTGAGCCCGCCCATTTGCCAGACCAGCGCCGCCACGACCGCCTCACCCTGCACGATCCCCTCGCTGAAGGAAAAGAGCTGATAATTCGGGATGAGGATCTTGATCACCTTCACCATCATCTGCACAACGACACTGTTCCCCGACTCGTCGAGCCAAAAACTCGAGGCCATGTGGTGGGCATGACCAATAAGAAAGAGCAGAATGCTGACGATGATCGTAAAGAGTGAACTCGAGGCAAAAGTAGAGAGGAAGATCGTCACCGCCGCCACGACCGAGGCCTTGAAAAACGAGGCCAGCACCGCGATCCCGAGCTCCGCCCGCAGGCCCTGTTGCTGGATGAGCGAGAGCTGCTCCTCGATCTCCGCCGCGGTGTACTGGCCGCTCGCTTTCATCGAGTCATACTCCGCCGCGACAAAAAGACTCTCCCGCGAAAAGATCACCACCGCGCAGATCGCATACATCGCCACCAGCGAGATCGCGATGACGCTGAGGACACCTCCGAGTTTGCCAAGCAGGTATTCGATGCGACGCACCGGCTTCGAGAGGATCGTGTAAAGGGTGCGATCCTCGACATCCTTCGGAATGAGCAGCGCCGTCGCCACGATCGCGAAGAGCCACGCGAAAATGTCCATCGTCCCGAAGGCGACCTTCTTGATCATCGAGAGCTCCTTCGCCGGCGTCGCGGGGATGTTGAAGTTCCCCACCGCCACGACGACGAGGGCAAAGGCGAGGAGGAAATAAAAGGTCTTCATCCTCACGAGCTGGGTCACCGTGCTCGAGGCAATCGTGTAGACACGGCCGATCGAGAAAATCGGAACTGATTTTCCCGCCCCGCGGGGGGTCGTGCGGGGAGCGGATTCGGCGGGGGCGTTCGGGGTATCGCTCATGATTTTTCCTCGCGGCTGCGCTCTGCAATCTGGATGAAAAGATGCTCGAGACTGGTGCGGGAGTGCCCTTCCTCGACGACGCGGGCGCCCGCGCGCGAGCGGATCAGTTCGTTAATCTCAGCGATGAGTTCGGGGGTGGCGTTCTCTATCGTCATGCTGGTTTGATTCTCGATCTCGATGAGCTCGTCGAGGGTGCCCTCGCGGCGCATGCGTCCTTTAAAAATGATCCCGACGCGGTCACAGACTTCCTGCACCTGCTCGAGGAGGTGCGAGCAGAGAAAGACCGTGTAGCCCTCGTCGCGCAGGCGCATGATGAGGTCTCGAATCTGCCGCGACCCGACCGGATCGACCCCCGCCGTCGGTTCATCGAGGATGACGAGCCGCGGATTCTGGATGAGCGATTGAGCGAGGCCGATGCGCTGCAGCATGCCCTTCGAATATCCCCCGAGACGCCGGTTCGCCGCACCCTCGAGATCGACCAGCTTGAGCAGTTCGCCAATGCGGTCCTTCAGGGCGGCGCCCTTCATCCCACAGAGTTTTCCGTAAAAACGCAGCGTCTCCGCGCCGGAAAGATGCTTGTAGAAATAGGGATTCTCCGGGAGAAAGCCGATCTCGTTACGCGCCCGGATGTCGCCCGAGTCGAGCCCGAAGACCTTCGCCGACCCCTTGCTCGCGGCCATCAGTCCCAGGACCACCTTCATCGTCGTCGACTTGCCCGAACCATTCGGCCCGATCAATCCGTAGACCTCGCCCGCCTTCACTTCGAAGGAGAGATTGTCCACCGCCACGACGTAATCCTTCTTCAATCCAAGACTGAAGACCTTCGTCAAGTTTTTCACCTCCACGGCTGGTTCGCTCATGCTAATCGCGTATTGAGAATCCGATCACCCCTTCTAGGAGCGGCACCGTGCGCTCCCGCTGTTCTTGAATATGGTGCCCGAGAGGGCTGTCGTGTAACTCACGGATGAAATCGTCGAGTTCCTCTTCCTCTCCCATGATCTGGAGCTCGACCCGCCCGTCATCACAGTTGCGCACCCAGCCGAGGACATCGAAGCCCTGCGAGAGCCGCTTCGTGGCGTAGCGAAAGCCAACCCCCTGAACCCTCCCCGCAAAAAAATACTGCCTCGCTGTCATGCGCTACGGTAGGAAAAGTTTCCGCGAAGTGCCAGCAGAAAGGGGAATTTTTCGGTCGGGCGGTGCTCATTTACGAAGGAACAGATTATCCCGAAGAAGGAGTTTTCACGATCTCGGAACCGAACTCCGCGAACTACTACAGGCTTGGCAACTCTTCACCCCGAATCCGCCGATGCTACTGCTCCTCCATCGAATGCAGATCTTCGATTCGCTTGCCATGCGCCGAAGGAAATCCGGAAGAATCCAGGTTCACGAAAACGATCTCATCGATCTTCACGATCGTGTGGTGAGTCATGATATTCCGTACGTCGCACTTTAGTGTGATGGAGCTTCTCCCTACTTTGACGACCTTCATGCCCATTTCCAGAATGTCTCCGGCCCTTGCCGAGCTGATGAAGTTGATTTCCGACATCAGCTTGGTGACGACATAGGGGCTTTGGAGCATTGTGATCGTGTAGATCGCCGCCTCCTCATCGATCCACTTGAGGAGACTCCCTCCAAAGAGACTCCCGTTCGGGTTCAGATCCTCCGGCTTCACCCATTTCCGGGTCAGATACTTCATGGAACAAAGATACGACGCGTCGCGATCCCGTCATCTCCCATTACCCGAACGACATCGATCCGACACAGAAAAGGCGACGGCGGGCGAAACCTCATGCCCCGCGCGGACTTGCAGATATCGAACTCGGCAAAGTGCGAGCTACAGCCATCGTAACTTCATCGGAATCGCGCCGGGACAGGCAGCGGAAGTCTCAGTTGTCGTCCCGCTTTCCTGTCGCCTCATCTGAAAAGACACCGAAAACGGGTAAAATCAGGCAAAGAAACTCACCCGGAAAAATCCTGCCGTGGCCGCAACGGAGACTCGCCGGCCTGCGTGTGCGAAGAATTTTCCTTCTCCGTCAATGGAACGAAAATCTCCATCCCCCGCGAGGCGATCGCCGATCCCGGAGAGATCCTCATTCTTCGCGAGCGATACACGATGGCGGCTGATTCGGGATTGCCAAAGGCGGGGCAATTTCGTTCTCATCGCCCCATGGCCACTTACCGAATCCTCATCCCTTTGCTGGCGGGAGTAATCCTCTGCCCCGACGCGTCCGCGCAGGAAGTCCCGCTGCAGCCTTCTCATCAGTCGCTCCACTGGTATCCCGACGAGACCGGACAGCCGCAGGCCCTAAAAACCCTCGGGGACTGGAAAAAGCGCCGCGCCTCCATCATCGCCGGTTTTGAAGAGGCGACCGGAGCCCTCCCTTCGCGTGAGGATCTGCCCGACCTCGATATGCAGGTCACTGCGAAGATCGAGACCGCCACCTACACCCGCGAGACCATCACCCTGGCTTCGGAAGCAGGCGATCGCACCCCCGCCTTTCTCTATCTGCCGAAAAACCTCATCCGCGGGGAGAAACGCCCCGGCATTCTCGCCCTCCATCCCACCAGTCAACTGGGGAAAAAGATCGTCGATGGACAGGGCGAGCGGCCCAACCGCGCCTACGCCCGCGAGCTCGCCGAGCGCGGTTACGTCGTCATCGCCCCTGACTACCTCTCCTTCGGCGACTATGCCGACTACGACTTCACGACCGACCGCTACGAGTCGGGCACGATGAAGGGAATCTGGAATCACATGCGGTGCGTGGATCTGTTAACCTCGCGTCCCGAAGTCGACCGGGAAAAGATCGGAGCGATCGGCCATTCCCTCGGCGGCCACAACGCTATCTTCGTCGCCCTCTTCGATGAACGGATCAAAGTGATCGTCTCGAGCTGCGGGTGGACGCCTCTGCACGATTACTACGGCGGTGACCTCAAGGGCTGGACGAGTGAGCGCTACATCCCCGCCATCCGGGACCGCTACGCGCTCGATCCTGACCAAGTTCCATTCGACTACTATGAGCTCATCGCCGCGCTCGCGCCTGCCGCCTTCTTTTCAAATTCTCCTCTTCGCGACAGCAACTTTGACTGGCGCGGCGTCGAGAAAGTCGCCCCGCAGGCCCGCCGCATCTACGAGCTCCACGGCGTGCCCGAAAAGATGCGCATCGCCTACCCCGACGACGAGCACGACTTTCCGACAAATGAGCGGGAGGAATCGTATCGGTTTTTGGAGAAGTGGTTGCAGTAATAGGAGATCAAAACGCAGAGCAGAGGACGGCTTTGCAAATCTGTTTCCGTCCTTCCCTCCCCATAGTGGACCTCATCCCGATTTCCCGATACACTCCCCGTTCATGCAGACCACCCTCATCGTCAGTGTCATCGGCCCCGACCGTCCCGGGCTCATCGAGCAACTCGCTTCGGTCATCGCGGCCGCGTCGGGAAACTGGGAAGGCAGCCGCATGATCCGTCTTGCCGGCCAGTTTTCGGGCATGGTCCAGGTCATCATTGCCGAAGAGGCGGTGCCCGCTTTTCGCGAAGCTCTCGCGGTGCTCGAGAGCGCCGGCTTGCAGACGCGGGTCCATCGCGCGGGTGATGTCGATACCGCCCTCGGGACAGGGCAGGCACTCGCCCTTGAAGTCGTCGGGCAGGATCGCCAGGGCATCGTCAGTGCGATCTCGGGAACCCTGGCCCGGCTTGGCGTGAACGTCGTCGAACTCGCGACCGATTGCAGCGAGGCCCCGTGGTCGGGCGAACGGCTTTTTAAAACCAACGCGAAGCTAGTCGTTCCCGCCGGTCTGGACAGCGACACTCTTCGGGAAGAGATCGAGTCCATCGCGCCCGATCTCATGGTCGAGGTGAAAAATGATCAGGCTTGAGGTCCGCTCTCTTTCTTCATTCGTGGAAATCCGTTCGGTTGAATGACTCCATCCCTGCCTATTCGCAGTTAAAATCCAATCTGACGAAACAAGATTACAACGGCTCACCCGGTCCGGGCATTTGATCCGGTTCAACTGCACCTGCCAGGTCAGGCTCCGGCTCGTCCGTGATCCAGCCTTCGGCCGCGCCTTCGGGAACATTTACCGGGACCGCCGGCCTCGACACAAAAGCTCCCAGGGGCGCGACGAGCCGACCCGGGAGCGGCCTGACACGGTCAAAAACG
This sequence comes from Verrucomicrobiales bacterium, assembly GCA_030730365.1. Lineage (GTDB taxonomy): Bacteria > Verrucomicrobiota > Verrucomicrobiia > Verrucomicrobiales > DEV007 > Arctic95D-9. The sequence continues at coordinate 59,952 of JANQVJ010000055.1, forward strand.
TGACGCCCCAACTCCGCCGCGACCTGGTAGCCGCGCTCGAACATTTCCATCTTCGCATCGAGGTTGTCGATGTAGTGCAGGGCCTGGGCTTCGGGCGTCTTAGGTACTACGGGTGAACCGAACCCGAGCTCGCCATGGTGGGAGACGATGAGGTGAAGGAGATGCAAACGCACGCGATCACTCTCCGGATCGAGGTCTTTCCAGCCGGCACAGAGCATCTCGTCCTCGTGGATCTCGCGCCACATTTTGTTCACGATCTCCATCCCCAGAGGGATGTGGCCGAGCAGCTCGCTCATCTCGGTGTAAGGCATGGAAAAGCCGTTTTCCGCATAGGCATTTTCCCAGAGCTTGCCGACATCGTGAAAGAGCACCCCCGCAACGAGAAGATCGCGGTTGAGCATCGGATACGCCTCACAGATCTGAATCGCCGACCGCATCATCTGCGCGACGTGCTCGACGAGACCACCGCGGCGGGCGTGGTGGTAATCGCGGGCCGCGCCAGTGCGTCGCAGCCGTTTCCCGAAGCGCTCTAGAAAAGCGCGGCAGAGATGATGGAGACGCGGGTCCGCGAGATTCTCCACGGCCGATTCGATGAAGACGTAATCAGTCTCCTGCTTGCGGCGGAGCTCGGGCGAGCCCCCGAGGACGCCGGCGGTCTCCTCCTCGTTCAGGGCGCGGGCGGTCCAGCTTTTCCCGTCGATGGAGCGGCCGTCGTTGCCGAGTCCGAACTCGCCCGAGACCTCGAAAAAGGTCCCGCCGCGCATCTGCCCGCAGGTCGCGAACATCGCCGCGTTGTTCCACACCCTCAGCACGAGCGTCTCCTCCGCGTCCGCAAAAGTCAGTTCGTAAAAGGGATTGCCCGTCTTCGTGGTGCGCTCGAGCGACTTCTCCAGTTGCGCAAGAAAACGCACCATCAGCGGCACTGGACCGGCCTGCTGCTTCAGTTCGCGGATTGTGATCAGGTCCATCGCGGGCACCCTAGCGGCACGTCAGAGCCCCTGCCAGTAAAAACGTGAAGCGCCCCGATCCAACCCTGCTTGGCTTTGTCCCCAAGGTGCCTTGCCCCCCCTCTTAATCTTAATCCTTAATCCTTACTCTTAATCCCCGGGCGTCGTTGATGACCCGAAGAGGGATTAAGAATAAGATTAAGATTAAGAATCCAGAGCCCTTCACCCCGCGATCATCGCCAGCCGGACTTCCTGCCAGACTACATCGCTCTCGATCAGCAGATTCACGAGACAAGTCCCCAGCACCAGAGCACCGGCCATGACCGCCGGGGGGAAAATGCCGAGCGAGGCGACCGTCCAGCAGGCCACGGCTCCGGCGAAAAAAGTGCCTCCGACGATGTATCCGCGCACTTCCCGTAGCCGCGAGGGCACCTGCCCGAGTCGGGCCGAGAGCAGCAGGACGGCAATAATTGACCCCGCCACCCAGAAAAAAAGCGTTGCAACCCAGCCTGCGAGAAAGACCAGCGCCAGACCGTAGATCGAGACCAACGCCCCATCCACCAGCGCCGCGGGAAATCGGTCAGTGATCACCTCAGCGCGCAGCCGCAGGATCCCCATCACCACCGCTGCGGCCATGAACACTCCTACCGCCGGAACTAGGAGCGAATCGACCCCCGCCTCCGGGAAGGCGAGACGATGCGAGACGACCACGCCGAGGACACCGGTGAGCGTCAGGACATGGCAGGTCATCGCGACAATGACGCCCCGTTTCATGGGAAAAGAAGCGATTCGGGAGCGCAGGCGTGCGATCAAGCCCGGCGAACCATGGGGAGAGCCTGTCCCCTTCACCTCCGTCCCCTTCACCTCCGGGGCCGCCTCGCGGGGACGTAGAAAGACACAGGTGCCGTCGTAGATTTCGCGGAGGCGCTCCGCCCGGACGAGCGACTCCCGCGCGTCGGAAAATTGCACGAGATAGGACTCGGTCCCGTGATCGGCAAACTTTTCGCGCAGGATGAGAAACTGAGTTCCCTGCCCCAGCTCCAGCACGACGGGGAAAGCGATCGCGGGGATGTCGGCAAGCTCGATGCGACGGCGGCGTGCCTTGAGATGATGCAACCGCGCCCCTCTGCGCCAGATCCGCGCAAGACGATTGCCGCGCATGAGCGTGTTCGACGGAATCTCATCATTCGCGCCCATCGGAGTCCCATGGTGACGACGGACGAGGCTGAGCATTTTGGCCGAGGCCGGAGTGTCTGGTTGGAGAAAATGCTTCATCGGCTTGCGACCCTAAATATAATAATCATAAAAATTATAAATAAAAGCTACTATTTAAGGAAATAGATCTTTTCTTTACCCGACCAATTCACTGGGTGAACGCCGGAATCGGACTCGATCACCGGTTTTCAAGCGGCAAGGAAGTGGTATAGGTTGCAGAGCATTTTCTCAGGCCAATATGTCGAAACCCTCTTCCACCCTGCATGACCCGGTCAATGATTTGGGGACATCCGGGAAAAAGTTACGGACCGAGTCCGGCCTCCCGCGGAATCGCACCCGCCTCTGGGACCGGTTCTCGCGCGCTTTTTTCAAAAGCGAGATGCCGCGCACCGAAGAGACGATGCTGCCCATGCTCATTGAGGTCTTCGCCGGCTTCACCAAACTCGACGGCCGTGTCATCGAGGCGGAGATCGATTCCATCCTCGGCTTCCTGCGTTACGACTTTCCCGAGACCGTCTACGCCGAGTTGAAGCAGCTCTTCATCCGCTCTCTCCGCCGCCGTCAGGATCTCGAGGCGATTGCCTCGGACCTCGCCGGGCGTCTCCCCCTCGAGGATAAAGTCCTTCTCGGGGTGCAGCTCTACGTCCTCATCAGCCGGGCCGGACTGCCGAAGGAGAATCTCATCACCTTCTATCAGTTCATGACGACTCTCGGGGTCGCATCCGAGGCGATCAACATCGTCTACCAGCTAAACACCAGCGAACTCTCGCAACTGAGCAAGGCCGGAGATCTCACCGGCGAGGGGCGCCACTCCGGAGAAGACAGCCATCGCCTCGAGTCTCTCATCCTCTCCACCGGCGAGCCGGCCGACATCACCATCGCGACCTCGGACGACGAGCACTCGGTCGTGGCCTTCCGCTTCCAGAGTCTTCTCCTCATCAAAAATCTCGGGCCCGGACCCATCCTTGCCCGCGGGCGCCAGGTCAATGCCGGTGAGTTCTGCCGCGTCTACGAAGGCCAGCGCCTCATCATCGGGGAGGAAGTCCTCGCTTTTGAGGACCTCGTCTTTTATTTCAATACCAAGAAAAATCTCTCCTCAGTCCAGCTCTACCTCGCACAGGACAACAACCGCAATCACTTCATCGAAAAAGTGCGGACAAAGCAAAGCTACCTCCGCATCTCCTTCGGTCTCAAAATTCAGGTCGAGGTCCTCAACCCGACCGAGGCCATCATCGGAAAACGGGTTCTCAGAAAAGGCGATGTCTTCGAGGTGACCTCGCGCGAGCGTCTCGACTTCCCCGACCACACCGAGATTTCCTTCGACGATCTGCGCCGCAAGGCCCGCGAGCTAGGCGGTCGTTTCAGCCTGCCACCGAACCGCACCGTCTACCTCGTCTCGAACGATCCCGGACAGCTCTCCCCCGGCGATATTCTCCTTTCCCCCGGCACTTCGGGAAAAATCCTCCTCCGCATCCGCTGCGACAACAGCACCAAAACCGGCCTCCTCGAGGTGATTGATTCAGAGCGCCCCGTCACCGTCGAGGGCCAGCTCGTGCGCGGTCAGGCCCCGCTCAAAGACGGCAGCGTCATCTCCCTCGGGAGTGATCAATACCTGCGCTGCCACTTTTCCGAAGGCATTATCGAAGAGGAGCGCAACGTCATCAGCACGCTCAAGGCGCGCGACGTGAGCCACTCCTACGATCGCAAGATCCCCGCTCTCGACGGCGTCACTTTTTCGATCCAGCGAGGCGAGATGGTCTGCATCATGGGCCCGAGCGGATGCGGCAAGAGTACTCTCCTCAAAGCCCTCGGCGGACAACTCAAGCCGCGCAGTGGTCGCATCGATCTCAACGGCGTCGACCTCTACACCGAGCACGAAAATCTGAAGTCCTACATCGCTATCATCCCGCAGGACGAGACTTTTGACCCTCTCCTCACCGTCGAGGAAAATCTCGACACCGCCGCCGCGATCCGGGCGCCGCATTTCCCCGTCCACGAGCGCCGCCGCCGCGTCGATTCGAAGCTCATCGAACTCGGGCTCAACGAGATCCGCCACCGCCTCGCCGGCGATCAGGAAACCAAAAGCCTCTCCGGAGGCCAGCGCCGCCGCCTCAACGCCGGCATGGACATGATTGGCATTGCCGATATTTATCTTTTCGACGAGCCAACTTCGGGACTCTCGTCCAAGGACTCCGAGCACGTCCTCGAAATGATCCGCGGGCTCACCCACAACAAGATCACCCTCGTCTCCATCCACCAGCCGAGCAGCCGCCTCTTCCACATGTTCGACAAGGCGCTCCTCCTCGACAACGGGGGGAAAATGGCCTTCTTCGGGACGCCCGCGCAGATCCTCGAATACTTCCACGAAGCGCGGAAGCAGGAAGGCATCTACACCAGCGCCGCACCCCTCAGTGACAGGGACAACAGCAGCATCAATCTCACCCCCGACTTCATCTTCGACGTCCTCGAGACGCCCCTGCGCGACCTCGGCGGCGATGTCATCTTCGAACGCGACGTCCGCGGCAACCTTATCCCCGCGCGGCGTTTCAACTCCGCCTTCTGGTCCGACCGCTTCCAGACCTACCGCCTCCTCGAAGAGGTCAATCTGCGCGAGCTCGACTCGGACACCTCGCAGACCTCTTCCCTGCAAAAGACCCCGCAGGCGCCGCCGCGAAAACTGCGTCACGACTGGGTCCGCTTTGCCAACCAGTTCAAGCGCGCCTTCCTCAGCAAGCTGCGGAACCGCGCCAACCTCGCCACGACCCTGCTCGAGGCGCCCGCCCTTGCCGTCCTCATCGCCATGGTGATGCGCTACTCCGAAGACGGCTCCTACAACTTCGCGAACGCCTTCCACATCCCCACCTACCTCTTCCTCGGACTCGTCACCGCCCTCTTCCTCGGCATGACCAACTCCGCCGAAGAGATCATCCGCGACCGCAACCTCCTCCAGCGCGAGCGGCATCACGGCTTTCGCATCAGCGGCTACATCATCGGGAAATACCTCTCCCTCGGGTTCTTCGCCCTCATTCAGTGCGTCATCTACCTGCTCATCGGCAACGCCATCCTCGGGATCCGGGACATGTTTTTCCACAACCTCCTCTGGATGTTCCTCACCTCCTTTGTCGGGATCGCCGCGGGACTTTTTATCTCGAGCATCGTGAGCAGCCCCAAGACGGCCATCAACATCATCCCGCTCATCCTCATCCCGAATATCATTCTCGGCGGTGCGCTCATCAAGTACGACGAGATGAACCGCAGCTTTGACATCATCCAGAACATCCGCCAGTGGTTCGTCCCCGATGATGAAAAAGAGGAGGCGAGCCGTCTCAAAGTGCCCGGGATCTGCCACCTCATGCCCCTGCGCTGGAGCTACGAGGCCGTCATCATCTCCCACGCCGAGCACAATCCCGCGAGCACCCTCACCAACTTCATCGAGGCCGAGATCCAGAAATTCAGCCGCATCCCCCTCGATCAGGAGCTCACCGAGGCGCAGCACGAGCGCCTCTACCAGTTCAAGCAGGCCCTCGCCGTGATCCACGGGATCAAGGAGGAATCACCCCGCCAGGTCAGTCGGCAGCTCAGGACCATCCGCGCCGCCCTCGTCAACGGCACCTTCGATCCCGAGCCCTACTACGAAGTGCCCGAGACCAGGGAAAAGACCTACTCCGTCGGCGACCTCTACCTCAACAGCAAGGTTCAGGACCTCTTCGTCCGCGCCGAAGTCGAGCGCGAGGATTACCGCAAAAAGTCGAACCCGCCCAACATTTTCTTCGGAGCCGAGCGCCAGTTCCGCTTCCCCCGCAACAGCGAGACCCCCTGGATTTCCTTCACTGTGAAGACCCTCGATCTGAATCTGTTTGCGATGATCATGTTCGTCGTGGTTGCGTTCTTCTCCCTCCGCGCGAGTTTGAAGAGGCAGTTGCAGAAGGTTTGACGGGGGGGA
>JANQVJ010000056.1:0-99148 GCA_030730365.1 Verrucomicrobiales bacterium
GCTCCTAGCTCCTAGCTCCTAGCTCCTAGCTCCTAGCTCCTAGCTCCTAGCTCCTCAACTCATGACTCGTGACTCCTCACGCGATTTTCTAGATCCGGCTGTTCTCGGCAAACTCCTCGGACTGCAGCTCAATGCGCGTTCCCCCATGATTGGGAATGTGTCAGGACGCCACCGCAGTCCCGTGCGGGGCTCGGCGATCGAGTTTGCGCAGTATCGCAAGTATGTCCAGGGCGACGACACCCGCCGCCTCGACTGGCGCACCTGGGGCCGCACCGATCGCTATTACATTAAGGAATTCGAAGCGGACACGAACCTGCGTCTCTGTCTCATCGTCGACACGAGCGGTTCGATGGGCTACGGCGAAACCGGTGCCACCCGACTCGACTACGCCCGCCGCCTCTCCGGCACCCTCGCCTACCTCGCCGGTCAGCAGGGCGATGCGATCGGTCTCTACAGCGGCGCGGTCGGCTTCCAGCGCGAGACCCCGCCGCGGCGCGGCCCCCAGCATCTCGGACTTGTTCTCGACCAGATTGCCAAACTCAAGGCCGGAGGCGAAACCGGGCTCATCAAGGCCATCCACGAGGCCGCGGAAAAAATCCAGCAACGCGCCCTCATCGTCATCATCTCGGACTTCCTCTTTCCTCCCGAACCGCTCCGCGAAGCCTTCCAGCACCTCCGCTTCCGCAAGCACGACGTCTCGGTCTTTCACCTCCTCGACCGGCAGGAGATCGACTTCACCTTTGATCGTCCTACGCGCTTCATCGATCTCGAGGGGGGCCCCTCGCTTCTCGCCGATCCCACTCTCATCCAGCGGCGCTACCGCGAGGCGGTGAAACAGTATCTCGACACGATCAACGACATCGTGAACCACTCCGCCGTCGACTACCACCGGACCTTTCTCGACGAAGCCTACGATCAGGTCCTCGCGCGCTTCCTCATGGGGCGCAATCCCAAAACGGCCCGCACCGCGAGATGAGTTTCCTGCAGCCCATCCTCCTCATCGGACTGCCGCTCGCGCTCTTGCCGGTCATCATTCACCTGATCAATCAGCACCGTCACCGCACCGTGCGGTGGGCGGCGATGATGTTCCTCCTTGATGCGAAGAAGATGACAAAGGGCCTCGCCCGCCTGCGGCAGATCCTCATCCTCGCGATGCGCGTCCTCGCCATCGCCACGCTCGTTTTTGCCGCGAGCCGCCCCCTCGCCGGAGGCTGGGCCGGATTCACCGGAGGGAAGGCCGACACGCTCGTCATCCTCCTCGACCGCTCCGCCAGCATGGAGCAGCAGAATCTCGAAACCGGCGAGTCGAAGCGCTCCACCGCCCTCGCCCGGCTCACCGACCTGATCGAAAAAACCGCCTCGGGCAGCGAGATCATTCTCATCGACAGCGCCACCCTCGACCCGGTTAGGATCACCGACGCCGCCGCCCTGCGCGATCTGCCCGCGACCGCCCCCACTGCGACCTCGGCCGACATCCCGGCGATGTTGCAAAAGGCGGTCGACTTTCTCGTCACGAACGAGAGCGGACGAACCGACATCTGGGTCGCTTCGGACCTCAGCCAAAATGATTGGAAACCCGGTTCAGGTCAATGGCAGGCCCTGCGCTCCGATCTCGCCGCTCGGGAATCCGTGCGACTTTTCCTGCTCACTTTTCCCTCGATCGAGAGCAACAACCTCTCCGTCACCGTTAGTGAGGTAAAACGTCGCCGCACCCCTGAGGGACTCCGCCTCGTCATGGACCTCGCCATTCGCCGTCAGGGCCCGGCGGCGGAAGCGGGCGATCAAACCGTCCCCGTCGAGATCACGCTGAACGGCACCCGCACCGTCGATGAGATGACGATCAGCGGTCCCGAACTCGTCCGCCTTGGCCACACCATCGAACTGGGGACGGGCAACGAACGCGGCTGGGGTCGCCTTGACCTGCCCGCCGACGACAATCCCGCCGACAACCACGCCTTTTTTGTCTTCGACGAACCGGCCTCCCGCCAAACCGTCATCGTCAGCGACGATCCGCCGACCGCAGAGGCGATCCGCGCCGCCGCCTCAGCCTCGACCGACCATGGTGTGACCCACGAGGCGACCATCATTGCAACCACTGACATCACCCGGATCCCGTGGGAAGACACCGCCCTCCTCTTCTGGCAAGCGCCCCTGCCCGCGCCGGACACCTCCACCGCCACCCTGCTGCAGCAACACATTTCGGCCGGACGGAGCCTCGTCCTCCTGCCTCCCTCCGACGAGGGCGGAGCCGAACTCTTCGGGGTCAAGTGGGGCGACTGGATCGGCGGCGGCGACTCCGCTCTCAAGGTCAACTGGTGGCGGACAGAGTCCAGTCTCCTCGCCAACACCCGCAACGGCTCGCCCCTTCCGGTAGCGGAGCTCAGCGTCTTTAAGACACGTCTTTTCAGCGGGGAAACCCAGTCACTGCTGAAACTGGAAAGCGGCGAGTCTGTCTTCAGCCGCGTCATTCCCGATGCCCCGGCCGGCGAAGAAGAGAGTGCCGCAGCAGCCTCCGCCCGCGGTCTCTACGTCTGGGGCACCCTGCCCCGCACCGATCACTCCAGTCTCGCGACTGACGGAATCGTCTTTTTTGTGATGACCCACCGCGCCCTCGAAGAAGGAGCCAACGCCGTCTCCCGCGCGCAGGCCCGCGGGGCAAATTTTGCTGCTTTGTCAGGATTTCAAAAGGTGGAATCTCTCTCTCTCGGTCGGGACACGGACAAGCTCCTCGCGCCCGGTCTTGCTGCCGGAGCTTACGCCTCGGGCGCCGGTGATGAAGACCGCCGCCTCATCGCTCTCAATCGTCCCGCCACCGAAGACGACAATCGTGTCCTCAACCCCGAAGCCCTCGAGGCCCTCCTTGCTGGCGTCGACTACCGCCAAATCAACGACGAGGTCGGGAGCGGATCCTCGCTTGCCTCGGAAGTCTGGCGCGCCTTCCTCATCGCCATGGCTCTCGCCCTCATTGCCGAAGCCGCCCTCTGCCTCCCTCCCAAACCGGAAGAGGAATCCAACCGCGTAGCACGGGCTTCCAGCCCGTAAACCGCCCCTCGACACCCGACCACCCTTCAATCTTTTTCACGCTCTTTCCGAACGCGGCTTCACTCATCCCACGATACATGGGCAGGATGCCCATGCTACTTTTCTCACTACCTTGACCCTAACCAACAGCGAACTCACCTTTGCCTGGACACCGACGATGGTTGTCTTCGGCATCGCCATGCTCATCGCGACCGGTGCTCTCGGGTTCATGATCTGGAAAAGGAGCCTTTACTCGACCGCGACGGGATGGCTCGAAGTCCTGCGTTTTCTCATCGTCGCCTGCGTTGCCCTCACTCTTAATCAGCCCGAATGGCGCGAGACCTTCGAGCCCGACCGCAAGCCGGTCATCGCCGTGCTGCGGGACGATTCAGGCAGCATGAAAACCGAAGACATCGTCTCACCCGATGCTGCGGAGATCGCGCCCGCGTCCCGCGAGTCCGTCGCCGCTACCCTGACCGCTCCGGAGACGTGGAACTCGCTCAACGAGGAATTCGAAATCACGATCGAACCCTTTTCGGGGGACGCCTCCGCAGGCACCGACATCGAAGGTGCCCTCTCCGGCATGCTCGACCGCTACCCGAACCTGCTCGGCCTCGTCCTCATCTCGGACGGCGACTGGAACAGCGGCGAACCGCCCGCCCGCGCCGCCTCGCGGTTTCGCATGAGCAATATTCCCGTCTTCACCGTCCCCGTCGGCAGCGAGACACGCCTCCCCGATCTCGCCGTGACGGCCTTCGACGTGCCCACCTTCGGGATCGCCGGCAAGCCGGTGCGCCTCCCCTTCACCCTCACGAGTGCCCTCTCCCGCGACCATGGTGCCGTCCTCGAAATCAAAACGAGCGAAGGCGAGACTCTCAACAGTGACATTACGATCCCCGCGATGGGTCGTCTCCAGGACACAATTCTCTGGACGCCCCAGGCGGTCGGAGACTTTGAACTGACCCTCACCCTGCCTGCAGCGGACGAGGAACGCGATCCTGACAACAACACCCTTTCCGCCCCCATCTCGATCCGCAAAGAGGAGCTCAAAGTTCTCCTCATCGAGTCCTATCCCCGCTGGGAATACCGCTACCTCCGCAACGCCCTCGAGCGCGATCCCGGAGTCGAGGTCAGCTGCCTGCTCTTTCATCCCGACGTCAGCGCCCTCGGCGGCGGGCCCGGGTATCTCGAGGCCTTTCCCGAAGCGGAGGTGCTCTCGACCTTCGACGTCATCGTGCTCGGAGACGTCGGCGTGGCCGAAGGCCAGCTCACCCTCGATCAGGCCAACGCCCTCAAAAATCAGGTCGCGAGTCAGGCAGCCGGACTTGTGCTCATGCCCGGCTTCCGCGGCCATCAACTCAGTCTGCTCGAGACCGAACTCGACGACCTTTTCCCCGTCTTTCTCGACACCGCCCAGCCGCGCGGCTGGGGGTCGGCGACACCGGGACAGTTTGAGCTGACCGAACTCGGCGCCCGCAGTCTCCTCACCCGTCTCGAAGACACCGAGAACGCGAACGCCAATCTCTGGGCCTCGCTCCCCGGCTTCCAGTGGTATGCCGGAGTGACTCGCGCCAAAGCCGGATCCGAGGTCCTCGCGACGCACAGTTCCGAGACGAACCGCTACGGGCGCATCCCTCTCATTGTCACCAAAACCTACGGGACCGGCAAGATCCTCTTCATGGGAACGGACGGAGCCTGGCGCTGGCGCAAGGGCGTCGAGGACAAATACCATTATCGATTCTGGGGCCAGGTGGCCCGCTGGATGGCCTACCAGCGGAACATGGCGAGCGACGAACTGATGCGCCTGTTCTTCTCCCCCGACCGCCCCCGCACCGGCGACACGCTCACCCTCAATGCCAATGCCATGAGCGTGGGCGGCGAACCGCTCCAGTCCGCCACCGTCAACGTGCAGATCAAAACGCCCTCCGGAAAAATCGAGACCGTGCGGCTGCAGCCGGGCGGCGAAGAGCAGTGGGGTCTTTTCACCGGCAGCTACGTGCCCTCCGAACCGGGCGAACATCAGCTCACGATGACCTGCGCCGAAAACGGAGGCACTCTCGAGACCGCTCTCACCGTGCAGGGCACCACTCTCGAACTGGTCGGCCAACCGGCCCGCCACGACGTCATGGAAGAGATCGCCCGCATCACCCGCGGCGAGATGCTCGCCACTCCCGATCCCGTCCTCATCAAAGAACGCATCGCCGCCCTGCCCGAACCTGAACCGCTCGAACGCCGCCTCCGACTCTGGGCGCACCCGGTCTGGATCGGCTTGATCGTGCTGCTGCTGACCGGATTCTGGATCGGACGGAAGGTCGCGGGGGCGGTGTGAGGTAAGTTCGGCCGCCTCCCCTTCCCGATTGACTCCCCCTTCTCTCTCCCGCATTCTTAGCCCATGACGACCGCACCTCCACGTCTGCGACGACGGGCTCTTTCACTTCTGCTCTTCATCGCCTTCGCCACCTTCCTCCTCGCTCCCGCGCTGGCGCAGACAACGGTGCCCGAGGCGACGCTCGCGCCTGCTGCTCCTCCAGCCCCGGCGGATGCGCTCCGTCTCCCGGGAGTCTCGCTCGCCGAAGGGATTACCCAGGTCACGGGAGTGGCGATCTCGCCGCTCCTGGGCGTTTGCGGGGTGGGAACCTGGCAGTATTTCATGACGAGTCCCGAGCAGCGCCACCTGCTGCCGTGGTTCTGCCATCCCGTCGCCTGGGGCATCGGATTCGGGATCCTCGGTCTCGGTTTCACCAAAGACCTCTTCGGATCGGCGATGCCGGCGATTTTGAAAAAGCCTTTTGATCTGGTCGAACTCTTTGAGGACAAGCTCAGCGCGATCGTCGCGGGCACGGCCTTTCTTCCCTTCCTGACGAGCCAGCTCTCGCAGCACTTTGCGGCAAAGGCTCCGGCAACGGCGGAGTTCTCGTCGGCGCTCTCCGGTTCGGGGCTGGCTTTTATCACGCCGGAACTGGCGGGATCGTCGATCTTCCTGCTCGCGGTGTTTCTACCCTTCTCCCTGATCGCCTTTTTTGCGGTCTGGCTCACGAGCCATTCGCTCAACGTCCTCCTGCTCCTCTCGCCTTTCAGCATTCTCGACCTCCTTCTGAAGGTCTCACGAGGGATCCTCCTGGGATTCATGGGACTGCTCTATTTTATCAGTCCGGTCGTTGCCGCGGTTCTTTGCGGCATCGTCATCGCCATCGCGATCTACCTCGCTCCGCGTTCCTTCCGCCTCTGCGTTTTCGGCACGGTCATGTCGGTCGACTTCCTGCGATCACTCGTCCGCAATGAATCGAAAAGCGGCAAAACGCGGGCCTTTCTTGCGCGTCAGGGAAGTGCGCCCCTGCCCGCCAGGACTTTCGGCACGCTCAGGAAAGACGACGAAGGTCGGATTGTTTTTTCGAGCCGCTTCCTCCTCTTCGGTCCTGCCCGTATCCTGACACTGCCGGACGGCGAAAGCCTCTCGATGCAGAAGGGACTGCTCTTTCCCTCGGTCCGCGTGCGGCTCGATGACTCGGAGAAGACGGAGACGCTCCTCCATCTTCTCCCCCGCCATCGCCACGACCTCGAAGCGGTTGCCGCGACTCTCGGCATCGGGGCGATCCACGATCATTACGTGGGACGCGGGATGAAGGCCATCACGCGCTGGGCGGCGGAGACCTTTCCGACGAAGTCACTGCCAGGTCCGGGGGATTCGACGGTGGTTTCGTGAGAGGGCTCCGTATCACTCCGGCAAACGCCGATCATCGCCTTCTCTAACAGTCACTTTTTCCTCGTCGAGCTTTTCGAGCAGAGGCATAAGAATGCGCCTGACCGTGCCGGTGTGCTGCCGCAGATCGCTCGCGGTCGCTTTCCCGTGTGACTGGAGATACTCGACGATCTGCGTTTTGATCCTCTCATAGCCGGCGCTGGAGATGACCGTCTTCGCATCGAGATCGATCACTTCGCCCATGTTCACGAGAAAGCGGAGCGCTTTTTCCTCGGAGGCATTCGTTGCCGTCTCGCCCTTGTTGGGCGGCGCGATGAGATCCGAGGCGAGGCGCTGACGCACGAGTTCGCCGGCCTTGATCAGTTCGGGCGGGAGCTTGGGCTGGTGATTGCGGTGGCGGATATTCGGCCCCGCCTTGGCGAAGTCCCCCCCGAGTAATCCGGCGAGGAGCGCGTCGAAAAACTTAGCCGAGGGCAGTTCGGGACTCATCATCGTGCGGAGGTCCCGCAGCGGCAACCCGAGATGGTCGGGATGCTCGCGGTGGGCGGCTTTCACCCTGTCCCCGGCGAGGCGCGAGAGACGCTTCCACCATCCGCTTTCAAAAATCCACTCTCCGCTCTGCACCACCTCGCCGCTCCCGAGCATGGCCTCGATCCCGGCCCGAATCTGCGTGATACTGAACCGCGACCTGGCGAGGAGCGAGGCCCGATGAACGGCTTTGTCTCGGGCCAGTTGCGTCCGCAGGAGCACGTCGAGATCGTCGAAGTGATCGCGTCGCGCCTCGAGAAACTCCGCCTGAAAAGGCTTTCGAAAAGCCCTGCGGTTCGCGTCCTCGTCGAGGACGACGCCTCCGGCAAGGGTTAGCCCGGCCGAGGCATCACGAAGGACGAAGCTGTCGCCGATGAAGACATAAACGGGATCGCGAAAGCGCAGTTCCGCGAGGACGGATTCGCCCGGCTCGAGAGCGCGCTGTCCGAGGAGATGCAGCCGGGCGGGACATCCGGTGCTGCCGTGGTGAAACATCACTTCGCGTCCGGTGCGGAGGGCGCGGGTCGATTTGCGCATCCCGCGGATTCCCCGATCCGATTTGGTGATGAGGACGTCGATCGCGGTGACGGCGGATCCGAGACTTGGCAAGGTGAGGACATCCCCACGCGCCACTCCCGTTCGTGCGGCGTCGCCGGAGTCACGGACCGCGAGGCCGGCGAGATTCAGCGCTGTGCGGGTGCCGGGAGTGACGAGATCGGTCGCGCTCCCGTGGGACTGGGCGCTGCGAACGTGGGCCGCGAGACCACCGGGCTGCACAACGAGTTCGCTGCCCGTCTTGATCGGCCCGTCGATGAGGGTTCCCGTCACGACGGTGCCGACGCCCTTGAGGGAAAAAGCGCGGTCCACCGGCAGTCTCGGTTTACCACTATCGCGGACCGGACCCGCCGCGGTGAGCAATCCCGCCATGGCGGCGCGAAGTTCGGGAATCCCCTGCCCCGTGTGGGAAGAGACGGGCACGACCGGAGCATGCTCCCACGCGCCGCCCTCGAGATTTTCCCTGAGGTCCTCCAGGACAAGCTCGAGATCGTCGGCCAGATCGACCTTGGTCAGGGCGATAACGGCCCGCTTCACCCCGAGATACTGGAGGATCTGATAGTGCTCCTCCGTCTGCGGCATCCAGCCATCGTCGGCCGCGACAATGAAAAGGGCGAGATCGATCGCCCCGACCCCGGCGACCATGTTTTTGACGAAGTCGGAATGCCCCGGCACATCGACGACCCCGACGACGAGCTTGTCCCCGCTGCCGTCGGTCGCTTCGAGATCGAGTTCGGCAAAGCCCAGTTCGATCGTCATGCCGCGTCGTTTTTCCTCGGGGAGACGATCGGGGTCTGTCCCCGTGAGCGCCACGATCAGCGAACTTTTACCGTGATCAATGTGGCCGGCGGTTCCGAGGATGAAGTGACGGGTGGACATGCGGGGGGCGAAAAGGGTGAAGGAAAAGCAGACTCGGGTCTACCGCAACCACCGGCGAAGCGCCATCGAAAAAAGATCCCCGATAACGATAACGGAACCGCCCAGGAGCACATAGAAGAACATCTGATCCCAGAAGAACCCCTTCGACAGCGCGATGAGTTTCCCGAGCGTCAGCAGCCCCAGCATCCCGAGGACGGTGGCGTCTTTGACGCAGGTCTCCCATCGGTAGAAAAAGTAGATGAGGAAGCGGTTAAACACGCCGGGCAGGATCGTCGTGGCAAAGGTCGAGGACCGCCCCTGGCCTGCGGCAAACGCGCGGACGGCTGGGGCATCATCGGTGTTTTCCACGACCTCGCCCCAGAGTCGCCCGAGGATCCCAAGATTGTGAATCGCCAGCGCGAGCACGAGCGGCCAGAACTGAAGTCCGAGCATGGAGATGAGGAGAAAGGCGATGAGGTATTCCGGCACGGAGCGGGAGAGGACAAATCCGAAGCGAACGAGCGGACCGATCATTTTCCAAAACATCGCCGCGAGGGTGCCGGTATTCCCCGCCCGAAGCCCGAAGGGATCGACCCGCGCGAGGCGACGGCTTGCGAGAGGCAGCAGGGGCAGGACGACCGTGCCCGCGAGAATAATCGCCGCCGTCGCGGCCGCGAAAGTCATAAGGAGCGCGAGAAATCCCTCGTCGATCAGGAGATTCCACGCCCAGGGCAGGGCATCGCTCCAGTCGCCTGACTGCCGCACCGGAGCTGGAACGAGCTCATTGAGAAAGTTCTTAAAGTTCAGCCAGCGCCGTTCCGCCGGGAGCCGGCCGAGCAAGGGAGTGCTCGAAAGCCAGGCCCACACGATGCCTGACACCACCACCACCGCACTCAGCCGCAGGAAGGGACTGCGGGCGCGCTGCCGCCGCAATTCGTCCACGCGGGCGAGCCTATCGTCCGGAGAGGTCAGGGCACCGCTCATATCGCGCAGCCTCCCGTGCTCGTATGCAGCCGCCGTCGGATCGCGGCCCCCCAGAGATCGACGACGACGATCATGGCGATGAGGAGATACAGATAGGTCCAGACCTCACGGTAATAAAATTCCTCGTGCGAGAGTTCGATGTAGAGGCCTATCGTCTCGATCCCGACAAATCCCAGGACCGCCGAGGAACGCAGGGCGCATTCGAAACGATAAAAGCTGTAGCTCACGAGATTCGGCGTCGCCCGCGGGAGAATACCGACGAGGAAGGTCTGCACCGGGCCATGGCCGATAGCCTTGAGTGCCTGCGCCGCATCGCGGGCCTCTTCGTCAATGATTTCAGAAAAGACCTTTCCCAGCGTCCCGGAAAACGGCAGGGCGAGAGCGATCATGCCGGCGAGCGGGGAAACGCCCATCGCGGAGAGAAACAGCAGCGCCCAGATCAGCTCGTGGATGGACCGGATCACGCTCATGAAGAGACGGCTGACGAGATAGACCGAGCGCAGGAGCACCCGCGTTCGCCTCCCGCAGGGTTCGGGCCACCAGGCCGAGGATCCGAGAAACCCTAACACCAATGCCGTTGGCACCGCCAGACTCATCGCGCCGAAGGCGAACTTGAGCGTCAGAAAGACCCCCTTGATTCCCTTCCACCAGATCGGATCGGCGTCATCGGGGACATTCCCGTCCTCGTAGTCGAAGGCCGGATCGAGCGCGGCGGCAAAGAACTCGCCGGTGCGCTCCCAATGGCCCGCGTCGGGCGGAATGAGACCTCCGGGAGTAAGTCCGAGCGCCCGGGCACAGAGGAGAAAAGCGACGATGAGGCCGAGTCCGACCCAGCGTTTCAGTCCGTATTTTCCCGTCTCCGCTTTCATGGGTAAGACCAGTCAGGCATCCGCCATCATCTCCTCATCACTGAGATCATAAAGGGCCTGCTGATCCTCTTCGCCGAGTTCGTCCGGCGCGCCGTCGAAGACGATGCGGCCTTTTCTCATGCCGATGAGACGGGGAAAAAATTCCCGGGCTAGGGCGAGGTCGTGAAGGCTCACGCAAAGGGTGAAGCCGTGCTCGGCGGAGAGTTCGCAGAGCAGCTTGACGGTGTCACGCGCCCTCGCCGGATCGACGCTCGAGACTGGTTCGTCGGCGAGAAGAGCGGCCGGATGCTGAAAGATCGCCCGCGCGATCGCGACGCGCTGCTGCTGACCGCCGGAGAGCCGGGCCACGCGGGTGTAAAGCTTTTCCTCGATCCCGACGCGGTCGAGGATCGTGTGAATCTCGACCGCATCGGCGCGGGAAGGCGCGAGTAGATCGCGGAGCGACCGCAGCGTCCCGCGACTGCCGCCCTGCCCGAGAATGACGTTCTGAATCGCAGTGAGGTTCGGCACGAGCCCGAGGTGCTGCGGGATCGTCGCAAGGGTCGTGCGGAGACGGCGCAGCGCCCCGGCATCGCAGGTGGCGAGATCGGAATCAAAAACGCGAATCGAGCCCTCGTCGGGGGACAGCATTGAGTTGAGGAGGCGGATGAGAGTCGTCTTCCCGCTCCCGCTCGGCCCGATCAGAGCGACCTGCTCGCCCTTTTTGATTTCGAACGAGACTCCGTCCACGGCACGCAACGCCCCGTAGCGGCGGGTCACGTTGTCGAGGCGGAAGGCGGAGGGCATGGGCAAAAAGGAAACGATCCGCCTCGTGAAAAGGGGGCCAGGAATGCCCCCCCTCCTCGTGGTCTCAGTAGAGGTCGAGGAGTCCGAGCTCGACGGCGGTGTTCTTGATGCCGTCGAAGTCCTCGTTCTTCGCGGAGATGATGGACTCCCGATTGATGGCTTTGAGGGCATCGGACCCGGCGGGAGCCTCGATCAGGGCGGTCTGCACTTTGGCGATGAATCCGGCGCCGAAGAGACTCTCAACCTCGGGATGGATCGTGAAATTGTAGTCGGCGTAAAACGGAGTCGTCCAGATCTTCACCGTGTTCTCGGCGACTTTGGGATCACTCTTGACCATGTCGTCATAGGTCTTGTAGTTGACCGCGCCGACCTGATAAGTGCCGTCGGCGACTGCATTGGTCGTCGCGACGTGGCCTCCGCTCATTTGAAATCCGGGCTTCTGCGTGAACCACTTGTCGGGATCGATTCCGCCATTGTTCTGCATGATGAAGTAGGTCGGCATGAGACGGCCCGAGGTCGATCCGGGAGAACCGAAGGTGAAGGTCATGTCCTTGATCGCCGCTGGAAAAGCATCGGACGGCGCGAGCCCGGTCGATTTGTTGGCGATGAGATAGGACTTGTATTTCGGGTCCTCGGATCCCTGCGCGATTGCCTGAGCCCCTTCGACGGCGAGCCGAGCCTGCACGCCGGAGAGCCCGCCGAACCAGACGAGATGGACTTCTCCGTTTTTGAATTTGGTGACCGAGTCGGCGTAGTCTTTTGAAAAGACAAACTCCACCCCTATCCCGAGTTTTCCGCCGAGATACTCGGCGAGTTTGTCGAACTTGGCTTTCTGGTCGGTGATCTTCTCGTCGGGAATGGCGGAGAGATACAGGGTCGCGGCCGCTTTGTCGGCGGACGCGGGATCACCGCCGCAGCCGCTCAGGGCAAAGGCGGCAACGGCACTAAGGGCGGGGAGAAGCAGGCGGGTCATCATAGGTTTAAGCATCATATATAGAAAAGGGCTTGTTCACTGAATGGCAAGGAGACTTTCCACCAATACCACATCCTGCCCAGGGAAGACAGTACGTAAATCAATACGGTAGGAGTCGTCAGTGATGTATCCCATCACGGGCAATTCACGCTTACGCAGGAGCTCCGCCATTCGGTCCACACTGAGCTGAAGCGGTCGCAAATCGAGGGCGAGCGAGGGTATCTCCGCCTTCGGCATGGTGCCGCCCCCGCAGCGCGCGACGGAGTCGACGAGGGAAACGTCATACCCGCCCGCGGCGGCGAGTCGCGCCATGATGGCTTCGCCGCGCGGCCGCAGATCCTCTTCCACCGAGGCGCTCAACATCGTCATGAGCGGCAGGTCGGGTCTTGTCCCGGGGCCGCAACGCAGGTATTCCATGACCGTCTCCTGCATCGCCGTGAGGATGAGTTTGTCGCAGCGCAGGGCGCGGAAAAAGGGCTCTTTTTTCACGCCGGCAACGAGATCGGCCCGTCCCGCGATGATCCCCGTCTGGGGACCGCCGAAGAGCTTGTCCCCGCTCACGCAGACGAGATCGACACCGCGATTAAGAACTTCCGCCGCGGTCGGTTCGTGGGGAATGGGCGCAACGGATTCCGTCATGACGATGGCCCCGCTCCCGAGGTCCTCGACGACGGGGATGCCGTGGGCACGACCAAGCGCGACGAGATCCTCGGTCGAAGGTTCGCCGATGAATCCCTCCATAAAAAAGTTCGAGCGATGCACCTTCAGGAGCATCCCCGTGCGCGGCGTGATCGCCTTCTCGTAATCGGCGAGCGAGGTCTTGTTCGTCGCACCTACTTCGACGAGACGCGCCCCCGAGGCCTCCATGATCTCGGGCACGCGAAAGCCACCGCCGATCTCGACGAGCTCGCCACGCGAGATGATGACCTCGTTGCGCTCGCCATTGGCGAGATGTTTGAGGATGAGAATGAGCGCCGCCGCGCAATTGTTCGTCACCGTTGCAGCGGGGGCCTCGCACACTTTAGCGAGGCAGACCTCGAGGAATCCCCCGCGCCGCCCCCGCTCACCCGTCTCGAGATCGAGTTCGAGATTATTGTAAAATTGTCCCACGTCGGCGATGGCTTTGACCACCTCTTTCCGCAGGGGCGAGCGTCCCAGGTTCGTGTGGATGCAGACTCCCGTGCCGTTGATAACGGGATGAATACGTGAGCGATAGAGCCGCTCGATCTCCCCCCGGATCACGGCGACGGAGTCCGCGAACTCTCCGATATTCGTCCGGCCCGCCTTCACGCCCTCGCGCATCGACTCGACGGATTGACGCACGAGATCGGTGATGAGCGGCTGCGGCAACGGCGGGAGCCCGCTCTCTTTTTCCAGCGCAACGAGGACTTTATCAATCGCCGGAATTCGGCTGAAAGGATTGGGGCTTTTCTCGCTCATTCGTCGGAATGGTAGCACGGAGTCCACCGTTTGGCATCCCCGAGGATGATCAACTCACCGAAATCAACTTACCATCCGACCGTTTTTCCCCTATCCTCCCGATGACGGCACAGCAGAGCGTTCTTTCGCCTTCGCAGATCGCGAGAACCTCGTCGAGATGATGTGCCGGCACGCAACAAAGGAGTCCTCCGCTCGTCTGCGCATCGGCGAGGAGAAGTTTCGCCGCATCGGAAACTCCCCCGCCGAACGTTACGAAAGGCTCGGCCGTCTTCAGATTTTGCTTCGTCCCGCCCGGAACGCAGTCTTCTTCTTCGATCAGGCGAATGACCTCGGGGTCGATCGCGGGAATCGCCGTGGAATCGAGTTCGGCACTGACGCCGCTCGACAGACAAAGGGAGCACAGATGGCCGAGCAGGCCGAAGCCCGTCACGTCTGTCGCGCACTTCACGAGTCCGCGTTCAGCCATCGCCTGACCGGGGGTGTTCAGCCGACACATCTGCAGGATGACGCGCTCGATGAGCTCCTCATTGACGAGCCCGCGCTTGATGCCGGTCGTGAGAATGCCGGTCCCGAGGGGTTTCGTTAAAACGAGTAGATCCCCAGGCTGCGCCGCGGCATTCGTGATCATGCGATCCGGGTGGACCAGTCCGGTGACGGACAATCCGTAGATCGGCTCGGGATTCTTGATCGAATGTCCGCCGGCCAGCGAACACTGCGCCTCTTTCACCTTGTCGGCACCACCCTTGAGAATCTGATTGATGATCTCCACGCTGAGAATGTCCGCGGGCATGCCGACAATGTTCATCGCCGTGATGGGACGTCCGCCCATCGCGTAGATATCCGAAAGCGAGTTCGTCGCTGCGATCTGGCCATAGAGATACGGGTCGTCGACAATGGGAGTGAAAAAATCGACCGTCTGCACGAGCGCAAGGTCCGGGGCAATACGATAGATTGCCGCGTCGTCAGAGGTTCCGGACCCGACGAGCAGATTGCTATCTTCGAACTGTTCGAGCCCGTGCAAGACCTGCACGAGTGCCTCCTGGCTGAGCTTGGAAGCTCAACCGGCGCAGGACGACAGGGAAGTGAGTTTGATGGTGTTTTCTGACATGTTACTGGGTAAAATACGACTTTCGTCGCGTATGCTCTCCTGTAGCTTTCATTTTTTTCAATCGAAATCAGCAGTCTCCCGACCGGCCGTATGACAATTCTGCTTATTACTCCCGGCTCCCGTGTTCGCCATTCCGGTAACCGCTGCACCGCCTCGCAATGGGCCGACCTCCTGAAAAATCAGGGGCACGAAGTAATCGTCTGCTACGATATCCCCGAAACCCTCCCCGTTACCCGAACCGATTTGCTCATCGCCATGCACGGCGTCAAATGCCACAATGCCATTGCGCGCTATCGGGCTACTCAACCTGATGGGAAGATTCTCCTTGCCCTTACCGGCACCGATATCTATCCCGCACCGTCGGAGACCACATACGAATCCATGGCGTGGGCCGACGGCCTCATCATCCTTCAGGAGAAGGCCTATGAAAAGATCCCGCAATCGTTCCACGCGAAGACCACGGTGGTGATCCAGTCCGTGCAAAAGAGAAAAGTTCACCCCGCCAGCCAGTCCCGCTATTTCGAGGTCTGTGTAGTGGGTCACTTCCGCGATGTCAAAAATCCGCTTCTCACCGCAAAGGCATCGCACCTGCTTCCACCTGAGTCCCGCCTTCGTATCCGACACGCCGGAGGCATTCTGGAATCGAAATACGGAGCCCTTGTCGCGCAGGAGCAAAGTGAAAACCCCCGCTACCACTGGCTCGGAGAACTATCCTCCGAGTCAGTCGTCGAACTCCTCGCCTCCAGCGACCTGATGGTCCTGAGCTCACACAATGAAGGCGGCGCGCGAGTGATCGGCGAAGCCATCGTGCACGGCACCCCGGTCCTTTCCACGCGAATCGACGGGGTCCTCGGACTCCTCGGTGAATCCTACCCGGGCTTCTTCCCTGATAATGATGCCGACGCTCTCAGCGCGCTGCTTTGGAGGAGCGAATCAGATCCTGCCTATTTCGCCAACCTGAATAATGCCTCCGACGGGCTTTCGAAACGCTTCGAACCCGAAGCGGAGGCACGCTCCCTGCGTGATGCCATCACGAAACTTTCCGAGTGACGCCATGATCACACAAGAATCCCTCCTTGCCGAAATCGCCCGGACCGACACGCAGATGATGATTCTGCTCGAAAGTCTTAGTGACGAAGAACTTGTTGTCCCCTGCGAACCGGGAATCAACCCGCCCGTATGGGAAGCCGGCCACGTCGCTTTTTTCTACGAATATTTTTTGCTCCGCCACCTGTATGGAGTTGAGCCCATCATGCCAGGACACGACACAGTCTGGGATTCATTTGAGATTCCCCACCGCGAACGTTGGGAGCCGGGAATCGTGCCTGATAAAACGAAGACGCTCACTTACTACCGCCAGGTTATCAAAGAAACGATGGATCGTCTTTCCGCAGGGAACGGTCTTAGCGATGCAGAACTCTACCTCGGTCAGTATGTAGTGGCCCATCAGGACATGCACCTGGAGTCCCTCATCTGGTGTCGCCAGACTCTCGGCTACGCCGCGCCGCCATGGTCTGCAATGCTAACGGGCGCTGAGACCCGGGCAATCGTTCCACCCCTTCCTGACGCTGATATCGCCGGGGGCACCTATTACATCGGCATGCCAAAGCTGGATGACGGTTCTAAAAGTCCCTACTTCAGTTTCGACAACGAAAGGCCGGGATTCGAGCTGGCGATTGCTTCCTTTTCTCTCTCCCGCACTCTCGTCTCCCAGGGCGAATTTCTTGAGTTCGTAGAGGACCTCGGTTACGAAAGGCCTGAATTTTGGAGCGCCGGAGGGAGGTATTGGCTCCGAAAGGTTTCCCGTTCCCATCCCGCCTATTGGGCGAAACGCGACGGTCAGTGGACCGTTCGCCGTTTCAACCGGATCGAACCCCTTACCCCCTCCGCCCCCGTGATCCATGTCAGCTTCTGGGAAGCAGAGGCCTACTGCCGCTGGTCCGGACGCCGCCTTCCGAGCGAATATGAATGGGAGGCCGCCGCACGCAGCGCGGAAGCGCGCAAATTCCCCTGGGGCAACTCTCCTGACAGCCTACCCGCAGACCTCGACGCGAAACATCTCGGCACCGCTCCGGTAACCGCTTTTCCCGAGGGCGCGACCAAGGACGGCTGCCTTCAAATGATGGGAACGGCATGGGAATGGACGACAAACCAGTATTTACCCTATGACGGATTCTGTGTCGACCTCTACGCCTACATGTCGACCCTGCAATTCGGCACCCACAAAACCACCCGCGGCGGGAGTGGCGCCACCTCGGGTTCTCTCATTCGAAACAGCTACCGTCAAGCCTACCATCCGGACCGGTTTGATGTTTTCACGGGATTCCGTACCTGCAAGGACGCCCCGTGAGCCGCACCAAGACTGGAAATTAATCTCTCCGGCACGTATTGATCTGCCGCCAAAATGAATCGTTTTACGGAACAACTCGCCCGCCACCACCTACCTCTGCGGCGCGGTCCCTTTCGCACCCTCCAGATCAATGTGGGCCGCAAGTGCAATCAGACCTGCACTCACTGCCACGTCGATGCAGGACCGCATCGAACCGAGATGATGGATGCGGAGACGGCGGGCAAAGTTGCCGCGTGGATCATCGAGCATCGGCCCGCCATCGTTGACATCACCGGAGGCGCGCCGGAGCTGAGCGAGCACTTCCGCACCTTCGTGGAAACAGCACGCTCTGTCGGCGCTCGTGTCATTGATCGCAACAACCTCACCATTATCGAAACCACATCCCACTCCTATCTCCCCGAGTATCTCGCCGGGCATGAGGTCGAAGTGGTGGCATCGCTACCCTGCTATCTCGAGGAAAATGTCGATGGCCAGCGTGGCAACGGGGTCTTTGCAAAAAGTCTTCGGGCACTCCGCAAGCTGAACGCCGTCGGTTACGGTACCCGCCTGCCGCTCACCCTCGTTTACAATCCCACCGGCCCAAGCCTGCCTCCGGATCAGGCGGAGCTCGAGGCTGACTACAAGCACGAATTGAAAGAGCGCTACGGTATTGTTTTCACCCGTCTCATCACGATCACGAATCAGCCCATCGCGCGTTTCGCCTCTGACTTGCGCGAGCAAGGGCAGTGGGATGCCTATCTCGATCTCTTGGCGAACAGCTTTAATCCGGATACCGTCAACGGACTCATGTGCCGGGACACCATCAGTGTCGGGTGGCGAGGCGAAGTCTACGACTGCGATTTTAATCAAATGCTAGGGATGCAACTCCGCCAGGGCAGAGACCTCTACCTTTGGGACGTGACACCGGGGAATCTCGGCGATCACTCCATCCGCACCGCCAACCATTGCCTCGCCTGCACCGCCGGCGCAGGGAGCAGTTGCGGAGGCTCTCTCGTTACAACCAGCTGATCCTCTCCGATGAACCTTGCGGAACTGAGACCCTATCTTTCCTTCGGACTGCTTCTGCTCCTGCTGCTCTGGGAGACCCTCTTGCCCTTTTTCTCTTTCCCGCGGGGACGGACGCGCCTCGTGCATGGCGGACGCAACCTCATCCTCGGAATCAGTAACGGTCTCATCACCGCACTGCTCTTTGCCGGACTCTGGTGGGTCGCTGCTGATATTTCGGCTGAACGCGGATTCGGACTGCTGCACCAGTTCTCGTGGCATCCTCACATCGAGACAGTGATCGCGCTGCTCCTCCTCGATGTCTGGACTTATACCTGGCACCGGCTCAATCACCGCATCCCCTTACTCTGGCGCTTTCACCGCGTCCACCATTCCGATCCTCACATGGATGTCACGACCGCAAGCCGCTTCCACACAGGCGAGATCGTCCTCTCCTCGATCCTGCGTATCCCACTGATCTTTCTCCTTGGTGTCAGTGCATGGCAACTGGCTCTCTACGAGGTCCTCCTTTTCGCGGTGGTGCAGTTTCATCACGCCAACGTCGGGCTGGGGGAAAAAGTCGACAGGGTCCTGAGTTGGTTCATCGTCACTCCGTTTCTTCACAAGGTCCATCACTCCCACTGGCAGCCCGAGACGGACTCGAACTACGCCTCCCTCCTCTCCATCTGGGACCGAATCTTCAGGACTTTCCGCTTTCCGAACGATCCTTCCCGACTGCGGTTTGGCCTGGACGAATTCACCTCCCCACAGACCCAAAGCCTCGGAGGGATGCTAAGCACCCCCCTCGCCCCAACCCGCCCCCTCGAGACCGGGAAAACGAAATCTCCTGAATAAAAACGGCTTCCCGCGTTTTTACGCATTCCCCCCAAGCAGGAACCGCCCGGACCCGCCATGGCATCGTTCGGGCTAGTGCCTCTTGAAGCTCTGCGGCGCGGCGTCCCCACCCTAGAGGCTCGCAGAGTGGTGCGAAATGGCGGAGAGGGAAGGAATCGAACCAACCCCGGCAAGGATCACTCGCCGACAACGGTTTTGAAGACCGCGGAGCCCACCAGGACCCATCTCTCTCCAATAGAGAGGGGAATCTTCATGCCGTCAGGCGAAAAGGTCAATCCTCATGATGCGGCGCGAAGTCGTTTCAGCACCTTGATGATCTTTCCGACCGCCTCATCCACCTCTTCCTCCGTCGTAAAGATGGAGAGCGACAAGCGCAGACTGCTAAAAGCTCGCTCGTCGCTAAAACCCATCGCCTTCTGGACATGGCTGGGCTGACTTTTCCCTGCCATGCAGGCGCTCCCGGCAGAGCATTCCACTCCGAACGCATCGAGGGCGGGGAGGAGTTCCGCAGCGGTGCAGCCGGCGAAGGAAAGGTGGGCGACATTTCCCGTGCGGTGCTCCCGCGATCCGTTGCACGTGACCCTGTCAGGTCCCTCACCCAACCCTGTCAGGAGCCCACCCTCGAGCCGGTCTCTGAGACGAGTGACCCGCGCCATCCCCCCGCCGGAAATCTCCTCCCGCATCAGCGCGGCGGCGGCTCCGAGCCCGACGAGGTAGGGCACATTCTCCGTCCCGCTGCGCCGCCCCGACTCCTGCCCTCCTCCCCGTATCATGGGCTCAATCGGACTTCCTCGACGGATAAAAAGGGCGCCCACTCCTTTGGGCGCGTGGAACTTATGACCACTTATTGAAAGGTAATCGACAGCCACTTCGTCAACCCGCACAGGAATCTTGCCAACCGCCTGTATCGCATCGGTATGGAAAAACCATCCGGCCTTTTTTGCGATCTCGCAGGCTTCCGCGATCGGCTGGATCACGCCCGTCTCGTTGTTTGCCCACATCACCGAGGCGAATCCGGGACAGGTATCGACAACGACCGAGGCGAAGTCATCCAGATCGAGACGGCCGTCTTCCCCGACCCTCGCCGTTTTCACCTCGAACCCGACCGCCGCCATCGCCTCGACCGGGCGGATCACCGCACTGTGCTCGATCGCACTGACGACGACGCGGGAGTGGCGACGCCCGATCTCCCGGGCGAGGGATTTAATCACGGTGCTATTTGCCTCAGTCCCGCTCCCGGTGAAGACAATCTCGTCGGGATGAGCTCCAATGAGAGCGGCGACCTGTTCCCGGGCAATCTCGATTGCGTTGCGCACGTCCCTTCCCGCGGCGTAGTTGCTCGAGGGATTGTGCCAGTGTCCGGTGAGAAATGGCATCATCGCCTCGACCACTCTGGGATGGACCTTAGTCGTGGCATTAGAGTCAAGATAGATCGCCATGCGTTGAAGAAAGAATAGAGACCCGAGAATAGCAAGTCACCGAAAGGCTCCCGACGCGGTGATTGATGCCGCTCTTTCCGCGAGAATATCCGCGCAGGCGGATACGGTGGCTTTATCATGACCCGGAAGTTCCAGCGTCAGGGAAGGTTTTTCGAAATAACCACTTCCGCCCACGGAGTAGCGTCTGTCATAGTGCTCGGCAAGGAGTCGCGTCACGAGCGTCACCCAGTCACCGCGATCCGCGAGCGTCTTCCACTCAACGATTACTTGCGCAGGCTGGTATTCCCTGAGACGGTCTATCGTGTTTCGCACCCGCTCCGAGTCCGTGACCCATTTGGCATAGTCGGCGGTGAGATAATCGGCCCGTGCCGCCAGTGGGGACGAGATCTCGATGACCGGCGCGACTTTCATCCGCTGCCAGAGCGGATTGGGAAGGTTCAGCCTCCCGATCTTGGCGCTCTCGGCTTCGAGGAAGACGGGGCGCGACGTCTCGAATCGGGATATCCTGTCAAAGAGGAGTGACTCGAACCGCTTCTGCGCCGGCTGGGGACTCTCGCGGTCGCCGCCGAAGACGGACCCCTTGTGACAAGCGAGTCCCTCGAGATCGAGGACCTGCTCACCGGATCGGGCAAGCGATTTGAGAAGAAGCGTTTTCCCTGCTCCGGTGAATCCGTTGAGAATGACGAAATTCAGCTCCTCCGCGCCCCGCCGTATCGTCTCGATGACATGACCGCGGTAGCTGCGGTAGCCGCCCTCGATCACCGAAGTGGACCACCCGATGTCGGCGAGTACGGTCGCGAGGCTGCCCGAGCGCTGTCCACCGCGCCAGCAATAGACGAGCGGGCGGTAATCTTTCCCCTTGGACAAAAAGTGCGACTCGAGATGAGCCGAGATGTTTTTCGAGACGAGTGACGCCCCGATTTTACGTGCGTCAAAGGGCGAGACCTGTTTGTAGATCGTCCCGACACGGACGCGCTCCTCGTCATTCAGGACAGGGAGATTAATCGCCCCGGTGAGGTGGTCCTCGTGAAATTCCACGGGCGCGCGCACGTCGATGATCTCGTGAAAGGGAGATTCGGCGGAGAGGGGGAAATGGATTCTTTCGATGAGACGACTCATGTCTGCGATCTCAACGCTCCGTCGCTCGCGGCGGAGTGGGGACACCTGCCTTACATGGATGAGGGGACGGAAATGCGCAATGATTTGTCACAAAACCTTTTCGAAAACGTATTAGGGTATGTTGGCGGTTCGGTTTCGGACTGCTGACTATCCAAAAAAATGAAAAAACTAATTCTATCCATGACCGTGGCCGTCATGGCCTTCGCGACATCCGCGATGGCCGACGTGACCTATGTTGCCGGGATGACCGGTGTTACTTGAGGAGGCTGCAAAAGAGACGTCAGTTCGGCGTTCGGCAGTCTTAAGGGCTTCAAATCCATTACTGTAGAGAATGGAGCGGAAGCAGATACCCAGCTCGTGACGGTTTCCTTCGAAGAAGGCACCAAAGTGACCAAAGAGGCGGCAGTCGCTTCGCTTGGTGACAAGGCTGGGAAGTATGTTGTCAAAACCTGGGAAGCCAAGAAGTAAGGGTCCGCCCCGATTCTGATCGGTGGCACCCCGGGTGTTCCCCGATCATTTTCCCGAAAAATCGAGCCCCGCTGCCCCGGCAGCGGGGCTCATTTTGTGTCTGGTGCAGACGTCTCCGCGTGTCGCAAGGCCCCTGAATTGGGCATAGCGGAAAGCGGCGGACTATGGTTAAATGGGGGTCGTTAATGGGCGAGACACAAAAAAGACACCAGCCCGGGCAGCCGTCGAACCACGACCTGCCCCTCCCGCCGCGTCTTCAGGAAAAGCTCGAGCACTTTCGTGAAAGGCTCTGGTCGGTCAAAATCGCCGAAGGTGCCCTCGCCGGAATCGTCGGTCTCGGGATCTCCTACCTGCTTGTCTTCGGCCTCGACCGCTTCTTCGACACCCCTCTCTGGCTGAGGCTAACCCTGCTGCTTACCGGCTTCTCCGTTCCTGCGCTCGGCATCCCCCTGCTCTGGCATCGCTGGGTCTGGCGCCAGCGCACTCTCGCCGAAGCAGCCCGATTTTTGAAGAAGCGATTCCCACGCCTCGGCGACGAGTTGCTCGGGATCATCGAACTCGCCCACCATCACTCGGGGAACATGAGCCTCGTCCTCATCGAGGCCGCGATGCGACAAGTCGACGAACGGGCCGAGGCGCAGGATTTCGCCGAAGCGGTCCCCGCCAACAGCTATGGACGTCTCCTCGGCAGCGCGCTTGGTCTTCTTCTCGTCGCGGGGCTGCTGCTCATTCTCGCTTCCGACGCAGCGCAGAATGCCCTCGCCCGCTGGATCTCGCCGTGGAAGCCGGTGGATCGCTACACCTTCGCTCAACTTGAAGCCATCCCCGACATCCTCGTCGTCCCCTACGCCGAGCCCTTTTCTCTCTCCCCCACTCTCTCCGCCACGACTGAATGGCAGCCCGAAGCGGCCACCGTCAATCTACGAGGGAAGACGAGACTCTCCTCACCGCGGATAGACGGTAAATATGGCTTTGAGATTCCCCCGCAAAAAGAGGAGGGCACCCTCTCGCTCCGTGTCGGCGACGCCCGCGAGAAAATCATCGTCGAGCCCCTGACCCGGCCCGAGCTCACCTCACTTGAGGCAATCATCCGCCTGCCCGACTATCTCCGTTACGAGCAGGACCCGATCCTTCCCGTGCGCGGCGGCACGCTCTCCGTTGTGGAGGGCGCGACTACGACGATACGGGGGACAACCTCGCGCGAACTGGCCCGGGCGCACTCCGATGGCGAACCCGCGACTCTCGACGGGATGACCTTTTCGACGAGCCCCTTCCCCGTCTCCGCGCCGGTGACCCGCAGCTTCACCTGGAGCGACATCCACGGGCTCGAGGCCAAGGCACCTCTGGAACTGAAGATCAATCCGGTGAGCGACGAGGCGCCCGATCTTTTCGCCAATCAAGTCGGGACCAGGCGAATCGTGCTCGAAGACGAGGTCGTCGGCTTTGACATCTCCGCCAGTGACGACTTCGGCATTCGTGAAGTTGGTCTCGAATGGCGTGCCATGGGTGGCGCATTGCCTACAGAGGCGCCTCTCCTTGGGGAAAAACCCGTCGCGGCCGGCGCGCCCGAAACCACGAGTGTGCAGACCCGCGGCACCTTTTCCGCGAAGCGTGAGGGCATCGCGCCGCAGACCCTCCAGGTGCGGGCCTTTGCGACCGACTTCCTCCCCGATCGGGAAAGGACCTACTCCCCGACCTTCATCCTGCAAGTCCTCAATCCGCAGGACCACGCCAAATGGCTCACCGAAGAGTTTTCGAAATGGTTCCGCAACGCCCGCGAAATTTACGAGCGCGAGCAGCAGTTGCACGAGGGCAACCGCGCCCTCCGTAGTCTCAGTAGCGCGGAACTCGACTCGCCGGAAAACCGCCGCCGTCTCCAGGAGCAAGCCTCGGCCGAGTCGAGCAACGCACGCCGTCTCGACTCCCTCACTCAGGGGGGGCGCGGACTCGTCGAGGAAGCGACAAAGAATCCCGAATTCGATGCCGAGCGCCTTGAATCGTGGGCTGGAATGATGAAGTCCCTCGACCAGATTGCACGAGAGCGCATGCCATCAGTCGCCGACCTGCTCCAGCAGGCTTCGCGGGCCGCGGGCAGCCCACCGTCGGCAGCCGGCGGAGAGAAAGAGGCGGAGAAAACAGAGGACAAGTCCAAGCCCGCTGAATCCGCCCCGGCCGGTCCCTCCCTTTCCGACAAGGAAAAAGGTTTCGTCGGGAAAAAGCCCGAAGACTCCGCCGCGGAAAAAGACGCCGCCACTCCGTCGGGCCCAACGCCCCTGCGCCTCCCGACGACCTCCCTCGATGCTGCTCCGGGCGATGGTGAAAAGAGCCCGCCTCCGGCGACCACTCCGGTGGAGAAAAAAGTCGACGAGGCTATCGCAGAGCAAAAGGAACTCCTTGCCGAGTTCGCCCGCGTCGCCGACGAATTGCAACAGATCCTCTCCAGCCTCGAGGCGAGTACTTTTGTGAAACGACTCAAGGCCGCCTCGCGCAAGCAGACCGAGATCGCCGTTTCACTCAACCTCACCCTCAAGAACGGTTTCGGCCTCTCAAAGCATCGCGTCGAGCAGCAACTCCGCGAGGTCGCCGCGGCGACCGCACAGAGTCAGGACGAGCAAAGCCGTTTCGTCTACGCCATCCAGACCGATCTTGAGGCCTACTTTCAACGCAAGCAGGAACCGATTTACAAAAACGTCCTCGATCAGATGAAAGACCGCTCCGTCGTCTCGAGCATCAAGACGATAGGGCAGGATTCGCTCATCAATCTCAACGGCCGCTCCATCGCCGCGTCCGAATTCTGGGCCGACACGCTCGACCGCTGGGCCGAGGAACTCGTCGCGGCGGCCTCCGGGGAACAACAGCAGCAACAGGAGCAGGGTGACACCAAAAGCCTCCCGCCCGAACTTGTCCTCCGCATCATGAAAGCGCTGAACGACGAGATGCAACTCCGCGACGAGACCCGCGAGATGGAGAGCACCCGTCCCGTCTTCGCCCCCGATGTCTATGCCTCGAAGGTGCGACCGCTCGAATACACCCAGACCGACATCCGCGAGCGCCTCGACGAAGTCGTTGCCGACATCGACGCCCTCCCCGGGGGAGCCGATCAATTCGGGCGCGAAATCCAACTGCTCTCACACGTCTCGGACATCATGCGACAGGCCCACGCCGTTCTGGCGAGACCTGAAACCGGTCCCGAAGTCATCGCAGCCCAGACCGAGGCGATTGAACTGCTTCTCCAGTCAAAACGTAACCAATCCGGTGGAGGGGGCGGCGGTTCCAGCGACGGGAGCGGCAGCAGTGCCTCCTCAGGCGGGGGGTCCAATCTTAGCGACATCGGGCCCAGAGGTAGTGCGTCCACTCCCGGCACCGAAGGTGGCAGTGACGCCGAACAGGCCACGGGCAAAGCCGGACGCGAACTCCCCGAAGAGTTCCGACGCGGACTCGACACATATTTTAATCAATTGGAATCGAACTAGGACATCGCCATGAGACCACTTTACCTGCCTTTTTTCACCCTTCTCTCCCCCGCTCTTTCTGCCGGACTGGTCCTCATCGCGTCCGGTCTCTCCGCGCAGGAAGGCGACGATGAGCCCGATCCCTTCGTCGTCATCGGGGAAAAACCCGGCGATCCCGCGGCCGACGCGGACAAGCCAGCCCCTGGAAAACCGGTTGTTCCCCCGGCCGTGAAACCGCCCGAGCCGCTCAGCGCCCAGATATCCGCGCACATTCAAAAACTCGCCGAAGCAGAGCGGGAAAAACGACTCAGTTTCATGAGAGTCGTCATCGACGATATCGTGCGTCTTTGCCAGCTCGACAATGAGCAGG
Organism: Verrucomicrobiales bacterium; assembly: GCA_030730365.1. GTDB lineage: Bacteria > Verrucomicrobiota > Verrucomicrobiia > Verrucomicrobiales > DEV007 > Arctic95D-9. Next base: position 25,860 of record JANQVJ010000056.1, read on the forward strand.
AGGAAAAACTGATCCTTGCCGCCAAGGGCGCGTCCGAGCGCTCGATGAAGGAATGGCACGAGCAGGCAGAGCGTTACTTTCGCACCCGTCTCGAAAGCACCGAGGGCGACGCCGCCAAAGAGGTGCTCGAAGGCATGGGCAGCGTGAACTTCGGAGGGAACCGCTCCGAAGAGGAAGGGGAATCACTCGGCCTCTGGAAAGACTCGCTTAAGGACGTCCTCACCGGCGAGCAGATCACCCATTACGAAGGGGTTCTCGCCCAGCGGCGTCTTGATCGCATCGACGCCTTTGCCCGCATGTCTATCTCGACGATCGATGGACATCTCCGCCTCACTCCGGAACAAAAGTCAAAGATGGCCGAGCTCGTCCACACATCCGCCGCCACTTACCTCGATGATGTGCAGACTTACTGGGGAGACTATTTTGAGAGAGGCATGCTAATGTCGCTCGCCAACGCAGCCGAAGAAAATCAGCTCCGCGCCATCCTCACCGAGCCGCAGTTCGACAGGCTCCGCGAGGCGACTTCGAACTTCGATCACTTCTGGGATCAGAAACGCCGGCTCAAGCGAGCCAAGGAAAAGGCCGCCGAGCGGCGCAAGACACAGAACGAGGAAGAGGAATACCAAGACAAAGAAGCCGCTCCCGCCGCCGGAGAAGCGGAAAAAGCCGAAGAATCCTGATGTCGCGAAGCCCTCATTTTCTTGCCCTCTTTTTCCTCACGGTATCACTGCCGTTGTCGGGCTACACCCAGGATCCGTCGATCCGTCTCGGGAACGAAATCCCGCCTGAGGTCGATACCATTTACGAGCGCGGGCTCGGCTACCTCAGCCGCGCCCAGAGCGAGGACGGTAGCTGGCGCAGCCGGACCGAGCACGGCATCACCGGGATCTGCCTGATGGCCTTCCTCGCGAGCGGCGAGGACCCGAACTTCGGCAGCTACCGCCACCACATCAAGGGCGCGATCCGCTCCATCATCACGGGGCAGGAGACCGACACGGGCTTTTTCCCCAACAGCATGTATCACCACGGCTTCGCCATGCTCGCCCTCGCCGAGGCCTACGGTGTCGTCGACGAGGAGATGCTCTGGGACGGCACGGAAAAGGAAGGGACACGACGCTCCATCGCCGAGAGCCTCGAACTCGCGATTCAGCTCACCGTCACAGCACAGCAGGCGAACCGCTGGGGTGGTTGGCGCTACTCCCCCACCTCGACCGATGCCGACACCTCCGTGACCGGTTCCGTCCTCATGGGGCTACTCGCGTGCCGCAACGCCGGTCTCGAAGTGCCTGATGCAGTCATCGAGACCGCGATCACCTACATGCAGCGAAACACCGCCTCGTCCGGGTTTGTCGCTTATAGCGGAGGCCTTGGCGGCGGTGGCGAATCGATGGCCCGCTCGGCCGTCGCAACCCTGGTCTATGCCGTCAGCCACAAGCGTGAGACCACTGAATTCATCGCCGCCCTTACTCACATCGGCGATCGCCTCGATCATATAGAGACCGCCCATACCCAATACTTTTACTACTACATGGCCCAGGCCCTCTACCAGGGGAATCCCGAGAGCTGGGAGAAATGGAATCGCAGCACCGCCACCGCGCTCGCCGAGCAGCAGTCTGCCGACGGCAGCTTTCCCGGCAGTTATGGCGAAGCCTACGGAACCGCGATGTCCCTCCTTTCCCTCGCGCTGAACTACCGCTTTCTTCCCATCTACGAGCGGTTCTGAATGATGATTTTTTCCTCTATGTCCCTCTGCCCAGTGAGACACTCAACCCTTTCGGGTCCGGGACTTTTTGCCGTCATGACGGCGATGGCCTTACTCGCATGCAAGGGGGTAAAGGCCTCGCCGGAGGAAGAAGTCAGCCTCACCTGGCGGAACGGCGATGAACTCACCGGTCAGATCCTTCCCGATGGCGCCGGCGAGACGATACGCTTCGAGGCGCGCCCTTTCAGCACTCCGCTCGATTTGAGACTGGGACAGCTCAGCGGCATCCGATTTCCCTCCGCAATCGCGAAGTCCGACCCGATATCCGAGCCCAGCTTCGAAGTATCCCTCCGCAACGGCGACCGACTGCAGGGAAAATTGCTCGCCCTCGATGCCGACGGGATCACTCTCGATTGCTCCCCCTACCTCGGCACCGTCGTGATTCGGCGCGAAGCCATTGCCCGCCTTGGCACCTCGAGCGGCGGACGCATGAGCTTCTCGGGACTCGGCGCACTGAGCGAGTGGACCTCGACGGGACGTGATCGCAAGCCGGGCGACTGGTTTACCGATCTGCGGGGAGAACTCACGACCCACCAGTGGTCGGGCAATCTTTATCGCGAGATCGATTTTCCCGAAAAGGTCGAGATTCACTTCCGTGCCGCCTTTCCCTCGGGTAATCCGAGCCTCGACGTGGGTCTCCTCCGCAATCCGGAAGAGGGCCCTATGCTCGAGACCTGGGACGACATCCTCGTCCTCACGTATCGCTCACGCTTTGTCCCGGTGATGCAAATGACAGCGGCGACGAAGGAGCTCGATCTCCGTCTTTTCTGGGATCAGGCCACCGGCGAGGTTCGCCTCTGCTCCCCCTCGGGCGACGAACTCGCCACCCTCAGCGAAGCAACGCCCGACGATCCCGAAGCGGAAAAACGGCGCGTCTCGGATCCGCTCCATCGCGGCTTTTTCGTCCTCAACCGCAATCCCGAGATGCGGCTGCTCTCACTCCATGTGAGGCCTTGGGACGGCCGGGCGGTCCCTGTCATCGACCTTTCCCGCCCTCGCCTTCATTTGCGCAACGAGGCCATTCGTTTCCGAATCGACGACGTGACCTACACGGGCTCCGGACAGAACTTTAAGGTCGGCGCGAAGTCCGTCCCTCTAACCGATCTGCTCGAAATGACTTTCCCACCGGCGGCGGCCGGCACCGCATTTCCCGAACCTTCTTCGTCGACCCGCATCGCCTGGCATACCGGCACGACCCTGAGCGGGCGCTTTCTCCGAATAGGTCCCGGGGAACTCATCATTGCTCCGCCCTGGGCAGCGGAACCCGTTGTCGCTCGTCTCACGGGAGCCCGAGAGGTCCGCTTCCCCGAAAATGCCGAGCCCTTCGAAGTCGCCTCCGATACGCTCACGGCCGCCGGACTCTCACTGCGGGGCACGATGCGTCTCGCGGCGGGTGGAGTTAGCGGACCCGGCCTGATCTCGTGGCAGCCCGCAGGTGCCCTCACTGCCGTGCCGCTGCGGCAAGAGGAAAACATCTCCATTTCCCGCAATCCTCTCGCCGAAGAAGTCGCAGGTCAGCAGGTCAGTCTCAGTCAGGCGCGACTCTACCTCGGCGATGACGAGATCATTGCCGGTCGTCTTGTCTCCGTCACTTCAGAAAAGGTTACTTTTGAGAGCCGCCTTACCGGTCGTATCGAAGTCCCCGCCACCCATCTGCGGGCGCTCGACACCGGGACTGCGGGGCGCATTCTCGAGGGCTTCAAAGACACCGAATGGGAAAAGATTGAGGATTTCGAAGCGCAGGTTGTGCTCTCCGGCGACAAAGCCACCCTCAAAGGAGGCAGCTTTGGTAATCCCTCCATCCTCCTCGGAGATCGCATCCGCTTCAATGCTGCGTGGACAGAGTCCTATGGCGCGATGACCCTGCGCTTTTTCACCTCGGGACCCGACAATAGTACGCCGTCGACCGACGTCATTATCGCCGCTCAGGGGAACCGGCTTTTTATCGGCAAACTGAACGAGAGCGGTGCCTTTTCGTTCTCGGGGGACCAGATCCCCATCGTCGCGAACCGTGCCGTCATCGACATCACCGCAACGCCCGAAAAGATCGAGGTCCGCATCGACGGGAAGAGTAGTCTCACCGTCGATGTTGAAGCCGGCAAAGTCTCGGGGAACGGACTCTATTTTAAAATGGGCGGCGGATGGCAGGGCTGGAATCAGGAAAACAGTGTCATCGATATCAGCAACTTTCGTATCGATAGCTCCCCCGGCAGTATCCCGCGTCGCATCATCGATCCTCGTGCCAAAGAACATCTTCTCTCGATTCCTCGCCAGCTTCGTGAAGACCTCCCAACCCATCTCCTCATTGCTCCGAATGGAGATCTCCTGCGGGGTAAACTGGAATCCGGCGACGAGAATACCCTGCGCTTTGCGGCTAAAGAGGAAACGCTCGAGATTCCTGCCAACCGCGTTTCAAACATCGTCTGGCTCACGCCTCCCCTCGCTCCGGAAACGATGGTTAAGGACAACGGTGCCGCAGAAGCACCAGCCGCGCCGACGGTGATCGCGATAGAGGATCTCAATGACGTCGAAGGCGACGACGACGAGGAACCCGCGGCCGATCCGCCCGCCCTTCCCGCCCGCGCGAGAGTGATCGAGCCGACCATCGCCAGCTTCAGCATCACCCACCAACTAGTTCTGCGTGACGGCTCGCGATTGCAGTTACTCGGAGAACGCATCGAGGGGAATCGCCTCGTCGGACGCTCTCCCGTGCTCGGGGAGTGCCGCGTGGCTATCGAGACCATTCGGGAAGTCCGCAGCGGGCCTCCCGTGCCCCTCGTCGAAGCCCCGCCGATGGACCTCGCGGTCTTCAACGACTGGCAGACCATCTACACTCCCGATCCAGTCCTCCCCGATGCCGGAGGTCCGCCCGCCTCACCGATGGTCGGGAAGGAAGCTCCCGACTTTGAACTGCGCGGACTCGATGACTCGAAGTTCAAGCTCTCGGACCATCGCGGCAAAGTCGTCGTCCTCGATTTCTGGGCGACCTGGTGCGGCCCCTGCATCAAGGCCATGCCCGATGTCGTATCAGCCATTGAAGCCTTTCCCCAGGGAGCGGTCGCTTTTTGCGCCATCAATCAAGCCGAGTCCGCTCCTATCGTGAGGGGATTTCTCGATGCGCGGGAGTGGGCGAGCGATGCCGTCTTCCTCGATTTCAACATGAAAGTGAGCAATGCCTATGAAGTCGAGGGCATTCCCCATACCGTCGTGATCGATCCTCAGGGGAAAATCGCGTGGGTCCACAGTGGTTACAGCCCCGAACTGAAACGCGAGCTTTTCGAGGCGATCGCGGGCATCCTCTCACGATAGAGTCAGAGGAGGATCGACAGATTTTCGGAATCTTCTAGAATAACCGGAACACAAAACAGTAGCATGACCCGATACCTGCCCGTAATCGCCATGACCCTGCACGTTTCGTCCGCCCTCGCCCCCGCGGCTCAAGCCGGAGGGACAGGCTTCGCCACCTGCAGCGGTCATCGTAGCTGCGCGGACAGCAAGTCCCGGACTACACAATTCAACCAACGGCTCCCCTACCGGCACTACGAGGACCGCCGGCGATACAACTCGGCCCCGTGCCATGGGGAAGGAGTCCGATTAGAGCCCCACCTGTTAAAAACCGTCATCGTCAGCAAGAAGCGAGTTCCCCACTATACCCGCGACCCAGCCGGAAATCGCCCTTGCCACCGCGTCCTAACGATCACCTATAAAGCGCTCTACTCCGACGGCAGTTGCCACATCTGGACCGAGACTGCGTAAATCGGAAAGCCCTCAGCGTCTCAGGGCCTCAGGGCACCTCGGGAGAATGGGAAAACCCTTTTCCGTAAAACGCCTGTGAGGTAAAGGCGACAAAGGAAAGGATCCCGTAGGAGAGCCCGAGGACGACACCGAAGTCGACCAATCCCCGCCACGGAGTCGGGAGATAGGCGACGAGCGTGACGAGCAAGACGATCCCGAGGGTCAGAGCGATCGCGGTGATCCGTGTCTTCCGCTTCGCATGAAAATACCCCATGCAGAAAAACGGAGCGAAAAGGACGTGACGCCAGCGCGGGTGATCATAAAGATACCTCACCCGGGCCGCCGTGCGTGGGGAGAACTTTTTCTGGAATCCCCGATAACCTTCGGCCACCAGCATGAAAACGCTGAACCCGATCAGGAAGACCCACTGCACTGTCGTGAGCGGAGTATTGAGAGCCTCGGCCGCACGCGGGGCGAGACGGTAGAGCGCATAACCCAGCAGGCCAACGACTCCCGAAAATCCCCAGAATGCTCCTATTGCTCCCATCAGACGCCCACTTTGGACCAAAGAAGGCGATTGTAAAGCATCGCGAAGAGGGTAAGCGAGCGGTGTGAGCCTGCCGGAGAATAGTTTACGCAGCCTCGGAGACGACCGCCCCGTCAGCTTCGGCGAGTTCTTCGTCCTCATCGACGATATCGACTGAGTCAAGAGCCCGCAGACTAGATTCAATGCTACGAACGAGCGCCTCGAGAGCGTCGAGCCCCTCGTCGATCTCCTCGATACGATCACTGACCTGATCGCCGAGAATCTCGCGCATCGTCAGCACACGGACCTCGACAGGGAGAGCGACCTCGAATTCTTCCGGTTCATTGACGAGAGTCCCGGGAATTTCGACGGGGGCCTCGAGCTCGGTTCCGGGCTCATTGGCGATGGCCGACTCCTCCCCAGTCACCATTTCGTCGACGACGACGGCCCCAAGCGACTCATCAAGAACGAGCCCTGACTGAGCCATAACTTCGCTTTCGTCCCCCTCGACGATACTTTCGATCACGACTTCTTCGAGCTCAGCGACGAGCACCTCAATGATCTCCTCAGATTCGCCCTCGACCAAGGCCTCGGCCGGCTCAACACCAGCTTCGATTTCGTCAATGCCGACTTCTTCAAGATCAGCCGGGATTTCGACAACGACCTCTGCGGATTCAGCCTCAGCCTCTTCGGGAGCGTAAATAACCGGCTCGCTCCGGCCGACCGGGGACGAGCGCATCAGAATGGCGAGACCGGCGGCGGCCTCCTGTAACTCGTCGAAATATTCGCTCTCGCGATTTTTCGTTTCCCCCTTCACCTCGTCTTTGATTACGGATGAGGGCGAGACCCGTTCCATCTTGAGCCCGGGGCCCGACTTTTCGCCGCCACGGGGAAGCTCGATCCTCCCCGTCTCATTCTCGATCGGCCGCGCCGCGGAGATCGTATCGTAGGGGAACATCAGCTCCACCGGCGAATGATGGAGAGATTTCTCTCTGGAGCGCGAGGCGAACCTCGCGTAAAGCATCGCCGCCGCGAGAAGCAATAAAGCAGCAATAAGAATCAAATAACCCCAAGTGTTCATAATTGATAATAGATCATCAGGAAATCCTAGATACTTTCAACTCTAAATTATCATCTTTTTCAGTTTTCTTCACCATCCCCTTATCTCCCTTTTGTTGCCGAAAAGGCGAAGAGGGACGTTATTGGCGGTTCCACGAGCACCGATGAGCATCTACGACCGCGACTACATCCGAGAAAGCGACTCCCGTCCCCGCGGCGGAGGACCGTCGACCTGGAGTGTGGTGATCTGGCTGATCGCGCTCAACGTGGTCGTCTTCGTGGTAAACAACGTTCTCTTCTTCGACCGCGACCGGGATCTTTTCGGCCTCTCGATCCGGGCGCTGGAGTCGTTCCGGCTCTGGACTCCACTCACCTATCAGTTTGTCCACGCCAGTCCCTGGCATCTCCTCGGGAACATGCTCGGACTCTTTTTCCTCGGTCGCATGCTCCTCGAGATGACCGGACCACGCCAGGTCGTGCGACTCTACCTGCTCGGCGGCTTCGCCGGTGGACTCCTCCAACTGATCTACAACGGTCTTGTCGGTCCCGATGCCAGCACGGTCGGAGCCTCCGCCTCCGTCCTCGCCATTGTCATCGCCGTGGCCACCCTGATCCCGCACCGTAGCATCACGATACTGCTCTTTTTCATCATCCCAGTGACCTTGACGTTAAAACAGGTCGCCTTCCTCATCATCGCGATCAATGCCATCACCTTTCTCTTTACCTTCGGGGCCACCGGGGACGGGGTCGCCGTGATGGCTCATTTCGGCGGCATCCTCATGGGCTGGGCCTTCATTCGATACGGCTTTCACCAGGCAGGAAGGTCACCGGCCAGGTCACGCACGAAAGCCCGACCGGGTAAAAAGAAGAACTTCGGGATTCGCGTGATCCGCGACGGAGAAGAACTCGCCCCTGACCGCAACACAAGCGATTCCGCATCAGTCAAAGGCAGGCCCTTCGTCACCGGCGACGTCGACTCCATCCTCGACAAGATCAACGAGCACGGGTTCCAGAGTCTCACAGACCTCGAGCGCCGCGTCCTCGAGCAGAGCAGCCGCAAACTTTCGGACCGAATCGACAAGAACACTTGATCGCCCCACGCCCAACCCCTCCGCCCGAATTGAACGAGACCCGCACTATCAAACAATCCCCCGCCCGTGCCGCCTACTTCCGCAGACTGAGGACGCTGGGGCGCATCGGTGGATTCGCACTTTTCTTTTCTGCCGTTTATCTTTCTGGCCGTCTTGGCGTGGAAATGGCCCGTAACCGCTTGCCGGACAAAGGAAAAGTAGAAACAGGATTCGAGAATAACTCCTCTTTGACCGTAGGGAGATCCGGCGGTCCCATCTACCTCGCGCAATCGCCGGAATCTCTCCGTAGTTTTTTCACGAATTACCCCACTCCCGAAGAGAGAGCCAGCGTCAACCTCAGCGGCCTGGGGATTCGCCGGCTCCAGGACTCAGTCGAAATGACAACCCTGCGTGCCGAGGCCGATGCGGTCGAAGTGAAAATTTCCTCGGGAGCCATCGCCGGAGTGGTCTATTGGATTCATAACACTCAGCTTCCTGACCCTTCCTCCTTTGACCCCATCATCTCCCCGCTTCCGGGAGATCCCGTCAATTGAGAGGGGAAACCGCATTTTCCCGCTTTTTTTTGTTTGTTCGGGAGACTTAACTACCTAAGCTGTTGCCTATGCTAAAACTGGCAGTCCTCGGCAGCGGCAGTTCGGGCAACAGTGCCCTCGTCTGCCACAAAGAGACTCGCATCCTTGTCGATGCGGGCCTCTCGGCACGCCAGCTCTGCTCCCGTCTTACTGAGATCGGGGTTGATCCCGACAGCCTCACTGCCATCGTCCTCACCCACGAGCACGGTGATCACACCCGCGGGATCGACGTCTTTTGCCGCCAGCGTCGTCTCCCCGTCTACGCCACGACCCACACCTGCGCGATCGTGCGCGAAGGCATGAAGGCGGGCGTGACCTGGAAGCAGTTCGAAGCCGGCAACGCCTTCCAGATCGACGGAGTCAAAATCGAGTCCTTTTCCGTGCCCCACGATGCCATCGACCCGGTCGGATTTCGCTTCGAGTGCGGCCACAGCAGTTTGGGAATTCTCAGCGATGTCGGCCATGTCACGCGAATGATCATCGATCGGCTCAGAGGTGTCGACACCCTTTTCACCGAGTCGAACTATGACGAAGCCCTCCTCCAGAACGACACGAAGCGTCCCTGGGCGACGAAGCAGCGCATCAGCAACCGCCACGGCCACCTCTCCAACGAACAGACCGCCGAACTCATCGGTGAGATCGCCAGCCCCAGCCTCACCCGCATCATCCTCGGCCACCTCAGCAGCGACTGCAACACGCCCGAACTCGCTGCCCGCGTCATCGCCGCGCGCCTGCGCGAGCGGGGGCACGAGGAGGTCACCGTCGAGTGCGCCGGTCGCGACCGGCCCATCCCCCTGGTTCCCGTCGTGCACGAAGCCATCTATCAGAGCCGCTTTTCCGAAGAAATTCCTGCCAAAAGTGCCCGCGTGTGCGAACCTAGCGGCGCAGCGGCCAATTCGCCCGCCCCCATGGCTCCGGAGTGGAATCAGACGGAATGGGCGTTCTGAAAAAGACCGCCGCCCACCCCCGCTTTTTCCCACTCAGCCCATCGCCCACTGCCCCGCACGATGACCGTGTTAAAACCGTCTTTTGAGGAATTCTCCTCCCTCGCCGCCTCCGGGAATCTCATCCCCGTATGGACCGAACTCGCGGCCGACTACGAGACACCCGTCTCCGTGTATCAAAAGCTCAGCGAAGGGCAGCACACCCCCAGCTTTCTCCTCGAATCGGCCGAGAACAGCGAGCAGATCGGCCGTTACTCCTTCCTCGGGACCAATCCCCGCCTCGAGATCCGCGCCCATGGCCGCACGCTCTCTCTCCGCGAGCAGGGCTGCGGCGAGTTTGTCGAGAAAGCGCTACCATCCGAGGAAGGCGATCCGCTGCACGAGCTCGAGCGGCTCATGTCCCGTTTCAAGCCGGTAGCGGTCGAGGGACTCCCCGTCTTCGCCGGAGGCGCGGTCGGCTTCATCGGCTACGACATGGTCCGCTTTTTCGAGCCCAGCGTCCCCGGTCCGCCCGATGACGGACTCGGACTGCCCGACATGGCTTTTGTCATCACTGACACCCTCCTCATCTTCGACCATCGCTTCCGCAAGCTTCAGGTCGTGGCGAACATCTGCCTCGACGATTACCCCGACCGCGCGAGCGGCTACGAGGCGGCGCGGGAGCGCATCGACGCTATCATTGAGGCCCTCCGCAAGCCCCGCACCGTCGCGCCTTTCTCCCTCATGACGAATCCGCCCGAGGCGGAGATCCGCAGCAACACGACCCGCGAGGAATACGAAGGCATGGTCCTGGCGGCCAAGGAATACATCCTCGCCGGCGACATCTTCCAGGTCGTGCCCTCACAGCGGTTTGAGAATGACTACACCGGTCGCCCCATCGACCTCTACCGCGCCCTGCGCCACGTCAATCCCTCGCCCTATATGTTCTGTCTTCAGTTCGGAGACGAGTTCGCCCTCGTCGGCAGCTCTCCCGAAGTCCACGTCCAGGCGATCGACCGGCACATCAAGATCCGCCCCATCGCAGGGACCCGCTGGCGCGGAAAAACGCAGGAAGAAGACGACGCCCTCGCCGCTGAGCTCCTCTCCGATCCGAAAGAGCGCGCCGAGCACGTCATGCTCATCGACCTCGCCCGCAACGACGTCGGCCGTGTCGCCGAATACACTTCCGTCCAAGTGAGCGAATTCATGATCGTGGAGCGCTACAGCCACGTCATGCACATCGTCTCGAACGTCGTCGGGAGACTCCGCGAAGACCTCAGTGCCTACGATGTGATGCGCGCCACCTTCCCTGCCGGAACCGTCAGCGGGAGCCCCAAGGTCCGCGCCATGCAGATCATCAACGAGCTCGAGAAGTCCAAGCGCGGCGCCTACGCCGGGGCCGTCGGCTACTTCGGCTTTGACGGGAATCATGACAGTTGCATCGCCCTGCGCACCGTCGTCCTCAAAGACGGCAAAGCCTACGTCCAGGCCGGAGCCGGCGTCGTCGCCGATTCCGTGCCCGCGAACGAATACGAGGAGACCGTGAACAAGGCCAAGGGCATGATGCGCGCGATCGAGCGGGCCAAGTTGCTGGAGTGAAGGCGATGTGATGTTGAAGTGCTGCGATGCGGTTAAAGCCGCATCTACTTTCTTCAGCGACCGGCCCTACGCCAAAGTGGCTTCGGCTTCAGCCGAAGGAGACGGGTTCAAGCCACTTCGATTCCCCGTCTCTGTGGATGAAGTCGATCTCGTTGAAGCCATCGCGCTTTTCCCCAATCCCACATTTTTTTGATGTGAATCCGGCGGCAAATAGGCTTTGCTCTAGCAGTCCCACCCCTGTTAGGTCCGTGACAAGCCCCTCTCGAGTCCTCCCGCCGACATGACGCCGCCCCCTTTGCCTTCCCAGCCGGATTCGCTCGCGATGCGAATGAACGATTTCCCGGCGGGATTCAGCCCCATGCTGGTGAAAGAGCTGCGTCAGGGGATGCGGACGAATCTTTTCACGGTCGCTTTCATCCTGCTGCAGACGGTCATGATCCTGAGCCTGCTCGCGGGCCTCTCCGATCCGGGATCGTCGGAGGTGGATGGCTTTTTCTGGTTCTTCATCGTCGTCATCCTTCTCGTGGTACAGCCGCTGCGCGGGTTCAACGCGCTCAGCGCCGAATATCAGCTCAACACGATGGACCTGATCCAACTGACGAAACTGAACGGCTGGCGCATCACCCTGGGAAAATGGACCGCGCTGAATGCCCAGACGCTGCTCTTCCTCACTGGAGTGCTTCCCTATCTCGTGATGCGCTACTTCCTCGGAAACGTGAACTTCGTCATCGACCTCGCCGCGCTCGGCATGCTCGGCCTGGGATCGGCGCTCGCCAGCGCGATCACGATAGGCTGCTCGGTCTTTCGCTTTTTCATCCTCCGCGGCATCATTCTGATCGGGTTCGGGGTTGGATTCATCGGTCTCTTTTTCGGCCTGCAAGAGACGCTCTTCCGCTCGGGGCTCAGCGGCAGCAGTGATATCTGGCAACTCGGCCTGATCGCGATCTCTCTAGTCTACGGTTGTTTCTTTTTCCTCTCCTTCGGCGCGAGCCGCATCGCTCCTCTCTCGGAGAATCACTCGACGCGCAAACGTCTCGTCGCCCTCGCCTTCACCCTGATCGCGCTCGGACTCAGCCTCGCCGGAATCGAGGTCAAGACGGTCATCTTCGTGAGCGCTGTCATCCTCGGGCTCGCCGCGATCGATGCCCTGACCGAGCCGGTCCCGATCTACTCGCGGGTCCTCGCTCCGTTCCGCAGAAATGCCCTCACCCGTTTCGCGGCAGTTTTCCTCGCTCCGGGCTGGATCAGCGGGATCGGCTTTTTCTTCCTCTGCGCCGCGATCTGGGCGGTAGCGCTGCACTCGGACAACTTTTTCGCCGACCCCAGCCCGGGAGTCTCGGGCCGATTTCTGAGAATCGGCACCTTCGCGGCCGATCAGGGGCGGGTCATCCTTTTCCTCTCGATGATCAACCTGCTGATCTTCCCGCTCATCATCATCCATCTCTTTTTCGGCAAGCAAACTTCGGGCAATTTCACCTTTGCCCTCTACGCCTTTATCCAGTGTGTTCTCCTCTTTCTGACGATGATGATCATGACCCTCGCCAGGGCGATGTCGAGATTCGAGGAACTCATCTTCACCCTCGCACCGCTGCCGTCGGTCCTGATCTTTGCCAGTGAACCCGGCAAGGCGGACGAGTTCATTTTCCTGGTTCTCGCTCTGGCGACAACCTTCCTCAGCGTGACCATTCCCCTGCTGCGGCATCGCACGGCGTTCCGCCAGTTCCAATATCACCTCAAAAACGCCTGACCCGTGCCCCTGCCTCTCGACAGCGCCGACCTCAATGCCCTCGCGGCACGGGCGCGCGCCTACGCGGAACGCTTTTCCCTGCCGCTCAAAGACAGAAACTGGCGCGGCAGTTCGGGCGACTACGCCGGAACCGGGGTCGGGAGCTCGCTCGATTTCCAGGATCACCGATCCTACATGCCGGGGGACGATCCGCGCCACATCAACTGGCAGGCCTACGCGCGCACGGGGAATTATTCACTGAAGCTCTACCGCGAGGAGGTGCGACCTGTCGTCGAGATCCTCTTTGATGTCTCAGACTCGATGTTCGCCGAGCCTGACAAAACGACGCGAGCACTCGAACTTTTTTACTTCGCCTGGGCTTCGGGGGAAAAATCAGGAGCCTCGACCTCAGCTATTCTCGTGAAAGGCGATCACTGGAAAACGCTCGAGACGGGGGCGGTTTTCAGCCATCGCTGGCAGGATCTCGCCGCCGCTCTCCCCGACACTACTGCGTCGGCAGCCCCAAATCTAAGCGCCCTACCCCTGCGCGCGCGTTCGCTCCGGGTGCTCATCAGCGATCTGCTCTACCCGGCTAATCCCGAGCCCATCATCCGCGCTCTCCAGCGCGGCTATGGCCGGGCCATCTTACTCGCGCCCTTTTCCCCGGCAGAGTCCGACCCCGACTGGTCAGGCAACTACGAATTCGTCGACAGCGAGAGCGGCGGCCGCCACGACCGCCGCATCGATCCGACTTTGCTGCACCGCTACCTCGATGCCTACCGTGACCATTTTGGTCGTTGGAAGGCCGCTTCCCTGCGGGCGCAGGCTCCTCTCGCTCGGATCGCGTCGGCACCGGCTTTCGCGGCCTCGCTGAGGCTCGAGGCTATCCCCGGCGGAGCCTTGCAACTCGGATGATACTCTGATTCCCCCGCCTTTCTCTCATGCCACTCATCTTCGCCAATCCTCTCGGCTTCTGGGCTCTGCTCGGAATACCGGCGGTGTTGCTGATCCATTTCCTCCAGCGCGAGTCGCGGCGGCTCGCTGTGAGCACGCTCTTTCTCCTCGAACGCATTGATCGCGAGAGCGTGAAGGGGCGCAAGTTCGACCGGCTGCGGCAATCGGTGCCGCTCTGGTTGCAGTTGCTCGGGGTTCTGATTCTGACCTGGCTACTGATCGAGCCGCGCTGGACAAGTGCCCGCTCGGTGCAGCGGGTCGTCCTCGTGCTCGACCACTCCGCCTCGATGGAGGCCTTTCAGGGCGATCTCGCAACAGCTCTGCGGCGGGAGATCCCGCCCCTCACCGCCCTTGTCGGGACGACCGAATACACACTCATCGAATCGACTCTGACGGGCTCAAATCTCTACCGCGGCACGTCCTTTGAAGAACTGATGGCCGTGCTCGAGAACTGGTCCCCTTCAGCCAGCACCCACTCCGCCGAGAGTGCGCTGCGAGTCGGTCGCAGCCTCGCGGGTGCCGAGGGCACACTGATCTACGTGACCGATCACGTCCTGACAGAGATACCCTACGGCGCGGCACTGCTCAGCGTCGGTGAAGCGGTGGAAAATGTGGGGTTTACAGGTCTCCGCGTCGTCGAGGAGGAGGGAATCGCCACCTGGCAGGCGACCCTGCGGAACTATGCGGCGACATCGCAAAAGCGGAGCTGGTTCCTCGCCTCAGGCGAGCAGAGGACCGCGTCCCGCCCCGTCGATCTGGCCCCGGGAGAGACCCGCACCCTGCAGGGCCAGTTCCCCGCGGGTGGGGACAGGCTCCAACTCGTCCTCGAACCGGATCGCTTCACCCGCGACGATACGCTGCACGTGGTGCGCCCGGCACCGAAGCAGATTCTCGTCTCACGAACCGGCGCGGAGAACGTGGCGGAACTCATCGCCAGTCTCATCAACAGTGTCGACCACGCCACCGAGTCCAAGGCCGGGGAAGCGCCCGACCTCGTTTTTGCGACCTACAATCCTCTCCAGCCGACCGCACTCCCGGCAGTGTCGATCGTGCTCTTGAACCAGGAGGTGGTGCCGCAACAGTTTTTCGGAGGCGCCATCGTCGCGGCCAACGACCCCCTCATTGCCGATCTCGACTGGCAAGGGCTCATCGCCCGATCCACCCCGTCGATCCCGCTCGTGGACGGGGAAAGGGTGCTGCTCTGGCAGGGGGACCGGCCGCTCATTCTGGCGCGCGAAGATGGCAGGAAACGGCAACTTGTTTTCAATTTCGACGTGGTCGCCTCGAACGCCCCGCGATTGCCTGCCTTCGTCATTCTCGTGCACCGTTTCGTGAACAGGATTCGTGATCAGAAAACGGGGCTCGAGTCACTCAATGCCGAACTCCGCCAGCCCCTTGCTGTTGCCCACGATACTTCCGCAGAGGGAGGACCTCTCACTCTCGTCTCAGGAAAGGGTCGCCTCACGATCGCCCACGACAAGGTCCGCTTTCTCCGCGCGCCGGAGGAGCCGGGATTTTTCCAGATCACCCTGGGCAGCGAGCTGCTTCTCAATGCCTCAGCCAACTTCGCTGATACCAGAGAAGCTGACTTTTCAAAGGCCGCCGCCTTCTCCGACCTCGGTGCGACCGCCGCCAAAATTAGCGAACGCCGCACCGTATCCGATCCATGGTGGCAGATCTGGCTGATCACTCTGACGGGGACCGCCTTGCTCTGCTGGTATTACCTGAACCGACCGCGCAAGTCGGATGACACGCTTACGGCGTGATGGAAGGTAAAGTGCGGCACAAGGCACTTAACAGGAGGTCGGGACGCCGACAGCGAGCTTTACGGTGTGAGGAATGGCCCCTTTCACAAAATCGAGACACTCGACCGCCCCACTGGGTTTGCCCGGCAGAGCAATGACAAGGGATCTCTCCACAATCGCCGCGAGACTGCGGGAAAGGATCGCGTTCGGCGTGATCTCGAGCGAGCGCATCCGCATCGTCTCGCCAAAACCCGGGATCTCGACCCGCATGATGCCGCGGATGGCCTCCGGAGTGACGTCCCGCAGAGCGATTCCTGTGCCGCCGGTGGTGAGAATGAGACCGCAACCCTGACGGGAGAAGGAAAGAATGGTGCGGGAGATCCGATCCTCATCATCGGGAATAACCGCTTCGGCGATGACCTCCCAACCATTTTCCGAACAGGCCTGTCGCACCGCGGGCCCACCGTGATCTTCATACTCGCCGGCGGCGGCGCGGTCAGAGACGGTGATAACACCAACCGAAATGACCTGGCTCATCCGGGAAGAGAGATAAAGGCGATTATCAAAAGATCACTGTCCGAACTGGATCCGGCTGCCGTCAAAGCTGGGGACAGGATAGCTGCCACCGGGCTGGGGAGGGGCTGGAATCGCCCCCTCCCGAGGGTAGGACGTCGCGGCCGGACCTGTGGGAACCTGAATCGGAGCCGAACCGGCAGTCGGCGGTGCCGAGATCCCGCCCGACGGGTAAGGGGCGATGGGAACCGGCGCGGAAGGCACGCCCGGAGGAGCAACCGTCGGCGGGTAGGCCCCAGCCGCTGGAGAGGCGGCGGAAGAAGGAGCGCTATAACCAATACCGCCGGCAACTGGAGGCGCGTTCATCGCGAGATTGGATGGAGGAGCCGAGGTCGGGACCTGGAGGATTTTACCGGCGAAGATTTTAGTATCTTTCATGCCATTGGCAGCCTGAATGCGGCTGATGCTCGAGTTGTATTTCCCGGCGATGCTCGAAAGACTTTCCCCTGAGACAATGAGGTGCGGAACAAGCTGCTCCCCCTCACGAAGGACAAACGGCTCGGGAGCAGAGGCGGCCGCGGTCGCCCCGTAAGTGGCAATGCCCGGCTGAACCGACGGTGTCAGAGCCTGCTGTGCCTGTGCTCCCCCAATCAATTCCCCGGGGGCGGCGTTAGAGTAATTACCCGGGCTCTGGGGATAGGTTGACGGCGGGGGCGCAACGACATTTTCGGCAACGTCTTTATTCTTATTAGAAAAACAACCCACGGAGAAGATCCCCGCCGAAATTGCCACTACCCATCCTGCAAACTGTCGTCCCTGTATCATGTGAGAATTTACCACCTTCCCCACCTCTCGAAAGCTGGATTTTTAAAATTTATCAACTTTTATTCTCAAATTTTGATATTTTCTCTATTTTAATTATAAATGCATGCCGACTATTCATATATCTGAAAAGACCCTCCACCCGGACGCAAAAAAAACGGAGCATCTGCCCCGTTTTTTTAATTAGATCTTCAACAACTCCTTTCGGCTCAACCGAGCATAAGACGCTCGGGATTCTCGAGGCCTTCTTTCACTCTCACGAGGAAAGTGACCGCCTCTTTGCCGTCGACAAGACGGTGGTCGTAGCTGAGGGCGAGGTACATCATGGGACGGATCACGACCTGCCCGTTCAGTGCGACCGGACGCTGTTGGATGCTGTGCATCCCGAGGATACCGGACTGGGGGGGGTTGAGGATCGGAGTGCTGAGAAGCGATCCGTAGATCCCGCCGTTAGTGATGGTGAAGACGCCGCCCTGCAGATCAGCGAGGGAGATCTTTCCGTCGCGGGCCTTGTTGGCGTATTCGACGATGTCTTTCTCGATCGCGGCAAAGGACTTCTGCTCACAATCGCGGATCACCGGAACCATGAGCCCTTTTTCGGTTCCGACGGCGACACCGATGTCGTAAAAGTGATTCTCGATTATCTCGTCTCCTTCAATCCGGGCGTTCACGGCGGGCACAGCCTGGAGGGCATCAACGACCGCTTTAATGAAGAAGGACATGAAGCCGAGCTTCACACTGTGCCGGGCAACGAAGTCATCCTGCACTTTCTTGCGCAGATCCATGATCCCCGTCATGTCGACTTCGTTGAAAGTGGTAAGGATGGCTGCTTCGTGCTGGGCGTTGACGAGGTGAGTGGCGATCTTACGGCGGAGGGGCGACATTTTCTTCCGCGTCGTTTTCTTTGCGGAAGAAGCGGAGGCAACGACCGGATCGGCAGCAGGTGACTTTTGCTTCGCCGCGCTGTGATCGGTCGCGGCGTCAAGGACATCCGACTTGGTGATTTTACCACCGGCCCCGGTGCCGCTGAGACTGGAGAGATCGATCCCCGACCCTTGAGCGATTTTACGGGCGACGGGAGTGGCTTTGACATCGACACTCTGCACTGATGCGGGGGCGGGGGCGGGCTCCGGCGAAGTCTTCGCGGCGGCTTCCGGCGCGGGCGCGGTCCCGGCGGGAGCTTCCCCTTCCTCGATGGCGGCGACGGGTGCACCGATGGCCAGCTCATCCCCGACCGCGGCTAGATGGTGGAGAAAGCCGTCGCGATCCGATTCCAGCTCGGTGCTGATTTTGTCCGTCTCGATCGTGAGGAGGATATCGCCGGCTCTCACATACTCACCCTCGGCCTTGTGCCAAGTGCCCAGGGTTGCTGATGTGATGGATTCGCCTACGGAAGGAATCTTTATCTCGTGTGCCATTTTATTACAATCGGTTGTCGGAAAATCAGGAAAAGAAGTCAAAAATGCCCGCTCTGAAATGGATTCGAGCCGGTCTCGGTCGGGAAATGATCACTTGTTAAAGGCCTCCTCCAGCAAACGCCGCTGCTCCATCTTGTGAATGGTCTTGGAACCGCTCGACGGGCTCGAGGCGGTATCCCGCCCGGCGTAGCGAACGTGGTGATCGGTGATCTTCTGAAGACGAGGCCCGATGAAGGTCCAGCCGCCCATGTTGAGAGGCTCTTCCTGACACCAGACCCACTTTTTCGCGTTAGGGTAATGCGAAGCGATCTCGGCGATCTTGTCACCGTGGAAGGGATAGAGCTGCTCGAGGCGGATGATGGCTGCATTCCTGATCTCGTGCTCACGGCGGAACTCAAGGAGATCGTAGTAAACCTTGCCCGAGCAGAAGATAAGGCGGCTGATGCGGTCCTCGGCGCCCCGGTCTTCCGTGGCGTCGTCAAGAATCTCGTGAAAGTAGGTGCCTTCGCCGAACTCTTCGACGCTGGAAACGCAGGCTGGATGGGTCAGCAGGCTCTTGGGCGTCATGATGACGAGCGGCTTGCGGAAGGGCCGGTGCATCTGCCGCCGCAGAACGTGGAAGTACTGGGCCGGCGTCGTGATGTTACAGACCTGCATGTTGCAACCGGCACAGAGCTGAAGGAACCGCTCGAGACGGGCACTGCTGTGCTCGGGACCCTGGCCTTCGTAACCGTGAGGGAGCAACATGACGAGATGGCTGGCGCGCTGCCACTTCGACTCGGCCGAGGAGATGAACTGGTCGATGATGACCTGAGCGCCGTTGGCGAAATCGCCGAACTGCGCTTCCCAGAGGACGAGGGCATCGGTCGCATGGAGCGAGTAGCCGTATTCGAAGCCGAGCACGGCGAACTCGGAAAGGTGGCTGTTGTAAACCCAGAGCTTCTGCTTTTGCCCGGACTCGAGGTGATTGAGCGGGGTATAACGCTGACGGGTCTGGGGATCGTAAAGGACGGCGTGCCGGTGGCTGAAGGTGCCACGGCGACAATCCTGCCCCGAAAGGCGGACGGCCATGCCCTCTTTGAGGAGCGATCCGAAAGCAAGTGCCTCACCGAAGGCCCAGTTAATCCCGGTGCCCGACTCGATCGCCTCGCGGCGAGGACTGAGGAAACGGGTCGCAAGCTTCTGGTTGACCTTGACGTTTGAAGGTATCTCGGAAATGCGCCGTCCTATCGCGCGGACCTGGTCAACCTCGACACCGGTGTAGGCGGGACCGTGGGCGTATTCAGGTTGAGCCTCCCAGGGCTCTTCGGCGATGAGGTGACCGTCACCCCGCTGCACCGCGGCCTCAAGTTCGGACATCTCACGATCAAGTTTTTCCTGATATTCAGCCTCGATCGCGTCAGCTTCGTCGTCGCTCAGATCGCCCGAAGTAACCAGCTCACGGCGGAAAAGGGCGAGCGGGGTATCATGGGCGCTGATCTCGCGGTAGGTTTTGGGAAGGGTAAAGGCGGGCTCGTCTCCCTCATTATGCCCGTGACGGCGATAACACACGATATCGATGACGACATCACGTCCAAAGCGCTGACGGAAATCGAGAGCAAGTTCGGTGACGTAAAGCACATCCATGGGCGAGTCGCCATTCACATGGAAGACGGGCGCCTCGATCATCTTCGCGACGTCGGTGCAGTAGACGGAAGAGCGGGCATCCTTCGGAGTGGTCGTGAACCCGATCTGGTTATTTACGACGATGTGGATCGTGCCGCCGGTGCGGTAGCCGAGAAGCTGGGAAAGATTGAGTGTCTCGGCGACACTCCCCTGCCCTGCAAAGGCAGCGTCACCATGAATGAGGACGGGGATGACGGAGTCGCGATCGACAAAGGAATCGCGTAGCTGGGAATCCTTCTTGCGCTGGCGGGCGCGCGACTTGCCCTCGACGACGGGGCTGACCGCCTCGAGGTGACTCGGGTTCGCCGCGAGCTGGATCTTGACCTTCTTCCCTTTGACCTCCTGATCGGACTCGTAACCAAGGTGATACTTCACATCGCCATCGCCAAAGACCAGATTGGGCACGTAGTTGTCCGAAAATTCATAAAGGAGAACGGTGAGCGGTTTTTGAAGAAGGTTCGCAAGGACATTGAGACGGCCGCGGTGGGCCATGCCCATGACCATTTCAACGACGCCATGCTCGGGGAACTTCTGCATCAGACCGTTCAGCGCGACCATGAGCGAGTCCCCCCCCTCGAGCGAGAAACGCTTCTGCCCGACATACTTGCGATGGAGGAAGCGCTCGAAGAGTTCCGCCTCGGCGAGCCACTTCAGCGCCATACGCTTGGCCTCGACCTCCGCATCGGGCTGGTCGATGCGGGCCTCGACCCGCTCCCGGATCCAGTTTCGCACTTCGGGCGTCTGGATGTGCATGAACTCAAAACCGATCTTGCCGCAATAGGTGCGCTTAAGACGATCGATGAGTTCGCCCAGTTTCATGCGCCGCCCGTCTTCGTAAAACTGGGTCGAAATCTCCTCTTCGAGCTGCGAAGGAAGAAACCCCATCTCGTCCAGGCTGAGAAGCGGCTGCTCCGGACCGGCCTCGTCGAGAGGGTCGAGCCAGGCGGCAGTGTGACCGAGGCTACGATAGTTGCTTACAAGAGAGACGACACGAGCGCGCGTCGCGAGATCGAGACCACCGCTGAATTCCGGAGCAGCGCCTCCGGCTGCGGCCGCCAAATTAGCGGGAGCCGGCTGTGTCAGACCGAGTTCAAAGCCTTCAAAAAACATGGCCCAGCTCTGATCGACAGAGTTAGGGTCCTGCTTCCAAACAGAGTATTTTTGGTCGATCAAATCGACATTCGCACGGGCGGAAATGGTATGGCTCATCAAGCGGATGGTAGTGGTCTCGCACAGGGCAATCAAAGTCGCTTCATTAGGGATAACTGGCTAGAGAAAATTCAGGATTTTCCTCGCAAAAACGCGGCGTCTGTGAAAGTGCACCCTCGATTGCCTCGGGCTGGATCCCGAAGCATTCTAGAAATGACCTAAAAAAGTATTAACTAATTGTAAATCAACAAGTTGAGAAAAACTAAAGTCCGACTTTAAGACGGCAGGCTCGAATCGTATTGGCCATCAACATGGCGATGGTCATGCGTCCGACCCCGCCCGGCACGGGTGTGATGGCCTCACATTTGTCCTTCACCGCTTCGAAGTCGACGTCGCCGACGAGGCGGGATCCGCTTTTAGAAGCGGGGTCATCGATGCGATTAATGCCCACATCGATGACGACAGCACCTTCTTTGAGATGATCAGGACCGATGAAATGGGGAATCCCGATTGCTGCAACGAGGATGTCGGCCTGGCGGGTCAGCGAGGGGAGGTCTTTCGTCCTCGAATGAGCGACAGTCACCGTCGCGTTGGCCCCTTTTCCTTTCCCCATGAGAAGAAGGGCGAGGCTTTTCCCCACGAGGAGACTGCGTCCCACGATGACGACATGCTTCCCTTCGGTCTCGATGCCGCTCTCGAGGAGCATGCGCTGACAGCCCGACGGCGTACAGGGAGCAAAGCCGGTCGGGTCATCCATCGCGAGCTTTCCGAGATTGACCGGGTGGAGGCCGTCGACATCCTTGGCCGGGTCGATCCGGCGTATCACCTCCTCTTCATCTAGGTGGCGGGGCAGCGGCATCTGCACGAGAATGCCATGGATGGCCTCGTCAGCATTCAACTCGTCAATCACCGCGAGCAAGTCACCCTGGCTAATGTCAGCGGGCTTTTCGATCTTGACCGAATGGAGGCCCAGCTCGCGACATTTGCGGTCTTTCGATCCGACGTAGGCTTTAGACGCCGGATCATCCCCCACGAGGACGACGGCGAGGCCGGGGAGATGGCCGGCGGCTTTCAATTCGGCGAATGAGGTCTCGCACTCGCGATAGACGACCTCGGCAATGGGGGCTCCTTCAATCAGTTTCATGGGCGGGATTCATTAAATGCTCAACGCGGAGACGCTCCGCTTCGAAGGTCTCATCATCAAGGCCGGATCGCACCTCGGTGCAGGGACCGAGGTAGACGTCGACCGTGGTAAAGGGCTTAGGTAGGCGGAAGAGATCCCAACTTTTAAAAATCCAGCTCGATCCATACTCGATCCTGACAGGGAGGATAAGGGCGCCGGTCACTTCGGCGAGCTTGATCACGCCCGGCCCCATTCGGTAGCGGGGACCGCGCGGGCCGTCAGGGACGATGGCAACATCGTAGCCATCGCGAATCCACTCGATCAGACCGAGCAGCGCAGCCGATCCGCGCCGGGAAGACGAACCGCGGACCGCGTCGCAGCCGAAACGCGCCACGAGGGCGGCGATGATCTCCCCATCCCGGCTCGCGCTCGTGAGGACGGCGCCCTTTCGGGAAATGAGATACTTGTGGTAGACGGTCGGGAGCACAAAAATGCGGTTGTGCCAGAAGGTCCAGATCATGGGGCGTTTCGGAGGACTTCCCACAAGATCATCGGGGTCATGAAGTCGCCAGCGCATCGTGAGGGAAAGGAGGCGAATGAGGATCGCTCCGAACCATCCGATGCGGCGGGACTTGGGGGAGAGCTCACGGACCGCGCCCTCTTTCTCGGTAGATGAAGCCATTCGCGGTTTCCTGGATCAGAGGAGGCCCGCATCGCGGAGCACGGTGGTGAGGGCGATCTGTTTGTCAAGCTTATCGCGGTAAAGGGGGACGAGATCGGCGTCGGGAAGACAACGCGTTGTTTCGTCGAGCGAGACAAGCCTTGCGCAGAGGGCTTCGTAGCTCCCCTGCCCGTCGGCATGCGCCGCCTGAATCGCCCCGCCGAGACCGGCGCCCTCGGCCGTCGCGAGACTGACGACAGGAACTCCGAAAACATCCGCCGCGATCTGCCGCCAGACCGCACTCTTGCTCCCACCGCCCGTAAGTCGAATCTCACCCGGGGTCAAGCCGAGGGCATCGAAACGCCGCAGCCCGTAGGCAAGACCGAGTGTCGCACCTTCCATCGCAGCGCGCATCAGGTAGGCCGGACTCGCCGTGGCGGGATTGAGACCGTGGATGACACCGCTGCCGTTGGGGAGATTCGGCGTGCGCTCGCCATTCAGGTAGGGCAGGAAGCTCACTCCCCCCGCGGCGGCCGGAGCAGCGGCGACCTGGCGCTCCATCTCGGCGAGATCCCATCCGAACCAGCCACGCACCTGCTCGGTCACGACAGTCACATTCATCGTGCAGGCCAGTGGCAGCCAGTGATCGGTGCTGTCGCAAAAGGAGGCGATCTCGCCGTTGGGATCGATGACGGGCTTTTCGGCGCAACCATAGAGGGTGCCCGAGGTTCCGAAACTCGCGGTGATGATGCCATTCGCGATATTGCCGGTGCCAATCGCTCCCATCATGTTATCCCCTCCCCCGGCACTGATAATGACGTCGGAGCTCAGACCCCACTCGGCGGCGAGAACCGGCAGGAGTGTCCCGTGGGCGACCTTCGAGGAACCCAGCGCAGGCAGCATCGCGTGGACCGCCGGATCGATAAACTCAACGAGCTCCGTATCCCACTCGCGCGTGCGGACATTGAGTATCCCCGTGCCCGAGGCATCTCCGAATTCCATTCGCTTCACTCCGGTGAGGAAAAAATTGATGTAATCATGCGGAAGAAGGAATGAGCGGACCCTTTTGAAGTGATCGGGCTCGTTCTGCTTCAGCCAGAGGAGCTTGGGGATGGTGTAGCCGGGAAGCATCGTGTTCCCGGCCCGGGCAATAAGGCCTTCTTTTCCACCGAAAGCATCGGCGAACTGCCCGCACTGGGGCACGGTCGATGTATCGCACCACAGCTTGGCAGGCCGGATCACTTCATCATGCTCATCGAGGACGACGAGTCCATGTTGCTGCCCGCTCACCCCGATACCACGGACGCTCGTCCGACGTGAACCGAGCTGCTCGAGGCAACTGGATATCGTCGCTTTCACTGCGGCGATCCAATCGCCAGGGTGCTGCTCAAGATGCCCGGCGGGTAAGCCCGGGATCAATTCATAGGAGTGCGAAGCCTGAGCCACGATCGCTCCGCTTTCGAGATCGAGCACGACCGCTTTGGTGCTCTGGGTTCCGCTATCGATACCGATGTATAACATGCGGTAATTGCTAGCGGCGAATCGCAACGGGATCAAGCCGCTCTTCGCGAAAGCGATTCATTTGAGGCTACCTAAGGGCAGGTGCGTAAAACCCCGAACGAAACCGAGGCGGAGGCCAGCCTCAGAAGGCCAGACTCAGAAGGGGCGCACCCGGAACGACCTCACAGAGGCGAGCCGGACGATCTCAACTCTTCGGCAGCAGCCCTTCTTTGAGCGCCTTGGCAACTGCTCCGGTCATCGTATTAACGTGGAGCTTGCTGTAAATCCCACGAATGTGCTTGTCGACGGTGTGGAATGAGAGGTCGAGTTGATCGGCGATCTCCTTTTTGGTGAGGCCCTCGACCATTTGCTCGAGAACTTCCTTTTCACGCTCGGTCAGCCCGTAGTCACGGCTCTGGGGAGCGAGTTCGCTGAACATGTCAAGGACACGACGGGCAATAAGCGCATTGATGGGCGCACCACCGGCGAGGATCTCGCGGATCGCATCGGGGATCTCTCCCATACTCGAAGTTTTAAGGAGATACCCGGAAGCACCGGCGCAGATTGCGTTGAAGACTTTCTCATTGTCGTCAAAGACGGAAAAAACGAGAATCTCGATTTCGGGGAGAGCCGTTTTGATTCGGCGAATCCCTTCGATTCCGCTCATGCCGGGGAGTCCAATGTCGAAAAGCATCACATCAGGTCGTTCGCCGGCGACGAGGGCCTCGATGGCGTCTTCGCAACGCTCATACTGATGGACACATTTCATGTCCTTCTGGCGGTCAAGAACTCGAGCCACGGTCCGACGGAGCGTCTCGTTGTCCTCCACCATCCAAACTCTCGTCGGTGCCTTGGTGGCTTCTTCGGTCTGCGTTTCCTCACTCATACTCTTGATTTGATTTTAACTTGGCTGCAATGCAATCATTTGCATCCGAAAAATCTGACTCATTTAGGGCATCGGGACCATCAACTGAACGGTCGTACCCTCGTTCAGGGAGCTGCGCACCTTGAGACTGCCACCAATGGCCTGAGCCCGCATCCGCAGGTTCCGCAGACCATTGCCCTCGCGGAACTCGTGATCGAGATTATTGAAGCCCTGTCCATTGTCGGCGATGCGCATCTGAAGCCGATTTCGCTTGCAATCAATCTCGATCTCCACCGCGTTGGCTCCGGCATGACGGACGATGTTGTTGAGGGCCTCTTTGTAAATGAGGAAGATGTCGCGTTTGAACTCGAGCGGGAGCCTGTCATCGTGGGTCTCACCATGCACAACGAAGGAGTATTCGTGAGCTCGGAGCAACTTTGAAGCCGTCTCACGGAAACGCGTCAGCATCTGCTGCCAGGTCTCTTCGCCCGGCCGGATGAGCCAGACAATGTCACGCATCGACTCGATCGTCTTGTCCGCCGTCGCCTTGATGTCGGTGAGCTCCTCGATGACGAGGTCGGGCTCGTCCACTTCCGTTTTCCCCAACTCGGCGAGCAGGGCGATGCTACTAAGATTGCTCCCTATGTCGTCATGCAAGTCACTCGCGATGCGCTGTCGGAGCGCCTCCAGATCCCGACGACGCTTCACCCTGCCTCGAGAAAGTGCCACGAGGACGAAAGCGAGCACGCCCGCCACCCCGCTCGCCATGTAAGTAATGCCGTGCGTCACAGTGCGGTCGACAAGATTGAGCCGCGCTTCCTCTTTATCGAGCCAGCGCCGCACGAGACGGTTGCGCTTTAACAACTCGGAAAGCCAGGTTTCGTAAGAAACGAGGTTGCGACGGCTGCTGTAGCCATCGACGAGATAATCGGGCGACCAGTTCCCGCCCACGAGCGGATGCATCGCCGTGACCGTCTTCCCGACGGAGACCTTCCGGATGCCCGAATAAACGATGAGTTCAGCAAGATCAAACGAAATCCTCATCGGTGTCTTGTTGCCCTCGACCGAAACTCGCACGTAGCGGCCGTATCCGTCCTTGACCGGCACGATGAGCGGATTGGAGCCTATCATGCTGATCTGGGACGGGTTAAAATGTCCGACAAGCTCGGCCTCACGAAGGTCGGGCGACTCGGATATTTCAATCTTCATCGGATAGGGGAACCGCACGGTTGGATCCGGCACCGTCGCAGGTGGATCCGCGAGGATGATCTCGACCTGGTCTATCGCCATTGCTTCACCAAGGTCGACTTGGACCCAGCTCTGGATGGCCGGCTCCTCGGACCGGGCACGGAAGCCGAGGGTGGGACTCTCGACTTCCCCGTGCGGGATCCCCAGAGTGGTGATGCCGTCGCAAAGAAACTTCTGCGACCATTGATCGGCCCGTTCCTCACTGTCGAGCGCCGTGACCGCCTTGCCTACGGCGAGGTTGCGCCCTCCCTTTAAAACCATGATTTCACTAAGAGCAAAAACCTCCTGCCCTCCTGAAGGCGAACGCCACATCCCGGTAGCTGTGACACGAATGTAGCGGCCCGAGTAGCCCTGAACTTCACGGTAGTAAGGCCATCGCTTCAACCCCACGGCCTCATCGGATCGTCCTTCGACAATGGTCTCGTAGTTACCGAAGCCAGCCTCGTTCGAGATGTCGATACGAAACCCCTTTGGAAAACCGTAGCCGTAAATGGTCTGATCATCGACTTCGGCAGTGACAGGAAAAAGGGCGATACCGTCGGGACTGACCGGTTCCCCCATGTCGATCTGAACCCACTTCGGCCTTTGCTTGGCATTGCCCGAGTGGTAGCCAAATCCGGTGACCCGCTGGATCTCCCTCGTCACTCGAGGCAACTTATCGAGCTGGACAATGATGTCTGCCTGAGCCTCTTCGAGGTCCCTAAGCTCGCGGTTGAAGAGCCGTGCAATGCGATCCGCACTGGACTGGCGGGGATTGATGACCGGTTCAATGAGATCGGGCGGTAGAATATCGCGCAAATCACGCCCCCCGCTGAACTGGGAGCCGCTGTCGGGAAAGGGTGAGAGCTGCCCGAGCGACGGACCCGCCAATAGCAGAAGAGCCGCCGTAAGGGGCTTTCTGATCCACAAAGGAAGTCTGTAGGCAGGCGTTTTCAAATCGGGCCGGTTCAGGGACGGCGAAGCATACCACAAATCGGGACGGACTCCACCCCGACTGAGGCGCGACTGCGCTCTCTCCGCTCCTTGCGCGAACCGGATCACCCCTCCGAGACGCAAAAAACCCCGAAGAACGCTCTCCGGGGTTTTAGGTGATGAGAGAGGAGAATAAACGAAAAGTCAGGCAGCCGCGGCGGCGGGTCCGTGATAGCGGGCGCTACCGAAGCCAAGGATGGGGTAGAAAATGGGGCTCAGGAAGATAAGCCCCATCGCAAAACCAGTCCCTTTGCCGAAACTTTTCGCCAAATCGATCGCGATGATAAAGACAAAGACCAGATTCACGAAAGGAATCAGCAACATGACAATCCACCACAAAGGACGCCCCACGATCTCAAGGAGAACAATGAGGTTGTAGAACGGCACAAGACAAGCCCAGCCAGGCTTCCCTGCCTTAGCGAAGATCTTCCACATCGCGGCGATCAACACGGCGAGGAGAACGAAATACAAAAGAGCCCCCCCGATTGCGACGGCGGCATCGCCGCCCCCGGGTTGATAGGTCTCAGTTTGAGCGAGCGTTAGTGTATACATAGCGGTTATGAACAAGCGGGTTAGTGAATGAAACTTATGAGCCAACACTGCTATTTACTCTTTTCGGCAGCCTTTTAGCAAGAACGAAGAGCCGCTGAGTTATCTACTCTTTTCTCGAAAAAACCTCCCGCGCCGCCGCCGCGTCTCTCAGGATCTGCGCCTGGAGCGCTTCAAGCCCTTCGAATTTTTGCTCGGGACGGATAAATTCGACAAACTCCACCTCGAGATCTTCGCCGTAAATCTCACTTTCGAGACCGAAGAGATGCACCTCGAGGAGTCGC
This sequence comes from Verrucomicrobiales bacterium, assembly GCA_030730365.1. GTDB lineage: Bacteria > Verrucomicrobiota > Verrucomicrobiia > Verrucomicrobiales > DEV007 > Arctic95D-9. The sequence goes on from JANQVJ010000056.1 coordinate 54,321, forward strand.
TTCACCTCTCCCCCCTCGACCGTGGGACGGTAGCCGAGATTGGCGACACCGTTCCACGAGTCACCCAAACCGGTCGCCCTCACCGCATAGACTCCGGTGGGAGGGAGCTGCTCGCTGTGAACCGTGAGATTCGCGGTGGGGAATCCGATGGTGCGCCCGAGCTGGCGACCTTTGATGACGGTTCCGACGACAGTGTAGACCCGTCCCAGAAAGGCCGCCGCCACTTCAAAATCCCCTGCCGCGATTGCTTCACGGATACGGGTGCTGCTCACCCGCATGCCGCGGACCTCGACCGTCCCGACACCGGTGACGCCGAATCCGAAATATTTCCCGAGCGATTCGAGCAAAGTGATGTCGCCGGATCGACCTTTCCCAAATTGCCACCCCTGCCCCACGCAGATGCGGGCGATGCCCTCGGGCGGCGCCGCGGCGATGAGCGACTCCACAAACTGAGTTCCAGTCTGCTCGGCGAATTCACGGGTAAAAGGGACGACGAGAACGTGCCTTACTCCGTGGTGGCGCTCAAGGAGGTGCAACTTGTGAGCCGGGGCAGTGAGGAGTCGCGGGGCATTGCGCGGCGAAAGCAACTCGATGGGATGCGGGTCAAAGCTCACGACCACGACCGACCCTCCCGCCTCTCGGGCTGACTCCTGAGCCGCCTCGATGACCGCCCGATGGCCACAATGAATCCCGTCGAATACACCGATAGCGAGATGGAGCGGCCCCCTCACTCGACGCAAATCGGCGATGTCTGTCAGTATGTCCATGCTCTGCCGTTAAAGGCCGAGCCCTGAACCCCGTCAGGCCCCGCGCAAGCGAGACACCTCGGGCAGGGTCAGCATTTTCGAAATGATCTCGTTGCGATCACCGTGTTTTAATTCATCGAAGGTGACGGAACGCTCAAGATTGAACTTTCCCGAGCGAGTCCGCCGCAGTGACTTGAGGTGCGCACCGCAACCAAGGAGGGCCCCGATGTCGTGAGCGTAGGTCCGCACGTAGAAACCCTTGCTGCACTTCACCGTAAAATCGACGCAAGGAAGCTCAATCCCGTCGATGCGGTAGCTGTAGACGTGGACGAAACGCGGCTCGCGCACGACCTCCTTCCCTTGCCTCGCTAATTTATAGAGCGGCACCCCGTCCATTTTGATTGCCGAGACCATGGGAGGTATCTGGTAAAAGTCCCCTTTGAACTGCTCGAAGGCGGTATGGATCTCCTCTTCGGAAAAATCACGCACCTCGCACTCCGTCTCCACCGTACCCTCGGCGTCCTGCGTATTCGTCGTCTTACCCAGCTCGAGCGAGCCGCTGTATTCCTTGTCTTCCGACATCAGCAGATCCTGGATCTTCGTGGCCTTCCCGATTACGAGGATGAGCAGACCCGTCGCCATCGGGTCGAGCGTGCCGCAATGGCCGATTTTTTTCGTATTCAGGGTGCGCCGCGCCACCGCGACGACGTCGTGCGAGGTCATGTCCGGACCTTTATCGACCAGTAACACTCCATTGATGGGATCAGGACTCATATTTTCCGGGGATAACCGCCGGCCTAGCCGCGGGGGCGCGAAAAGTATCCCTCAGAAGGGGAATTGAAACCCTTTATTTCACCGTTTGCGCCCAGACTACCTTCAAATCTCAGCCATTGCTTAAAATCCAACCCTCTTGATGAATTAATTTAATAAATTAATAATTTATTAATAAATTTAATAATAATAAGTTTTAATTTCGCAGAATGCTTTACCGGACCATCCCCTCGCTGCCTGAATCGTGCGAAAGAGTTACCTCATTCCGACCATCGGACACCGCATCCTTGCCCTTTCCTGAAGTTCCCAAATAGGCGCAAAGGCATGATCCTATCTTCTCATCCCCTCAGCTTCGCCCCTTCCGGAAGGATTTCTTTGCCATGGTCATTCCGGAACCGCCGCCCCTGATTCCGTGACCTTGCCCGAGACGTCAAAACAGATCAGCCGCGAGCCGAGTTCGTTCTGGTTGATGTAGAGACGGCCGTTGCTCACGACTGGGGGGGACCATGTCTCGGGAGCATAAAAGACCCGCGACTTATTAAGAATACGAAAGCCGGCCGCATTCAACTCCATCCGCAAGAGATCCCCGTTTTCGCTGAGGCAGAGGAATCCCCCGTCGACGTGGATGAGATGGGCGTGACCGAGGCTGATGGGTATATCCCTCCCCTTCCACGGAATCGTCGTCTGATAAAAAGCCTCGTTCCAGAGATGACGTCCGGTCTCAACGTCATAGGCGAGCATGAGCCCGCCGTTCCCGCCGAATCCGTAAAGCACCCCCTCGTGGTAAATAGGCGTCTGGAACTGGCAACCGAACTCCGGTGAAGTCCATCTCACCCTCGGCATGAAGTCGGGTCCATACTCCAACATTACCCCTCCAAGCCCATAGTCCTCGCTGATGAAGACGCGGTTTTCTCCGCAAGGCACCGGCGTGGCCGCATTGACGCTGGCGAAGTTATCCGACCGCCAGGCAAAATCGCTATCAACTTTTCCGTCTTCGGGATTGATGCAGAGCAACCCGCCGTGCGGCGGCTTGACCATTCCTCCGGCGAAGACCAGGAGCCGGTCCTGCCCGTTGATTTTCATCACGACGGGAGACGCATAACTCCCGTTCCACGGGTGATCGGTCTGCCAGACGAGAGTGCCGTCTTTTTTATTCAGCGCAACGACAACCGCCTTGTCCGCTCCGACCTGAACGATAAGTTTTTCCCCGTAGACGAGCGGAGAGGACCCGTATCCGAAGAAGAAAGGAGAAGGCCCGAAGAGATCTGGCAGCTTGCTCTGCCAGACAATGGAACCGTCCTTTAAGTTAAAACAGATGAGATCCCCGTCATTGCCGAGGGTGTAAACCCTCATCGCCTCCGTGTCGATGACGGGACTCGAGCGAGGCGCGTCGGTGATGCCGAAATTCTGCGACACGTCGACGAGGTAGGAATGCTCCCATATTTCCTCTCCCGTCGCGGCATCGAGGCAGCGGACCTGCTCCTTTTTCTCGACTTGGTGGATGAAGACAAGCTTGCCGTCGGCGACGACCGGACCTGCGTGCCCTTTGCCCCTCTCCACTTCCCAGATGACTTCCGGCCCCGTCTCGGAGAAATCGAAGTTCAGCCCCTTTTCTTCACTGTGCAGATCGAGGCGGGGGCCGAGAAAGTGCGGCCAGTCGGCGGCAAAGAGCGAGCCGGACCAAAGAGGAAAAAGAGCACCAATCAGAAAAGTCTGACGCAGAATTTGGGGAGTCATCATCGGAAAGTTACGCGAAAAGGATGGGGGCGGCGGCAATTTTCTTTCCCGTCGCCCCCCCTATGGCTGCCACTTGACCGCACGGCTCACCGCATACATGGGCATCCATCCCTGGAGCCGGGTCGAGTCCTCGTCCCAGTCGTCCTCATAAAATCCGGTAATGGCAAAGCCCGCCTCGCACTGACCTCCGAGCTGGTTTTCCCAACTGTGACTATATTCGAGGCTGAGCTGAGCCTCGAGCTGCTCCTCGAGCAAACCGAGATTCGTCGACTCGATGTCGGCATAGGGCAGAGCGTTGATCACGCGCAGTTCGCCGGTCTCTTCAAGGACCTCGTGGTCGAAGAGGAAAAATGCCGGATTCATGAATCCGCAGAGGAGCTGCCCGCCGGGCTTGAGAACGCGATGACACTCGCTCCAGATCGGGGCGAGATGTTCGGCAAAGACATTCGACACCGGATTAAAAATCAGATCGATCGAGCCGGAAGGAATCGCCGAGAGATCGGCCATGTCGCCCTGAATCGTCTCAATCCTGAGACCGTGGCGGGCGCATGTCTCGCCGTCTTTTTCCAACTGCACGTCGGACGCATCATAGGAGATCACCTCTGCCCCGGCGGCAGCGAAAAGGGGTACCTGCTGCCCGCCCCCGCAGGCAAGCGCAAGAATCCTGATTCCGGTGAGATCGGGAAAAGCGGGAAACCACGTCGACGGCACCGGCTTGTTCGGAGTGAGGATGACCGACCAATCCCCGGATTTCGCCTTTTCGATGACCTCGTCCGGGTAGGGCGTGCTCCAGCGGCACCCTTCGAGAGACTGCAGGTTCCAGGCGTTGCGGTTATATTCGGTGATGTTCATCGGGAGATCATTCGAGAGACTGGTTATCTGTACTGTCGAGCCGGAATTCCGCCTCTTCGGTGCCGGGCAGAAAGACGGCTAGCTCGTAAGTCTCCGCAAGGCTGTTCGTTCGGTATCGCAGTCTATCCTCGCCGGCATTACCGGAATAAGGCAGACCAGTCCAGGGATTGAGGAGCGACTTTTCAACGAATCCCCCCTCCGCCAGCAGTTGCACGAGCTCGGCACCGCTCATGTGCTTTTTCGGATACAATTCTTCCGCCACATGATAGCGCTGCAGGCCCTCCTGCACCGTCAGCAACATGGCCCGGACCCGGCGCTCGGTGCGCTTCTCCGCGAGCGGCAGCCCCACCAGGATCAGTGCGGCAGCGACCACGAGAAGCAGCCCGACAAGACGAATGAAAGTTGAACGAATTGTCGACGCCATGCGGTTAACCGAGAAAAACCCTAAGAGGCACGACGTAGAGGGCCAGAGCAAGGGCAAAAAGAACGAGCCCCATCCAATCGCGCTCCGAGAAACGGTCCTTCCCAGCGCGCCGCCTCACGAACTCGAGGAGCCAGCCCGTCGGACAGCCGAACTTGCAGTAGGCCATGGGATAAAAAAGCGAGATCGCCAGTCCGATGAGTGCCACCGCGATCGTCGCGAGGCCGGCCCCTTTCAGCAGGTAGGCGTCAAAAGGCTCGATCCCCGCAAGGTCGAGATCCAGTTGGAGAAAGGAGACCGCCAGCACCACGGCGAGGAGCATCACCGGGATCCAGCGCGCGACCCATTTCCCGTCGTCGCGGAGCGGACGCTTCCACGTCGCCGGGATCACCTTCATGGCCAATCGCTGGAGATTGCCATGCGGGCAGATGAACTGGCAATAGACCGGCTGCTTCGTGAACCACGGCAGCAGAAAAGCCGCCGCGACGAAGAGAACGAGCCCGGGGGTCGCCTCCCACGGCACCCGGCTCTCAACCCAGCCGACGAGAAGCGACTGCGCGATGAGATCCCCCAGCCAAAAACCGAGACCAAGAATCGTCCCAACCGAGTAAACCCAGCGCCAACGCTGAAAGGATTTTGCTTTCCAAAAAGCGAAAAGGCAGCCCAAGCCTAAGATTCCGAGCAACGCTCCATCCCGCCATCCGAATCTGAAGGGTGCGACCATCCCCTCCCCGCCCGCTGCGAGAGCGAGTCGGTGCGTGATACTCTGCGCAACCGCATCGCTCGTCCGCGTCGCGCCCGAGACCCCGTAGATGCCGGCCTCGTGCAGATCGGTGATCTCCGCAATATCATCCCAGGTTCGGCCGTTCCACCTTTCCATGAAAATAAAATCGCGCGTCACATCTTCGACGTGGCTGGGCGTGTCATAGCTGTGACGGACCGCCACCCCGATCCCCTTGTCCTCCGTATCGAAAACGACGAGTACATCACTAGGCCCCGAATAACCGACAATCTTTCGCGATTCAGGCATCGTGCGTAACGCGTAGCCAATCTTTTCACCCGCCGCATCCTCGACGAAGAGACCGGCACGCGGACCGGGATCGACCTTGAGTCGCTCGGCCATCGGCAATAAAGCCTTCACCTCCGCCACCGTGACCGGCCAGTCACCCTGCACCCGCAAGTTCGCGTGATGACTGCGCACCATCCAGGCGATGCCGAAGAGGATCGTAATCCGATAAATCTGGAGAATAGCCGGTTTAATAGTCCGACATTAGCGCGGATTTGCCTCACGCCAAGAGGCAGGAAAAAGGAATGTCCAAAGTGGAAACTCCGTGATCGCGAATCTCGACTCGTTACGCGGGAAATGATACAAAAGCCTTTTACTCCAACCTGCCATGCCCGAAATCTACGGAAGCGACGCCTATTCACCAAAAGAAATCGCCGATCGCGTCGAGTCGATCGGCGTCAGAAAGGCGAAACTCTCCCTCGTGCCCATGACCGCCCTCGGCGTTCTTGCGGGTGGCTTCATTGGGCTTGGCGCCCTCTATTTTAACCTCGTCGCGAGCGATCCCGATCTCGGCTTTGCCGCTAAACGCGTCCTCGGCGGAGTCGCTTTTTCCCTGGGACTAATCCTCGTCGTCATTGCCGGCGCCGAGCTATTCACCGGCAACAATCTCATGGTCATGGCCCGCGTCCATGGCAAGATCACGACACGATTGATGCTGCGGAATTTCGGCGTCGTCTATGCCACGAACTTCGCCGGAGCCGCCGGGCTCGCCTTTCTTGTCTATATGTCAGGCCACGGATCGATGAACAACGGCATCGTCGGCGAGTCCGCCATCGCCATTGGCGTCGCCAAATGTTCGATCGGATTCGCCGAGGCGTTTTTCAAAGGTATCCTCTGCAACCTCCTCGTCTGTCTCGCCGTGTGGCTGGCGATGGCGGGGCGTCAGGTTGTTGACCGCATCATCGCGATCATCTTCCCGATCTCCGCCTTCGTCGCGGCGGGGTTCGAGCACAGCATCGCGAATATGTATTTTGTGCCTCTCGCCATTTTCCTCACCGGAGACGCCGCGCCCGAAGGACTCACCTGGGGGGCCTTTTTCCTCCACAATCTCCTCCCGGTCACCCTCGGTAACCTCGTTGGCGGAGCGGGCCTCGTTGGACTCGTTTACCATCTCATCTACGAGCGCGATTGAGCGGACGTTGCTTCAGACCCTACTCTTGCACCTGCCAGGCAAAAAGCCGATGTTTCACCAGGTGGAACAACAGAGACGCCCTCAACGCATTCCCGAGCAGCCCGTCGGACTTAGAGAGTCTAGGCAAGGGGACTGGAGTTCGAGTCAGAATTTTATGAGTTTGAGGAGTTTGTGTGAACTCAAATGACGAAGGCGAGGGGAAATTCGGGGCGAAATCCCGATTTCCGCAGCCGGGCAGGATAAGGCGGTCAGGCGGCTAGATCACCTTAACTTCTTCCCGATGTCATCAGCGTATCCCGTCATTTCCAGATAGGCCCGCCCCACGATCACGCCCGAGGCCTCGTCGCGCACATCACAGGCGCCTTCCCAGTAACTCACGCCTCCGGCCGCGCCGACCATCTCCTGCCCGTCCATCAGAGGCAAGAGCCGGAGTTGCCGTTCCGCCCCACTCACCGGATCGGTCGTGCGAATGAGCGGTGAGATCGGGTAGGTTGCCCCTGTCACCGGGCTCGTCCAACTCCCCTCGTGCCGCCATTCGTAGTCCCCGTGTTTGACGTGAGTGAGCTCGCCGTCTTCGGCAATCCAGACCAGTTTGGAAAAGTCCGACGGCTTCCCCTCCTCCGTCCGCAGCACGTAGCCCATGATCTCGCGTCCGTCGAAGAACTGGAGACAGGCCCAGTCCCAGCCGATCTGATTGCGATCGAGTTGGCTGCTCGAGATCTCGTGATCCATCCACGCCTCGCCCTTCACCTCGATTTCCTCCCCGCCTATCATGACCGTTCCCTCCGCGATGAGCCGGGGAAAAGTGATGTAATAACTCGCCGCCGTGCCCTCTGGCCCCTTTCGCGAGATGCCCTCTTCGCCAAAGATGACGTGCCCCTTTTTCGGCACCAGTTTCAGCGACAGCGCCGCCTCGGCGTAGATCGTTCCCTCCAGTTCCATCGCCGCGTCGGTGCGGTGCAGGCTCCAGTTGCCATTGTTTACCTCAAGATCGTCCACCGTCGCTCCGGCATCCCACCCGCCGCGGTTGAGCCGCTCCTCGTGGAGAAAAGCGCCCGTCGCGGGATCGCTCAGACCCATGTGGGCGAGGTAAAACTGCTCTGTCCCGAAGTCCTCCCCCGCCGGCACCCCGACGGGCTTTTGCCCCAGCCGGAAGAAGGTCGCCTGGAATCCGAAGCGACGCTCGCCCGCAAAAAGGTGCCCCGTGAGATACCACCACTCGATCTTGAAATCGGGATGGCTTCCGTGATCGCGGGGGAAATTGAGGACGTGACCGACGCGCGGGACACTCCAATCCCCCGCCCCCAGATTCCCGGTGGAGAGTCCAAAAAGGAGCGAGGCGGCAGCCAGCCTAGGTGTCACAGTCAGGAAACGTTTTTTCATCTTACTCCTCCCGATCCGATTTGAGATTAGCATTCCGATAGCCCACCGCCCATGAGACCAGCGCCGCCGTCGCGAGAGTGATCACCGCGAGCGCGGCGAAAGAGGGCCAGGGCACCTGATACCGGAGCGTCCACCCGAAGCTCTGGGGATTGATCACACGGATCAGCACCCAGCCGAGAAAAAAGCTCAGGACATACCCGCCCGCGAGCCCGGCGAGAGCGAGGCCTATCCCCTCCCACATCGACGCCCTCGCGATGCCGCGCCGCGACGCCCCGAGCGCACGAAGCGTCGCGAGTTCGTTTCGCCGCTCGAGCAAAAGGCCCGCGAGAGCGAGCCCCAGCCCCGTCACCGCGATGATCACCGCGATCGCCTCGAGGGCATAGGTCACGGCGAAGGTCTGGTGAAAAATGCGGATCGACTCGGAACGCAGCTTTTCATTCGTGCGGGCGACGAGCCCGGCGGAAACCTCGCGGATCGCCCCCAGGACCGACTCGGGATCTGCTCCCGCAGCGGTGTAGATGGCCATTTGTGAAATGCGCTCGTCTTTGAACCATTGCGAAGTGAACTCGCGGCCGACGAGGATAGTTCCGGTCTCGTTGCCATACTCGGCGTAGATCCCCGTGATCTCGACCGCCTGCGATCCCGATTCCACCGGCACCTTCAGGACATCGCCTTTTTCATAGCCGAAACGGCGGGAAAACGATTCACTAACCCAGGCAGGAGGTTGCTCCCGCCCCTCGCCCGAAAGCGCCCCGGGACCCTTTTCCGCCGGAGGATCGATCCAGATGAGCTGGAGGAAACGCGAAGCGTCGTCATTGTAATCCGCCCCGCCGAGGAAGACATCTTTCCCCTCGAGACTGATCGTGTAGCGCTGCAGCTTATCGGCCCCCGCCACTCCCTTGACCGCGAGGATGCGCTTCCAGGTTTCCGGCGAGAGTGAGTTCTCGTTCGTCACCGAACTCGCCCCCGCCGCCGCCACGTAGAGATCCGCCTTCAGCAACTGCTGTATCCACGACGTCAGCGTCGTCTCGAAGCTCGCCACCAGGATGCCCATCGCCGCCGACATCCCGATCGCCACCGCGAGACCGGCAGCGGTAAGTCGATGACGTCCCTCGGGTCGGCGCAGTTGGCTTGCCGCGTAGCCCCGCATCGCCTCGCCGCGCCCTTTGCCGAGGGCCGCCGCGACCGGACGAAAGAGCAACCCGATGAGAATGCTCGCGGCAAAGACCAGCATCATCGCCGCGAGGTAACCACCCAGAGGGACCACCGTGCCGCTAGCCATCCGCAGGGGCGGCAACATCGCACATCCTAGGGAAGCAAGCAGAAAGACCAGTCCCAGCGGCCACCGCCGCAGCAGCGTCAGACCGCCACCCTGCATCCCCTGTCGCATCGCCTGAGCCGGAGGCGTCATCGCCGCGTCGCGGGCCGGCACCAGTCCTGCGAGGACACTCGCAACTATTCCGAAGACGAGGGAAAAAATCAGTTCACCGCGCTCGAGCGTCACCGCCGAACTCGTCGTCTCATAGTAGATCGTGTTCACCGTCTTCCCGATCGCCCCGACAAGTCCGACCGCGAGGAGCCGCCCGAGGACGACCCCGGCGAGACTGCCGACGAGCCCGAGAATGAGGCCTTCCACCAGCCAGGCACGACGGATCTGGGACGGCGTCACCCCGAGGGATCTCAGGACCGCGATCTCGCCGCGCCTTTTCACCACCGCCGCCTCCATCGCCTGCATGATGAGGTAGATCCCGACGAGCAGGGCCAGTCCCGAGAGAATCGTCAGATTCAGGCGAAAAGCCGCGCTCATCTGCGTCACTGACGACTTCCGATCGCCCGGCGTCTCGAGGATAAGTCCACGCTCCGTCGCAAAGCCCGCAAAGCGAGTCGCCATCTCTTCCCGCACCCGCCCCGCCGTCGCCCCCGGCGGGATGCGCAGTTCCACCCGACTGAGACGCCCCTTCCTACCCGCAAGGGCCTGCAGTCCCGGCAAGTCCATCAGCACGAGATTTTCCGGCACCGCCGCCCGATTCGGATCGTCGGGGAGAATGCCGCCAAGAGTCAGTAAGACGAGGGCGTCGTTGATGATTACCTCGACCTCGTCGCCCGCCTTGACTCCGCGTGCTTTTGCAAAAGCGCCACCGACATAGACGACACGGCTGACTCCCAGAGGGCTTGTCTGACCCTCTTCCGCGGAAAACGAGACCCCCTCACCCTTCCCACCTCCCGCCGCGAAGTTCGCGGCGTTGCGCAGAGCCACCAGATCCGTTCCCACAAAACGCAGCATAACGCCTTCCACTGCATCGGCAAAAACGCCCGACGCCTCTAACACCGGAAATATCCCCAGCGGCGCATGCCCTGACACAGTCCTCATCTCCCGCAGGATCGCCGCGTCGAGCAGGCCCGCCTTTGGCCGCAGCAAAAAATCACTCTCCCCCGAGACCGACTCCGTGAACATTCCGAAGCCCGTCACCGCCGCCTTGTTGGCGAGCCGAACCGCGAGAAAGACCGCCACCCCGAGCGCGAGGATCGCGACCAGCATCAGCGTCAGGGCCGGCTCGCGACGCCAGTGCCGCCAGACGAATCGCGTCCAGAGGAGGCGACCAACCGCGACCGATGTCTCTTTGCCCTTCATCCCTCCGCCTCCTGCCCGAGGATGATACCATCCTTCATCTCAAAGGTTCGCCCGCAGATCCGGGTCACCTGCCGACTGTGCGTCACCACCAGCATCGCAATTCCGTGCCGCTCGCTCACCGACTCCAGTAGATCGAGAATCGCTTCGCCCGTCGCCGAATCGAGATTGCCGGTCGGTTCGTCCGCGAGAATGAGACGCGGCCGTATCGCCAGCGCCCGGGCGATCGCGACCCGTTGCATCTCCCCGCCACTCAGCTCGTGTGGCATCGCTCCAGCCCGGTGCGAGAGTCCCACTTCCTCAATCAGCGCGGCGACGCGCTCGGCCCGCTCCGCCATCGCGATCCCCGTCAGTTGCATGGGAAACTCCACATTCTCCCGCGCCGAGAGCGTCGGGAGGAGGTGGAAAAACTGGAAGACCGTGCTCACCGTCTCACGCCGCAGGCGGCAGAGCCCGTCCTCGTCAAGTGTCCCGAGCGATTGCCCCGCGATCTCGATGACACCCTCATCGGGCCGGTCAATTCCGCCGATGCAGTTCAGCAGCGTGCTCTTGCCCGAGCCTGACGGGCCCATCAAGGCGGCTCGCTCCCCCACGCCGAGAGTCAAAGAGACCCCTCTCAGGACCGGATCGGCCCCGTAGGATTTTGTTACCCTGGAAACTTGCAGCGCTTTCATTTTTCTCCACCGTAGGCAGATTACGCGGTCTGTCCTATCCCGGACCTTATTCATGCACGAATTTCGGGTGAGATCCTGCCTTTTCCCTGCTAACCTAACGAAACACCTCTCCTTTTTTACGCCGATGCCCCGTTTCCCCATCAAGATGCCACAACTCGGCGAGTCTATCGCGGAGGCGACGATACGCGAGATCCTCATCTCTCCCGGTGACGAGGTCAGAGCCGATCAGAATATCTTCGAAGTCGAGACCGACAAGGCCATGATGGAAGTCACGACCCCGTGCAGCGGCACCATCGTCGAGGTCACCGCCATCGTCGGGACGAGCTACCCCGTCGGATCCCAGATCGCCTTCATCGAGGCCACTGAGGAAGAAGCGACAAAGGCCGGACTCATCAAGCCCGGGAGCGCCTCCGCCGATTTGCCGGCCGCCGGTCAATCCGCGAACGAGGGCAACCTCCACTTTGCCATCGCCGAGAAAGACATCATCGATCACAGCAAACCGCCCCCGGTAAAACCAACCATCGAGGGCGGCCTTCCCGTTCCGGTGCGCTCCAGCGTCTACCTCAGCCCCCGACTCCGCGCCCGCATGGACGAGCTCGGGCTGAACTCCGCCGACCTCGCCGGACTCCCTGGGAGCGGGGCCGGCGGTCGGGTCACCGTCGAAGACTTCGAGAAATTTATCAACGCCCTCGAAGAGAATCGCATGACCGACGCCTCGCCCATGCGCATCGCCGTGGCCGACTCGATGCGACGGAGCTGGACGCGTCCTCTCGCCAGCGTTACCGTGCCCATCATCATGGACGCTGTCCTCGCCCATCGCAAAAGTCTCACTGCCAAGCCCGGCGTGACCCTCTACGCGATGCGCGCCCTCGCCATCGCCATTTCTGAAAACACCGCCGTGGCCGGACGCCTCATCGGGACCCGCATCGTCCATCCCAATGCCATCGACATAGGCTTCGCCGTCGAGGCAGACGACGGCGTCCTCGTCCCCGTGATCCGCAACGTCGATCAGAAGACCCTCTCCGAGATGCAGCAACCCTACGAAGAGCTCGTCAACCGCGCCCGCGAGCGCCGCATCCCCATCTCTGCGACCGGCGCCGGCATCGCCACCATCACTAATGTCGGTCCGTTCGGCATCACCGCCGCCAGCCCCATTCCCCTGCCCGAGCAGAATCTCGTCCTCGGGCTCATGGCCGGACGCAAAGCCCCGGTCTGGGACGAGGAAAAAAGCGAATTTGTCCCCCGGATGGAGTCCAAATTTGTCCTCAGCTTCGACCACCGCATCCTCGACGGCGGCGCCGCCGGGAGATTACTGCAACGCATCGGGCAACTGCTCCAGGAGCCGGAGAAGCTGTGAAGCGGGGGCGGTGGGCGGTGACGCCCTAACCTGAAGGGGTCTGAAGGCTGACCCAACAGGTTCTATTTATCTGCCTATTTCGGGACGGGTGCTTCGAGTTCACCGAGGATGAATTTCTTCCAGATCGTCGCGACCTCGCCATTGGGTATAAAAGTCTCGTCGGGACCGAGCTCGGCGGCGGGATCGGAGATCTTCACCACCACGCCCGTTTTGATATTGCCTACCGAGCCCTTGGCCCGATCGAGCTCGACCGGTTCGGGAATCTCCGGCTCCGGCGGCGGTTCCGGTTTGGTCTCGGCGGCGGGTGCCCCCTCAGCGGGTTTGGCGGCCGGGTCGGGTTCAAGCACCGGCGGCGCAGGTGGTTTGACTTCCGGCATGCGCCCGGGGATGACCTTCAGCAGGTATTGCTTCGCCATGTATTCCACCTCCAGATTCTGCTCGTCGCGCCCGCGCAACTCCCGGCTGTTTGTCCAATTCGGTTTCCTCGACGCATACTTCGCGAGAATGGGCTCGGCACTGTTCTCCGACTGCCAGAGTTCGTGTTTCGAGCAGTATTCCCCCCAGATAAAGAGCATCGGCACCTTCGCCGAGGCCTCCGTCGGCTCGGCATCGTAAAAAGCCCCCTTGCTCACCACTGCCGCGAGAACCCGCTCGGGATGAGCCTGCACAAAGTTGTAAACAAAGGCGGCCCCGGTGCGACCCGCCCCATAGAGAGCAATGGGGAGATCGGCAAACCCGGGCTCCTTGATCTTCGTCGCAAAGTTTTTTAACGCGGTCAGCAGGGTCTTGCCGCTCCCCTTGTGCGCGAAGACGAAGCTGTCGAGTTTGGTGGGATCCTCCTGCCCCGAGCCGAGGCTGTAGGAGAGGAGGGCCAGGTCGTGCTTGTTTTGAAACTCACTCCAAACCCCGCTGCCTTTCTCGTGCCCTTGCACGTTTCGAAAGGCGTCCCCATAATCATCGAGCGAGATCACGAGCACCCCGCGCGGCTTCGCCGCTGGCATCTGCAGCATGAACTCGATCGCACCCACCTTCGTGTCCATCCAGCCTATGTAGCGTTCCTTCGGCGGAGCCGGTGGCGCATCAGGATCAGCAGGCTTCGCCGCCATCCCCTCCGCCAGATCCAACTCGATCGTCTCGCCCTCCTTCGTGCGCAAATAGGCCTCGTATATTGCGTTCTGATCCGTCTCCAGCGCCGCCAGATCGAGCTTCTCCCAAGGAATCCCGAGGACCGGACCGTCAGGCACCATCTGTGCGGTGATGCCCTTTGGAGTCGCCGACTTGATCGCATGAAACTCCACCGCACGACCATTCGATCCTTTCAAGGTGATCGCCGATACCGAAAGAACCGGCAGCAGCGACCAGACCATAAGAAAAAACGGGAGAAATCGCCGCAGGGCGGGAGAGAAGAGCTTGAGCGCAGCGGACTTTTTCATGTGACGACAGGGATTGGAGAACGAAGAGTCTGATCGCTGTCGATTTAACAAAATCCCGCCACGACCGACAAGTGAAAAGGCGACCGAACTAAAGGGACGGAACACGCCAATAGTCCCTCTTCTTTGCCCTATCCGCTGATTCGCCTACTCTTCCATGAAAGGTAAAACGTGACTAAAGGGCGGCACCATCTCCCGCGAATCGCGATCTACATCACCGGGATGCGTATCAACCAAGAATGGAACGAATTAACACGAATAGAAAGAGGGGCCCGAGCCGGAGAAAATCGTGCCCATTCGTGGTCCTTTAGAACCGGAACAAAGATCCTAACACAAATGCCAGCGAATCCGCTGCCGCCCCGATCGCGAATCACGCCTCTTTCACCGCGCCGTATTTTTCCATGACCCAGACGAGGAGAACGCCGAGGCCCATGATGCCGAGGGCGATGAAGGTGGTCATCTCCGCTCCGGGAAGAAACCAGTCGTAGCCGATGACTTTTTCTTTCACGACGCCGGCGGCTTCGAATGTCGAGACGATGGCCTCTTTCCAGGGCCAGATGACGAGAAGAGAACCGGCGACAAAACCGGTGAGGAGGGAGACGGCGTGGTTGTGAAAGCGTCGGAAGATCCAAGCGAGGAAGTGACTGAGGACGATCATGCCGAAGACGGCTCCGGCGCCTACGGGGATAAGGATGGAAAAGGCCTCGGGCTCGAGGGACTTGAGCTTCGAGACGGACTCGATCATGATGAGCTGATAGTTCCCGAGGAGGAGGAGGACGAAGCTGCCGGAGATCCCGGGAATGATCATGCTGGCCATCGCGATGATGCCACAGAGGAAGAGGTAAACGACATTGTCGTTCTCGGAGGCGGGCTTCAGAAGAGCGACGCCGACGGCGATGGCAGCCCCTACGAGAAGGGCAAAGACAGTTCCGAGCGACCAGGCTTTGACCTGTTTCCCCACGAAATAGACGGACGCGACGATGAGCCCGAAGAAAAAGGACCAGACGTAGACGGCATGGTTCACGAAGAAGTATTTCAGGATCTCGGCAAAGGTGAGAATGCTGACGACCACCCCGAGCCCCAGCGCGGCGAGGAAGGGGAAATCGATCTTCGCGGAGAGATCACGGAAACAACCGGCGAAGAGGAGTTTGAGCGCTCCTCCGTCGAGATTTTTCAGCGCATTGATGAGCCTCTCGTAGATGCCGGTGATGAAGGCGACAGTGCCGCCCGAGACGCCGGGAATGACGTTGGCGGCACCCATCGCGGCGCCCTTGAGGAAGATGGCAAATAGCTCTTTCATGAAAAGGCGGAGGGCGGATGGATTAACCGTATTGCTCCTGCATTTCTTTGAGCTGGCGGCGGATCGCGAGCTTGCGGGCGGAGCTCATGCGATCGATGAACAGTTTACCGAAGAGGTGATCGACTTCGTGCTGAATGGCTCTCGCAAAAAGGCCGTCGGTCTCGATGACGAGGGTCTCGCCCTCAAGGGTCTGCACGGTCGCTCTGACTTCGTAGGGGCGGGCGATGTCACCGCGCAGGTCAGGAAAGGAAAGGCAGCCCTCGGTCTCGGTGTCCTTTTCCCCGCGGGTCTCGACGACGGGATTGAAAAAGACGAGCGGGCAGATCTCTTTGAGCGCTTTTTCGACACCGTTGACCCGCAGGTAGGAGATGCACTCTTCGTCATGCGAGACGTCGATGACGGCGAGTTGCAGCGAGATGCCGATCTGGGGGGCGGCGAGACCGACGCCGTGCGCGTCGTACATGGTCTCGATCATGTCGGCCGCGAGTTCGCGCAGTTCGGGCGTCACTTCGCCGACAGGGTCGCCGGTTCTGCGCAGGACGGGATCGGGATAATAGACGATGTCGCGGATCATGATGAAGCGAGGAGTTTACCACAGCTTTTCCCGGATTCCTGCGGATTCCGGGGGCTCTCCGGGAATTTTCTTTGCCCTCACTCGTCGAGGAGAATACGCAGGGGCAGGTCGTTGATCTCGAGTCCCGCCCGAGTCGCGGCGTCCCAGACTTTGACCATGAGTCCGAGGGGTGCGCCTTCGTCGGCCTTGAGCTCGAGCTTCTCCCCGGGACGATCGTTTTTAAAATCGCGCAGGGCAGTGGCGAGGGAGTCAATCGGCACGACGGTGGTGCCGAGAGAGACCTGCCCGTCTTTGCCGAGAGCGAGCGGAACCCGGCGCTCGCGGTCCTCGCCCGAGGCGAGCGCGGACGAGCGGGGAAGGTTCACTTTAACGAGAGATTCATTCTTTTTGAAGGTGGTCGTGACGATAAAGAAAATGAGCAGGATCGCGAGGATGTCGATCAGGGTCACAATGGGCACCACGGGACGCTGCCGTCTTTTCCGGTAAATATTCACGAGAGGAAGTCGCTGCGTCCTGTTTCACGTTCTCCGGAATCGGGCTTGGGAAGTTCGACCGCGACTTCGCCGGGAGCGGAGAGCGAGTCGAGCGCGGCAGTGTAGAGAGAGGGGCCACCGTGTTTGTAAAATTCGTGGAGGAGGTGCCCCGCGATGACCTCGAGTCTCGCCGCGATGCGTTCGAGGCGGCGGGTGAAGTAGGAGTGACAGATGACCATGGTGACGGCGACGACGAGACCGGCAATGGTCGTGTTCAGCGCAACGGCGATGCCGGCGGCGATGAGGGTGGGATCATCGGAGCTGTCCCCCGCCTCGCCGAGGGTGGCGAAGACGCTAACGAGCCCGCTCACGGTCCCGAGCAAGCCGAGGAGCGGGGCGATGGTGATGACGACTTCGAGGACGCCCATGCCGTTTTCGAGTTTGACCATTTGCTCACGGGCGGTGGCCTCGACGGCGGGGTAGGCTTCTTCGCGGGTCGTGAACTCGGAGGAAAGGGCCACTCGCCCGACTTTCCCGACAGGGCTGTCGCTGCGTTTCAGATCGAGATGCAATTTCGAAGCTCGGCCCTCGCGAAAGCCATCTCCGCAGCGGGCGAGATCCCCCCGGAGCTCGGGCGGAATGACGGAGTTCCACCTCAGAGTGAGGGCGCGGTGAATGCATACGGCGATCCCGACGAAAGAAGAGGCGGCGATGAAGGCCATGAAGACCCCTCCCGAAAGGAGAAAGTCCCATACCTTGGCGTTGATGGATGGGTCGAGCATGGGTGAATATCAGGCCTCGTGGCGGGTCAGTAAATGATGATGTCGTAGTGGATGACGAGCCCCTGCGCCCCGACCGACTTGGCGACGTCGTCGGGCATGGGAGGCAGCTTCGCTTCGCGAATGGCCTTGAGGGAGAACTCGGCGAGGATGGCATTGGCCTCGTTTTTGGTGATTTGCAAATTATTCACCTGACCATGGCGGTCGACACTGAACTCGAGTTTGAGGATGCCCCAGGTGACAAAATCGGCGTTGTCCTGTTTGTAGCGATGCCACTTCTGCGAGATGGCGTCGCGGACCGACTTTTTATACTTCCCGAGAGCGGTGGCTTCGGCATCGACGGCCTCGCGGCCTTTCCGGGCGAGGCTGCCGTTGAGGACATTCTGCCGCTCTTCGGGGCTAAAGGAATCGGAGAAAAGGCCTTCATCGACGGGCTTGAGAGCAGGCCTCTCAGCGGAGTCGGTCGCCGCGTCGGGAAGGGATTTTTCCTTCACGGGGTCGCCAACTTCTCCGGTTTCGGCGGCGATTGCCGAAGTTGTCGCGACGCGATCCTCGTCCCTCGTCATGGGCCCGAGTTCGGTAGCGGCGTTGTCGGCATTGGGATCGACAAAACTCTTCCGGGTGTTCACGACCATCTCCTCGACGGCGAGATCGTTCTCGGGGCGCTTCATGCGATCGGCGGGAGAATCGATCGGGTCGAGGGGAACACCAGCGACGTCCTCGTCGTCGGCTCCGTCGCGTCCGGGGGTGGCGGTTGACGGCGAAGCAGCGGAGGCACTGACGGCACTGGTAGAGGCGGCCATGATGGTGGCGACGGGTGCGGGTGCGGGGGGCTGATCGCCCTCGGTGAAATCCCGGTTCGCGAGGGTGAGTCGCTCGAGTGGACTTTTCCCGGCGAGGGTTGGTCCGTCTTCCTGCGGCTGAGTTTCGTCGGGGCTAAGGGCGCTCGCGGCGGAGGTGTTACGATCGGACTCGAACCGCGCCTCGGGCGGGGCTGCGGCTTCGGGTGCATTGAGATCGGTCGTGACAAACTCACGCGCAGCGGGGATGGGGGGGACGAGCGGGGCGGGCTCGACTTTGACCCGCTCCATCAGATCGCTGATCAGCACAGTGATCTCGCGCGACTTTGCCTCTGCGGATCGGTCGTTCCCTCGGGCGGATGAGGAATTCGCGCTGCGGGTGCTGAGAAAGCCGAAGACCAACAGGAAGAAGATCAGGTGGGCGACGAGGGCCCCCGAAAGACTGGCAAAGAGTTTTTGCTGTTCCGACATCGGAGAGAAGGACAGAAGATTAAAGCGTTTTCCTCGCGAAATGAAAGAGGTATTGCTGCGCATAACCGGCGTTGGGACCGAAGTGTTTCACAGCCCACTGCTGAAGCCTGGCCCCTTTGACCCGCTTGCGGTAGTGCTCGCGAAGAATGCGCTCGATCCAGACGTCGATGGGAAAAGCGCCCCATTGTCCGGCACTGAAGAGCAAGGCGCAGTTGGCGATCTTCTCCCCTACCCCGTGCAGTTGCATCAGCCTTTCACGGGCGAGTGCGAGCGAGGGTTCGTGCTCGATCGCGTCGAGATCAATCGCTCCGGAGGCGATGGCGGAGGCAGCGAGGTGCAGGGATTTCGCCCGGTAGCCGAGAGAGCAATGGCGAAGGGCTTCTTCCCCGGCGGCAGCGAGGGCAGCGGGGTCGGGGTAGGCGTAAAAAGTGTGGTCGCCGAGGCGATGGGCGACGCCGTAGCGTTGCCGCAGGGTCATGGAGATAGCTCGGATGTGGGTGACCTGTTTCAGCGACGAGGTGATGAAGGTGGCAAGGCACTCCCAGGTCGGCTGACGGGCGATACGAATGCCGGGGCAGTAGGCGATCGCAGCGGTGAGGACGGGATCGTGGGTCGGAAAAGTGGCATGAATTTCCCCGATCCGATGGTCGAGCCCGAAGTAACGCGCCACTCTCTCACGATCGCTCGAAAAGCTGAGCACTTCCCCACTGTCGCGTTGCGCGATAAAGGACGGCGAGGCATCACCAATGCAGCCGGCAAAGCCGTCGAGTTCACCGATGCTAAACTTTTCCCAGTGAAAGAGCTGTCCCGACTTGAGGGTCTCGCGCAGGGAGAAGCTACCTTCGTAGGGCAACACAACGAGGGAGTCGTCTGCCATGGCCGCGCCCCCCCCGTTCAACTCACAAAGAAGCTGAGGCTGCTAAGCTCCGCCGCAAGGTCGACATGGTTGACGACGACTTCGTCGGGCACGGTGAGGACAGCGGGGGAAAAATTGAGGATAGCCTGCACTCCGGAAGCGACGAGTATGTCCGCGACTCCCTGCCCGGCGGACTCGGGCACGGCGATGATGGCCATGCGGACGCCGTGCGCGTTGACGTAGCGGCCCATCTCTTTCACGTCGTAGACGGGCACGCCCATCTGCTCTGTAGTGGCTTTGACATTGGCAGGTTCGGCATCGAAGGCGGCGATGATCTCAAAGCCCTCTTTGCGGAAACCACTGTAGCGAAGCAGCGCTGAACCGAGGTTGCCCACCCCGACCATGACGACGGGTTGCAGCATCGTCAGCCCCATTACGCCCGAGATAGCTCCGGACAGAGTCGTGACGCTGTAGCCGAGCCCGCGCGTTCCGAACTGCCCCACATGACCCAGGTCTTTGCGAAGCTGGGTGGACTTCACCCCCGCCGCTTTGGCGAGGTCTTCGGACGAGACCGTGTCGACCTTCTGCTCACGAAACTTCTGCAGGCACCGCTGGTAGAGCGAAAGCCGGTAGACTGTTTTTCGGGGGATGTCGATTTTTTCCAAAGTAGCTACGGGTTCCTTTAATATACCAGAATCGTGGAAAAGTGTCACACCTTAGACGCACGTATCTGCGTTTTGTTGTAAATTTTCGTCACTTTTTTCGATTTTCCAGACCGATACGGGCCTAAACCGGCTCAACAATCCACCCCGGAGAGCGCTCCTCGGGCGGTCCGGCCACCCCGGACGATGGTGCGATAGAGCTCCGCCCCGGCCTCGACGCGGGCACCGGGCCAGATCACAGACTCGCTAATCGAGACGCCTTTTTCCAAAATTGCACCGGGCCCGACCGTTGAGAGGGAGTCGATCACAATACCCTCGGCGATCTCCGCGAATGGGGAAATGCGCTCGGGAGGCGCACTGGCGTAACGGGGAAAACCACGTCCCGGGAGGATCAGCGCGTCGAGGTAGGCATCGCGTTCGCCGAGATCGCCCCACTCGCCCTCATCGATGACGATGCCGCCGACCCGGGCTCCGGCACGGATCGCCTCGAGCATGGGCAGGACGACGGACTCGATTTTGCCCGGCGCTAAAAACGGATAAAATTCTGGCGAAACGAGGTAGATGCCAGTGAACTGGTAGCGGTGCGGCCAATCCGGGAGGAGGACGCCGCGCATGTCGACGACCTTCCCCGTCGCGGCGTCGTAGCCGACCCGCAGTTCGTCGCCCCGGCTGCGAAGGATGAGAGTGACGGCGTCGCCCGTGCGGAGATGCTGCTCGAGAGCAGGGGCGAGAGGCAGATCGGTGAGGATGTCGCCGTTGTAGACGATGAAGGACTCATCCCGCGGGAGCCAGTCACGCAGATTGTCTATCCCGCCGGCGGTGTCGAGGAGGACGGGTTCGTGCCGGAAAAGAAGAGAGCTGCCGCCCTCGCGATGATCGGGAAAGGCGGCGTCATAGGCCCCGGGGCAGTGGTGCGTGTTAACCGCGAATTCCCCGACCCCGAGGTCGTGGCGCAGATGGGAAAAGGCGTAGCTGATGAGCGGACGGTTGAAGACCGGAACGAGCGGCTTCGGAAGATCGTCGGTGAGCGGACGCAGGCGCGTACCGAGACCGGCACCAAGAATGAAGGCTTTGCTGATTTTCCCCATGTCGCTGCCAAAGTCCCTTTAATCGACCGCTAATCAACTACGATCCTCACCCATGGTCCTGCCAAAGGAGGCCCGCACCGTGTTTCCGCCCGCCCCTTTTCGACGGAGGCGTTTGCGGGAAACGGAAATGTGCGCCACCTTCGGCGATGGCCTTCATCATTAATGGCAAACACATCGGAGACGAGATCCTCGAGGACGAATTCGAATCCATCAAAGAGCACTACCAAAGCATGGGCGAGGTCGTCTGTTGTGACCGCGACACCGAATTCCGGACCTACGCGCGGGACAATGTCGTTAACCGCACCCTCCTCGAGCAGGAGTCCGTAAAGCGCTACGGTGAGGTGACCGACGAGGTGGCGGAAGCCCGCTTCGAAGAGATCAAGGCTGAGCACGGTGACGAACAGAAGTTTTACGACAATACCGGCTTTAACCCCGGAGATCGCCGTATCATCCTCGAGAAGCTTAAGAGCAGCATGATCGTCGATCGTCTCTTCGAGGCCGAGCTGCAACTGCCGGTCGACCCCGCCGACGAAGAACTCGAGGCCTATTACCAGGCAAATCTCTCGCGATACATGAGCACCGAAGAGGTCCGTGTGAGCCAGATCTTCATCGAGCCGTCCAGCCACGAGGCAGCGAGGGAGGCCTACCTCGCCCTGCGGGAACTGCGCCGTGAGATCTTCGCGGGAAAAGACTTCGAACTCGCCGCCCGCGAACACGGCAGTGAAGACCGCGAGATCGATCTGGGATTCATGAAGCAGGGCGAGACGATGCCCGA
Source organism: Verrucomicrobiales bacterium (assembly GCA_030730365.1). GTDB lineage: Bacteria > Verrucomicrobiota > Verrucomicrobiia > Verrucomicrobiales > DEV007 > Arctic95D-9. The sequence continues at coordinate 76,297 of JANQVJ010000056.1, forward strand.
GGTCGAAGCGATCACTTTTTCCATGGAAGTGGGCGAGATCAGCCCCATCGTCGCGACGCATTACGGCTTTCATCTGTTCAAATTAACGGACCGCAAAGAACCAGCCCCGATCCCGCGCGAGGAGATCCCCGGCCTGCGCGATCAGTATATGCAGGAAAAACGCGCTCTCGCGATCGAGGAGCTGATCGACAAACTCAAGGCAACCGGTAGTATCGAGGAGGTCGCCGAAACGGCGGCGGAGAACTGATACGCTCGACCATCGCCACACTGTCGACCCCGGGAACATCACGCCGCCGGGCCGACGTGTTCGAGCGGAGTGGCTAGCCCGCAGAGCATTGCGCCCGGTGTGCAGCATTGCGCCCGAACCCCTCCGCACCTTCGGGCTGCGGAAGATGAAACGCCGTTCGCGTCGTTCATACCGTTCAAGAAAGGTATTCGCTGATTGCGTCAATCGCGTTTTCCCCCAGGACGGGAAGGACAAGTTTCTGTCGGAAAAGTCGGCCGTCGCAGGCGGCGGCGGCCCATCGAGTCGGGAGTGAACGGGCGTAGGCCCAGAGAATTTAAAATAACTGTAAATTTCTTGAATAGAAACATTTTTCACATAGCTTCAACTGAGTCGATTTTACAGATCCCGAAAAATCTAAGTAATCTAATTCGATCGGCAGAAGTAATGTGATGGCGACTCTACGGCGATCTCTATTAGTGCATTTTGCATTACTCGCCTGGGCAGGGTGGGGTGGCTTGGTCTTTCCGTTATCCGCTCAGTCAGAGCTGATGACCAGGATTCGATTTACCCCTCTCTCCACTTCGACCTCGCAGGGTTTAAAGTCGGACATGGTCCGCGACCTCACTCAGGACATGAGCGGCTCCGTGTGGCTCGCGACGGATCGCGGGCTCAGCCGGTTTGACGGATGGGAGACAGTTCACTTCGGCCACAATCCCGACGTGATCGACAGCCTCTGCAGCGACCAACTCACCGCTGTGGCTACCACCAGGACCCAAAAAGGCAACCTCTGGATCGGCACCTCCTCACGGGGCATCATAAAATTCGATCAGGATACCGGCAAAGCTACCTCCTTGGCTAAAGGGACTGATCGCGGAAAGAGCCTACTAAGCGACCACATCGTCGATCTCGCGATTTCCGGGGATCGGTATCTCTGGATCGGGACGGATGCAGGGCTCAATGTCCTCGACCTCACCACCGAAAACATCGCCGTCGCTGACGGTCCTCTTGGGAGAAGCCGCATCGCCTCGATCTCCACGCCCGGCAATGATGAAGTCTGGGTCGGCACGATCGCTGGTGAGCTTTATACCAGGAACAGCAAAGAACAGGCCTTCAAAAAGTTCTGGGGCACGACCGTCCCGATCACCGCGGTCCTCCGCGACTCCAAGAACCGCGTCTGGATCGGCACCGAAGGGAACGGCCTCTACACCTCTTCCGCCGACGGGGCGAAAGAGCCGGTCAGCGTCCCGATTCGGGAAAAGAATATTACCTCGCTTTTTGTCGACTCGAACTTCGATCTTTGGGTCGGGACGATGAACGGTCTCGCCCTCTTCGACCGCAGCACCGATACCTTCCTCTATTTCACGAACAATCCCCGCCACGCCGATAGCCTAACCGACGACCACGTTTCCGCCATCTTTGAAGACCGCTTCCGCATGCTCTGGATCGCGACCTATGGTGGCGGCACCAGTCGATTCGATCTCAACCGCGAGTGGTTTCCCCACCTGCGCCACAACCCGGAGAAATCCGACGGACTTCCCCATAGCTCGATCAGCGCCCTCTCCTATTCAAGAAGAGACGGGATCTGGATCGCTACCGAGAACGGTCTCTCCCGCTGGGATACAGGGGCGGCTCAGTTTAAAAATCCCGCCCCGTCGGAAGGCTCACAGAACCTGAACATCAATACCCTTCTCGATGACAAAGAGGGACTACTATGGATCGGCACCCGCGGCAAGGGATTGATCCGCCGCCATTCCGACGGCAGGCTCGAGACCTTCACTCATGCCCCTGACAAGCCGGATTCCCTTGGCCACAACAATGTCTCGGCCCTCTTTCAGGACAGTCGCGACCGTCTCTTTGCCGGAACGCACGGCGGTGGTCTCTGGAGCATTGATCCCGCCGCGACGACCTTTACCCGCCTTTTTGCCGAAGAAGGGGAAGTCGTCGACTTCATCAATGCGATCGCCGAAGACAGTGCGGGAAATCTCTGGATCCCCACTCCCTCGGAAATCTATTTGCTCCCGAATGACGCCACCGCGCTGGTAAGCATGGCAAAAGCTTTTCCCAGCGCCGGACGAACCTCCAGCAGGCGTTTCACCACCCTACTGCCGGACAACAACGGCATCGTCTGGATAGGCACCTTCGACGCCGGCCTTGATCGTTTTAACACGAGGACCGGCGAGATCAAAAATTTTAACAACGGCATCAACGGCCTGCCCGACGACAGAGTCGTTTCCCTCATCAAAGATAATAACAACCTCCTCTGGGTCGCGACACGATCCGGTATCGCCCGGCTCAATTCCATGCACAGCGAATTTCGCCTCTTTTCCGAAGAGGACGGCCTTCAAAGTGGCGGCTTTAACACGGGGGCCGTGACGCGCGACATGGCAGGCAAACTCTACTTCGGCGGACTCAACGGGCTTAACATCATTGATCCGGCAAAGCTTCCGGCGCTCCCGCGCACTCCGAAACCCATTCTCACCAGCTTCGAGTATTTCGGAGAACCGGTGACCCCTCGCAAAGGCGGCATCCTCGAGCGCGAAGTCGCCGCGACCGATGAGATACGCATTCCTTACGACCAGCCGGGCCGCTTTGCCTTCCGATTCGCCAACCTCGATCCACGCCTAGCCGGACAAGGCTACTTTCAATACATGCTGGAGGGATATGAATATGACTGGCAAACCGCAGGCGATGATCGCAAGGCCTCCTACGCGAACCTCAACCCCGGGAGATACCTGTTTAAAGTGCAGAGCTCACTCGACGGTCGCGAGTGGCCCGGTGTCCCGGCAAAAATTCGTCTCGTCATCACTCCCCCCTGGTGGCAGACGTGGTGGGCGAAAAGCCTCGCCCTGCTCTCAATCATCACCCTCATCGTCATTGTGACCCGCTCTTCTATCCTCTCGCGGGTGAAGCAGATGCATCGTCACGAAGAGATCCTCACCGCGCAGCGCGACAAGGCCGAGGCGGCTCTCGCCCGTCAGTTACAGAACCGCATGCTCCTCGAACGGACGACGGGGGAGAGATCCAGCGGCGTGTGCGAAGAGCAGATCCTCAGCGATGCCCTCTACCACATCACCGGGCAATTTGGAGCGACCCACTGCCTCGTCCAGCGCCTCGTCCCGATCGAAGACGAGGGGGGCATTCCGCGCGCGACGCTGAAGCAAGTCGGTTATTGCAGCCGCTTCGGCCGTGGTTCCGGACAGAGCAACCCGACCCTACAGATCAGCGAGGCCCTCGCGGATCGTATCCTGCGATCCGACACCGTGATCTCGATTTCGGATGTCCATGCCATTCCCAACTCGATCAAGGCGCCCTTTCCCGAAGATGAACCCATCACCGTCCTCGCCGCGAAGACGAGCTTCCGCGATGTCCCGAACGGGCTCGTCATTCTTCTCCGCGCCGGGAACAACGACCCCTGGTCCGAAGACGACATTAAACTGCTCGAGGCCCTCACCGGCCAGTTCGGCATCTCCATCGCCCAAATCAGTACGACCGCGATCGAGGAGAAATACCGAACCCATCTCGAGGAAGCCCGTCACCTCGCCGAAGTCGCGAATCGGGCGAAGAGCGACTTCCTCGCCAAGATGACCCACGAACTGCGCACTCCGCTCAACGCGATCATCGGCTTCTCCGAGATCCTCGGCGAGGACAGAACCCTCATTACGAGGCAGCGCGAGACCCTCGAGATTATCAACAACAGCGGGGAGCACCTCCTCGATGTCATCAATGAGATCCTTGACCTCTCCAAGATCGAAGCCGGCAAGATGGAATTGCACGAAGAGACCTTCGAGTTTGTCCCGCTGCTCAAGTCCGTCTACGAAATGCTCTCAATCAAGGCCGCGGCCAACCGCATCGCCTTCAACTTCGCCGCCAGCTCGAATCTACCTGCCGAGATCACGACAGACCGTAGCAAGCTGCGCCAGATCCTCATCAACCTCATCGGCAACGCCATCAAGTTCACCGCCCGGGGAGGAGTCAGCGTCGCGATTTCCGCGACCGAGCGATCGCCCGGCAAGATGGTGATGGGTCGATACTGTCGCGACATCGACCTCAACTTCGAAATTCGTGACACCGGCCGCGGCATCCATCCCGACGAGATCGGCAAGCTCTTCGAACGCTACTCGCAGACCGAGAGCGGACGACGCTCGTCGGAAGGCACCGGGCTCGGCCTTCCCATTGCCCGCAGCTTTGTGCAACTGATGGGCGGCGAAGTAACGGTGGAATCCGTCCTCGGCGAGGGCACCACCTTCCGCTTCAGTATCAAATGCGAGGAGGTCGCACCCGCCAAGGCGACCGTGATTCACCACGGCACCACCCTCGACGAAAAAACCGCCCAGCGCATCAACGGCTTCACCTCGCCGCACAAAGAAGTCCGTATCCTCATCGCCGAAGATCAGCCTACCAACCGCTTGCTTCTCAAGCGCATCCTCGGCAAAGCCGGCTTTATCCTCGCCGAGGCCGTGAATGGTCAGGAGGCAATCGAGAAATGGTGCCAGTGGAAGCCACATCTCATTCTCATGGACGAGGACATGCCCGTCAAAAAGGGATCCGAGGCGACTCGCGAGATCAAGAACCGCGCCACTCCCGACACCGACACGGTCATCGTCTCCCTCACCGCCTACGCAATCGAGCAGGCGCGTCTCAGCGCGATCGAGGCGGGCTGCGCGGACTTCGTCGCCAAGCCTTTCCGCTCGCACGAACTCTTCTCCGTGATCTCAAAGCACCTCGGCGTCGACTACACCTTTAATGACGCAGCGCCGCCGCGAATCGATTAGCGCATGTCGGGGCCTTTGACCTCATATTGACCGGCGAATTTCTCCTTGATGCAGGGAGTGCTCGCCTCGACCCATACGGCAAAGTGATCGCTCGCTTTGTGAGCAGCGAAGGCCTCGCGGTCGGTGTAGAGTTCGTAGATGGCGAACTTAGTCGGATCGTCGATATGCTGGGACCACTCCCATTTCAGGCAATCCGGTTCGTGCCGCGAATGGGCGCGATTGCCCTCTAGCGCGGCGATCATTTCCTCAACCTTATCGGCGTGGGCTACAATGGTGACAACAACAGCAAGCATAGTCGTCCGAGATAGGGCAAACCGGGGGAAAGTGCAAGGATTCATCCTCATCGGCCGTCCCCAGCCGCAGGGGTGACGGATAAGAATCCGCCGACCGCTCCTGCCACCATCCATCGGCCTGCTCTCATGTCACTGTTCAATCACCGATATTCCCGTCGGTAAAATAGCGGCGTCATGCCCATGTGTTTCCGGAATTGCCGGGAAAAAGCGGCCTGATCGTAGAATCCCAGATCGGTCGCGATGTCGGAGATGGCCTTTTTGGAACGGCGCAGCTCGTCACAAGCGGCATGGACCCGCATTTTGATGATGTATTGCTGCGGCGGGGTCTTGAGATGTTCTTTGAACTTGCGCTCAAACTGCCGCACCGAGAGTCCGCAGAGCGCAGCGAGCCCGGGAATGGGGATCTCACGATGGAAGTTCGCTCCGATGTGTTGCAAAGCCGGTGAAATGTCGGAGTCGGCAGGGAGCAAATCGCGCTGCTTTTCGTAGTCCTGTATTGTTCCCATCACTCCGATGACTTCGCCGTCCCGGGAACGGATCGGGATTTTATTGGTCAAAAACCAGGCCGGAATGCCGTGACGACTGATGAAGACCTCGACAATCTCGAGCATCGCCACCCCAGTTCGGATGACACGGAGATCGTCCTCGCGGAACTTTTCGGCGAGGCTGCGGGGCAGCAGTTCGAAATCGGTCACGCCCCAGAAGTCCTCCTCCCTCGCGTAGCCATAGAGATCGAGAAGAGCCCGGTTCGCAGCGAGGAGACGCCCCTCGCGGTCTTTCGCAAAAAAGAGCACACCCGGAAGATGATCGAAGAGCAGATGGAACGCCATTTCGGGCCGGATCGACTCTAAAAAGGCTACCCTGAGACTGCTGCCATTTTTATTCATTGAAAGACGGCTCGCTCGAACCCAGTAGTAGTTACCACGAAATTCGGGTCTCTGAAACGCCCGAAAGGCTAGAAATACGACAAAAGCAGACTATTCTTTATCCCATGAGCGAAGATTATGATCCCAACAAGGCCCTCGAAGAATACGGCTACAGCAAACCCGGCAGAGGAAAGACGGTGGTGATCGTGCTGCTTTCAATCCTGCTCCTCGCCGCCGTCGGCGCGGTGGGATTCCTCGGCAAGCTCTGGAGTGGAGAGCAATTAAAAGTGCTGGCTTTTGAAGAGCAGGTCAAAGATCTCTCCAACCGCATCAGCAAAACCGAGAACAAAAATGCCGAGCTCTCCTCTCTCCTCGCCGACAAGCAGGCCGAGACCGAGCGCATCCTCGATGAGTGGAGTGCCCGGGTCGAGACCCTCGAGAAGCAGCACGGAGAACAACTCCAGCGCACCTACGACCAGATGAACGATATCATCTACGACAGCCGTAAGACTCTCGCCTACATCAGCGACATAGAGGCTCGCTTCCGCTCGGGGCAGAAAATCGATCAGGAAGAGGCCGCGCAACTCACCGGGGTGATCAACGGGCTCGCTTTTCTCCATCAGCAATACGGCAAACCACTCAACGAATTCCGCGAGCTCGACCGCTATTTCACCAGCCAGCTCTCTTCTCTCCCCGCCGATGCGATCGATCCGCTCGAGACCACCCCTCTGGGAAAACGCCTTTTCAAAAACAAGGAGTTCAAGGAAGATCGCGCCGAGTATTTTGAGCAGCAGGGCCGTCGCTCCGCCCTCGTCGAGGCGAAGTCCGCCGTCGCGGATGCCTATGCTAGCGCGCAACAGGAGATGGCGGAAATCTCGCTCGACATCAACCAGTATCTCGCGCAGCTGCAAAAGGTGGTCGACTCGAACAACGCCAGCGCCGCCGAGGTCGATGAGTTTTTCGAGACCTCGAAGGTGATCCTCAAGATTCACGACAAGATCATGAGCCTCGAACCCCCCGCGCCCCCGGCGATACAGCCGTGACCTCTGACGATCCGCGAGAGGACGGCGGGCGTAAATTTCATGGGATGACTTAGAGATCGGTATTTCGCTTGCTGACTCAAACAAATGTTTGAAACATCCGTTTGTTACTTCATGTTTTGTAGATGGCAAAAATCGCAACGCCTCCCTCTGATACCCGCACCCGCATCCTCGATGCGGCGGAGTCACTCATCGCCGGGAACGGATTCCGCAATGTCTCGCTGCGGCAGATCACCGGCGAGGCCAATGTCAACATCGCGGCAGTAAACTATCACTTCGGCTCGCGCGAGGGGCTCATCGGTCAGGTCCTCGCGCGAGTCATCCGACCAATCAATCAGCAGCGCCTCCATCTCCTCGACCTCGCCGAATCGCGCCACGAGGGGCCTGTCCCGCTCGAAGAGATCCTTGAGGCTCTCCATCGCCCCGTCGTCGCCGAGGTGCAGCGCTCTCCCCACCAGACACCGGTCTACCTGCGCCTCGCAGGGCGATGCCTTTCAGAGCCACCCGAGCATTTCTCGGAGACTCTAGTAGAACTCTTCCGCGAGGTCATTACGCGCTTCATGTCGGCGACGAGGAAGTCGCTCCCCCATATTGATGACGCCTCGATTTTCTGGCGCATGCATTTTTCGGTCGGGACGATGATCTACGCTCTCACCCACGAGGACAGGCTGCCGATGCTCTCAGGCGGAATCGTGAAGGCGACCGATCCCGAGGACACGCTGCGCCGACTCATCGAATTCACTGCGGCTGGTCTACGGGCGGAAGTGGGCACGGCATCGAAAAAGAAGCGACCCGCGACGATTCCGGCCACCCTCGGGCTCCTCGCAGCGGCTTGTCTTTTCAGCAGTTGCGAATCGATAAATCCGCCCAATGCAAAGCACCACGCCAGCCTCGAGGTTCCCGCTCACTGGGTGGCAGGCGAGACCTACCGACCGATCCAGCTTCCCGATCATGACTGGATCGAGAACTTCGATTCACCCGGGCTCTCGGCCTTCGTCGGAAGCGTCATGGAAGGCAATCGCGATCTCAAGGCAGCCCAGTCCCGCATCGAGATCGCCGGAGCCAACGCACGCATCGTCGGGGCCGACCTCTACCCGCAGATCGGGGCCAACTTTTCAGGGCAGCGTGCCGCGCAAAATTTCATCGGTCTGCCTCTCCCTGGATCACCTCCGGGCACAGTCTTGTCCTCACAAAATAATAATTTCGGCCTTTCACTCGACATGCAGTGGGAGGTAGACCTCTGGGGTCGCATCCGTGCGGCGAAGTCCGCCGTCGTCGCAGAGTTCGAAGCCTCAGCCTACGACTTCTCCACCGCGCAGCTATCCCTCGCAGGACAGGCGGCCAAAACCTGGTTTGCCCTCGCCGAGTCGAGGGATCAGGTCGCTCTGGCGCAAAATGCGATCGCGACTTTCTCGGGGACCGAGACAGCGATACGCGAGCGCTTTGAACGCGGCATCGAGGGAGAAGGCCGCAGTCTTGCCTCGCAATTGCTCCTCGCCGAGGCCGATGTTGCCAACGCCCGTGATGCCCTTGCCGCCCGCGAGGAACTCGTGGGCCGATCAGCCCGCCAGCTCGAGATCCTCGCCGGTAGCTACCCGCTCGGATCCGCCGGTAAGTCGGCTCAACTCCCCGGGATGCCCGGCAAGGTTCCTGCCGATCTCCCCGCGACCCTGCTCGATCGACGCCCCGATTTAGCCTCGGCCGAGCGCCGTATCGCCGCCGCCGACAAACGATTGCTCGAGGCAAAACGCTCCCTCCTCCCCGCGATCAGTCTCACCGGAAGCTACGGCAGCGCGAGCGAAGACATCAGCGATCTCCTCAGTGGTGACTTCAGCGTCTGGAGCATTGCAGGGAATCTCGCCCAGCCCATCCTCCAGGGCGGTCGTCTCAGGGCCAACATTTCAAAGAGGGACTCCGAGCTGCAACTCGCCGCCGCCCAGTTCGAGCAGTCGGCACTGACAGCTTTCTCCGAGGTGGAGAATGCCCTCGCCGCCGAGAAGTTTCTGACGCGCCGTGTCGATGCGCTTGAGGAGGCATCGCGTCTCGCCCTCGCTGCCTACCGGCGCTCGCTCGAGGAGTTCGAACTCGGCACCGGCGATATCCTTACCGTGCTCGCCTCCCAGCAGCGACTGTTCACGAGCCGCTCCCAGTGGATCAGCATGCGCCGCCAGCGTCTCGACAACCGTGTCGATCTCTACCTAGCTCTCGGCGGCAGCTTCCGCGCCGAAGAACCTCCTCTCGATAAATCAACGAACCCATGAAACGTTTTGCCCGATTCTTCATCGGATTGGCGATCTTCGCCGGCGGCCTCGCCTTCTCGATGCTCCTCTGGGTGACACGCCCGCAGGCCGCGAAAGAAATTCCCGCCGAGATCGATCCCGTGGTCGAAGTCATGCCGGTTCGTTTCGAGGAGCTGACTTTCGATATGCCGTCGCAGGGTCTCATCGAAGCGACGCGGCGTACCAGTCTGGCCGCATCCGTAGCGGGACGGGTCGTCGAGGTAAATCCCCTCTTCGACGTCGGCAATCGCGTCAGCGCAGGCACCTGGCTCGTGAAAATCGACCCCGTCAACTACCTCGCGGCCCGCGCCGCCGCAGCCGCCACCCTCGCTGACACCGAGTCCGCCCTCGTTGAGGAAAAAGCTCGCGCGCTGCAGGCGCAACGCGACTGGATCAAACTAGGGAACGGAGCCGAACCGACCGAACTCGCCTCGCGTCAGCCGCAAATGCGCAGCGCCGAGGCACGGGTCGAGTCAGCACGGAGTGCGCTGGAAAAAGCCGTGATCGATGTCGAGCGCGCCACCATCACCGCCCCCTTTGACGGAGTCATCGCCTCGACCGGGACCGAGGTCGGCAGCTTCCTGAGCGTCGGTGCAACCGTGGCCGGCATTTTTGAAAGCCGCTACGAAGTCCGCCTGCCGCTCTCGGTCGATCAATTGCAGTTTCTTCAGGTGAACGAGAAGGGTGACCCGGTCGGAGAAGTCGAGGTCATCACCACCGTCGCCGGCGAAGCTACCCGCTACCAAGGCCGCATCGTCCGGACCGAAGGCGAGATCGACCGCGCGAGCCGCTCAGCCTATCTTGTCGCCGAAGTCGACTCCGCAGCCACTGGCAAGAGCGGCCTCCAGCCCGGCTTATTTGTAAAAGCGCAGATCGCCGGACGCAGCATCCCCAACCGCGCCCGCATCCCTTTCTCCGCTTTTGTCGATCTCGAGCGTGTTGCCATCGTCGCACCCGACGAGACCTTGCAGTTCCGCGATGTCACGGTCGTCTTCCGCGATGAAGAGAGCGTCTATATCTCGGGAGGGGTTGAGGAAGGTGACCTACTCTGTCTCACCGAACTACCCGCCATGATCACCGGACAGAAGGTCGCGCCGAAGCCGGTCGAGTCCACTCCCCTAAAGGGTAGTGCCCCGGGCAATGTTGAGGAACCTGCACCGAAACCGACCCCGTGACAGAGGAAAAGGGCATCATCTACTGGTTCAGTCGCAACCACGTCGCGGGGAATTTTCTCATGCTCATGGTCGTCGTCTTTGGACTCATGACCTGGCCAAAGCTGAAGAAAGAGATCTTTCCTGAGACCGCGATCAATGCCGTCCTCATCTCCGTCCCCTATCCCAACGCCACCCCCGAGGAAGTCGAAAAGGGCATTCTTATCCCCATCGAGGAAGCGATTCAGGATCTCGATGGCATCGATGTAATCCGCTCGACCGCGAGCCAGGGAGTGGGCTCGACCACCGTCGAAGTCGAGAGCACCTATGATGTGCGTAACGTCATGGACGACATCAAAACCCGCGTCGATGCGATCCAGAATCTCGCGGAAGAAGCGGAAAAACCGACCCTTTCCGAACTGCTCATCAAGGCACAGGTCATGAGCATCGCGGTCTCGGCCGACACCGACGAGGCGACCCTGCGCGAACTCGCCGAACAGGTCCGCACCGGTCTCGTGACCTTCAAAGGGGGAGAGTCTCCTGTCACGCAGGCCGTCCTCGCGGGGGTGCGCGATTACGAGATATCCATCGAGGTGTCCGAAGACACCCTGCGCCAGTATGGGCTCACCTTCGACGATGTCGCGGCAGCGGTGCGGCGATCTTCTCTCGATCTTCCAGGTGGTTCCGTCAGGACAAAAGGCGGAGAAGTCATGATCCGGACCGAGTCGCGTCGCTACACGGCGGAGGAGTTCGCGACCATTACCGTGATCACCCGCGAAGACGGCTCGACCGTGAAATTGAGCCAGATCGCGAGAATCCGCGACACATTCGAAGAGGAGGAAATCGAATCGCGCTTCAACCAGACCCCCGCGATCCTCATCAATGTCTACCGCGTTGGTAACGAAGACACCATCAAGATCGCCAACACAGTGAAGACTTATGTCTATGACGTCGCCCCCGATACCCTGCCCAAAGGGGTTACTCTCGAGATCTGGAAAGACGATTCTCTCTATCTTTCGGGACGCCTCGAACTGCTCGCAAAGAATGGGATCCTGGGCCTTATCCTCGTAACGATCGTTCTTGCCCTCTTCCTGCGTCCCAGCCTCGCCCTCCTCGTTGCACTTGGGATCCCGGTCTCCTTTGCCGGCGCCATCGCAATGATGCCCTACCTCGGGATCTCGGTGAACATGATCTCACTCTTCGCCTTCATCCTCGTCCTCGGGATCGTCGTCGATGATGCCATCGTCGTCGGGGAAAACATCTACAGTCGCATCCGCCGCGGCGAACACCCCCGCGACGCCGCCCCGAGGGGCACGAAAGAGGTCGGCGTCGTCGTGACCTTCGGGATCCTCACGACGATGATGGCCTTTACCCCCATGCTCGGATTAAGCGGAGTGAGCGGCAAGATCTGGCCCAATATTCCATTGATCGTCATCCCCACGCTGCTCTTTTCACTATTGCAGTCAAAACTGGTCCTGCCCTCGCACCTCGCTCTCCTCAAGCCCGCGAGCGAACAAGGCCCTCCGGGGCCCATCCTGAGGTTCCAGCAACGTTTCTCGCGGGGGCTCGAGCAATTCGTGGAGCAGGTTTACAGCCCCCTCCTCGCGAAAGCGCTCCGGGCGCGCTACCTCGTCCTCATAGCCTTCGTCGCGCTGCTCTTCGTGAGCTTTGCCACGGTGGGTTCAGGTTGGATCCGCTTCGTCTTTTTCCCCGAGGTCGAGACCGATGTCGTCCTCGCGAAAGTGAAACTCTCCCAGGGCGTTGCCTATGACCGCACCGCCGAGGCGATCCGCCGCATCGAGGAAAAAGGAACCGAACTCGACCGACACTTTCAGGACAAAGAGGGCGGCCCGATGATTCGCAACATGCTCACCAGCATCGGCACGCAGCCCTTTGTCGAGGGCATCCAGGGGCTGGGCGGCGCGCCGCGCTCTTCGAATATCGGCGAGGTCACGATCGAAATGGTCCCGGCGTCGACGCGCGAGTTTACCGCCACCGAAGTCGTTTCGAAATGGAGGGAGCTCGTCGGCGAAATCCCCGGCACGGTCGAACTGACCTTTTCCTCCGAATCAGCCGCGGGCGGGAACGCGATCGATCTCGAACTGGTTGGCGCCGACCTCAATTTACTCGAAGCGGCGACCGAGGAGATAAAAGCGACTCTAGCCGACTTCACTGGAGTCATCGACATCAGCGACTCGAACATTGAGGGGAAACGCGAGCTGACGCTCGGCATCCGCCCTCGCGGCGAAGCGCTCGGACTCAGGCTCGACGACGTCGCCCGCCAAGTCCGTCAGGGATTTTTCGGGGATGAGATCCAGCGACTCCAACGCGGCAAAGACGAGGTGAAGGTCTTCGTTCGTTACCCTTTGGAGGAGCGCAAGTCCATCGCCGACCTCGAAAACATGAAGATCCGCACGCCGGACGGAGCCGAGGTCCCCTTTTCGGAGGTCGCGACTGCCGAGTTCGGCCGGGCTTTCGCCTCGATCCAGCGGACCGATCAGCAGCGCGCCATCCGCATCACCGCCGACATCGACAAGACGACCGGAGCGAACGCGAACCAGGTCGTCGCCGCGCTCACTGCCGGGAGCGTCGAGCGCACGAGCGGGCAGCAGTGGCGGGTGAACATCGCGAACTGGTTCCGCGAAGGTCGCGGGCTCGAGCCTCTCCCCGAACCGGAAAAGGGCGCCCTTTTTGAGCTCACCCGTAAGTATCCGGGCGTGACATACAGTTTCGAGGGGGAGCAGAAAGACCAGGCCCAGTCGGTGAAAGAGATCGGTCAGAAATTCATCATCGCGTTGCTCGGGATGTATATCCTCCTCGCCATTCCACTGAAGTCCTACCTACAGCCACTCATTGTCATGATCGTGATTCCTTTCGGCCTCGTCGGTGCGATTGGTGGGCATATGCTGATGGGATTCTCCCTCAGCATCATGAGCATGTGCGGCATCGTCGCCCTGGCCGGAGTCGTCGTGAATGACAGCCTCGTTCTCGTCGATTACGTGAACCGCCACGTCGCCGCCGGTCAATCGATCCACGAAGCTGCCTGCGAAGCCGGGGCCGCGCGTTTCCGCCCCATCCTGCTCACTTCGATGACGACGTTCGTCGGTCTCATGCCCATGGTCCTCGAGACGGACATTCAGGCGAAGTTCCTCATCCCCATGGCGGTCTCGCTCAGCTTCGGGATCCTCTTCGCCACCTTCATCACTCTCCTACTGGTCCCGTGCGTCTACCTCATGCTGGAAGATGTCGGAAAACGTTTTGGAGTTAATCGGGAGGAAGCTCTTCGGAATCGAAAGTGATGTTCAGTGACTGATTGAGGAAGATCTCATAAGCGTTTGTCATTTCCCTGACGAACCGGATAATAGAGGCAATTAATTGAGCATGAGACGATTTCGCTGGCTGTTACGACGACTTTTTGGCGGTGCGCGCGAGTTCGTCAGGGAGAATGCGATCGATCCCCTGCCCATTCGACACGGGTTCCGCGGATACAAGTTATCCGACCTGAGGGCCGATGCCGGGGCGGGGCTCAATGTCGCCCTGCTCGCCTTTCCGCAGGGCATGGCCTACGCCGCTATTGCCGATCTCCCCATTAAATACGGGATCGTCTCGGGAGCGATCGCGGCGATCGTGGCTCCCCTCTTTGCCGGCTCGCGCCACACTATTCTCGGGCCGACGAACGCGACGTCTTTCATGCTTTTTGCAAGTATCGCCTCCTTCGCCGCAGCGGATAGGCTTTTCTATCTTCCACTGCTGGTCCTCTTCATCGGTCTACTCCTGACCATCGGAGCCTTCTTTCGCGTCGCCGAACTCGTGCAATACGTGAGCAGATCCGTTGTCGTCGGTTATATCACGGGGGCGGCCGTCCTCATCATCGCGAACCAGCTCGACCACCTCCTCGGGATCCAGTTGCCAGAGGAAGCCGCCGCCGCAACGAAGACTTTTTTCACTATCCTGCAGGGGACCTTCTCCTCGATTGAGACGGCGCAGTGGAAAGCGGTTATTCTCGCCTCGGCCACATTCCTGCTCTGGTATTTCCTGAACCGCCGGCTCGCACGCCTCCCCGTCTTCGCGATTACCTTGGTCATCATGTCGGTGACCTACGAGTTACTCCACCGCTACGCCGGCTGGAACCTCGCCACCTTTGCCTCCTTCTCTATCGCCGACCTCGCGCCGAAGATGCCGCAGATCAGTCCTCGCGGGTTTTTCTCGGATGTGAGCCTCCTCATCGGGATCGCGTTTTCCATTGCCTTTCTTGCCGCACTGGAAAACTCGGTCATGTCCAAATCGCTCGCGAGCCGGGTCGGTGATCGTCCCGATGTGAATCAGGACATGCTCAGCGTGGGTATTGCGAATATCACTGCCTCCGTCACCGGGGGGATGCCGGCCTCGGGTTCCCTGACCCGCTCGGCCCTCAATTTCAGCAGCGGCTCAGTCTCCGGACTCTCCAGCATCATCAGCGGACTCCTCTGCATCGGCGGATTACTCGTCCTCGGTGACTACATGGACCATGTCCCGAAGTGCGTCATCGCTATGCTCGTCGTCTGCATCGCCACCTCGGTGATCAACCGACATCACATCCGCATCTCTCTCTACGCGACAACTCAGGACGCCGCCGTGCTCATCACGACTTTCGTCAGCGCCCTCGTCATGCCGCTGAATATCGCGATCTTCCTGGGGGTTGGGATTTCCATCATCCTCTATCTCAGAGCCGCAAGCCAGCCCTACCTGACCGAGTATGAGTTCTCCGAGCAGGGCGAACTGCGCGAGGCTGGAGAAAAGAGGGCCCGTCCCATCCCCGCAATCTCCATTGTCCATGTCGAGGGCGATCTCTTTTTCGGCGCAGCGGAACTTTTCCGCACTCAGATTCAGAAGACCTCGCTCGATCCCGACCTCAGAGTCATTATTCTAAGGCTCAAAAACGCCCGCCATCTCGATGCCACGAGCGTCGTCGCTCTCGAGGAAATGGTCCACTTTCTCCGCAAACTAGACCGCCACGTCATCATCAGCGGAGCGACCAAAGACGTCTATCGGGTCCTCAAGAACGCCGGCTCTGTCGAGGTCATCGGACGCCGCAACATTTTCCTCAATCACCCGCGCAATCCCAATCTCTCGACAAGGCATGCGCTCATCAGGGCGCAGGAACTACTGGGAACCACCGAAGCGGATATCCGGATCTTTTACGACCCCAATACTCAGAAAAAATAGATCCGAGACGGCTCTTACGCCCCGTGGCACCCGTCGTGAGATGATCTACTTTTCCCTGCACTTTCACTCTTCATTCCGGGATCATCAGGGAACAAAGGGAGAGCCCCTCCGACGACTCGAAAACTTTCACTTCTAGGCGTAGGATCACGACGGGAGCCAGTCCGACATCCACCCGAATTAATCGGAAGAACAAAAATCCCCCGCTGAGACGCCATACGATTGTTGAGCCGGAGGACTCCGCACTGCACCAACGGGGAAAAAAGGCAGAAAAAGGAGCGCCATCAAAACCGCGAGCCAGGCGGGAGGCGAATCGGCTGCCATCATTTACCTGCCTAGGCCGACGCCCCGCCGGATCCCCTTATTCGGAAAAGTCTCTACTCCAATTCTTTCACCACCGTGTTTGCCGGGCGCGTCAAAAAATATAGCCCGAGCGACACCACGATGATGGCGAGCGCCACGAGCGGCGCAACATAGCCGCCCTTGAGGCTCCAGGCTGACTCGACCCGAACGGCGATAAGAGTCAGGCAAACGAGCGCGCCGAGGACGGGCACGAAGACAGGTACCTCGAATCCCCCGCGCGGCTCGCCGGGACGACGCTTCAGAATGATGAGCGCAATATTTACCACCGTAAAAACCATGAGCAGGAGCAGCACGGTCGATTCAGCGAGCTGCTTGACACTGCCGCTAAGAATCAATGCGGTCACAATGAAAAAGAGGATCAGGATCGCGACGTGCGGCGTGCGCCGCGTCGTGTGGATGCGCCCGATTAGAGCCGGGAGAAGGCCCTGACGGCTCATCCCGTAGAGGAGCCGCGAGCCCATGATGTAATTAAGCAGGGCCGTGTTCCCGATCGCGAAGAGGGTGATACCGATGTAAATACTGTCGATATTTTTAAACCACGGGGCGGCGGCCTTTGCTACCTCCATGAGCGGAGCGGGGCTTTTTGCGAGGTCGGCCCACGGGATCACCGAGACTGCCGTGATCGCTACCGCCATGTAGATGAGAGTCGCTACCACCATGGCGCCGATGAGCCCCATGGGAACATCACGACGCGGATTCTTGACCTCTTCGCTGACATTGAGGATATCCTCGAAACCGATAAAGGAAAAGAACATCAGAACCGCACCTTGCAGAATGAGCATCATCGGGATAGCCGAACTGCCCCCGGCAGAGCGGGTTGGTGTCTCAAAATAATCGACACTTCCCCAAAACCGCATTCCCACCGCGATGATAAATAGCAGACCGACCGCCTCGACGACCGTACAAGTGATGTTCACCCACATGCTTTCGCGAATCCCGCGGAAGATGACGAGGCCGACGAGAAGGACGATACCAATCGCTACGAGCTTCACCGGCAAATCCATCCCAAGTCCCTTTGCAATGGTCTCGGCCATGGCTTGAGCACCTGTCGCCATGCTCGTGAGTCCGCTCATCATCACGCAGAGCCCCACGACATAACTGAGCCACGGTTTGCCGAGGGCGCGCTGCGTGACATAGGACGCTCCGCCCGCTTTCGGGTAGCGGCTCCCGACGCAGGCATAGGAAAGACCGGTGAGTAGCGCCACAACCATCGCCGCGAGGAAGGCGAGCCAGATCGCATTGCCGAGTGAGTCGGCGGCTTTCCCCACGAGAGCGTAGATGCCGGCGCCGAGCATCGAGCCCAACCCGTAGAGTCCAATCTGCCAGGACCCCAACGATTTCCGTAAACCATCTGCTTCGTTATTCATTTTCACTACTCAGCCGGTGAATGTGACTCGGTTTATTCTGACCGTGGACTGAGGGGACCGGTTCACGTGAACCGGATAATACGGTTCAGGGGTGTAGGCTAATAAGCGCGGAACCGCAGGTCAATCTCCCTTTCTCTTTCATTTTGAATCACGCCTCCTCCTCGAACGAGTCTCGATAAGCATAGACGCCGCCAGTAACCGGCGTAGCTCCCGCACTGGGCGAGGTCCCCGAAGTCGCTTTGAGGGAGAGGTGGAGGACGCTCTCGGTGGGGTCGTGGAGAAAAGTGTCATCCGGGCAACGATACGTGAACCCGTCGCGGCCTCGCGGTGGCCGCCTTCAGGATGAACCAGCCTCGAAAGCGGCATCCGCTCTCACCGCGCCGAGATCCTCGTCTCATCAAGGACCGGAGCCGGCCCAACCCAGGTCTCCCGGAGGACGGCTCCGGTCGTTGCCGAAAGGTAAACCACCCCGACAGAGACCCGGGCGCGGTTGAGGAGATTGAGCATCCAGACCGGCTCGGCCCCGAGGTCACGGACGCGCAATTGAAAATGGGCTGCATCAAAGGTCCGCTTTTGCCGGTGGGCGAGATCCTCAACGACACGAAAAGCAGACGCCGAATCGATCTTCAAGGTCGCTCGAGCAATGGGCAGATGCGGAAGGTCCTGCCCCGGCAGCGGACTGATCCTGCGCTCGCCAAGGAGACGCCCCCTCGCAAAAATCGACTCGCGCAGTGCTCCCGGCGTCGCGGAAGACGAGGTCAAAATGAGCCACTGATCCGGCTCGGGTTGCCCGAAAAAACCCACCATCCCGAGGACCATTGACCCGGACTCGAGAGGTGAGACCGCGAGAAAGCCGTCGAGCGCCCCGAAGGCGGACTCGCCCACCGCCTCCTCAGGCGGTGCGGCGGCAAGGGGGCACGAAAGAGCGATCAATCCTCCCGCAAGCCAACTGGTGAACCTCATTCTCATTTTCTATCTTTCGGAACCCGAAACTTGAAGGATAATATTAAGAACCCCGTATTATTAAGCAATCAAATTCTGTGATAAATACGGAATTTCCATTTCCCTTTAGTAGCGAATCAGGAGCATTCCATTTTTCTCTCACTGGCAAAACTACTGGCGCGTCCGCCTGTCTTACATTTTCGTATCTTCGTTATGCTTGTCGCCAAACCAGATTGCGCCCTCCTCATCCTCGGTCACGGATCGACGGAGAACCCGGACTCGTCCCAGCCGAGTTGGGACCATGCCGACACGATCGAAAAATCGGGGCAGTTCGGCAGCGTCCATTGCGCGTTCTGGAAAGAAGAGCCGAGCTTCCGCCAGATCTGGCCCATGATCGAGGAGCGCGAGATCTACATCGTGCCCAATTTTATCAGCGAGGGTTATTTCACCCGCCAGGTCCTCCCCCGCGAACTCGAGATCGACGGTCACACGACCGTCCGCGACGGTCGCACGATCCATTACTGCGACCCGGTCGGGATCCACTCGGCCATGACCGGATTGCTCATCAAACGAGCCAAAGAGATCATTGATGACTCGGTCAAACTCGAGGACACGACCCTCATCATCGTCGGGCACGGCACCAATCTAAACAAGAAATCGACCGAGGCCATCACCGATCAAGTCGAGGCGATCAAGGCGAGCGGGGAACCTTTTGCCCAGGTCCTCGACGCCTACATGGAGGAGCCTCCCTTCATCGCTGACTGGCAGACCCTGACCGATTCGCCAAACGTCGTGGTTGTCCCCTTCTTCATTGCCGACGCGCTCCACAGCTATCAGGATATCCCCGTCCTCCTCGGGATCGAGACCGAACCCACTGCGGCGGCGAGTCAACGCGACGTCTTCCGGCAAAATCCCCATCGCTTCGGCGACCGCACCCTTTACTACAGTTCCGCGATTGGGACCGATCCGTCCCTCGCTGATGTCATCGTGGATCAGGTAAGCTATTTTGACGAACACTACCGCTCATGACACTCGCTGGGGAACTCGAGTCCCATCTGCCCGCCGGAACTTCTCTCGTTTTCGGACAACTCTATCTGACCCGCTCCGATGACGGCACTTTCGAGGCCTGCCATCTCGATGACATGGGAAAAAAGGACTCTCTCTCTCCGATCGACTCGGTCATTGATCTGCGCGAACTCGCTAAGTTCGACGCGGGCGGGGAGTATCGCCCTCTAAAGACAGCCCCCTCCCTGAAAGGTGGATGGATCACCCGCAGCAGCGAATCGCCGGAGTTTCTGAAACGTCTCGACGCGATCTATCCGGCCGTTTTTGCGACCTGGATCGCCTATGCCAACGAGGAGCATCATCCCACCTCCCTGCGCCGCACCCTCGACCGGCAGACAGGCATGTATCGCTTCGCCGGCACGATCTCGGACCAGTTGGCCAATCGCATGATGCGCGAGCTCTGCCATCCCGGTTGCATCCGCAAAATCGCCTGGCCCATCGATGACATGCACCCCGTGAGCAGGCTCAAGGCACAACCGCGGGCCATTCCTGTGATCTGCACCGAGGCCTGCACTTTTGCGATCAATGCCGCTCGCGCCCTCGCCAAAGAGGCCTTCGAAAAAGCGAACCCTCCCGCCGCAACCGGAGCGACGGAGTGATATCGATACCGTGCCGTCTCAGCGCTCCGAATCAACGCCCCGCCAGAATCGGCTCGATTTCATGTCCGTCTCCGGGTCGTCCTCCGGGATCTCCCGCTCCGAGAGGCGGTCCGCATGGCCATCGAGATAGACGGCGATCACCTTGCCGCCGTCCCACCGCTGATTCAGCGTGTCAATGATCGACTGCCTGTCTTCAAACATGACCACGTTGGGTTCGCTGCACTCGATGTAGAGCATCGCGCTCGGCGCAAAGAGGAGATTTGAGAGCGTCTTCTCCGTCAGATACGGGTCGCTCGACTCCACCTGATCGTAGATGCGGTCATACTGGAGGTTCGCGTTCATCGCGTAGCTGTGCTTGTGCCAATTCTCTTCGAGCGGATTCTTTTTCACCGACTGGGTTGACTCGAAGAGGGTGCCTTTGAGGTGCTCGCCATTCTCGTCGATATTATAACTGGTAACCTCACCTTCCTTGTCCTCTTTGAGATACAGTTCGCCGAAGATGACCCCGTCGAGCCAGAGCCCCGACTCGCCCAGATTGTAATGAAGAGGGAAAAAGTCCTCGGGCTGCACCCCGGGAGGGGGAACCATACCACCGGGATACTGCGGCGACGGCAGGCGACTTCCATTGTCTGCCGCCCAACCGATCGTCGCCATCCCGATTTGCTTCAGATTGGCCGTGTTTTTTGATGCCTCGGCGACCTCCTTGGCCTTGTTCAAACCGGGGACAAGCAAGCTGACAAGGATACCGAGAATGGCGATGACGACAAGTATCTCGACGAGAGTCATGGCGCGCCGAAGGGATTTCTGGGACAGTATCTTCATTGAAATGGGAGGATGGAATAGAATCGAAAATGGAGCATCTCCTGACCTTTCCGCCTCTTACCCTAGCGAAAACGAAGCCTGCGGGTCAAGTGCAATGCGATCTTTGGCGAGGAAATTTAACCTTCAAACGGGCACATGGCCGATATGGGCCATTGCGGAAATGGCGGCGTCCTGATTTACTCAATCCATTTTATGACGAACCGCCCCGCTTTCGCCCTCGTCCTCGCGGCCCTCATCGCGAGCCCCGCCGCCTCAAGAGGCGAAGACTGGCCCCAGTTCCGCGGCCTCAACGGCAGTGGGGTCGCCACCGGCACTGACCCTGTCCCCACCGAATTTTCCTTCGAATCGGGCGTCCTCTGGAAAGCCGCCCTCGGCGACGGGATCAGCTCGCCCGTGATTGTTGACGGAAAGGTCTTTAACACCGCCTTCGTCGGGGAAAAGGACTTTGTGATCTACTGCCACGACGCCTCCACAGGCAAAGAGCTATGGAAACGCGCCCTCCCCGCAGGCGAACTTCCCCGCATCACCCCGCCGAACAGCCACGCCTCCTCCACCCCGGCCGCGGACGGCGAACGCGTCTACGCCTACTTCAGCACCCTCGGCATCCTTGCCTTTGACGCGGTCACCGGCGACGAAGTCTGGCGCCACGTCCTGCCGAAGGCCTCCTACCTCATGGACTGGGGATCGGGCGCTTCGCCGGTGGTTCACGACAGTCGCGTCTTTTTTGTTCAGGACGACGATCTCAATTCCTTCGTCATCTGCCTCGACGCGGCTTCGGGCAAGCAACTCTGGAAAACGCCACGTCCCGAGATGCTGGCGGGTTATTCCCTGCCCATGATGTGCGAGGCAGGGGGCCGCAAAGACCTTGTCGTCGCTGGTTCGGGGAAACTCATCGGCTACGATCCCGCCACCGGGGCCGAGCGGTGGAGCTGCGCGAGCCTCCTCCGCACCATGATGACCTCGCCCGTCGTCCACGGTGATCTCATCTACTTGGCGGTGCAGAGTTACGGCGACTCGACCCGCACCCTGAAGTTCGCCCTCCTCGAATGGCTCGATACGAACCAGGACGGCAAACTCGCGCGCGAGGAGATGCCTGCCGAATTCCTCGAGCGCTTCGATGCCTCGGATAAAAACAGCGACGGTCTCATCGACGAGACTGAGATCGACACCGCCTTTCAACACGAAAACAATCAGGCGGCAGGCGGCAACACGATCCAGGCCGTGCGCGGCGGCGGCACTGGCGACGTAACGAAAACTCACGTCGTCTGGAACATCGACAACAAATCCCCCTCGAACCTTTCCTCCCCCCTCGTCTACCGCGACCGTCTCCACGTCGTGAAATCCGGCGGTGTCTCGAGCTGCTTCAGCGCTACCGACGGGGCTACGATCTGGGACCGCACTCGCTTGAAAAATTTCGGCGACTACTACGCCTCCCCCATCGCCGCCGACGGCAAAGTCTACATCGCGGGGCGGAACGGATTTGTCCTCGTCCTCGACGACAGCAACGAGCTCACCATCCTCGCGAAGAACGATATGGGAGAGGAAATCCTCGCCACCCCCGCGATTGCCGGCGGGCGAATCTTTATCCGAACGAGAGAGAATATCTTCTGCATCTCCGGCGAAGCCAGGTAAGAACTGCTCCCACCCATGACGACCCGCTTTCTCATTCCCCTCCTCTGCTACACCGTCCTCACCGCCCGCGCCGCCGGACCCGAGGTCACCATCGTGACGACTGCGAACCCGGCCGAACTCGAGCGCTTCGCCGCCGACGAGTTAAAAAGTATCCTCGAGACCCTTTTCGAAGCAAATGTGAGCGTGACGGACGCGGACGCCGATGTCGATGTCGATGTCGATGTCGATGTCGA
>JANQVJ010000056.1:99248-103023 GCA_030730365.1 Verrucomicrobiales bacterium
TGAGCGTGACGGACGCGGACGCCGATGTCGATGTCGATGTCGATGTCGATGTCGAGGCACCGCACCGCATCCTCCTCGGCCATCCGGATCCTAACAAAAACCCCGGATTTCAATCCCGTGACCTCCACTACCTGAAATCGAGTCCGGGCGGTCTCATTGTCGGAGGCGCTAGTCCGCTCGCCACCCTCTGGGCGGTCTATGAGTTCGGCCATCGCCACGGGATACGGTATCTCCCGACGGCCGACTTCCCGCCGCTCGAGTCGCCCGAGTTTTCCCTCGACGGTTTTGACATCACCCTGCGACCTCTTGCCGAGCGACGCACCTGGCGACTCCTCGGCACGAGTCCGGCGAGCCAGGCCGCGTGGAGTCTCACCGAGTATGAAGCCCTTTTTACCCAGCTCGTGAAAATGAAATTCAACAGGGTTGAATTGGTCATGCAACCCTATCAAGTCTTCGCCGGAACCGTCGCCACCGACTCCGGCATCTGGAAAGGCGATTCCCTCGACGTCAGCGGGGACATCGCCGGTCGCGCCGTTTTCACCGGGAAAAAGACTTTCGATCATCCTGCCCTCGCCGCCGCCGCGTCGCGGGAAGAACGCGGCGAACTGGCCTTGGCTTTTATCAAGGACCTCATCACCGCCGCAAAAAAGCGGGGTCTAACTGTGGTCATTGAACTCGCCGGAGCGGATGAAAAGCAACTGACCGCCCTTGGCGATATTTACCCCGGGGCCGACTTCGTCACCTCAGAGCCGGAATCACCCATCCTGACATTCGCACCGTCAGGCGGCAGCCTCATGCCTCATCACGCGGAGAACGAGGTAAAAGCCAAAGAAAGCTACGCCGTCGATACGCCTCTCGTTGCCGATCACAATCACCAGCTCTGGCAGCTCGCGCGCAAGGCTTTTGCGGATAAGGATGCCGCGGGTGACCGCCTCGCCGATCTCATTCTCCCCATCTGCGGAGACGGGGTCGTCGAACCTTTCAATAACGGTATCGCCGCCCTCACCGAAGCCGCCGCGCTCATCGCGAAAGAAGATCCCACCTTCGGAGTCCCCGGTGAGGCGGGGTTCATGCGTTTTTACGAATCCGCAGATCCCCTCCCCGCCTGGATCGCCAAGGCCAAGGAACTCTATGGCAAAGCCGTCGGCGAATTTTACCGGGCCAACACCCGCGCCCGCGACGGCGCCCGTCCCCTGCTGCTGCGTCATGCCAAACGCGCCACCTTCGCCCTGCACTACGTCAGCGCCGCCGAGGCGGCGCGCCATGCCGGCATCGCCAAAGCCGCCGGGGATGACGATGCCCGCATCGAGCAAATCGAGCTCGCCGTCGAAGCCATGCACAACGCCCTCGCCATCTACGCCGAAGTCGCCACCGAACCGGGCGACGCAGGAGCCATCGCCCTGATGAATGAGGACGGTTATCGCCCGCTCCTGCTTGCACTGGAGGAGTGAAAAGGAAAATGAAACAGGGGGCGGGCCTCTCAACCCGCCCCCTGCTCAAACAACGATCAACCTAAAAAGGGATTATGCCGCGACCGGCTCCGCGATAACATCGAGGCGCAGGTGCGCCCAGCCGATCTTCCCGGCGTCGGGAGCTTCCTCCTGACCGACGAAGGCGGTGAGGCGGGTCGACGAGGCCATCGAGAAGGCCGGGTAAAGGAAGATCTCGCCCTGGATGCGGACGCTACAGACGAAGTTCTGTCCGAAGCGGTAAAGGGTCAGGTCACAGGGAACCGGCACGCCGGGAGCGAGCGGAGCCTTGGCGAGGTAGCCGATAACGCCGCCACCGTTGCTGAGGTCGCACACCTCACCCGTGGCCGGGTAGATCGCCACGGCGATACCGCGCTTGCGGCTCTCGTCGAGGATCCCGACGACGACCCGGCGGGTCACGCGGCACGGCACGACATCCACCTTGAAGCTGACCTCGGCCTTGGGATTCTCAACAAGCGGGGTCTGACCCAGTTCTTCGAGCGCAAACTGATTTAGTTCAGGGATGGCAATATTCATGGTGAGGTGAGAGAGATTTGAGGTGAGGAATCGACGGCTCATCGCGCTTCAGGCGAGAATTGCCATACTTTTAAAAACAATTATAAATAATACCAAAATAATACAGTAATTCAAACTAATTCTGATAATTATGAATATTTTTATAATAAGGTGTTTTGCACGGTAGCTCAGAGGTCTGCCGCACCGCAAATATCCATTTCCAAGCTGCCGGATCGGGTTAGCGTTTCCCTCCCCGCCCCTCATGGACGACGATCTTTTCATGGATAACGCTGCCGGTGAGTCCGGACTCTTCGCCGAAAGTGGCGGAGATCTTCCCGCCCCGAACCTGCAGCTCGATCCGACAATGCCTCTCGCCGCGCGGATGCGGCCCCGCGATCTCAGCGAATACGTGGGCCAAGGGCACATTCTCGGCGAGGGCAAACTGCTGCGTCGTGCCGTCGAGGCGGATCGCTTCACTTCACTAATCTTTTACGGTCCGCCCGGGGTGGGTAAAACGAGCCTCGCCGAGCTAATCGCCCGTCGGACCGAATCGCGCTTCATCAATCTCTCAGGCGTCGAGAGCAATGTCGCCGAGATCCGCCGTGCCGTCGAGGCCGCCCGTCAATTCCAACGGACCCGCAACGAGGTCACCACTCTCTTTGTCGACGAGATCCATCGCTTTAACAAATCGCAGCAGGACGTCCTGCTCCCCCACATCGAGCGGGGCACGGTGCGTTTCATCGGCGCGACGACACATAATCCGTATTTTTACATCAACAGCCCGCTCGTCTCGCGCAGCCAGGTCTTCCAGCTCGAGCCACTCTCGCCCGAGGATCTTACCAACCTCCTCGCGGCCGCCGTTTCTGACCCGGAACGAGGCTTCGGAAAAAAATCCGTTATTGTGCATGAAGACGCCGCCCGCCATCTCGTCATGATGTGCGACGGCGATGCGCGGAAGCTGCTGACCTCGTTCGAGCTCGCCGTCTTTACGACCGAGCCCGATGAAGCGAGCGGCGAGATCGTGATCAATCTCGACGTCGCCGAGGATTCCATCCAGCGGAAGAGTGTCGTCTACGATGCCGACGGCGATGGACATCATGACACGATCAGTGCCTTTATCAAAGCGATGCGTGGATGCGATCCCGATGCCGCACTCTACTGGCTCGCAAAGATGCTCTATGCCGGGGAAGATATTCGATTCATCGCCCGTCGCATCGTCATCGCCGCGAGTGAAGATGTCGGCATGGCCGACTCTAATGCGCTGCGCGTCGCCATCGCCGCACAGCAGGCGGTCGAGTTCATCGGCATGCCCGAGGCCCGCATTCCCCTCGCCCATGCCGCTGTCTACATCGCGACCGCACCGAAGAGCAACCGGGCCTACCTCGGGATTAACGCCGCGATGAAAGACATCGCCGAAGGACGCACTCTCCCTGTTCCTCCCCATCTCCGCACAAAATCACGAAAGAAGATCGGCGAGGCGAGCGGCGCCATCGCCGAAGGCGAGGCCATCTACCTCTACGGTCACGATTACGAAGACGGCTACGTGCCCCAGGCCTACCTGCCTGAAGGTCGGCGCTATTACGAACCCTCGAGCAACGGAATGGAACAGCGCGTCGCAGAAAGGCTCGAGCAGTGGCGGAAGAGCTTCGAGGAAAAGGGCGGGTAGCATCGTAGCATCGGCATCCTGCCGATGCCCTTCCCCTTGACGCCGGTGCGCGAGGGGAAATGATCCGCTCTTCCACGCTGACTCCGCCGAAAGGCAAGGGCTGGAAGCCTGTGCTACTTTTCGC
>JANQVJ010000056.1:103123-122861 GCA_030730365.1 Verrucomicrobiales bacterium
CTTCCACGCTGACTCCGCCGAAAGGCAAGGGCTGGAAGCCTGTGCTACTTTTCGCGGGACCTACCGAAACTCCAGCTCGAGCGCATCAAGATACCTGCTGATGCGGTCATTCCGCTGCGGGGCGGGCTTGCTCTCGAGGCTTTTGCGCATCTCCATGTAGTCGTCGAAGGCTTCGCTGCGCTGCGGCGCGCGGGTGGCCTCGAAGTAATTCAGATAATCCTCGGTCCGCATGAGCGTCTCGCGTATCTTTGTGCGCATCTCTTCGATACTCTTTAATTCGGCATCAATATTCGCAACGTCACCCTTGACCAACTTTGTGATGACTTGCTCATAGGCGGACACCACCGGGCGATAGAGCGGAAAGCCACTGCGCTTGAGGTGCTGGAGCCGCTCGAAGGCCTGCGCGAGTTGCTCCTTTGCCCCGGCCCGTCCCAGATAACTCTGATACTGGTCCAGCGTGCCGACGAAAGGCCCGGTGCTTTGAACTGGATTCGGGGCAGCGGCCGCAGGCTTGAAAAAATCGAGGATCCCTCTCTTGACCGGCTCCGCCACAGGGGCGGACTCGGGAACGCCCCCGAAGCGCAGCGTGAGCGCCTCGGTGATGATACGTTCGGTCTCTTCCCGACCGAGAAACTCAAAGTCCTGCTGCTGCGCGAGGGAGGCAACCTCGAGCGCCCACCATTTATCGAGCCCCTCTTCGATCTCGCGGACGGCGGGGAAATGCTGCCGCAAGAGCACCGCGAGCGGCACGCCGCCGGTTCGCCCGAGATCGCCGAGGAGACTGCGCATCCCCGTGCCTCCCTCGGGCTGGTCAAGGAGCGCCTCAATCATGGCCGAAGCTGAGGCGCGGAAAATGGCGTAGTTCACCGGATCGAGCTTGTCAGCCCCTTTCACCGCGACGATCTCGTCGGGCTTCAGCATCTGCCCGCTCGAGAGGAAACCTCGATAAAACGCGCTCGGGCTGCCGCCGCGCCGATGGGAGATGAGCTGGTCGAACCCGTGCAGGAGCCAGTCGGGCACCTCGACCTGTTCGAGGGTGAACTCTCCCGGACTCGCCGCGTAGGGCGCGAGGATTTGCTCGATGAGGAGGGCTTCGAGCAATTTCAGCCGAAAGGCGCTCTCCTCGAATCCATCGTGCAGCTTCACCTCCACCCTTATCGTAAAACGCTGATCGGGACGAATCTGCACCTTCGTGATGAGATAGTCCCCCTTGTGGACATCGGAAACCTCGCCCCAGAGCGCCACCTCTATCGGGACCGACCAGATATTTCGTTCCGCGAGAGCCCTCGTGTCGATCTCGCTGTTCGGGTCCGTTCCGATTTTCTCCTCGTCCGATCGCTTCCGACTTATGCGGTAAAGGAGCCAGCGGAAGTCCTCGCGGTAGTCATTGGTAAAAGCGGAGAACATCACCCGGGCGCGCGGCTGACCTCCGCTCACGCGAATCTGATCGTCCTTGCTCCAGTCAAGTGCCGCGACATTGCCCACCGAACTCCTCGCCGAGGACTCACCCACCCCGGGCGCAGCGGTCGGGGGCACGGCGGGCTCTTGCGCAGGACAGATGAAAGAGATAAAAAACGACAGTCCCACCCCCGTCGCGAGACGGATTTTTTTCCGGATGGATTGACCGCAGCTTGAGATCACGAACTCATGATACCGAAAAGGCGCCCTTCTCACAATCACGGAGTTCTCTTCCCCTAAAAGCAAAGCCGGTCGCCTCGCCTGAGCGGAGCGACCGGCTGCTTCCCGAGGAGAGAAGACTCCTTAGTGAATCTCAATCGAGCGGGGCTTCACCTCTTCGCGAAGAGGGAGCCGCAGGGTGAGGACACCATCCTCGAGACCGCCCGAGATGCGTGTCTCGTCAACTTCGGGCCCTACGTCGAGGCGGAGACGGTAGCTCTGCGTCGGCTCGTGTTGTCCGAGCGCTCGCCAGCCCGCCGGAAGGTCGAAGCGGCGCGTCGCTTTCACTTCGAGGATTTCGTTCTCCACGGTAACGGAGACGCTTTCCCTGCTCACCCCCGGCAGCCGCACCGCGACCTCCCACGCGTGCTCATCATAGCGGGAGCTGTAATGGGGTCGGTAAGTCGGGAGCGCATGGGCATCGGTCGCAAGCGCGTTGCAGGCGGTCTCATTGCAGAGTTCGTTTTGATCACTCATTTTAAGAAAGTATTAAGGATTTCAGGGATTGGTGGGTTTCAGTTGATCGTGATGCTGACGGGCTTGCGCACTTCTTCCCTGGGGAAGCTGAGCTGCAGGATGCCGTCGGCGAGGCGTGCCTCGATCGCATCGGGACGGATGCCTTCGGGGCAACGCAGGACCTGCTCGTAGCGGCTCGTCCGCACGGTTTCGCCCTCACCGGTCTGGCCGGATTCGTGGTGGGTGAGCCGGACGAGACCGTCCTCGACATCGAGGCGGAGCTGCTCGCGTTTCACGCCGGGAACTTCGAGACGGGCGTGGTAGTGGCCGTCATCTTCGAACCATTCGACGCCGGTCGGGAGCGCCCGTGAGGCGTTCCCTCGTCGAACCGGATTCGCCGCCGAACGCAGCAAGGGGGCAAAGGCCCGGAACGGATCCCCGAAGAGGGACTCCCAGTCGTTGAGGTCAGTGTATCGAATCAGTTTCATGGTAGGTGATGTTTTTTGGTTGAGTTGAAGTGAGTGAGATAACTCGACCGACAAAAAAGCAGCAGCTGTGCCATGGGAATCTAAATCAGTATAAACACTTTATTTACAAGTCGTTATGAAAAATACAAGCGTGACAAGGGATAAGAATTTAGCGCCATTTTGACTCAACTCAGCTACATTTCGACTCGACTAAAAGCGCCAATCTAGCACACCAAAAGATATGAAAGGCACAGAGTCATGCCGAATCTCAATTGCCCCCGAAACGCTCACGAGACTGGTGCAAAACCCTTTCGTTCTCCCGTCAGTAGCGTTGTGGCTGGCCTCTGTGAGGCCGGCTACAGACTGACTTCGGGAGCTGAAATGAGTTCGGCGGCACTTTTGCAACAGTCTCTCACGAGTTTCGCTACCTCTGACGCGTAGCGAAGGTGGTGACACCTTCGGGGCAATAGACCTGCGAAGACCGCACTTATCAGGGCAGCGGGAAACGCTCGTTGAGCTCGAGGACCCTCAGACGGATCGCTTCGAGTTTAGCCGCGTCGCCGTGATTCTGAATGGCCTCATGGATAAGGTCACCGACAGTCGCCATGTCGGACGTTTTCATCCCGCGAGTCGTCACGGCGGGCGTGCCGATCCGGATACCGCCGCCTTTGAAGGGACTCTCGGTATCAAAGGGAATAGAGTTTTTGTTCACCGTAATGCCCGCCTTGTCGAGAGTCTCCTGGACGAGTTTACCATTCAGCTTTTGCGGACGCAGATCGACCATGAAGAGGTGATTCTGGGTGCCGCCCGAGATAATGCGGTAGCCGAGTCCGCCGAGGTGATTGGCGAGGGTGGAGGCGTTTTTGACGACCTGCTCCTGATATTCTTTGAAGCCTGGCTGGAGCGCTTCGTGGAAACAGACGGCCTTGGCCGCGATGACATGCATGAGCGGACCGCCCTGAACGCCGGGGAAAACCATGGAGTCGATCTTCTTCGCGAGATCCTCGTCGTTGGTGAGGATGAGTCCGCCGCGGGGACCGCGTAGACTCTTGTGAGTCGTCGTGGTGACAAAGTGAGCGTGATCGAGCGGCGAGGGATGGACTCTGGCGGCGACGAGTCCGGCGATGTGGGCCATGTCGACGAAGAGATAGGCACCGACGGAGTCAGCGATCTCACGCATGCGGGGGAAGTCGATGATCTGCGAGTAAGCGGAAGCCCCGGCGGTGATCATCTTCGGCTGATATTCCTTCGCGATGATCGCGAGCTTATCATAGTCGATCGTCTCGTTCTCTTCGGAGACGCCATAGTGCTTCACTTCGTAAAGTTTGCCGGAGAAATTGGCGAAGTGACCGTGGGTGAGGTGTCCGCCGTGGGCGAGATCCATCGTGAGGATCTTGTCGCCGGGTTCGAGGACGCTGAAGTAGACGGCGGCATTCGCCTGCGATCCGCTGTGCGGCTGCACGTTGGCAAACTTCGCTCCGAAAAGCTCCTTGGCCCGCTCGATTGCAAGGGTCTCGGCCTTGTCGACGTTCTCACATCCACCATACCAGCGGCGGCCGGGGTAACCCTCGGCATACTTGTTCGTGAGGCAACTGCCCTGGGCCTGCTGGACGGCTTTGGAGGCAAAGTTTTCGGAAGCGATCAGCTCGATATTTCCGCTCTGGCGGGCGGCCTCTTCCTCGATGACGTGGAAAATTTCGGGGTCGGTCACGGCAACGTGGGGAGCGCTCACCGGAACACCGCAGGAGTTCATCTTGGCGACGCGGCGCTCGTGGCGGCCTCCGGACTCGAACTCGGCACCGAGCCAGGCGTCGACGATGGCAGCACCTTCAGGTCCGCTCGTGAAATCACCGGCGAGACACAGCACGTTCGTGTCGTTGTGGAGGCGGGTGCGGGCGGCGAGGTCGGGACTAGTGACGACCGCAGCCTGCACGCCCGAGAAACGGTTTGCCGCGACCGCCATACCGATTCCTGTCGTACAGCAAAGGATGCCAAAGTCCCTCCGCCCAGTGGCGACGGCTCCGGCAATTTTGGCGGCGTAATCGGGGTAGTCGACGGATTCTTTTGAGAAACAACCCGCATCCTCGATGTCATAGCCTTTGCCCTTGAGATGGGCAAGGACGGCTTCTTTCAGTTCAAAACCACCGTGATCGGTGCCGATGATGAGAGTGGGTTTCTCCATGTCTTAATTCAGATAAAAGGGGATTGGACGAGTCCAATTAGACTACGCTGCGTTAGCTAGAGCGGGAGGCACCGATTGTCAAAATAACTTAGCGGGAACCTTTGACCTCACGATCCGGGCTTGGACGGATCGCCGGTGAGGACAAACCGCAGAATCGAGGGCATCGCTTCTTTAATCAGGTTCCGGGTAATGCGGTATTCATCGAGGTCGCCGCCGATAGGATCAGGGACTTCGAGATCGAGTCTCTCGTCGGCGATGAACTCGCGGAGAACAAAGGTTTTTTCCTGCTCTTCGGGGAAATAGCTGCGAATCGAGTCGATGTGGCCTGTCCCGAGACCGAAGATATGGGTGTATTCGCCCATCATCTCGGGGGTGAGCATGCGGCTTCGCTGACGGGAGATGTCGATCCCCTCCTCCTTCATTGCGGTGACGGAGTGTCGGCTCGGCATCATGTCCTCCATTGCACCGATACCGGCCGATCCGACCTCGATATCGGCCCCGGCTTCTTTCACCATATGACGCAGAAAGCCCTCAGCCATGGGGCTGCGGCAGACGTTTCCAGTGCAGACGAAGAGGACTTTTTGACTCATCAACTAAAGGGACAAATGAGCTTTTAATGGAGCTTCGAACGGCAGAATGTAAAGCATCAACCCCGAAAAACTGCCTTGATCCCGCGTCACCTGTGCTTATGCTCGGTCTCTTCGCTTTCTGATTTTGACGCCTTTTTCCCATGACGCTCGCTGATCTCCTGACTCCCGGATGCGTTATTGCCGAGATGCAATCCGACGAGCAATTTCCCGCCATCGCCGAGTTGGTGGACCGTCTCGTCTCGAGCGGCTCCCTGCCTGACGCGAAACAGGCAGAGGCTCTCGCCGCGCTCACCGCCCGGGAGGAGCAGCGCAGCACCGGGATCGGCGGAGGCATTGCGATCCCCCACTGTTTTCTGACGGATCTGGAGTCTGTCGTAGCGATCTTCGGCCGCTCCACGGGCGGGATCGACTTCTGCGCACTGGACCGGGCTCCGGTTCACTTCGTGGTCCTCTTCATCGTGCCGGAGTCGCAGCACACACTCCATCTCAAGACGCTCGCGGCGATCGCGAAGATTCTCAACAGCGCCGAGACCCGCAGCCGTCTCGCCGAGGCGACGGACGAAAGCGCGCTCTTCGAAATCCTTTCTCTCAAGGCCGCCACGGTCTGAGAACCCCCCTTCTCTATTTCTCTATGGCCGCCCCTTTTGCAGAGCTACTCGCCTCGCGTCTGAACGAGGCGCTCGCCCGAACCGACTTCTCCGCCGATCTTCCCGATGGATTTTCCCCGAAGATCGACCAGACCCAGAATCGCCAGTTCGGCGACTACCAGTCAAATGCGGCGATGATCCTCGCCAAAGTGCTGAAGCGCAATCCGCGCGAGGTCGCAACGGCGATCGCTGATGCCTTCGACGGCGGCGGTCTTTTCGAGGCGCCCGAAATCGCGGGGCCCGGTTTCGTCAATTTCCGCGTCACGACGGCGGCCCTGACCGATCGACTCAGCGCCCTGATAGCCGACGAAGTGCGGATCGGCGTGGCCCTGACCGATGCCCCGAAGACAATCGTGGCCGACTTCTCCGCACCGAATGTAGCGAAGCCTATGCACATCGGCCACATCCGCGGCACGATCATTGGTGACTGCCTCACGCGGGTCGCGACCTTTCTTGGCCACCGGGTGATTTCTGATAATCACATCGGCGATTGGGGCACCCAGTTCGGCATGATCCTCTGGGGCTGGAAAAATTTCCTCGATCACTCCGCGCTCGAGGCCGATCCCATCTCCGAGCTGCTCCGCGTCTACCGCGAGGTCAATGCGAAGATCGCCGAAGACGAGACCCTGCGCGACACCTGCAAGGCCGAACTCGTAATGCTCCAGAGCGGCGACGGGGAAAATCTCGCGATCTGGGAGCGCTGCATCGAAGTCTCGAAGATAGGCCTGCAGAAAATCTACGACAGGCTCGACATTCGTTTTGACCACTGGTTCGGCGAAAGTTATTACAATGAGAGGCTCGCCCCTCTCGTGGACGAGCTCATTGCTAAAGGCATCGCCGAGGAGTCCGAGGGCGCGATCTGCGTTTTCTTCCGGGACAATGAAAAGCTCGCCGACAAGCCCGCTCTGATTCGCAAGTCGGACGGCGGTTTCCTCTACGCCACGACCGACCTTGCGACGATAGACTTCCGCCTCGAAGAACTCGAGGCCGACGTCATCTGGTATGTCGTGGGCGCGCCGCAACAGCTCCACTTTGACCAGATCTTCGCTATTTCCGCAAAGCGCGGTCAGAAGGCCGAGCTGCAGTTCATCCCCTTCGGCAGCATTCTCGGAAAAGACCGCAAGATGCTGCGGACTCGCGCCGGCGAGACCGTGCAACTCGCCGACGTTCTCGCCGAGGCAGTCGACCGCGCCATGCTCATCGTCGAGGACAAGAATCCTGAACTTTCCGCAGAGGAAAAAGCGGCCATCGCCGAGGTCATTGGCATCGGTTCAGTGAAGTATGCCGAGCTCAGCCAGTTCCGCATGACGGATTACATCTTCGACTGGGACACGATGCTCAGCCTCAAAGGCAACACCGCCCCTTACCTCATCAACGCCTACGTGCGGACGCGCGCCATTTTCCGCAAGCTCGGGAGTGACTTTGCCGAGTGCGGCGAGGTCGTCCTCACCGAAGAGGCGGAAAAGGCGCTGCTGCTGAAGCTCGCGCAGTTCGCCGAAATCGTGCCGACCATCCTTGAAGACTTCCGGCCGAACGCGCTGGCCGCCTATCTCTACGAAGTGGCGACGACCTATCATCAGTTCTGGGAGGCTTGCCCGGTCCTGAAAGTCGAAGGCGAGATCCGCCAGACGCGACTTGCGCTCTGCGAACTAACCGGCCGGGTTCTCCGTTGCGGGCTCGGTCTGCTCGGAATCCGGACTACGGAAAAAATGTAACCCCCCACGGAAAGGGACTCTTTTGGACGCCTCTCTCAAAGCACTCCAGGATCACCTCAATGCCTCCGTCCTCGGCGCGGGCACAGCCACCTATGAGATCATCGCTGCGCTCCTCGCGGGAGGGCACGCGCTCATCGAGGGACCGCCCGGCGTCGGCAAGACGACTCTCGCGAAGACACTCGCCGGCTCGATCTCGGGCACCTTCAAACGGGTTCAGTTCACGCCCGATCTCCTACCCTCTGACCTCGTCGGATATTCCCTCTTCCGTCAGGATAAAATTGCCTTTGAATTTATTGAGGGTCCGGTCTTCACCAATCTGCTCCTCGCCGACGAGATCAACCGCACCAGCCCCCGCATCCAGAGCGCCCTGCTCGAATGCATGAACGAGGGACAGGTCACCGTCGACGGCGTCACGAGGCCGCTGCCGTCCGTCTTCCAGGTCGTCGCGACGCGGAACAATCGCCATCGCGCCGGGACCTTTCCCCTGCCCGCGCCGCAGTTGGATCGTTTCCTCATTTCCATCGAGATGTCCCTGCCCGACAGTGAGACCCGCAGCGGCATTCTGAAATACCACGCCACAAAATCCCCCGGCGACGCCACTCCGGCGACGATCTCGCTCGAGAAAGTGGCGGCGTGGCAGAACGCAGTGAGACGACTCCCCGTCTCGGACGCCATTTTTCACTACGTCATCCGCCTCTGTGACGCGATCCGCCACCATGGCGAACTCGACGCGACGATCAGCAATCGCGGTGCCCTCGCCCTGATGCAGGCGTCCCGCGCCATCGCTTTCCTTGAGGAGCACGAGGCGGTCTACCCCGACGATGTAAAACGCGCCTTCATCCCCGCCGTCCTTCACCGCATCGAACGGGGCGAGAGCGAGTTTGAAAACGACAGCTCGACCCGCCGCCGCTCCGCCGTGAGATTGCTGCTCGAAGAGTTGCTCGAGGCCGTTCCGATCGAGTGAAGTGGCCCGCCCATGGACGAGTCGCCCGCCAGCCCTGCCTTTGCTCCCGTCGTCAGCATCACCCCCGCCGGCACGGTCGCTCTTGTGGCCGCCGTCGTGCCCACGGCGGTCGGCGCTCTGATGCTCTCGGCCCCGATTTTTGCGAGCGGTCTTCTCGCCCTCGCCCTTCTCGGCGTCGCCCGCATCGCGGCCCGACGCCACCTTGGCGGGATGCGGGTAAAACGCGAACTGCCCGCGCGCGGTCGCACCGGCGAAAGCTTCACCGTCGAGACCCGGCTCGTAACCAGGTCTGCTTTCCCCGCCGGCACGACGGTGCGATTCCGCGATCCGCTCGCTTCGACGACAGGGGAAAAACGCCTCATCCCGGGCGATGCGATGCCCGCGCTGCGCTACACTGGGAAATCCTCGCGGCGCGGAATCCATCGACCGCGCCCCTGGACGATCACCTCGACCTGGCCGCTCGGACTTTTCACTACAGAGCGCAGCGGTGCCTTTCACGACAACGACACCCTCCTGCTCCAACCGAAGCCCTTCCTCCCGCAACGGCTCAGCTCCCATCTGGAAAGGCTCGCACTTGAGTCGGTCGAAAATTCACCCGAGCCGCCCGATCCAGTCTCCGACTTCCGCCTTCTCCGCGAGTTCCGCCCCGGTGATTCAGTGAAGCGCATTCACTGGCCCGCGAGCCTGCGCACCGGCCACCTCCAGGTTTCCGAGCTCGAGCCACCCCGACCGAAGCCCCGCCGCTACGGCATTCTCATCCACTCCTACGAGCCCGCCGGACAAGTCCTCACGCCGGAGACTTTTGAAATGATCCTTCGCATCGCAGCGGGCCTGCTCCAGAGATTCCAGCACGAGGAGATACCCGTCGTCTTCCGCCAATACCCTGACATACCCGCCTCTCTCGCGCACCGCAGCGAAGTTTCGCAAGCCCTCGATCGCCTAGCTCTCTGCCGACGTCATCCACTGGTGAGCCTCGATCCGCTCACGACCGCAGCCCGTGACTTCCGTCACTGTGACGAGGTCTTTCTCCTGAGTGATTGCCCGCGCCGTGAGTGGGAAGCCGTCCTGCGCGAGCATTTCCCCGCCAACACCTGCATCGACGCGACCTCGCTGAGCAGCCACTCGCGTCCCGGTCTGAAAACACGTCTCCGTCTCACCGCATGAACCTCGTCCCCGTCGCCATCGCTGCGCCCCTTGCTGCCTCGCTCGCTGCGTGGATGCTCTCGGGTTCACCGGTCCCGATGGCGCTCTCGATTATTATTTTGTTAGTATCGCTGGGGACCGGATCTTTCTTAGCCAGGGGCGGAGAAAAATGCCGTCGCTACGGACGTGCTTTTGCCCCCTTCGTGATCGCGGGACTGGCTTTCTCCGGTGAGGTCCATCTCTATACCACCGGCGAGGCTCTCGCGGTGCGGGCAGCCCTTCCGTTGATCTTTCACTTCGGCACGGCCCTGCTCTGGTGGGTCGTCGCGGACCTGCTCGTGCGAGTGCCTCAAGGCCGACACATGAGCGGGCATCGCCACGGTCTCACCGGAATCGCCGGTGGACTCATCCTGCTTGCCGCCTCGGCCGCAACGGAGCGCTATGACTTCGGCCCCTGGGAGATCTACCCGATCTCGGCGCTCCCCGCGGTGGCGTTTGCCGCCAGATTCCTCCTGCCGCAGATGGCGGCGGTCAAAAACGTGATTTTCGTGGTGCTCCCGGCCGCCCTTGCCGTGACGGCCCTTCTCCTCGGTTCGGGAACCGCCGCCGACATGCTGCGCCCCTGGTTCTTTCCGAACGAATACGACGAGAGCGAGTGGGACGACGACAGACCCGCCGCGCCTGGCGGAGAGAGCGGCCTCGTCGACGGGGCCTCGCGCCACCTCCCGCGCGAGGCGGACGTGCGCTTTCGGGGGCAGATCATGGTCCAGATCAAGGCCCATCGGCCCGAGCTCTTCCGTTCGTGGCTGAAGTCGCCGCTCTACGTCCGCACCTCGACCCTCGCCCTTTTTGAAAACGACGAAGTCATATCTCCGATCCGCAGCGGACGCTGGCTCTACGACATCGACGACGGGACCGAGGACCACGCCATCGTCCTGGCGGGGCCCGCGAGCCCCCTCGCGATGCCCTATACCCTCTATCTCTCGCGGGAATCGGTCGGACACCTCCCCGTCGTGGCCGGTTCGGGAACCCTCTTCACCGATGCTGTCTACGAGTTCGCCGATGACTGGTTGCAACTCGCCCCGCCGACCGAGGTCACGAGGCTGCGCTACACTGCCTCGGTGCCTCCCCTTGTCCCGCTCGCGGACGAGTCTATCACCCGGCTCATCCGGCGGAATAACTCCGGCGAGCAGAATCTCTACCTCGGCCTCCCTCCCTCGCCCCTCGCCGCACGGGTGAGCGATCTGACGGGAGGCTTTGAAAAAGACGATCCGCTCGGAGAGATCCGGCGTTTTCTCGAGGGTCGGACCCACTACTCGCTAAATTTCAAAACGCCCGATGATTCCAGCCCAGTCGAGGCCTTTCTCTTCGGTCCCGGTCAGGGCCACTGCGAGCACTACGCCGCCGCGACCGTGCTGATGCTGCGCAGCCTCGGCATCCCCTCACGTGTCGCCTACGGTTATGCCGGAGGAGCCGCCGACACCGGCAAGCAGGTCCTCGCTTTTCGCGACAGCGACTTCCACGCCTGGGCCGAGATCCTCACCCCGGGAGCCGGAGGCTGGGTCATCTACGACACCACGCCGAGGGTGCCTGACGCCGCGCCGCGCCTGCCTTCGACCATGATCCTGCCGGCGATGGACGAAATCCTCTACCACGACTTTTCAGAATATGACTCCGTCCAGTTCCGCACCGGATTCGCCATCGGAGAAGAGATCGCCGCCTTCATCGCGCTGCTCTCGCGCCACTTTTTCCTCACCACCGCGATCGGACTTGCCCTCCTCGCGGCCGCCTGGCACCTGTTGCGCGGGAAAGGGCAGGGTGCGGTCAAAGACGGGAGCGTCGAGACCGTCAGTCGCGTCTCGGCCCCTTTTCTGCCCGACTTCCTTCACGAACTCGAGCGGGGCGCCCGCCGTCTCGGCGTTATCCGCCGTCCCGGCGAAACCTGGCGGGAGATCCTCGAGCGACTCCGGAGCCGCCATCCCCTCCCCGACGATCTCAACGACGCCGTCGCCTATTACTACGCGGTGTGCTACAGTGGGCGGGATCGCGACCCTGCGGCCGAGAGCGATTTTCTCAGCCGTATCCGCCGCTGGCACGGGGCACAGCCGACCGATTGACAAGCAGCCTCGCGGAGGTTCATTTCCCTTTTCCTTTTTACTGAAATCCATGGATGAACCTTACTGGCTCGATAAAACCCGCGGCTACATCGACCTCGCGATGCATGACGAAGCCTCGCGTGAGTTGGACAATCTCCCCCCGGACAAGCGCAACAGCCCCGAAGCGCAGGAGATGCGCATTATCATCAGCCTCGATCAGCAGAATCTCGAAGAGGCCCTCTCCCTGAGTCAGAACCTCTGCGCAGTCGATCCCGACAACCACACCGGTTTCATTCAGGGGGCCTATTGCCTCCACCAGCTCGGACGCACTGTAGAGGCGATCGACCACATCCAGTCCGGCCCCGAGAGTCTTCTCGACGAGCCTGTCTATTTCTACAATCTCGCCTGCTACGAACTCGCTCTAGGCAAGTCACAAGCCGCCATGACCTGGTTGCGACAGTCCATCGAGATGGATCGCACTCTCCGCGGGAAGGCCCTCACCGATCCCGATCTCGTGAGCGTGCGCGACGATATCTGAGTCCATGAGCGCATCTCTCGAAGCGGCCTTCCGCCGGAACTTTGAAGAACGCGGGGAACTCGGCGCCTCGCTCTCGGTCTGGAAAGACGGAGTCGAAATTTATTCCCTCCACCATGGATGGCGCGACCCGGAACGAACGGAAGCATGGGGATCCGATACCCTCGTTCCGGTCTGGTCAGCAACGAAAGGTCCGGCGGCACTGACTGTCCTGATGGCTCTCGAGGAAGCCGGACTAACCGCCCACAGCCACGTCGATGAGATTTGGCCTGAACTGCGCGCCACTCGCGGCACGGGCCTCACTTTTGCCCAGGTTCTCTCCCATCAGTCCGGGCTCGCCGCACTCTCAGAGGAAAATCGTCCCCACATCCTCAGCTTCAGCGGAGTGATCTCCGCGCTCGAAGACCAGGAACCCTACTGGAAAGCTGGCCACGGCCACGGCTATCATCCGAGAACGCTCGGCTTTCTCCTCGACGAAGTCGTGCGACGGCTCAGCGGCACCAGTCTCGGAGAATACTGGAACACCCGTCTCGCTGCAGCGCTCCAGATCGATTTTTGGATCGGAAATCTATCTGTTCGAGCTCTCGATCGGGTGGCCACCATGGTCCCGCCAAAGCTGCAACGGCCCTCCGATCTCGAGATCCCCTTTTACCGGGCCCTCGCTCAGACCGATTCTCTTCCCCTGGCGGCCTTCTCCTCTCCCGCCGGAATGCGGGCGCTCAGCGATATCAACAAGCTCGAGTTCCTCCAAGCCGGACTCCCCGCCCTCGGCGGAGTCGGGTCCGCTCGAGGGCTGGCTAAATTTTACCAGATCCTCGCGTGCGGTGGGATCCTCGACGGCGTCGCGGTCCTGCCCTCGCGGGTCGTCGAAATGGCACAGACGCTTCAGGTCTGCGGCGAGGATCGCACCCTCATGATGCCGACCTCGTTCACTGCCGGATTCATGCGTGATCCTCTCGATGCCGCCGGGGAAAAGCGACGCAACATCTTCGGTCCGTCGCCCCGCGCCTTCGGCCAACCCGGTGCCGGGGGCAGCCACGCTTTCGCCGACCCTGACAATGGCCTCTCTTTCGCCTACGTCATGAATCAGATGGAGGCCGGCATCCTACCGAACCGTAAGTCGCTCGACCTCGTCGAGCAGGTCTACGCGAGCCTGTGGCTGTGAGATTCCCCTTTTCCGGAGAGAAGAGGCCTACCCCTCTCTCGCATTCTACCTCACCATGATGCGGGGATGAATTCGTTTACTTCGAGGGCACGGGGGAGGCGGAAAAGTCAGTTCTGACGGCGCGACTTGCCTTTACCTCGTGTTTTTGACTTGTCGAATGAAGGCTTTTTCTTCGCCTTCACCAAGGTAAATGGCACCACCGTGTCGCGGGCTGAGGCGACGGATTCGGTTCGGGCCGTGATGGCAATGAGAAACGCGCACGTCTCTCGCTGCGGCGTCAGCTCCATCGTGTAGGCGGCCACCTCGCGATGGGCCAGTTCCTCGGTGAGGTGCCCCTACCGGCCGTCCCACCACTCGTCGAGGATCTCCCTGAGCTCGCGAACCGTCGCCTCCTGCGCCGGATCGTCGATGAGATCGCGCTGCTCAGCCGGATCGGCGACGACGTCGAAAAGCGCATCCCCTTTCAGATAGCCACCCGCCGGCTTCTCCCCGTGCGTGACGATGAGCTTGTGACGGCCCTTCCTGACCCAGCGATAGGCGATGTCCCGCCCCGGCTCGTCGAGGGTCGTGGCATCCCCCGGATAGATCTCACCAAAGACCGCCCGATCCAGCTCCGGATCGCCTAACAAATCCACCCCCGACATTCCCGCTCGCGCACCCCCGGTCAATCCGGCGGCCTTCAGCAGGGTCGGCACGATGTCGATGCTGCTGACGAGCTCCGTCCTCGTCGCCGGAGCAATGACGCCGTCCCATCGGATCAGAATGGGGCTGCGCACCCCTTCGTCAAAGGGCGCACGCTTGCTCGTCTTCGTATGGGCGAACTCGACCGGCCGTGACTTCTCGGGCGTGGTCGAGGGGCTCCAGCCATTGTCCGAGACAAAAACAAAAACGGTCCTCGAGAGGTCGCTCGTTTTTTCCACAAAATCGATCAACTGCCCCACCGTGTCATCGAACTGGGCGATGGAGGCGTAGTAGGGCAGCTCGTGCCCCCGCACCCCCGCGTAGCGCCGGGCGATCTCGTAGTAACGCCCGGGCGAATCGTGCGGCTGATGCGGCAGGTAGGGCGCATACCAGACGAGCCAGGGCGTCCCCGCCTTTTCACAATCGGTGATAAAATCGGTGATCGGCTCTATCGTCTCCCGACCGATCGCGAGACCGTGATCCCCGTTGCCGTGGGCGACGCGCTCACCGCTCGCGAGAGTGCGGACGCCGCCGTAGGTCTGGCTGAGCGGTGGTGCCGTGAAAGTCGTCATGCCCTCGGTAAATCCGCCGTTGCGCCAGTGCCCTTCCCAGAACTTTCCCGTCTGCAGGCAGCGGTAACCGGCCTCCTCCGCGAGCAGGCGAGGCAGCGTCGGGACCTTGCGGATCAACTCGAACTCCGCCCCGCGCGCCGCCACATACCCGGCAGCGGATTCCATGCGACTGTAACCCGCATTTCCCGGAGGACCGTGATTGAAAAAGACGCCGTGCTCATGCGGATAGAGCCCCGTGAGCAGCGTCACGAGCGAAGGACGGCAGACACTCGAGGGCAGGTAGGCGTTGGGAAAACGCAGCGACTGTGCCGCGAGCTTGTCGAGAGTCGGCGTGTGGACCCGCTCGTTTCCCATGAATCCGAAATCCGACCAGGTCTGGTCGTCCGAGATGATGTAAACCATGTTCGGTCGCTCCGCCGCAAGGCCTGACACAGCCAGAATCAGGATCAGGCCGTGCCGGAGGATCGCCCTCATTTCGGAAGGCGGTTGAGGGTGTAGTAGGCGTTCGGAAAATCAAGTGCCCGACCCGAATCGGACTTCAGTCCGCTCGTCCGCAGCTCGTGGACATAGCCGGGACGCAAGCCCGCGACAACAAGACGCACCGTGAGCCCGTCTTCCGAGGGAAGCACTTTCGTGATTTCCAGGGTCTTCGTATCGATCTCGTCCCCGCCGTAGGCCGAGGAGTATTCATAAGTGTAGCTACTCATCGCAAAAGCTTTCGCGAGGCTGTCCTTATCGACCGCTTCGGTGAAGAGCAATTCAAATCCGTCCGGCTTGGCCCGCATCTCCTGTATCGCAAATGGAGCCGCCCCCGAGAAGTTGACCCGTGAGAGGCCATAGGACCGATTGCCCAGCGAAGACCATCCGCGATTGGTCATGCCGACAAAGAGGGAACCGTCCGGAGCAAAGGCAAGACGCACCACCGCGGCGGGGAACTTCTCGAGAAAGGGAAAACAGGCTCCCTGATATTCGCCCTCGACCTTTTCAAGAAAGACCCGGTTCACCGCCGAGTTCGTGAATTCCCCGACGAGCAGTTGCCCGTCAAAGGGCCCGAATTTCCCGTCCTGATCGATCACCTGGATGTCGGTGCCGCTGCGTCCCATCTTGTTGTAGGGCAGCCACACCGCCGGCGGGACGAACTCGGGCGAAGTCGTGAGCGCCTCGGGATAGGGCAAATTCGCCTGCGGCACACTCGTCAGTTGAAACGGAGCCGCCGGATTCTTGAGGGAACCGAGCGATTCCTGATTCCCGTAGAAAACGCCCGGACGCAGGTGATAGACCGGCGTCGCCGGGACCCAAGTGCCCTGTTGATCGGTAAAGAACATGTCCCCCTCACGGTTCGCTCCCAACCCGCTCGGCGAACGCATTCCGAGCGACTGCGGGGAAAATTTGCCGTCGCTGGCTATGATACCGCCCCACCCGTGCCAGCCCGCGCTGTTGTCGGTGAGATCGCCCATCCCGAGATTCAGGGTGACCCAGAGATTTCCCTTGCCGTCGCGTTTCGGTCCGTAGGTATAAGCGTGGTAGTTCCCCGTCACGGCCCATCCGTCCGCTTCGGTGAGATAGGCATCGGCGACGCCATCCTTGTCCGCATCCTGCAGGCGCGTGACCTCGGATCGCTGCGCCACAAGAAGATCATCCCCGTCCCGCAGGAGGCCGAGCGGCTCGTGTAGACCCGAGGCAAAAAGCTGATACTTAATCTCCTCGCGATTTTTCGAAAGCGCTCCATCGATGAACCAGACCTCCCCTTTGCGCACCGAGACGGCGAGCCGGTCGGGCCCGATCCACTCCATGCCGCTCACTTCGAGGGCAAGACCGTCACCGGGCTTCCATTCCTTCGAGCGAGAATCGTTCGGCGAACTCGCCGTCAGCAATTCAAAGACTTCGTAGGCCGGTTTGTCCTGCGCGAAAACAACCACGGGCGTGAACAGCAAGGCCAGAGCAACACCAAGGAAAAGAGAAGTAGCATGGGCATCCTGCCCATGCACCGAGGGCGGACCCTCGAGAGCGACTGTCGCCCCTTCCGCTCTTTCGGGTCGCCCCCGCCGAAGGCATGGGCAGGATGCCCATGCTACGCGAGAGTCCACACCGCTCGTTCGAGGATACTTGCTCATTTCCATGTATAGATACTTGTCAGGATTCCCTCACCCGCCGTCGCCTCGACCGCGACGCCCGCAGGATGGACGATTGCCGGAGCCTCCCC
The DNA here is from genome assembly GCA_030730365.1 of Verrucomicrobiales bacterium. Lineage (GTDB taxonomy): Bacteria > Verrucomicrobiota > Verrucomicrobiia > Verrucomicrobiales > DEV007 > Arctic95D-9. The sequence continues at coordinate 120,217 of JANQVJ010000056.1, forward strand.
CTCGGTCCAGCGGACCACGCGGATGAGCCTGCCGTCAGCAACCGAGAAGGACTCGCTCAGATCACGCTTGCCGTCCCGCAGGAGAAAGGTCGGGTTGCCCGCTTCATCGACCCGATACCCGCGAAACGCTCCCGCAGCGGCCGATTCCGGAAAGCCATAAACCTCTTCACTGAGCGGCTTTTCAAAAGGCGCGTGACGCGAATACCAGGTCTGGTAGGCGTCGAAAAATCCGCCTCTCCAGATCAGCGCCGGACGCGCCTTGTCCCCGTCGTAGGCGAGACTGATGCCGCCGGGAAACCCAACGAGGATGGCCTTTGTCCCGACCCCTTCGAGGAAAGTGCGCTGGATCACGGCGCGGTCCGCCGGCACAAGTTCATAAATGCCAGAAGAGCGGTCGGGAAATCCCTCGGGAAGGCCCTCACCCTCGCGAATGAAACTCCAGATCGCCGCGATCTGCCGGTCCGTGTCTCCCCCGAGGACGTCCGGAACCATGGACTGGCCGCCCGGCCACAGCGGAGGCATGAGAGTGCCGGCGCGATACTCGGCGGGGTTGATCAGGTAGCTGCGGAACCACTCGGGACGGAGCCGCTCGTCGAGCGAGCTCATGTCGAGCGCGGCGATGCCGAGGGATTTTTTCTCACCCCAGTTGTGGCAGGTGATGCAGTTGACCCCGCCGTGAATGCCGAGCAGTTTGCGCCCCGCTTCGAGGTCCTCTTTTCTTTCTGTCAGAGGAATGGCATCGGGCTTTGCATCGATGCGGTCGAGCCACTCCGTCAGCACCGCGGCATGGGCGGGATAGACGGGCATCTGTGTCTTCACGTAGGGACGCACACGGCTGCCCTCGGCTCCGGCAAAGACGTCCTCCATCCAGTCTCGTCGCAGCTTGTGCCCGATTCCGGTGAGCGGAGGCGCGAGTCTGCCGGAGTCACCGATCCCCTCGTCGCCTATAAAATAGGGATTCGTCTCCACGGTCGGGCCTCCGATCCCGTCGCGGTCGTGGCAGGCGTAGCAGTTCATCGCCGCGAGGGTGAGTTTGCCATCCTTGTCCGCGACCGGGCGCTCGCCTTTGAGAAACACCGCGAGCGAGGCGCGCTGCCCTTCGTCGAGCCGGTAGTGCGGCAGGCCTGCCACCGGTGCTTCGGAAAGACAATGCGACATCGCCGTCGCCGCATCGCCTGACAAAGCCACCAACTCCGCCGCCTTCATTCCCGGGATGGTGTGGCACGAGGCACAGTTCAGGCGGCTCACGATCTCTTTGCCGATCGCGATCTTTTCCGGATCACCTGTCGGCCATTGTTTCACCGTAGCCGCCTCGCGCGGGTCCGAAGCCTGGAAATCCATCAGATGCGAGGCGATGTCGAGCGCCTCCTGATTATCGAGGGGGAAATGCGGCATGCGCCCGTCGGGCCGATAAGCAGAAGGCGCTGCGAGGAATAGCGTGAGCGCCTCGAGACTCGTCTTCTTTTTCAAATCAGGATGCGGAATCGCGAGCGGCGACGCGACGACCTTGCCGTCCCCGTGGGGCGGGTGAAAATCCGGCGTCGGGGCGTGACAGGCGATGCAGCCTTTCTCATGATACAGCGCACTGCCGCGCTCGGCGTTGGCGTGGCGTTCGGGTCTGTACTTGATCCCCTTCCCCAGTGATCCGAGGAAAGTGACCACCGCATCGACTTCCTCGGCGGCGAGGCCGTGAACCATCTGCGGCATCGTAGAACCTTCGCGTCCCGTCTCCGGATCTTTCAAAAACTCGCGCACCCACTCCCGGTCCACCCGGCTTGCGAGGTCGACGAGATGCGGTCCCTGCCGCGGCACAACGACTGCAGAACCACCGTGACAGCTCGCGCAGCCCAGTTCCGAAAAAAGAACCGCTCCGCCCTCAACTGTGAGAGCATCGGCATGGAAGCGCTCGTAGCCGGCGACGTGGGGACCGGCCGCGACCGTGCCGCTCAGCGCCAGGCATCCTGACACCAGCACCAAGCAGGGTTGGATGCGGGACCAGACAGAGTTGAAACGGTCCCCTTTCATGACTTGGCGAGGCATTCGTCGATGTAGGCGCGCGACTTGTTGATGGCGTCGGTGATTTCCGGAGCAGTCGGCAGCATGGGTGTTCCGCGCGGGGTCGGGTGCATGAAGATCTCGGCGAGGCCGTCGAAGGCGATCTCCTTCATCGCCGCGACGATGGGCACGTAGTCGAGCGTGCCGAAGCCGGGAAGCTGCTTCAGTTCTTCCTCCACCGGCATCTCCTGCTTGGAGGAGAGGTGGTATTCCTGGAAGTAGATAAAGGGCAGGTTTTCCTTGCCGCAGTGCCGGATCAGGGCCGGGATCTCCTCTACGACGTCGTAGAGGTGATGCGGTGCAAAGGCAATACCGACGGCCTTCGAGGGATTGAGCTCGGCGAAATATCGAATCGAGTCGGGTGAGGAAAGCATCGCGTTCTTGTGGTTCTCGATGGCCATGGTCAGGCCGAGTTCTTCGGCGAGCTCGTAGTGCGGTTTCAGTTTTTCGAAGAAGGCCGTCACCTGCGCCTTGGCCTCGGCCCCGGAGACATCGGGATCGCCCATTTTACCCGAAGCGCAAACCGTCATGCCCCCACCGTTCTTCTTCACCCAGCGCAGTTCGTCGTCCTGCTTGAAAGGCCCGAGTGG
>JANQVJ010000056.1:122961-134113 GCA_030730365.1 Verrucomicrobiales bacterium
CGGCCCGAGACGAGATTGCCGTCGATGACGCAGGGCTCGTTGACGTAGATGCCGCCGCAGATCTCAAGGTCGAATTTGCACTTCGCCACCGTCGCCATGCGACGCCCTTTCACGCGATCGGCCCGGGCGGGAATCTCGACGCCGTGACAGACGCTCGCGATCGGCTTGTTGTTGTCGAAAAACCACTGCGTCAGGCGAATGAGGTCCTCGTCTTCGCGGATGTATTCGGGGGCGCGTCCGCCGGAGAAGAGGATACCAAGATATTCTTCGGGCTTCACCTCGGAGAAAGCGAGGTCGGCCTTCAACTGATACCCTTCCCACTCGCGGGTGATGGTCCAGCCGGGACGCACCTCATGCATCACCATCTGATAGAGTCGCTTTTCCGGCGCGATCACGACGGGCTGGATCTTCGCCTCCTGGAGGCGGTAAAAAGGATAGAGCGTGTCGACGGTCTCCGCCGCGTCGCCGATAACAATGAGGGCTTTTCCGATGTAGTCTGACATGAGGGCAGGATAGACGCGTTGACAGGGATGTCTGTACAGATATGATTCAGAAAACATCAGGTTTTTCGTCAGTCTGAAAAAAGTCCCGCCATCCTCCGTCAAGCGCGTCGCGATCCTTGTCGAGACGACGCGGACCTATACTCGGGACATGCTCTCGGGGGTGAGCCGCTACCTCCAGACGAACGGTCCGTGGTCAACTTTCCTTGAACTGCGCGCCTTCGAATCGTCCCTGCCGCCGTGGCTCGGGAACTGGGATGGAGACGGCATTCTGACTAGGACGCACAGCCCCAAAATGGCTGCGGCGATTTCCTCCGCAGGGGTCCCCGCGATCGAACTGCGCTCGACCAACTACAATCATGGGATCCCCTTTGTCGGAATGGACAACGCCCTCATCGGCGAGATGGTGGCCGAACATTTCCTCAACCGCGGCTATCCCCGCTTCGCCGCCTACACTCTCGATACCGAGTCATTCTTCCGCGAAAGAGTTCAAAATTTCGTCACCCGCGTGGAACGGACCGGGGCAACATGCGGCCGTCTCGCGGCCCTCGGTGAAGCGAGCCCGATCGACTGGGAGCAGCATCAGACCGATCTCATTCGCTGGCTTTCCTCCCTCGAAAAGCCAGTCGGCATCTTCGCGACGAATGACCAGCTCGCGGTGCGGCTCCTCGACGCCTGCCGCCGTGCCGGCATTGCCGTCCCCGAAGAGGTCGCCGTGGTCGGATGCGAAAACGAGGAGACCCTCTGCGAGTTCGCCTCCCCTACCCTGACAAGCGTCAAATTCGACGGCGAAACAGTCGGCTATCGCGCCGCGGAGATGCTCGACCGGCTCATGCGCGGGGAAAAGGTGAGCACCGCACCTGTCCTCATCCCGCCGAAGGGAATCGAAGTCCGCGCTTCGTCCGATGAGTTCGTGATCGAGGATCCCGTCGTCCTGCGCGCCGTGAAACTGATCCGCGAACGGGCTTTCACCGGCATCGGCGTCGGAGAAATCTGCGACCTGCTCGGCCTCTCGCGCAGCACCCTCGAGCGCCGCATGAAGGCGAGCCTGCAACGCGGCACCAAGGACGAAATGCTGCGCGTCCGCTTCCGCGAAGTCAACCGCCTCCTCCGCAACTCGGATCTCACGATCGAGACCATCGCCGAACTGACCGGCTTCACCCACGCCCACTACCTGCAGACCTCCTATCGCGAGCGCTACGGGATGACACCCGGCGAGTATCGGAAGAAGAGCCGTTGAGGAAGCGCAATCGCGGGCTGGCGTCTCGCCGCGACAAAAGAATATGATCCGGGCGATGAAAGCCGCCTTCCTCTTCACCGCCCTCCTCCTCGCTTCCTCGCTCCACGCCCAGAACAAGCCCGGTTTCGAGGCAGGCACGGCAGCGGTAGAGATCTCGCCGACGGTAGAGCCTTTTCAATTGCGCTCGGGAGCCTCGAGCTATGTCCACGATCCCCTCCACGTCCGCGCGATCGCTTTTCGGAATGGCGAAGGCCGCGCCGTCATCGCGCTCGTCGATGATATAGGGGTCGGACGCGAGATGACCGACGAGGCGAAGGCGGCTGTCGCCGAAAAGACCGGATGGAAAGCCACCGAAATGCTCGTGAGCGGCACCCACACCCACACGGCTCCGAAAGGCGGCGACACTTCCGAGGGACGCATTGCCTACGAAAACCGGCGGCGCGAGGGCGTCATCGCCGCGCTCACCAAGGCGATCGAATCACTCGAACCCGCCGAAATCGGATTTTCATCGGACGAGGAACCGGGCGAAGTCTACAACCGCCGCTGGCATCTCAAGCCCGGCACGATGGAGCCCAACCCCTTCGGGAAACTGGATCAGGTCCAGACTAACGCGCCGCGAGACAAACTCCTGAAGCCGGCCGGTCCGACCGATCCCGAAGTCTGCATCGTCGATGTGCGCACCCGGCGGGGACGCCCCCTCGGACTTCTGGCGAACTACTCCCTGCACTACGTCGGGGGTATTCCGGACGTCATTGATGAAAAGGGAAAATCCATCGGCATGGCATCGGCCGATTATTTCGGTGAGTTCGCCCGCGTCATGCCCTACCGCATCGGCGGCTCGAAGCCTCCGGAAAATTTTGTCGCGATGATGACCAACGGAACGAGCGGAGACATCAACAACATCGACTTTTACGGCAAACGTCCGCCCCGCGCCCCCTTCGAACAGGTCCGCCTCGTCGCCGCCAAAACCGCCGACGCTGCCTCGCGCGCCGTGAAAAAGATCGAGACCTACGACGAGAACCCCGTCGTCGCGATGCGCCAGCGCGAAGTCGAACTGACCTACCGCAACATGAGCGTTGAAGAGATCGAGCACGCCCTCCGTCTCCTCGAACTGCCGAAGCAGGACCGCGAGTCTCTCCACGACAAAGCCATGCAGTATGCGAACGCCACCGTCCAGTATTCCGAACCCGATAAAAAAGAGAGCGTCATCATCCAGGCGATCCGCATCGGAGACCAGGCCATCGTCTCCCTTCCCTTTGAAGTGCTTGTCGAGATCGGTCTCGAGATCAAAGAGAAGAGCCCCTTCCCCAACACCTTCACCATTTCCCTCGCCAACGGCGGCTACGGTTACCTTCCCCCGCCGCATCAGCACGAACTCGGCGGCTACGAAACCTGGATCGGCACGTCGAAGTTCGAGGAGGATTCGTCAGAGATCCTGACGAAGGCGCTTCTGGAGATGCTGGCGGAGCTGCGGGGGCTCTAAGGAGGCAAAATGGCTGAGGGATCGAGCGGTCACTCTTGCCCAAATCCACATTCTTTACAATTTTCTGACTTCGCCCTGTGCCTTCATCCGTTTAAGGTGGGTAATGATCCCGCTCCGAGTCGCCCTCGCCTGCCTCGCCCTGCTTTTCGCCCTTTCGCCGTTGACTTCTTTTGCCGCACCACGCGAAGCGGAATGGAAACAAGTGGAGGAACACCTAAGCGGAGCTCTTCCGCGGTCGGCTCTTGAAGTGCTCGCGACAATTGAGACCGCTGCCTCAGCGGAGAAGGCGTGGCCCGAGCTTGCCAAGACGATCGCCTACCGCGTCGTCGCGGAGACACAGATCCAGGGGTATAAGCCGGAGGAGAAAATCCGTCTTTACGAGAAAGCGCTCGCTGACGCCCCAGCGGAGATCGCTCCCCTTTTAAAAACGCTCCTCGCCAGTGCCTACCGCGAGTATTTCCAGGCAAACCGCTGGCGTATCCTCGAGCGCACCCGTAGATCGGACGCGGCAGACGATGACTTCGAGACCTGGGATCTGGCGCGCCTCTTCGGCGAGATCGATGCCCGCTACGGGGCGGCCCTGGAGAATGCGGAGGCCCTGCAGGCTATCCCCCTTTCCGACTTCGACACGATTCTCGTCAAAGGCAATCTGCCAGAACATTTCCGACCGACCCTCTACGACTTCCTCGCCCACGAGGCACTTGATTTTTATACCGCCGCCGAACAGGCCGGGGCGGCGCCGCAGGATGCCTTCAGCTTTGACGCGAAATCACCGGCGCTGGGCGAGATGGAGGAGTTCCTCGCCTGGAAGCCCGATTCATCCGACACGGAATCGCCGACCCTGCGCGCGATCGCGCTGTATCAGGATCTCCTGAAATTTCACGCCGCCGACGCCGACCCCTCGGCCCGGGTCCTCGTCGATCTCGACCGCATCGAATGGGCGGCAAGCGAAGCGAAAGGAGTCAACGCCGACGCCCGAGCCCTTGAGCATCTCGCCACTTTGCTGAAGTCGCACGGCGATAGCATCGCCGGTGTCGCGGTGGCGGCAGCCCTGGCGGAACGCCTCATGGCAGCGGATGACTATGTCGAGGCCCGGCGGGTGGCGCTGGCCGGGGCAGAGCGATTTCCCGATTCCGTTTTTGCCTCAGCCTGCCGCAATCTTGTGAATCGGGTCGAGTCGCGGGAGCTTCAGGTCGGCACCGAGCAGGTCTGGAACGCGGCCGGTCCGGAAATCGAGATCACCTATCGCAATATTGAGGCGGCACACTTCCGGCTCGTGCCGAGAGAATGGGCCCTCACGGGCCAGCGCTGGGAAACGCCCGGGCAAATCAATCGCGAAGCTATCCTCGCGGCCCTGCAACAGGTGCCTGTCGCCGCGTGGACGACCAAACTGGAGAAGACCGAAGACTATCGCCAGCGCTCCGTTGGAATCCAAGCGCCCGCGGATCAGAAACCCGGATTTTATCTACTCATCGCCAGTGCAGGCGCCGACTTCGCCACGGAGGACAATCAGCTCTCCGCCACGACGTTGTGGGTCTCTCCTCTCGCCCTCATTACCCGACAGGCACCCGAGGGAGCGGAGGGCTTTGTCCTCGATGCTCTCAGCGGCGAACCCATCGCCGGCGCCACTCTGGAGGTCTGGTCGGTCGACCAAAACGGAGCGTGGAAACTCGACGCGACAAAAAAAACGGATGACCTCGGCACCTTTAAGCAAAAGGCGAAAGAGGGCGCCGTGATCTTTCTCGCGAAGCACGGTGACGCGACCCTCGCCACGAGTCAGATGCACCTGTGGAGCAACCTGTACGAGCCTGACCCGGTCAAAACCTACCTTTTTACGGATCGCTCCCTCTACCGTCCCGGCCAGACGATCAGATTCAAAGGCGTCCACGCTCATGCCGACACCGGGAGGAATATCTATCGCACCATTCCTAACAAAAAACTCACGATCCGCCTGCGCGACGCAAATGGTGAGGAAGTCGAGGCTCTTGAGGTGAAAACAAACGAGCGGGGTGGTTTCAGCGGGGCGTTCACCGCTCCCAAAGGTCGCGTCACCGGTAGTATGCGGATCGAAGAGGGGAACGGAGCCGTCTCGATCTCGATGGAGGAATACAAGCGGCCCAAATTCCAAGTCACGCTGAATGCTCCAAAAATTGCTGCCAGGCTCGGCGAAATAGTTTCCGTAACCGGCAAGGCCGAATCGTATGCCGGCGCTGCCATTGACGGGGCCGAGGTGCATTGGCGCGTCACCCGTGAAGCCCGCTGGCCCGCTTGGCTGCGCTGGTGCGGATGGTTCTACCCCCCGACCGATCAGGGCGCCAAAGAGATTGCCAACGGCATCGCCAAAACGGGTGCGGACGGGAGTTTTGAGATTCGCTTTACCGCCGAGCCCGACGCGTCAGTCGAGGAAAAGGCCGAGCCTTCTTTTGACTTCACCCTCCATGCCGATGTCACCGATACCACCGGTGAAACGCGTTCGGGCTCAAAGAGCGTCACCGCAGGCTTCACGACAATGAGGGCCGCTCTCTCGTCGGACGAATGGCAGACCGTGAACAAACCGATATCGTTGTCCGTGAGCACCACCAGCCTCGATGGTGAAGCCCTCACCGCAAACGGCACCGTGACGATCCACCGACTCGTGGCACCCGGGAAAGTGCCTCGTCCCCGTCTCGGCTCGCGCCAGTGGCCGCTCCCGGGAGGGGCTAAAGAAAACGCTCCCGACCTCTCGGATCCGAATCAATGGCCCCTCGGTGAAGTCGTGCAACGCGACGATTTCCAAACCGACGACAACGGGCAGGCGACGCTCGAGGTGAAACTCTCCGCCGGAGAATACCGCGCCGTCCTCGATACGAAGGACCGCAACGGTCGTCCCGTCACCGCCCTACTACCCCTCCGTGTCCTCGATCCGGCATCGACGACTTTCCCCGTGCGAGTCGCTCAGCACCTCTCCGCCGCGAGCTGGACGCTCGAGCCCGGGCAGTCACTCGAGGCTATCTGGGGGACAGGGTATGACGCCGGGCGTGCCTTCGTCGAGGTCGAACACCGGGGGGTGATCGTGAAGCGTTTCTGGACCGAACGCGGCGCCACCCAGCAGAGCCTGACCGTGCCCGTGACCGAAGAGCAGCGGGGCGGATTCACCCTCTATATCACCGCGATACGGGAAAATCGCGCCCATCTCACGACCCGCACGATCTCCGTTCCCTGGTCGAATAAGGAATATTCCATTCGCTGGGAACGCATGCGCAACAAGCTCGAACCCGGAGCCGGAGAAACGTGGACCCTCGTCGTCGAAGGTGCGCCGCAAAGGGAACCGGTCGAAATGGTCGCGGCAATGTATGATGCCTCCCTTGATGCGTTTTTGCCTCACACCTGGCCGGGCGGTTTCAACGCGTTTTATTACGATTCGTCACGACGCTACGGTCAATTTCACAATGATTGGGCCCCGTATTTTCAAACCTTGTCGCAGTGGCGGTATCAGACAGAGAATAGCAATCCCGAGTGGCCGCGTTTCCTCCCCGCCCTCTCATCGTCATCCCGTCACGAGGGCCTCTACGCCAAGAGCGCGATGATGTCCCGCGAAGCTGCCGTCGGTGCCGTCGCCTTGGATATGGTCAGTGAGGCCTCGGCGGATTCTTTCGCCGCCACCGCGCCAGCCGAGACACCCGCAGGAGGCGGCGCGGTCGCGAAGAGCAGCGTCGAATCACCACCCGAAGGCGCCGCAATCGACTGGAGCGAGGTTGGGGCGCGGAAAAACCTCGACGAAACTGCGTTCTTTTTCCCGCATCTCCTCGCGAATGAAAACGGCACCGTGCGACTCGAGTTCACCATGCCTGAAGCGCTCACGACTTGGAAATTCCTCGGCTTTGCTCACGATCGCCAGCTCCGGTCAGGTCTCCTTACAGGTGAGACGATCACCTCGAAAGATCTCATGGTGCAGCCGAATCCCCCGCGTTTCATCCGCGAGGGCGACCTTGTCGAGTTCACGGTGAAAGTAACGAACAAAGCCACTGTCGCCGTGAAGGGAAAAGTGCGGCTCGAGTTTTCCGACGCGGCCACTCTCGCCGATGCCAATCCCGCCCTCGGCAACGCAACGCCCGAGCAGGACCTCGACCTGCCCGCAAACGAATCCCGCACCTACTCCTGGAAAATCACCGTGCCCGACGGTCAAAGCTTCCTCCAGTATCGCGCCGTCGCTTCGACCGGCACCCTCTCCGATGGCGAAGAAGGCTGGCTCCCGGTGCTCTCGCGCCGCATTCTCCTGACCGAGTCCATCACCCTGCCGATGCGTGACACAGGGGAAAAGACATTTACCTTGCCCAAATTGCTCGAAAGCGCCAAATCCGACACCCTGCAGCATCAGTCACTCACCGCCCAGGTGGTCTCGCAGCCCGCCTGGTATGCGGTCCAGTCGCTCCCCTATCTGATGGAATACCCGTATGAGTGCGCCGAGCAGGTCTTCAATCGCCTCTATGCCAACGCGCTCGCCCGTCACCTTGCGACCTCAAATCCGAAAATCCGCCGGGTCTTTGATCTCTGGCGTGAAGCGCAACCCGAGGCGCTCGACAGCCCCCTCCTGAAAAACGCAGAGCTCAAGAGCGTCCTCATCGAAGAAACACCCTGGCTGCGCGAGGCGAAAGATGAAACGCAGGCGCGGAAAAATGTCGGGCTCCTCTTTGAGGCAAACAGACTCGAGAACGAAACCGCGTCGTCCCTGAAAAAACTCGAATCCATGCAGATCGACAACGGCGCCTGGCCTTGGTTCCCCGGAGGCCGGGAGAATGAGTTCATCACGCTCTATCTCGTGAGCGGCTTCGGGCGACTCGGACATCTCGGGGTCGCCATCGACGACGGCCTCGCCTTGCGTGCCCTCGATCGCCTCGATGTCTGGATCTCGGAGCGACATCAGGAATGTCTCCGTGACAAAGTCGAACGTTTCGGCAGCACCGAGGCGCTCTATCTTTACGCCCGCAGTTTCTTCCTCGACCGGAGACCCGTCGTAGCGGAGCACCAGCCTGCGATAGACTATTTCCGCGGTCTTGCCGTGAAAACCTGGGTCGGTCTTCCCCGCCTTTCCCAGGGCCATGTGGCACTTGGCCTGAAGCGTTTCGGAGATAAAACCACCCCCGGCGCCATCGTCGCCTCGCTCCTCGAACGCTCGGTCAACGACGAGGAACTCGGCCGCTACTGGCGCGACACCGAACGACACTGGTGGTGGTATCGCGCTCCCATCGAGACGCAGGCAATGATGATCGAAGCCTTCCGTGAAATCGGCAACGATCAGACCAGCGCCGACGACTGCCGTGTCTGGCTTCTGAAGCAGCGCCAGACCCAGGCCTGGCCGAGCACTAAGTCCACCGCCGACGCGATCTACGCCCTGCTCCTCGGTGGTGACGATCTCCTCGGATCCGATGCCCTCGTCACGCTCTCCCTCGGCGGCACCGAAGTGAAACCAGGAAAAGTCGAAGCAGGCACCGGCTTTTACGAACAACGCTTCGCCGGGTCCGAGGTCCTACCCGCGATGGGCAGCGTCACCCTGACAAAACCCGACAAGGGCGTTTCCTGGGGCAGTCTCCACTGGCAGTATCTGGAGGACATCGCCAAAGTGACCCCGCACGAGGGCAATCCCCTCACCTTGAAAAAGAGCCTCTTCGTCAAAAGCAACGGCAAAGCCGGACCCGAGCTGAAACAACTCGCCGTCGGAGACGTCCTCAAACCCGGCGACGAGCTCGTCACCCGGGTCGAGTTGCGCACCGACCGCGACCTCGAGTATGTGCATCTGAAAGACCAGCGCGGTAGCGGCACCGAACCGGTCAACGTGCTGAGCGGCTATCGCTTCCAGGATGGACTCGCCTACTACGAATCGACCCGCGACACCGCGAGCCACTTCTTCATCGAGTATTTACCCAAAGGCACCTACGTCTTCGAGACAAGTGCCCGGGTGCAATTGCGGGGCAAATACCAAAGCGGCATCGCCGAAATCCAATGCCTCTACACCCCCGAGTTCAACAGCCACAGCGGGAGCGTGGAGTTGCGTGTGGAGTGAGGTAGACCCCGCGTCCATGAACGCCCAAGGAAGGGGGCTTGCCTAAGCCCCCCGACCACTTGCGCGGTGCTTAGGCAAGCACCGTTCCTTGAGGCTCCGGAGGCGCATGCCTGCTAGCCATAAAATAGATCACCGGCACGGCAATACGACTGACCAGAAGCGACGCGATCTCGCTGGCCATGAGTGCAATGGCTAACCCCTGAAAGATGGGGGCGCGGTGACGCTGGCGCTGTCGACGAGGGCTTTGATCTCCTGCACGGTCGCAGCGGCCATGCGCTCACGCGACTCGGCCTGCTCGTAATCAGAAAGAGCGATAGCCCCCGATTCACGAAGGGAGAGGAAGCGGGCGAGGTCCCGCTCCGCCTGGGCAAAGGCAGCTCTGGCGCGGGTAAGAGAAGCCTCGAGCTCGCCGACGTCGATGTTGGCAATAACCTCACCGGTCTTGACCCGGGTCCCGGGAATGGCATCGATCTTGAGGATACGCCCGGTCACCTTCGCTGCGACCTGGGCCTCTTTGCGCGGACGCACCGTAGCAACGACTTCTTCATAGACGGGAACTTCTCGCGACTCGACAATGCGCCACTCGACCGAGACGGGCTCTGCGACCTCGAGAGTGGGCACCGGGTAGCCACCTCCACACCCAACGAGGAAGAGAGAGAGCGCGCCGACGGATAGCGGGAAGCAGGAAAGAATCCGCCCTCCCGATTTAGATAACTGTATATCCATAGGAGAATATTATAGGTGCACAGACGATATTTGCAGGCAAAACTTTCTTTATGGTGCTTTTTTCGGCACTTTAATCTGATGGTCGACCTTTAACTTCGTAAGGTCCAGGCCTTCATTGAGGCTCGTTATTTCCTGATGATCGAAGGAGGAGCGACCGGTCCCAGCGGAACAGACTGTCCCTCTGCGGTGTCGTTCACCAGAGCGATCGACTTGATCTCCACCGGCACCTGCCCGGGACGGGAAACGAACTGAAGAGCGAAAGAAAGAGAGCAAGGGCGGCCGCGGACAGGGAGGCGGGATGATGATTCATGATCAAGCGCAGTCGATTTTGCCGACCGCCTCCTTTCCTATCATGTGGGGAAATCGGGAAAGACTCTCGCGCCGCAACTCCCCTGCCTTCTCACCTCCTCGGCTCGCCTGTGGGAACCGTCACTTTTTCTTTTTCGGTGCCGAATCAACGGCGTGCTTGCTGTCGATGACTCTCTGCTTCTCTTTAGCTGAGGCTTGACTCTTGTCTTCTTTTTGCCCCTTGTTCTTCTGTTTCGATTTCGGTGATTTGTCGCCCATTATATTGTGTATGTGGAGGTTAGAAGACTCAGCCGACCCGAATTCACCGGGGAATGCAGGGCTTCGCAGGCGGTATTATGGATTTTCCCGGAAGCGATTGATAGATAATTCGGAACCATCCGATACGGGATGACGGCAACGCTTTTGAAGACATCTCAAAAACAACGCTCGCTTTTTCTGATAAAAGCCTGTTTACTATCGTTGTCGGTTCAAAGCTTGGCAAAATCAAGGTCTGAAGTGTTGCCAGGTGAGTCATTTGAATTCGGTGGTGATCTGAAACCCGCTAATTGGGAGCAGTCTATGGAGACGGCGCCAAGCAAAGAACCGCCGCAATGATTATGAAAATGTATGTTGGCAATCTGTCGTTCGACACGACTAAGCAGGATCTCGAATCCCTTTTCTCCGAGCACGGTACCGTTACGGACGTGCACCTTCCCACCGATCGTGAGAGCGGACGCCCCCGTGGTTTCGCCTTCGTGACGATGGACTCAAAGGGAGCGATGGACGCTGCGATCAAAACTCTCGACGGCCAGAACGTTGACGGACGCAATATCAAAGTCAACGAAGCCCAGCCTCGCGAAGAGCGCAGCGGTGGC
>JANQVJ010000056.1:134213-161861 GCA_030730365.1 Verrucomicrobiales bacterium
CGGCGGCGGTGGTGGCGGTCGCGGTGGCGATCGTGACCGCGGTGGCGACCGTGGCGACCGCGGCGGACGCGATCGTCGTTACTAAGATGTCCTGATCGGATAAACTTTTCGGAAAGCGGCGCTCCTCACGGGGTGCCGCTTTTTTCGTGTCGGGCCTTTTCATCGGGCTGGTGACAACGCACACGATAGGGAGACAGGAATGTCGCCCCTCCTTGGATACACGATGAAGGAACCAAGGAGGTGCGACATTCCTGTCGCACTCGTTTCATCAGACATGGGACGACGCACACGAATCCTCCGAATCCCTACCCTGCGCCTTTCGTATCACGCCCCGAGAATCTCGGCCATCGTCACTGACTCGCGACGACGGATGGACTCCTGCGCAGCGAGACAGACGGCCACGGCAAGGCGGGCGGCGGGACCGTCATTCAGCGGTGTGCGATCGTGCCGGATGCATTCGACAAAATGCTCGAGCTCGGGCTTGATTCCGCGATCCACGCGACCGGAACTATCGACAAAATTCGCCGCATCGCCCTCGTCGGCGATTTGCATGACCTGCCGGTCGGGCACGTCGAAGCGATGATGAACAAGTTCGAGAGCCTGATTTTTGGTGTCGATGCGCCCGAGATCTCCGCAAGCGCCGATCTCACAATCCCCTCCGTGGGGGGCAAAAAGGCAAAGCTCGAGGGAGGCGCGTCGACCACCTTCGTACTCGATGAGGATCTGGGCATTGTCGAGGATCTCGCCGTCGCGCAGGACGTTGGTCCCGCCATGGGCTGAGACACGCGCGGGCGGACAGTCCATCATCCAGTTGAATAGGTCGAGGTGATGGACATTTTTTTCGAGAATCGTTCCGCCGGTTAGCGCCTCGCTCGAGCGCCATCCCGGTCGCATCGGTCCGCGGAACTCTCGACACCACATCAGTTGTAGCTCACCGATCGCTCCGAGATCGATCATCTCTTTCATGTGGCGGTAGAGCCGCTGGAAACGCATCTCGTGCCCGATTTGGAGAGTCTTCCCCGAGTCCCCTGCAGCCGCGATGATCTCGTCACACTGGGCGATCGTGAGACCCAGCGGCTTTTCGCAGAGGACGTGCTTGCCCGCGCGAAGAGCAGCGGTGGCGGCCTCGTGGTGCTGGTCGTTTGTCAGGGCGACGATGACCGCATCGAGTTCATCGAGGGCGAGAACCTCGCGCCAGTCGGAAAAGGTCTTTAGATCCGGCCCGATGATCTCGCGCGAGGCGGCGAGGCTTGCTGGACTGCGACTGCTCACGGCGCTGACGAGGACACCTTCGAGTTTCTGAAGGTTCCGCAAGTGTGCTTCGCGGCCGAACCAGCCGGCACCGAGTAGTCCGATTTTTAACATGGCGTGGATTCCGGGGTAACCTCCTTGCTCCCGACCACCGCAGGCTCTTTCCGCGACCGCTTCGGGAGAATCGGAGCTGCGGCAGAGGCAAGGAGATAGAGGAGGCAAATCGAGCTCATCGCAACGATGAGATTTGTCGGTTGGCTTTTCCAGTCGAGTGAGTCACTCAGGTAAGCGGGGGTAAGGCGACCGAGCCCGGAAAAGGCGCCGGCGATAGCCGCGAGGAAGGCGATCTGTAGACCGGTACGTCGCAAGAGCATCGCCACAATCCCCCCGAAGAGAATCATCGCGCCAAATCCGCCCGGGATCGCCGAGACGAGCGTCTGCGGACCTTCACCCCCCATCCCCCAGCCATAATACCCCATGCCGCCGATGGCGATGAGAAGGAGAGAAGAGAAAAAGGTGAAAATTCTCATGGCTTTTCCGAGGCGGCGACAGGAACGACCGGGGCGACGGGGGCTCGCTCTGCCACGATCTCAGCAGCGAGCGGCTTCGCAAGAGTGCCCGCAAAGGCGAGCGGGAAGAGCGGAGTAAAACTGTCGCGCCCGATCCACGTTCCCCAGGTGTAATCCTCGTCGAATCCGAAATACCAGGCATCAGTGAAGGCAGGTGTCGTTCCGGATTTGCCGGAATTTTTTTCGCCCGCGTCTGCGTTTGTGAGGCTCTCCGAGATAGCGCTGGCACTGGACGCGCTCATCGCCGTTTCGGGCATGAGTTCGAGCGGCGGCGAGATGAGTTTGCCCGAGGCGTCGCGGACTTCGCGTATCATCCCGGGGAGCGGGGCGCGGGTGCCTCCATTGGGGAAAACGGTGTAGGCGAGGGTGATCTCAGTAAGATTCACTTCGCTACTGCCCAGTATACTGCCGGGCGCCTCATCGAGAGCGGATTGTATCCCGGCGGCCACCATAAGTTCCCGCAGGGGACCGAGTCCGACCTGCAGGCCAAGCCTGGCTGTAGGCGCATTCTTTGAAAAACGCAGAGCCTCCGAGGCGGGGATACGCCCCTCCCAGCGGTTTCCGGGATTCTCCGTGCTCCACTCGCCGAGGACGCCGCCGATGCTCCCGAGACCCATCTCGCGGTTGTCGAAAGGTGCATCAAAAACGGGTGAATCGGGCTTGTAAGCGCCTTTCTCATACGCGGCAGCATAGACGAAGGGGAAAATGGCCGATCCCGGAGGCCTCGTCATTTCGATGGCACGATCGTATTCGCTTTTGTGGAAATCGCGGCTCCCTACCGAAACCATGATTTGACCGGTGCGGTTTTCCATCAACACAAAAGCAGCCTCCAGATCGTCGGTCAAGGCGCCCGCCGAAGCTGCTTTTTTGCCTATCTCTTCGAGATGTCGATCTATCACCCTTGCCGCCTTTTGCTGCATCTCGAGATCGATGGAGGTCTCGACGACAAGACCGTCAAGTGACTTGATCGGAACCGGGCGCGTTGCCAGTGAAGCACGCAGTTCACGCTCGACGCGGGCGAGAAGGTAATTCACCTGTCCGCGGTTGATGAGATGCTCGCGCGATCTTACGACAACGGTTTCATTGGCAAGTAAAGAAGCGAACTGCGCGTCGGTCAGCTTTCCGATCTGGTGCATCCTGTGCAGAGTCTGGTTACGATTCTCAAGAGCGAGCTTCCCGCTTACGAGCGGAGAATATCGGCTCGGCGAAGGAATGAGTCCGCAGAGCAAGGCTGCCTCGTCGACGGTGAGTTGCTGCGGGGTTTTGCCGAAGTATCCACGAGCGGCGGAACCGAGTCCGTAGAATCCGCTCCCGAAGTAGATGCGGTTCAGGTAATGGACGAAAATCTCGTCCTTCGTATAGCGCTGCTCGATCCGCACGGCGGCGGCGATCTCGGAGAGCTTGCGTTCGGCGTCCTTTCCCTCAAGCTTGTAGACATCGCGGGCGAGTTGCTGGGTAAGGGTGCTGGCTCCTTCCCGAATCGCATCAGCGCGGTAATTCACCCATGCCGCACGGATTGACCCTACCGGATCAAAGCCGGGATGGAGGTAAAAGCGCTGATCCTCCGCCGCGATGAGCGCATCGACAAAATGGAGCGGGATGTCTTCCCGTGTAATGAGGAGCCGACTAATCGTGCCTGCGCGACCAATTTCACGCCCGTGCACATCGCGGACGAGCGCTCCAACTTCGAGTCGCTCCACTGCGGTGAGATCGATATTCGCGCTCGCTTCGAAGTAATGCCACCCCACCCCGCCACCGTAGGCCGCGAGAGCGATGACAAGATAGAGCGGTGTCAGAAGAGTGACTTTCAGAAAGAGGATCAAAGCCCGCTGCCAGAGCGGACGCCTTTTCGGAACCGCGCCCTCGTCGGCAGTCAAGGGACCATCGATAAGGATACTATTTGCGTCCTCCACTCTAGAAAGCGCTGGATCTGTCGGTTTCTCCTCCATTTTAAAAATCGCGCTGCCCACCACCGAAGAAAAATCGCATCAGCCCGCGACGTCTAGGATGCAACTCGAGAGGCACTTCCTCTACCGGCGGCAAAACGGTAGCAGCAATGATAACCGGAAGCGCCCGGGATGGCCCCTCGGGCAGAGCGACCGCATAGGATTCGGGATCAGCATACACTTTCCGCAAGACCCCCGAGGCGATTGGCGCGGCACTACGACCTCCGCTGAGTGTCTCACTACCTCTCCCCTGCGTCACCACGGCAAAGGCGATCCGCGGATTCTCCGCATCGACCCAGCCGGTGAACCAGGCGAGCGAACGCATCTGCCCGCCCACCGACCACTGCGAGGTACCGGTCTTGCCGTAGACGACGGGCTTCCGCATCGCGGCGCTGCCGGCCGTCCCACCCGAATAGTTGACGACGCCCCACATTCCGTCGCGGATGAGATCGATGTCCCCGGGACGGAGATTCAAACGCGACGCCTTGCGGGGTTGATTGCGCAAAATGAGAGTCCCTATTTTCGGATCGAGCGTCTCGCGAATGAGCCGCGGCTGCGGGACATGCTCCCCGTTCGCGAGCGCCGCCATCGCAAAGGCCATCTGCACCGGCGAGGCGAGGACTTGTCCCTGACCGATCGCAAAATTCGCGAGGCTGCGCGGATCTCCGTAACCCTCCGGTTTGGGAATATTGCCCGGCGAGACCGAGGGCAACGGCAGGGCCGGGGCGATGCCGAGCCCGAAGCGGGCGCACACATCCGAGATCGGAGCCGCCCCCGTATTCAGCGCCGCTTGGTAGAACCACGTGTTGCACGAGGTCACCAGCGCGTAGCGCACATCCATGGGACCATAGGAACTGTCGCTCCAGTTCTTAAAATAACGCCCCTCGACTATGAGTCCGGGAGGCCCTGGGAAGAGCGTTTCGGTCCCGATGATTTGCCCCGCGTCCATCCCCGCGAGGGCGACGAACGGCTTGAAGGTAGAGCCCGGAGGGTAGGCACCGGTGACAGCACGATCAAAGAGAGGCGCGTCTTTCCCCTCGGAGAGAGCCGCAAACTTTTCCGTGGTGATTCCTCCCTCAAAGAGATTCGGATCAAAGGTCGGGTGCGAGACCAAGGCGAGGATGTCCCCCGTGTCCGCATCGACCGCGACGAAGGCACCGGGGCGGCCGCTGCGCTCGAGCTGCTCCCTCGCGAGCCGCTGCATCCCGAGATTGATGGAGAGGACGAGGGTTTTTCCCGCCTTCGCCTCGGACACGACTTCCTGGTGTTTCAGATTTCCGGATGGATCGTAAAGCCGCAGCACTTCGCCCTCGGTTCCGCGAATCTGCGCGTCGAGAGTCGTCTCCATCCCCGCCCGTCCTTCGGTCGGGGGGAAGGCATACTCGATGCGGCCGACCGGCCCGTGCTGGTCAGGCAGGGCCACGCCGATGTAGCCGACGAGATGGGCGGTGAGTTCGCCTTCGGGATACTCCCGCACGTAGACTGACTCGATCGAGATCCCCTCGGGCGGGGAGTCGCCGAGAATCGCAAGAGCCTCGTCCGGGAGCGTCGGGGAAATCGCCAGCGGGAGCCAGGGGCGATGCGCGTAGTGTTTTTTTACCTCCTCTTCGGTGATCGTGAGAAGAGGGACTTTCTCGTCAAAGCGGTTCCGGAGTCCGTTGACCAGTGACACCGCCGCATCGGTTGAGTCAGCCAAGCTCGCGAGGGACAGGACCAGTCGCTTCCCGACCCGGTTCTGCGCGAGGATGACTCCGTCGGCGGAGACGATGCGGCTGCGCGGAGCGGGAATCCTGAAATTTTTCACGGTCCAGTCAGGCAGGGCGGTCATGGGAGTAGAGCCGAGCGTGAGTGATTCGACCTTTATTTCGGTTTCCTCGGAAGCAGGAGGAATTTCAGGGGCCTTTTCCGCCTCTTCGGCCCGGGTGAACGCTGTGATCGACGCGAAAACAAGAACCATCAGCGCGCGCACGCCCTTTCGGCGGGTCGCACGGAACACCTTTGATGGTGAACTCTGTGGTTTGGTGATCAATGGAAAGCACGAGGTTTTTATCTAAATCGAGCCACCCTAGCAGCCGTCCCCCCGAAGAAACCTCACTGGCGATTTCTTCCGCACCGCATCGTATAACCGCTTAAGGATGAGATCAAGGATGAGGATGAAGAAGCAGAGAGCAATCGGGACTGGATATGGACACGGGACAGCTGACCGGATAAGGACACGACCGGATAGGGACAGGCTATTTGTCTGTTGGTGAAAAAAAATTCCCAGAATCGCCGTTATTCCCTAATTTTTAGATGTTTACCTAGCCCAGAGATTTAGCAAGACTACCCCAGCAACAGCAACCAGCGCACCGAAAATGGAAAGCCGACTCGGATGATCACCTTCGGTAATCATCGCCAGCGGCATCATGACGATGGGCGTCAGGGCGACGACGGCGAGGACGATTCCGCTCTCGAGGCTCTGGAGGGCTAGCTGGAAAAAGCTCACTCCGATGACCGGACCAAAAATCGCCGCGCCGAGGAGCCAGGGGGCAATGCTGCGATCGAGAGGAGAACGCCACCTCTCCCAGTCTTTCCGCGACCCGAAAAGTCGGATCAACAGCACCGCTACGGCGGAGAAAAGCAGGCCGGCGACGACTCGCTGAAAGGCGGCCGTGATTCCCGACCCGTGCACTCCCAGATCCAGCGCGACGGCTTCGGCCTTGCGGCTGATGACAGCTCCGGTACCCTGCCCGAATCCGGCGATGACGGCGGCGACGATGCCGACCCAGTAACGTCCGCGCAGGACCTTTTGCCTCGATTTCGCCCCCGGACGGATCGCCATGGCGACGCCGACAAGAACCAGGATAGCGCAGAGGATAACCCGCACCCCGAGTCCGTTTCCCAACCAGAGCCACTCCATCATCATCGCGAAGAGCGGCGCGAGACAGAGATTCAGCAGAATCGTGAGCCTCGAGCCGATCCGCTCGTAGGCAGTGAAAAGGGCGACGTCACCGATCCCGAATCCGATGACCCCGCTGAGGAAAAACCACTGGAAAGACGGCCAGCGGATCGCGTCGGGCGTCAAGACGAGGACGAGCAACCCGAGGATGATCGCGGCAATGAGCAGGCGCATCAGATTCCCCCAGGCACCGCCGAGCCGCATCGCGACACGCTGCCCCGTCACGGCGGAGAAGGCAAAAAAGAGGGTGGTGCAGATCGCGGCGATCATTAATTTCGGGCCGCCGGGCGACCGCTCATTCAAAAGTTGCAAAGGCAACGGCATCCGGACAGGTTTGTAAAGTCCCGCCATGCACAGCGAACCCGCCGATTTTTCCCCTTATCTCATCCACAACGGTGTTCTTCGCGAAGCCGGGGCGGAGGTTGTTTCCTTAGGCGATGGAGCTCTCGCGCGGGGACAAGGCGCCTTCGAAACGATCGCTGCCTATCACGGGCGCCCTTTTCTCGCCGCCGCTCATCTCGGGAGGCTGCGTCGCGCAGCGGATGCGCTCGATCTCGATTGTCCGCCCGAAGCCGATCTCATCGCGGCGATAGAGACCCTGCTGACGGTCAATCAGGTCGCGGCGCTCGCGAGAGCACGAGTCCGCCTGACCCTCACGGCACCGGCCGCGGGAGGTTCCTCGTGGTTCTTGGAGGCCGGCCTGCCCCCTGACTATCCGGACAAGTCCCGCGTCATCACGATCCCTTTTGCCCGAAATGAACGAAGCGCCCTCGCCGGACTGAAGACGATCAACTACGGGGAAAACGTCGTCGCGATGCGACTCGCGCGGGAAGCCGGGGCAGACGAGGCACTTTTTGGCAATACCCGGGACGAACTCTGCGAAGGCACCTGGTCGAATGTATTTATTTACCGAAACGGCACCTGGCTTACTCCACCCCTCACTTCGGGATGTCTCCCCGGTGTCACGCGGGCTCTCTTGCTGGAGCTCTTCGAGGAATTGGGACTTCCGGTGAAAGAGCGCGAAATCCCCCTAATCACCCTCCCCGGAGCGGAAGCCGCAATTCTCACCTCGAGCCTGCGCGAGATCCAGCCTGTCGCCGCGATCGACGGCCGCGCTCTGCCGGTATCGTCAGATCTTCCCCTACTGCGCAGGGCCTTCGCCGCCCGTGTTGCGAGTGAGACCGGCGCACTCGCTACGTAAACTTGCATTCCGTCGACCCGCGATTTGTGATTGCGGAACGGCGCAGAACTCGCCATCCTCACCCCATGCGCTTTTCCCTGCCCCCCACAGCTCTGGTGCCGATCACCGCCGCTCTCCTGAGCCTCCCCGCGGCCCTCCGCGCGGCACCGGTTAAATTCGAGTCCGAGGTGCTTCCCTTTCTCGAAAAGAAATGCGTGGAATGCCACCGCGCGCCCTACGAAGACAAAAACGGCAAGCTCGTGAAACCTAAAGCCGGGCTCCGCATGGACGGCGCGTGGGCCTTCACCGCGGGCAGTGAAAACGGGGAAATCCTCAAGCCGGGCGACTCCGCGAAGAGCGAGCTTTACGCGCGGGTCACCCTGCCACCGGACGACGACGATTTCATGCCTCCTCAGGGCAAAGCAGACCCGCTTACCCCCGCTGAACTCGACCTCTTCAAACGCTGGATAGACGAAGGGGCTGACTTTGGCGGATGGGTGGGGAATGTCGATGGCAAAGCCGAAGAGACGAAACCCGAAGCCGCCCCCGCTGCGTCACCTGCGATGATCGTCTCCGAGACCCAGAAGGTTTACACTCGACTCGCCGAAGGTCTCACCCTGCCCGATCAAAAGACCCTCGAGTCCGTCACCGCGGCAGGGGGGCGCGCCCTGCCCTTAGCCCAGACCAGCCCTCTGCTCTCGGTTGACTTCCGTCTCGCCGGAGCGGACGCGAAAGACGAAGCGATCCTCTCTGTCGGCTCGGTCGCCGCGAACATCGCCCATCTCGATCTCTCGCGCAGCTCCGCTACCGACGCCGCCCTCGGCATCCTCGCTGAGACCCCGCGACTCGTTCGGCTCGATCTCGGTAATACCGCCATCGGAGACGAGGGGCTCAAGAACCTCAAGGGGCTCAAGGAATTGCGTTACCTTAACCTCCACGGCACCGCCGTAACCGATGCCGGGTTGAACCACCTCAAATCGCTCACTTCGCTCGACTCCGTCTACCTCTGGCAGTCAAAAATCACTGAAGCGGGCGCGAAAGAGCTACGGAAGGCCCTTCCCAATGCACGTATCATCAGCAAATAAATCGAAGCTCCGCTGCTTTGCGTTCGCCGTACTGAGTGGACTTGCCTCCCTCAGCGGGGTCGCGAGTGACGACTTCAGCGACGATGCCCGGATCAAAGCGGACTTTGAAACGCGTCTCGGCACCCTCTTCGAGGCGGGCGGCATCCCGACCGGATCAGCGACCCTGAAGCAACTCCACCGGGAAAATACGGGCCCGGTTACCCTGCCTGCACCGGCACCTGCACCCACACCTGCGGCGTCCCCTCTTGAATCAACCGAAACAGCCCCGCCCCCAAAAGCGACAAGCTTCAACCGCGCCCGTCAAGCCACTCTCATACTCGGCCATCTCTACCTGTGCGGGAAGTGCGAAAAGTATCACGCAAATCTCGCTGGTGGAGTCCTCGTCAGCCCCGACGGACTTGCCCTGACAAACTACCATGTTCTCGATACCGGCAAAGCCATCGTTTTCGGAGCCATGACCACCGACGGCAGAGTATTTGCGATCGACGAGGTTATCGCCGCCTCCAAAGTCGACGACATCGCCCTGATCCGGTTGCGCGATGCGGTCGATCTAACCCATGTCTCCATGCGTGAGACTATCGAGACAGGTGACGAAGTGTTCGTAATCTCCCACCCCGACGGCTTCTACCACAGTTTCACGAAAGGCTACCTTTCGCGGAAGTATCTGACGCAGCAGGGCAAAGTCCCGCGGCTCCAGATCACAGCCGATTTTGCAAAAGGTTCCAGCGGAGGCGGGATCTTTAACGCTGCCGGAGAACTCATCGGTCTAGCCACGGCAACCAACTCGATCTACTACGAGAAAGCGGGAGAATCCCCCGGTCATCTACAGATGGTGATCAAGTCAGGCGTGCCGATCTCCTCAATCCAAAAATGGTTTAACGGAGGCTCGGGGAACCAGGGCAAATTACCCTGATTCCCTCGCTCCAAAATTTCACGTCCGACCTGTATCCGTTCTTCACCAGCGGCGCGTGGCGCCGCGGACGAGACCGACCATGACCCCTTGAACGAGCAACTCCTGCGCGGGGATGAGGTCCGGGTAATTGGGATTCTCGGCCTTCAGGTATGGCTTACGACCGTTCACGATGTATCGCTTCAAGGTCGTTTCACCATCGATGAGAGCGGCGACGATGTCCTGATCACGAGGTTCACGGTACTCGAGAACCACGTGATCACCGTCCATGATATGGGCGTCGATCATCGACTCGCCTCGCACCTTGAGGGCGTAAGCCTTGGCTCTTTCGTTCAATCCCATGGACTTCACATCGACAGAGAGGGTGCCATCAGCGACAGGAGTGGTGTCGTCACTGTAACCGGCAGGAATGGCACCGTAGACGGGGACATCCACAATAGGCTCGCGGTCAGCGGCATCGGCGAAAACGAGACAGCGGGCACGGCGGCGATCGTCGTCGCCTTCGCGACGTGTGATCGCCCCCTTGCGCTCGAGAGCGCGCAGGTGGCTCACTGCCGCGGTCTGGCTGGCGAATCCAAAAAATTCCTGAATCTCACGCGTGGAAGGCATGATTCCGGAACGGCGATGCTCTGACTGCAAATAGTCGAGGACTTCTTGTTGGCGGGCGGTTAACTTCATTATGAACACTGTTCCAGAGAACATTAATTGTTTTTTAACCTGTGCAAGTGAAAATCGGAATTTTATTCATTTTTATATGAAGCATTTTTTCAAAGTTTCCGTGGATCCCGGCACCACTCCGGTTGTCGGATTTTGTCCGGCGGCTATTTTGTTATCTCCGTCATATCGCCCTCGTTGCAGTGTCTTAAAAGAGGGAAACTCACAGATGAAATAAGGCGAATGTGCCTTAACATTGCTCGACCATGACGCCGGTATCCCGATTTTCACTCTTTTCCAACCCGTTCACGACCTTCGCAGGCGCGGCTCTGCTGGGTTTGGTCTTTTCGCTCTCGGGTTGTCGTTCGACAGAGCAGGCCTCTGTCACGACGACGACGCCTGCTCCTCCGGGTAGCTTCGGTTACCCCGAACCGGTTGGCGATCAGGACGTAGCGGGGCAACAGTCTCTTCAGATTGCGGTAGAGCCCGGGCAGTCCTCCGCCAATTACCAGCAGGCACCAATCGAACCGGCCGCAAGCGGCCGACCAAACCTCACCGCAAAAGCGGCCATCCTTGTGGATGGTTTCGGTCGTGTCCTTTTCGAGAAAAACGCCGACACCCGACTTCCCACGGCGAGCACCCAGAAGCTTCTCCTCGGCATCCTCGTGGCCGAGTCCGGCGACCTCGGCAAGCCGATCACGGTGGCCGAGTCGGACACCTGGGCGGAACCCACCGTGCTGGGCCTGAAGACCGGTGAAGTCTACACCAAGCACGAACTCTTCAAGGCGGTTCTGATCCGCAGTTGCAACGACGTTGCCCGCACCCTTGCCCGCGACCACTCCGGCAGCGAGGCGGCCTTTGTCGCGGCGATGAACCAGCGCGCCCGGCAACTCGGGATGAACAACTCCTACTTCACCAATTCGAACGGACTTCCCTCGCCTCCCGGCCAATACTCGACCGCACGCGATCTCGCGAAGCTTGGGATGGCCTCTCTGCGCAACCCTCATGTGCGTGAGGCGGTCAGGACAAAGGTTTATTCCTTCCGTCTTGCCAACGGGACGACCCGGACGCTCAACAACACCAATCAGGTGCTGAAGCATTTCCCCTACTGCACCGGGCTCAAGACGGGCTTCACGAATGCGGCCGGCCGCTGCCTCGTCTCGTCGGCCACGGCGAACGGCAGGACCGTCATCGCCGTCGTCCTCGGCAGCACCTCGCCGACGGTATCGGTCGAATCCGAGGCGCTCCTTCGCTACGGTCTCGGCATGTGATTGCCTGCGCGGGTCCGGCGTCACGAAGTTCACCGGCGACGGAAAGAGAAAACCGACGCCAATGCGCCTTTTCGAGGGCTGACAAAAGACGCGAGATCTGGTGAACTCCAACGCATGTCTCGTCCCGCGTCTTTTCTTCTCGTCCTTTTTACCGCTGCCATAAGCCTCCGGGCAGAGGAGGCTCCGAAATGGCCAGGCCTCACTGCCGCGACCACGAGCGAACCTCTGCCGGGCACGAGCGCGCTCACCGAGACTGGCGATTTTTCACGGCTCCTGCACGAAGCGAATGACCGTTTTCTCGATGCGGAAATCGTCCGGGCGAAGACGGAACGGGAAGCTCGCTGGAAGAGTGGAGACCAATCCTCGCGCGACGAACTCGCCCGTATGCTCGGCATTGACCGTGAGACGCGATACAATGACGATTCCGGGACCGGCAATCGATTCGAATACGTGTCCGCCCGTCCGAACGGGGAAAAAGAGGAAGGGAGCACCAGAGTGCACGGGGTGCGTTGGAAATCCTTCGGCCAAGTCCAGGGCGATGGCGAGATCGTGCTGCCCGAAGGAGAGATCCGCGCTGACGTGATCTATGTCCCCGAGGCAGACTACCTTTTTGCGATGCCCCCCGCGGCCGTCACCCTCGCCGCGAGTGGGTGCCGTGTTCTGGTGCTGCGGCTCGTCCCACGCTCACAGAACGAATCGAAACTGAGCCAACGCGAGTGGATTCAGCGCTCAGCCTTTATTCTCGGTCGCACAATGACGGGCTACGAGGTGTTGAAAATCCAATCGGCGGTCGACTGCCTGCACTCGGATCAGGCTGAATCCAAGCGCCCGCTTTTTGCGGTCGGACATGGCGATGGCGGGCGACTCGTCCTCTTCGCGGCCGCCCTCGATGAGCGCATTGGCCGAGTCCTCGTCAGCGGTGCGTTCGGTCCGCGCGAAGCACTCTGGCGCGAGCCCGCTGATCGCAACATTTTCGGCCTGCTGCGCCGCTTTGGTGATGCCGAATTGGCGGCCCTTGTCGCCCCTCGCCCTCTCGTAATCGAGCAGGGCACAGCACCTGCCTACGGCTATCGCGCCACGAAGGAGCTCGAAACCGGTCACGCAAAGCACGGCGAGATCCCCGGAAAACCCGCCCTGCTGCCCCTTCCGACCGACGACGAGGTGTCGGCTGAATTGGAAAGAGTCGCGACCATGGCACCCAACGCGAGAACGACACTGGTCCGCGCCAACCACCCCGTCTCGAATGATGCGCTCTCGCACCTGCTGGGAGATCTCCCCGTGGCGGAACGCACCGGATCCGAGAAATTGATGAAGATCTCTCGCAAAGAGCGCACCAACGAACTCGTTCGTCACAACCGCCTCGCCCTCATCGACGCCGCCGCCGACCGGGCCCGCTACTTCGCCGACCTCAAGACGGACTCGCTGGAGAACTTCAAAACAACGATCGAGCCCTATCGCGAAAAGTTCCGCACCGAAGTGATCGGCGATTTCGAGCTTCCCCTGTTGCCTCCGAACGTCCGCACGAGACCCTATCAGGTCGGTGACAAGACCCTGTCATACGAGGTCGTCATGGATGTAATGGAGAGCGGAGGCGAAAAGGTCATCGCCTACGGAATCCTGACACTGCCAAAAGAGCTCGACCTTTCCTCGGGTGAAAGGCGTCCCGTCGTCGTCTGCCAGCACGGGCTCGAGGGCACCCCGCAGGATCTTATCGGCGAGGCCAAATACGATGCCTACAAGGCCTACGCAACGCGACTCGCCGAGCGGGGCTTCATCACCTTCGCGCCGCAGAACGGCTACAAGTATTTTGATCTCTTCCGCATGCAGCAGTTCAAGGCCCAGTCCATCGGGAAGACGCTCTTTTCCATCATCGTGCCGCAGCATCGCCAGATCGCTGACTGGCTCGCGTCACAGCCCTTCGTCGATCCTGACAAGATCGCCTTTTACGGACTCAGCTACGGGGGCAAGTCGGCCATGCGGATCCCTCCACTCGTGGACCGCTACTGCCTCTCGATCTGCTCGGCCGACTTCAACGAATGGGTCTGGAAAAATGCCGCCACCGACGAGGCCTCGCTGCGCTACAGCTACGCGAACAAGGGCGAGTATGAGATCTTCGAATGGAACCTCGGCGGCACCTTCAACTACGCCGAGATGGCCGCCCTGATCTGTCCGCGCCCCTTTATGGTCGAGCGCGGGCACTTCGACGGAGTCGGACCCGACGAGCAGGTCGCCTTCGAGTTCGCCAAGGTGCGGAACCTCTATGCCGCCCGTCTTGGGCTCGCCGACCGCTGCGAGATCGAATGGTTTGTCGGACCGCACGCCATCAACGGGGTCGGGACCTACGACTTCCTCCATCGCCACCTCGCCTGGCCGATGCCGGAGAAGTGACAAAGTCGCCTTCTGTGGCTGAAGGGGCGTAAAAGGGTTGATTTACCCTTCTGGAGATACTAATTATTATTTAAAAATATGGAAAGTCTACCAGTTTGGATTTCTGTCGTGGTTTTGGGTCTTATCGAGGGAATCACCGAATTCCTCCCCATTTCGTCGACGGGCCATCTCCTCATTCCGCAGAATCTCGGCTGGGTTCATCGCCAGTCCGATCTCTTCGCCATTGTCATCCAGAGTGGTGCCGTTCTCGCCGTCGTCGCGGTCTTCGCCGAGCGTATCAAGCATCTCGCCTCGACCCTGCGGGAAGGTGAGACGCAGGACTACCTCGGCAAACTGGCCCTCGCTTTTTTTGTCACCTCCGTGGGAGGAATCATCATCAAAAAGCTCTCGATCGGCCTCCCCGAGACGGTCGCTCCTGTCGCCTGGGCCACCTTCATCGGAGCCTTTGTCATTTTCGCAGTTGAGTTCTGGCGCAAAGACCACCCGGGAAAACCAGCCGTGAGCTGGCGAATCGCCGTCGCCGTCGGTCTCGCGCAAATCCTCGCGGCGGTCTTCCCCGGGACCTCGCGTTCGGGCGCGAGCATTCTCATTGCCATGGCCCTCGGCGCGGCCCGACCGGCCGCGACCGAGTTCTCCTTCCTCCTCGGAGTCCCGACCCTAATGGCGGCCGGCGCGTTCCAGATTTTTTCCTCCGTTCAGGAAGGACATTCGGGCAACGAGGACTGGGCCATGGTCGCCCTCGGCACCGTCGTCTCGGCGATCTCGGCCTTCATTGTCGTGAAATGGCTCATCCACTTTGTGCAAAGCCACACCTTCAACGGCTTTGCCTGGTATCGGCTCGTCATGGGCGCGGCCCTGCTCATCTATGTCGCGATGCAGGCGAACGAAGAAGCCGGAGCCATTGACTGACATTCCTCTTTTATCCCATCGTGACAAAACTCTACCATCTCCGCGCCGGCAAACTTCTCGAGACGGAGAGTGCAGAGGACAGTATCTGGGTCGATCTCCACTCTCCTTCGCGGGAGGATGAAATCGCGATGGAAAAGCTCCTCGGGATCGAGCTTCCGACCAGAGAAGACATGGAGGAGATCGAGATCTCGAGCCGACTCTACGAAGAGGCCGGGGGGGTCTTCATGACCGTGCAGCTGCCCTCGGCGACGGAGGACGACGCCACGCAGATGGGACCGGTCACCTTTGTCCTTGTCGAGGGGAAACTTATCACGATCCGCTACCACGACCCACGCACCTTTACGACCTTCCCCGTCCGCGCCGCCCGAACGGCTATAGCGGGGAAAGACCGGCTCTAGGGGCGCCAAAGATTACGTGTGGCCTCGGTGAGGGCCGCCTTTTCCGTGATCACCCTTGCCAGCTTGCTTGGCTATTATTACGGCCTGAAGTAGAACCGCGAATATTTCTGTTAGGATTCAGGAGAGCCGGATCTCAGCAATGCTTCTCCAGAATGGCACGCATTTTACCCTCGCGGGCTTCGATGCTCTCGCATAGCGCGAACTGGACCCGCGCCCGGTTGAGATTCTGACCTTCGTGGCTGACCTTGAAGTAGACGTCCCCCGCTAGGTAATCGGCAAAGAAGCGCAGCCCCAGCTCAAAGGCGATGAGGCGAATCGAGTCGTAGAGGTAGTGCTTGTCCGCCTCCGTCAGGAATCCCTTCGCCTCGGTGAGATAACCCCGCACGAGCGCTCCGAAAAGATCGAGATCAAGGAAGACCTCGCTGAGGTCGCTCGTCTCCTCCCCTGCCGGGTTACAACCGCTCCGCACCGCATCGCCGATGTCATAGTGAATGAGGCCGGGCTTCACCGTATCGAGGTCGACGATGGAGGTGCCCTTGCCGGTGAAGTTGTCTATCATCACGTTCGTGATCTTCGGATCCCCGTGGATAGGCCGCAGATGGATCTCGCCCCGCTCGCGGGCTGATTCCAGCACGCCGACAAAATCCCGCCGTTTTTCAACGAACTGATGGAGACGCCGGGCCTCCGAAACGGCAGCGAGCCGGGCCCCGGCCTCAGCGCTTTCGAGCGTGCGGTCATAGCCCTCGAGATACATGGGCGCGATGTGAAATCCCGGGAGGGTGTCCGCGAGCCCGTCGATGGGAAAGTCCGAGATGATGCGCTGGAAATGCCCGAGAACCCGCCCCGCCTCGGCCGCGTGCTCGGGGATCGTGACTTTTTCGTAGTTCGTCGTGCTCGCGATCATGGAGAGCGCCCGCCAGTATCCCCCCTTCGGATCCACGACGAAGTCGGACCCGTCTTTGGCCGGAATGACCCGCGGCAGCTGCCAGATGCGGTCGGCCTGGTCCGCCTCTTCCTCGATGCGCCGGTGCGCGTGGTCAGTGACCGCCTTCATGTTCGCCATCACTGCAGCCGGATCTTTAAAGACCGCCTGATTGATGCGCTGCAGGATGTATTGCTCCTCTGAGAAAGTCGTCCGCAAAATGACGCGGTAAGTATCATTGACATTGCCGGAACCGATCGGTTGCAGCGCGACAAGGCGGCCGGGGACATCAAACTGCGTGGCAATGGACTCTGCGATCATAGAAAAGGGAGAAAGCGGAATAGCGACGCTGTTTGAGGGGGAAGTCAACTTTTTGTTGAAGAGGGAGAGCAAGCCAGGTGTCCGATGAAGGGCACCCTTCACCGCCTCGCGCTGCCACGAAACCGGGTCGGGGTGATGCCGATCATCGCCCGGAAGGCCCGGGTAAAGGCGCTGTGGTCGGCGAAACCGCAGTCGAGCGCGATCTGCGCAATGGAGGCATCGGTCTCGCGCAGAAGACGGCAGCCCGCAGTGATGCGGGTCTTCGTGATCATTTGCATCGGGGTAATCTCGTAGATGCGCTTGATCGCCCGGGCAAAACGCACCGGAGACATCCCGGCCATCCCAGCGAGGGCGGAGGGACTGACCGGGCTATCGTAAGCGGTCTCGAGATGGCGCAGGGCGCGGGCGAGCCCGGACGGAATCTCGTCGGGGTGTATCGGTGAAGCGAGGTCCTTCGAGATGCCGATGAGACCGGTGATACTGCCGCTCTCGTCGCGGATCGGGAGTTTACTCGTCAACCCCCAAACCGGCAGGTGCGGCCTGCGCCAGAACAGCTCGAGCCGCTCGATGATGGGACGTCCGGTTCGCAGCACCTGGGCATCCTGCTCGGTAGGAATGAGCCCGTAATCGCCCGGACAGATCTCACAGGGACGCCGCCCTATCATCTGCGCTTTGTCTTTGAGCCCGTGCCGCTCGACGAGCGACTGATTCACCACCACGTAGCGTCCCGAGCTATCCTTGATAAAAAACGCGGTGTCATGCATGAGGTCGGCGATCTGCTCGACGATGCGGGCATTGAGAACCAGCATCTCCCGACCTGAGAGCATTCCCGAAAAGGCGGAGGAGGCGGGTTTCATGTGATGATAGACTTTTGAGGCACCCCTCCCGGGGCCGCACGCAGAGCCTAGACGGCCTCTCACTGTCGTTGCAATGGAAAAGCGCTCCGCCCGCGACGCTTTCCACCCGAATCGCCATTGTGCGGGTTTTGACGGGTGAGGGAGCCGTTCCGGTCAAGACAGGAGACCGGTCCGGTGTCATCGTCCTCTTTCCCCATACACCCAGCCTCCAGCTCCACCGTGCGCTACCAACCCGCCCCCGCCGAATTCTTCGTCGAGAACCGCAGTCGCCTCGCCGCCCTCCTGCCGCCCCGCGCCCTCGTGATTCTGCATGCCAACGATGTGATGCCCACGAACGCGGACGGCACTCTCGGCTTTACCCAGAACAGCGACCTGTATTACCTCAGCGGCATCGATCAGGAGGAGACGGTGCTGATGCTCTTTCCCGACGCGCCCGATCCGAAGCATCGCGAGATCCTCTTCGTCCGCGAGACGACCGAGCATATCGCCATCTGGGAGGGCGAAAAACTCACTCAGGCCCAGGCTCGCGAGCGCTCCGGTGTTTCGAAAGTGGTCTGGACGTCAGAGTTTGAGTCCTTTTACCGGCTGCTCATGTGCCAGGCCTCCGTGGTCTACCTTAACAGCAACGAGCACCCGCGCGCCGCCCTCACCGTCGAGTCCTGTGAACTCCGCTTTGCCCGCCGCTGCCGCCACGAGTATCCGCTCCACCGGATCGAACGCCTCGCTCCCCTGCTCTATCCGCTGCGCGGTATCAAAAGCCCGCACGAGATTTCACTCCTCCGCGAAGCCTGCCGCATCACCCGGGACGGCTTCGTGCGACTTCTCGGGTTCGTCCGACCCGGTGTCCATGAATTCGAAATCGAGGCCGAGCTCGCGCATGAGTATCTTCGTCAGCGAGCCGGCGGTTTTGCCTATCCGCCCATCATCGCCGGCGGCGCGAGCGCCTGCTGTCTGCATTACAACACCAATCATGCGCGTTGCGAAGACGGAGATATCCTCCTGATCGATGCCGCCGCAAAGTATGCCAACTACAACGCCGACCTCACCCGCAGCATCCCGGTGAACGGCCGCTTCACCCGGCGTCAGCGCGACGTGTATGAGGCCGTCCTGCGCGTCTTTCGCGCTTCCTGCGATCTCCTCGCTCCCGGTGTTTTGATCCGGGAATATCAGGAAAAAGTCGCCGCGGTCACGAGCGATGAACTGATCGCCCTGGGACTGCTAGACCCCCAGGAGGTCGCGGACGAAGATCCGGAAAAACCGCTCTACAAAAAATATTTCATGCACGGCACCTCGCACCATCTCGGCATCGACGTCCATGATGTGCCGCCCTCGTGGCATCCGGTCGAGGCAGGCATGGTCTTCACTGTCGAACCGGGAATCTACATCCGTGAGGAAGGGCTTGGCATCCGGCTGGAAAACGACATCCTCATCGGAGAGACCGCCAACACCGACCTCATGGCCGACATTCCCATCGAAGCCGACGAGATCGAAGCACTGATGAGCCGGGCCCGCTGAAGACAATATGAACTTTTGCAAATATCCCGGGACCGAACGAATCGCCCTACCCCTTTGCGCGGTGTTGCTATTGATCGGGGGCGTCAACTCCGGGGCTCAGGAGACCCTGTCAGACCGACCAAAACTCCGTATCCTCAATGCGGGCCCCAATCCAGTCGAAGTCTTCTGGCTTGCTCCGGACGGGCAAAGCCTCTCCAATGGCAGGATCGCACCCGGCAAGGACCGCATCATCGGCACCTCCCTCGGACACCGCTTTGCCATTGTGGACGGAGAAACCCGGACCGAGGTCCAGAGCAAGGTCCCGGTCCAGGCCTTCCGCTATGATCCTGGCGCGAAGAACGGGATACCCGCTTTTTACACCCAGGTCAGCTACGCGCAGGGATATCCCATCTGCGCCTCGGCGCGAGTGAATCCCTACGCACTCAAAGAGGCTACCTACCTCGTCGATCTGATGCTGGCGAAACGCCCCGACGTTCGCGAAGCGATGATCGCGAGTGGCTCGCGGCTGTGCATCCTCGCCCACGACGAGTTCACCACGGACCAGCCGGAATGGGCCTGGCTAGGGGACACCCCAGTCGCCGGGTTCGAGAGCATCCCCACGAAAGACTACCGCGACGCCCGTGCCCGCGGCATGGGAGGCAGCGCGACGGATCCGTTTTGCTCATGTGCCGAGGAGAACCTGCTCGCCTACGAGGGCGATCCCTATGCAGCCGAGTGCATCCTCATCCACGAACTTGCCCACAATATCCACCTGCGCGGGATGGCCAACGTGGACCCCACCTTCGACCCGCGGGTGAAAACCGCCTACGATGCCGCCATGAAAGCGGGACTCTGGAGGGGCAAATACGCCGCCGTGAACCATCACGAATATTTCGCCGAAGGCGTGCAGTGCTGGTTCGACAACAACCGGGAGAACGACCACGACCATAACCACGTCGATACCCGTGTCGAGCTCATGGAATATGACCCTGCCCTCGCGGAATTGTGCCGCGAGGTGTTTGGAGATACCGAGCTGAAATACACCAAGCCACGAACGCGACTCACCGGTCATCTCGAAGGCTACGAACCCGCCAAAGCGCCGAAGTTTGTATGGCCGGACCGGCTCAAGACGGCCAAAGAAGCGATCCGAGCAGCAGCGGTGAATCGGTCCGAAGAGGCGAACGCGACGTCGCTTGGTGTCAAATTCGATCCCGTCGAACGCGAGATCGAAGGTTGGAAGATCCATCTCGACCCGGCGCTGCTGGAAGGCGAGCACCGCGAGGAGGGCACCCGGGCGCTGACGATGCTGGCGAATCATCTCCAGCGCATCGCTATACTCGTCCCTGCCGGACCACTCGCGAAATTGCGGCAGTGTGAAATCTGGATCGAGTGGAATCATCCAACACTCACGTCCATGCAATACCATCCCGGCCGGGACTGGCTCGTCAAAAATGGCCACGACTCCCGGCTCACGAAAAAGGTCCACATTCCGCAAGCCGCGGCGCTTCTCTCCCGCGAGCAGATGCTCAAGCATCCCGCCGTCATCCTCCATGAACTCGCCCACGCCTACCACGACCAGGTCCTCGGCTTCGATCATCCGGAGATCGTTGCCGCCTTTGCGAGAGCCCAGCTCACCGGCAACTACCAGAGCGTCCTCGATTACCGGGGAGGGAAAGTGCGCCACTACGCCCTGAGCAACCACAAGGAATACTTCGCCGAGGGCACCGAGGCCTACTTTTACCGCAACGATTTCTACCCCTTCGTTCGTGCCGAGTTGAAAGAGCACGATCCGGCGCTTCACGACTTGCTGAAGTCCATCTGGGATGGCCCAATCGAACCATGATCCGCCCGCTTCTTCAAAAACCTCCTTTCGCGGTCCGCACCTTGCGGCACTTCGAACTCATCCCCGGCCCCGCCGTGCCCATGAGTCTCGCGGTCCCTTTTGCTGACGAATCCATTGAGATGGACGCGCTGAGAAAATGCGCTGCAAACGGCGATGACCGCTCCCAACTTGATCTGGCGTCTCGCTACCGGGATGGCAAGGGTGTGGACAAAGACAACACCGAGGCCATGCCCTGGGCGCACCGCGCCGCCGATGCGGGTCACGCAGACACAACGGATTTCGCCGGATTCGCCTATCTCCGCGGGGCCGTGGCGCAGCGGAAGACCGGGATTGCCTTTGGTTATTTCAAGGCGGCCGCTCCGGAATCCGCGCAAGCCGCCTTCAACCTCGGAAAAAAAACTACTCCAGCGCACAGGCCAACGCCGTGCTTTCGCGTCCCGCCTTTATAATTGAAAACCGATGAACATTTTTCACGCTCCGATTGCACTTTCCGTGCTCCTTTCGCTCCCCTCCCTCGCGGCGGAGAAGAAGCCGCTCCAGGTCTACATTCTCGCCGGCCAGTCGAACATGCAGGGCCACGCGCACGTTCGCACCTTCGAGCACATCGGGATGGACCCGGCGACAAAGCTGATGCTCGCTAAAATGCAGAACGCCGACGGGACTCCAAAGGTCTGCGAGCGGGTCTGGATCTCCTCGATCGGCTGCGCCGGGGATGATACGACGGAGCAACATGGAAAACTAACGGCGGGTTTCGGGGCGTCGCAGGAGAAGATCGGACCGGAGTTCACCTTTGGTCTCTCCATGGAAACGCTGACTGACGCGAATATCCTCCTTATCAAGACCTCGTGGGGCGGCAAAAGCCTGCACACCGATTTCCGCCCTCCGAGTGCCGGTCCCTACGTCTTCAATGAAACGCAGCTCACGAATCTCGAAAAACGAGGCAAAGACCTCGCGGCGCTGAAGGCGGAGAAGGTTGCCGCGACGGGAGTCTATTACCGGCTCATGCTTGAGCAGGTGAAAAAAGTTCTCGCGGACCCGGGGCGCATCGTGCCCGATTATGATTCCGCACAGGGCTACGAACTCGCCGGATTTGTCTGGTTCCAGGGCTGGAACGACATGGTCGATGGGGACGTCTACCCCCGCCGCGACCAGCCCGGCGGATACGATGCCTACAGTGAAGTGCTGGCCCATTTCATCCGCGATGTGCGGAAAGAGTTGAAGACGCCTGAGCTGCCCTTCGTCATCGGCGTGCTCGGCGTGGGCGGTCCGACTGCTCAGTATCTCCCTGATCAGCAGCGCTACAAGGCCACCCACGATCACTTCCGCGATGCCATGGCATCCCCGGCAGAGTTACCCGAGTTTGTCGGCAATGTCGTCGCGGTGCGCACGGAGAACTACTGGGACCACGAGCTGACTCTCGCAAAGGCAAAGGAGAATGCGCTGAAAGAAAAGGCCAAAAAGATCGCCAAGGAAAGCACGCTGAAACCGGCAGAGGAACGGGCCCTTGTTGAGAAGTTCCGCGCCGAAGAGCTCACCGAACGCGAGCAACTCGTGCTCGACAAGGGCGTCTCAAATTTCGAATTCCACTACCTCGGATCCGCAAAAATCCTCGGAGGCATCGGCGAGGGATTCGCTGAAGCGATGAAATCTTTTACCCGCCCATGAAACTTCCTCTCATCCTCTCAGCTTTCTTTCTGAGCTCCCTCGCCACCTCCGCCGAGCAGGGCGAGACCGCCCCGCCACCCGACCTTACCAAGGGCGAGGTCATTCCGGCCGACGCCAAACACGACTGGAACCTCGGTGCCACCGGAGCACGCGGCTGGATTTTCTGCAACAAACTGGTGACGAGCGATGCGCGTCAGATCGCGATCACCCGAGTCGAAGAGAAATCTCCGTCTGATGGTATACTCGCAGTCGGTGATGTCATCCTCGGAGTGGGTGGAAAAGCCTTTTGCCATGACCCGCGCGCCGAGTTCGGCAAGGCCCTCAGCGTCGCTGAGTCAGAGACCGGCGGCGGCAAGCTGACGCTCACCCGATGGCGGGCGGGCAAGTCCGGGGATATCATCCTCACCCTCCCCGTGTTCGGCAGCTACAGCGCCACCGCTCCCTATGATTGCCCCAAATCAAAACGAATCCTCGAGGAGGGATGCCGGGCGCTTGCCGCACGCATGGCGGAACCCGACTACCTCAAAGGCCCCACCGGCGAACCCATCACCCGATCGCTCAATGCGCTCGCTCTCCTCGCGAGCGGGAATCCTGAGTTCCTGACATTGATCAAAAGAGAGGCCGAATGGGCGGCCGGTTTCTCCGCCGACAACATGCAATCGTGGCGCTATGGATATCTCATGATGCTGCTGGCGGAGTATATCATGGCCACTGGCGATGAGACCGTTCTCCCCGGTCTGCAACGGCTCGCGCTGGAGACTGCCAAAGGACAGAGCGGTGTCGGATCATGGGGACACAAGTTCGCAAAGCCCGATGGTCGCCTCTACGGCTACGGCATGATGAATTCGCCGGGCATTCCCCTGACCATCGGACTCGTCATGTCGCGCGCCGCGGGCGTCAAGGATCCGGCGATCGACCTCGCCATCGAGCGCAGCGCCCGCCTCCTGCGTTTTTACATCGGCAAGGGAGCGATCCCCTACGGCGATCATCATCCCTGGATCCTGAACCACGAGGACAACGGAAAATGCGGCATGGCCTCGGTCCTCTTCCACCTGTTGGGCGAGCCCGCCGGCACGGAGTTCTTTTCCCGCATGAGCCTCGCCTCCCACGGTCCCGAGCGCGACACGGGACACACCGGCAATTTTTTCAACATGATCTGGGCGATGCCCGGCGTGGCGCACTCCGGTCCACAGGCCACGGGAGCGTGGATGGAGGAGTTCGGCGCGTGGTATTTCGACCTCGCGCGCCGCCCCGACGGCAGCTTTTTCCATCAGGGCCCACCGGAACCGCGCAACGACAGCTACGCGGGCTGGGACTGCACCGGAGCCTACCTGCTGGCCTATGCGATGCCTTTGAAGAAAATTTATCTCACCGGCAAACGTGCCTCCGCTGTCCCGCAACTCGACAGTGATGCCGCGCAATCTGTCATCCTCGATGGTCGCGGCTGGAACAACAAGGACCGCGACACCGTCCATGAGGCGATGAGCGACGAGCGACTCCTCGAACGTCTTCAGAACTGGTCCCCGGTCGTGCGGGAGCGGGCCGCGATTGCGATGGGCCGCCGCAAAGAGGCTCCGGTGGAACGCGTCATCGCGATGCTCGCGGCTCCGGATCTCGAGGCTCGCTACGGCGCCTGCCAGGCCCTGATTTTTCTTCGCGGCCGCGGCGCTCCGGCCGTTGCGGCCCTCCGGAATACCTTGCAAGAGGACGATCTCTGGCTGCGCGTCAAAGCGGCCGAGGCCCTCGCTGCGATCGGTGCCCCCGCCATGGAGGCCGTGCCGCAACTCCTCGAACTGCTCACCCGCGACGACTCGGAAAAAGACCCGCGTGGCATGCAGCAGCGCTACCTGACCTTTGCTCTCTTCGACACCCGCGACGGGATGCTCGGTCGCTCCCTCGAGGGGGTGGATCGCGAGGCGCTCTACCGGGCCGTGCGAGCCGGTCTGAAAAATCAGGACGGCCGCGCCCGCGGCAGCCTCGGCTCTGTCTACAAACATCTCTCCCTCGAAGAGATCAGACCGCTCCTGCCCGCCGTCCTTCAGGCGATCACCGATCCTGCGCCCAGTGGCGAGATGTTTGCCGATTCCATTCGTGTCGAGGGACTGCGCCTCCTCGCCGAGCACCACATCGAGGAAGGAATGGGCGCCCTCGTCCACTACACCCGGGACCAGAATCCCTGGGCGAGCCAGAAGCGCACACCGGAACTGATGACGATCCTCCTCAGCTACGGCTCTCATGCGAAGGTCGTCCTCCCGGAATTGGAGAAGCTCGCCCATTACTTTGAAAAAGAGGAGCAGGACTTCCCTCCGAAACTCATGCTCGAAAAAGCCACCTCCGTCCGCGACACGATCCGAGCCATCGAAGCGAGCACCGAAGCTCCGCCTTTGCGGAAGCTGGGAGAAACCAAATAGCTTCGAATCTCTACGAAGTTAAAATACCCATGAACCCCGTCTCCCTCTTCAACGACGTGATCGGGCCGGTCATGCGGGGTCCATCCAGCTCGCACTGCGCGGCGGCGCTGCGCATCGGCCGACTGGCGCGGGATCTGATGTCGGGTGAGATCACTGATGTGCTCGTTGAGTTTGACCGCAGCGGTTCGCTGCCGACGACGCACGAGAGTCAGGGCAGCGACATGGGGCTCTTCGGAGGCCTCCTCGGATGGGATGCGGACGATGAAAGACTGCCTGCCTCGGCGAGTGCACTCGCGGACGCAGGCATCACGCTGCGCTTTGAGACTATCGATGCCGGCGACCCGCACCCGAGCACTTACCGGCTCACCCTTTGCAACAAAGACGAAACCCATTCGCTCGTCGCGATTTCCACCGGTGGCGGCATGATCACGGTCATCGAAATCGACGGGATGCCGATGACCCTCGACGGCGGTTATCATGAGACATTAATGTGGCTGGCAGAAGGCAGCGATCCGCCCACTTTTCCGGCCGATGAGATCATGCTTCACGAACGGGGTAGCATCCGGATCCTGCAGGTGAAGTCCGATCGATTTGTTGACTCGACGTTGGTCGGGGTCATCGCCATCAAGCGGCTCGCTCCGGTCCTCCCCGTGCCCTCGCGAAAAGACATCCGGGTGCCATTCACGAGCTGCTCTGACATGCTGCGATACGATGGCGACCGACAGACATCCCTCTGGCAACTCGCGGTCGAGTACGAGATGGCCCGGGGAAACTTCACCGAAGAGGAAGTGATCGCCCGAATGATCGCCATCGTGCGACTCCTCCGTCGCTCTATCGCCAGCGGCATCGCGGGGACGAGTTACGAGGACCGCGTCCTCCACCATCAGAGCGGGCGCTTCCGCGAACGTTTGGACGAAGGCCGACTCCTTGATGGCGGCGCGTTGAATCGAATTGTCCTCTATGTCACCGCCCTCATGGAAGTGAAGAGCAGCATGGGAGTCATCGTCGCGGCGCCCACCGCCGGAGCCTGTGCCGCCTTGCCCGGGGCGGTCATCGCGATGGCGGAATCGATGGATCTCGATGAGAGGGAAATGGCGAAAGCGATGCTCGCGGCCGGGCTTATCGGCGTCTTCATCGCCACCCGATGGACCTTTGCCGCGGAAGTAGGCGGATGTCAGGCCGAAGGCGGGTCGGCGGCGAGCATGGCGGCGGCGGCCCTCATCACCCTCGCCGGTGGCTCGCGGGACCAGGGCGTCACGGCGGCCTCAATGGCCCTGCAGTCCATGCTGGGACTCATCTGCGATCCGATCGCGAACCGTGTCGAGGCTCCCTGTCTCGGTAAAAATGTCATGGCCGCGGCCAACGCGCTCACCTGCGCGAACATGGCCCTCGCCGACTACGATCCGCTCATCCCGCTCGATGAAGTCATCGATGCGGCGAAGAACGTTTCCTCGATGATGCCGCGCGAACACCGCTGCACCTCCCTCGGCGGACTCGCGGTAACCCCGGCCTCGCTCGAGATCGAGAGGAAGCTCGGCGCGCTGAAAAGCAAAGGCTGCGGGACGTGCGGCTGTTCGTAAAATACCGTTCCAAATGCCGCGTTACGCCCGGACCTTCCAGTCAAACGACTCGTAGTCGTAAGTGAACTCCCCGTCCGCGCGGCACTCGACGACGCCGAAGCCCTCGGGATTGCCGTAAACGGGGCCTTTCCACCACATCCCACTGACGGCCCCGCCCTGGATGTAGCGGATGCGCCCGATCTCGATCTTTTCGAGAACATGACCGTGGCCCGAGAGGACCAGCTTCACATTGTGCGTCTCGAGGAGTTTGCGGAACTCGAAGACATTCGCGACGAGAGCCTTCGCATCGAGGGCAAAAGTCGGACCCTTGATGACCTGGTGCCAGACCGAGAAAAAAGGAATGTGGCTTACAAGCACCACGGGCGTCTCTTTGCCCGTTTTTTCAAGATCGGCCTGGAGCCAGGCGAGTTGATCGTCATCGATCCGCCCCTCGTAGTCAAGCGTCTGCGGATTCTGCGAGATCGAGTCGAGGAGGATGAAATGCCATCCGCCGTGGTCAAAGCTGCGATAGGTCCGACCCTCGCCGTAGCGATCGGAGAAGAGTTTTTTCCCGTAGTCCTGTTCTCCCGGTTTCACAACCGCCTTCGAAGACCAGCCGACGATGTCGTGATTGCCCACGGTGTGGTAGGCGGGAATCTCGAGGCCCATCATGGCCTCGTCGAAAAGGCTCCACTCGAGCAGGGCTCGGTCCATCCCGACCTCGAGCGCGTCCATGATCAGATCGCCACCTGTGATAAGAAAATCGGCCTTTGTCTCCGCCGCGGCGGCCACCGCATTCATTTTCGCGACGCACTGGGTGAAACCCTCCGTCGCACCGCGTTCGGGCTGGACGTGAATATCCGTCGCGAAGAGAAACCGAAAAGAAGCAGGAACTGCGTCCTGCGCCCCGGCAGAGATTGCAGAGAGCCCGGAAGCCCCGGCGGCGAGATGGAGAAGCGAGCGGCGGTTCATGGTGGGGACGAGTAGCAGAAAATCGGCGCGGGGGAAAGATACGGAATCACCTATCAGGCCATGCAACATTCTAACTAACGGCTCCTAGCTCCTAGCTCCTAGCTC
>JANQVJ010000056.1:161961-239525 GCA_030730365.1 Verrucomicrobiales bacterium
CTATCAGGCCATGCAACATTCTAACTAACGGCTCCTAGCTCCTAGCTCCTAGCTCCTAGCTCCTAAATCCCATACCCCACCATCGCATCACCCACATCCTGCCGGATGAGGTCCTCGATCGAGGTCTCGCGGAGTTGGCGATTCGTGGCCTCTTCGGCTGCACTGAGGCATTGCACGATGCCGGAGGCGCCGGGGAATTCGGGGTAGTCTTTCGCATCGAGGAAGCGTAGCAGCTCACCGTCGACAGCTACTATCACCTCCGCCACGGAGATGAGCCGGCTTTCCCGACCGAGCCGGTAGCCGCCCCCGACCCCGCGCTTGCTGCGGAGGAGTTCGGCGCGCTTCAGGGCAAGAAGGATCTGTTCGAGAAACTTGATCGGGATCTTTCCCGACTCGGCCATCTCCTGAGCCTGGACCGACCTCTCCGGCGGCAGCGCGGCGAGGATCGCCATCGCTCTCAGCGCATAGTCGGCTTTCTTAGAGATCTGCATCAGCCCCGATAATTGAAAAGCTCTTTGAGCTCGTAGGTTTTTTTCTCCAGTGGAGCAGGGAGATCCCCGGACTCACTTTCCCCCTCAGGCAGGGTCGGTGCGGGCGCGGGCGGATGGGGACGGGCGTTGAGCGCACGGAGAATCTTGCGCTGGATATTGACGCTGATCCGCTTTCCTTTGCGCGCCTTCTGGACCTGCTTGTGGGTCAGTTGCTCAGTGCTGAGGGCGACGAGCTGATGATTGTTAAGGCCGATCTCGTCGAGAAGGGCGTCGAGGGGCTGGAGACCGAGGTCTCGGGTGAGGGAATCTTCCATCGGGATTTGCTGAACTTGATTCTTGTTTTCGCGCTCCATCTCGCTAATCGTTGCGCCTTCTTATGACAACCCGAATTTTGCTGACCACCACGAGTTATCAGGACACCCCCGGTCCCCACCATGAACTTCTCGAGTCCCGGGGCTTCGAGATCGTTCGCGAGCGCGGACCCCTCCCGGAGGCGGCCATGCTCGCCCTCGCCGGTGAGTTCGACGCCTTCCTCTGCGGTGACGACGCGATCACGCAGGCGGTCATTGAGAAATCCGCTCCCCGGCTCAAGGTCATCAGCAAATACGGAATCGGACTCGACAAAATCGACGTCGCCTACGCCACCACCCAAAAGCTGCCCGTCCTCAACACGCCAGGAGTGAACCACACCACCGTGGCCGAGCACACTTTCGGCCTTCTCCTCAGCCTCACCAAAAAGATCCAGGAAAACGCGGTCGAAGTGAAGGAAGGAAAGTGGGTCGCAGGCTGGAAAAAGCCCGTCGGTCACGAGATCCTCGGATCGACCATGGGCATCATCGGCCTCGGCCGCATCGGCAAAGAAGTCGCGACCCGCGCGCGCGCTTTCGGCATGTCCGTGATCGCCTACGACCCCTACTTTGACGAATCCTTCGCCGCCGAACACGGCGTGACCCGCTGCGAGACGATGGACGACGTCCTCCTCGGCGCGAATGTCGTGAGCCTGCACTGCTTCCTCGACAAGAACACCCACGGCATGATTAATGCGGAAAAAATCGCCGAGATGAAAGACGGCGTCATCGTCCTTAACTGCGCCCGGGGCGAGCTGGTCGACACGAACGACATCGCCGCCGCCCTCGCCAGCGGCAAGGTTGGCGGATACGGCGCCGACGTCCTCGACGAAGAGCCGCCCGCTGCGAATCACCCCCTCTTCACCGCGCCGAACTGCATCATCACCAGCCATATCGCCT
Organism: Verrucomicrobiales bacterium; assembly: GCA_030730365.1. GTDB lineage: Bacteria > Verrucomicrobiota > Verrucomicrobiia > Verrucomicrobiales > DEV007 > Arctic95D-9. The sequence goes on from JANQVJ010000056.1 coordinate 163,700, forward strand.
CGCGGACCTACGAGAGTGTGGAACGTCAGGCCCTGCGCGCGACGCATAACCTGATCAATTACCTGAAGGGCGATCCGGATTTTATTCAGGCGAATAAGTTTTAGAGATGCCGCGGAAGACGACCGACATTTTACAGACTTCCCCCAAGTCGGATTAGTCTTGGGTATTCGGCCAACGTGAAATTCTACCGCCGCCTTCAACGCCATTTCGAGCCACTTCCTTTGCAGACAGGATGGACATTCGAAAACACTTTCACCAAGGTGAAAGATCCCCTCGGTTTCATCGTTCCGAATCCCCCAACAAAACATTGCAGTTTTTGCAATGTTTTGTGCAGTGCCATTTGGCATCGATCGCGAAATAGAAGTTTTCGCCGGTCGGGTGATAATGGAAATATCTGGTAGATCGATGGGCTCTTAGGATAGAGACGGCAGTCTCTCCACACGTGAATGATTTTATTAGACGTCCGACTTTTCTTCTTTTCTCACTGCTGGGACTGCCTCTCTTCCAAGCCGGAGATGCCCACAGCCAATTTCACACCCGCGAGGAAACCGCGGCCGTGAATAAGGCGGAGGAATTTGCCCTCCAGGCCGCCCGGGAGCACGCCGATGGAAACTTGAAAAGTGCGGAGCGGTCGGCGATCGAAAGCCTACGGATTCTCCCGTGGCTCTCCCACAATGAGGAGACACGGGACACCTATCGGAAGCAGCTGGCCGGGATCCTCGAAGATCTGCTGGCGACGGGCGAAGCCACGAGGGTAAAACCGGCGAAACCGGAGGCAGAATACCAACCCTCCGGCGGGGTCGAGGACAAGGTGCCTTTCCTTCTCAGTGAAGCGCTGGCAGTGGATAAACTGGAAAGGGAACAGGATGACCGCAGCGACGTAGAAGATACAGTTCCCTATCTCGGCCTGTATCAGGTAGATACGCCGCCCGCCTCCCGGGAGATCCGATTGCCGAAGGTGGAATTCCAGGGGGTCAACCTCGGGGAGGCGCTGAAGTCGCTCGAAGCCCTGAGCAAGGAAAACGCCCCCCATCCTCTTGAGGCAGATCGAGGGGTATGGATCCACCTGGACGCTCCATCGGTGATCGCGAACACGGCGATCACCCTGACCCTCACGAACGTGCCGCTTTCAGAGGCGATCGAGCGCACGGCGAAATTGGGGGCCTGTCGCGCCTTTCACTCAGGCTATGGAAGGGGTGTCACGATTTCGTGCGTCGATCTGATGGCGCCGGCGATGGCGGATGGCAGGATCGGCGTATCACACGCAGCAGCAATGTGGCATGAGGCTTTCTGGAAACTGCAAAACGCGGAGTCGGCGGCGGGAACGTGGAATCGATCGAGAGCCAACTATTTCCGCCGCCAGGCCCTGAATCTCTGCGCCATTCTCTCGGTACGGTTTCCGGAATTCCACCCCGAAATGGTTCGGGAGAGGATGAAAGACATTGCTAACATGCTCGAAGGCGACCGCTGAAGGAGGAAATCCGTAAGTTAGCGACAATACTCTCCGAAACAACGAACGGAGCACGTGCGCTTTAAGTGGCCCGTTGAACAAAACCGATTCTGCTTATCCGGATCTAAGTCTGGATTCGATCAGGATCAGGTGAATTTGCAGATGGAAAATGCCGTGGATAAAAATCCGGTCTCCTGATATCGAGTAGAAGACCGCGTAGGGAAACTTCCCAAGCACAAGCCGTCTGAACCGCTCGGTAAAGGGAGGCCCCATCTCGGGGAATCTGGCCAATTGCGAGAGCCGTCGGTCGAGGCGACGTGAAAAGGCTTCTGCTTGAGCCTCAGAGAAGTCCGAAATCTCCCGATGAATTCCAAAAAGATCGCCGGCGGCACCGGATAGAAACTCAATACGAAAACTCACTTCGCCAGCCCGATTTGCTTTTTCATGTCCTCCCAGGGGATAGTGGAATCAGCTTCGCGCTGCTCGAGGAGACGCTCCAACAAAGGCTTGATGTCCGGGTCTTCGTGATTGGAGTGGCCGAGGTCGGCCCAGAGTTCATCGGCGAGGATCTCCTTTTCTTCGGGAGTGAGGTTCTTCACCTCGGGCATTCGTTCCAGAATCATGGTCAGATTCTACAGGGAAGTTCAACTGATGGCTAGGAATTTCCGTTTTCGGATCGGGCGTCGCCACCCCTCCCCATGCGACGAGGGATCGTCGCGCTCCACCCCCTCAAAATCCCGATTGATCGCCCCCGCCCCGTCTGCTTTGCTTTGACTTTCCCCCAACCGGACTTTTACTCCTGCCCCTATGCCTCTCACGATTAAACCCGCTTCCGAAGTCGCCTACGATTGTATCTCCATGGGCGAGGTCATGCTCCGCCTCGATCCGGGCGAGGGCCGCATCCACACTGCCCGTCAGTTTGCTGCCTGGGAAGGCGGGGGAGAATACAATGTCGCCCGCGGTCTGCGCCGTTGCTTCGGCCTGCGCGCGGCCGCGGTGACGGCTTTTGCCGACAATCCGGTGGGTCGTCTCATTGAGGACTTCATTCTCCAGGGCGGGGTCGATACCCGCTTCATCCAGTGGAAAAAATACGACGGGATCGGGCGCGACGTCCGCAACGGGCTCAACTTCACCGAACGCGGCTTCGGCATCCGCGGTGCCGTCGGCTGCCCCGACCGCGCTAATACCGCCGCGAGTCAGATGAAACCCGGCGACTTCGACTGGGACGAGATTTTCGGCAATCAGGGAGCCCGCTGGTTTCACACCGGCGGCATCTTCGCCGCGCTCAGCGAATCGACCGCTGAGCTCACGATCGAGGCCTGCAAGGCGGCACAAAAACACGGCACCATCGTCAGCTACGATCTCAACTACCGCCCCTCGCTCTGGAGTTCCATCGGCGGCCTCGCCAAGGCGCAGGAAGTGAACCGCGAGATCGCAAAGTATGTCGACGTCATGATCGGCAACGAGGAGGACTTCACCGCCTCGCTCGGATTCGAGGTCGAGGGCGTTGATGAAAATGTGCGCGGGATCGACGTGACGAATTTCAAAAAGATGATCGAGACGGCGATCAAGGAATTCCCCAACTTCAAGGCAACCGCGACGACTCTGCGCGAGGTCCACACCGCCACGGTCAATGACTGGGGCGCGATCTGCTGGCACGACGGGCAGTTCCACGAGTCCAATGCCTACCCGCACCTCGAGATCCTCGACCGTGTCGGAGGCGGCGACAGCTTTGCCTCAGGCTTTGCCTACGGCTTCCTCAAGTTCAACGACCCGGAAAAAGCGGTCCAGTATGGTGCCGCCCACGGAGCCCTCGCCATGACCACGCCCGGCGACACAACCATGGCGACCCTCTCCGAAGTGGAGAAAGTCGTCAGCGGCGGCGGCGCACGGGTGGTGCGCTGAGGTCGGCGAGATTCTTTGCCGCGCCCCGAATCAATTCTGCCGCAGCTGGAAAAGACGCCGCGGCGGAACCGCGTCGCCCGGGGCGTCGCCCGGGCCGGGGCCACCGGTCTCTTCGCGCTTTACCTGCGGACCAAAGATCCCCTGCCCGATCTTCTTCAGGCCCTCGATGGGGATGTTCGTCATTTCGGAGATGACCTGCGCGGGGACCTTGGCGAGGTTTGAAATGTGCTTCGGTTTCCAGACCGGATCGGAGAGGGTGCCGGTGCAGGAGTAGGTGAGGAGCTCGCTCACCGGGGTCAGAATGGTGCGAGAGAGCGGGTCGCGTGTGTTCACGACCGCCTCGAGATCGACCGATTTGTCGACGAGCGAGACCGTGCCGGCGCCGCGCACGCGGAAAGCCTGGGTGAACGTCTCGATGTCGTCAGTCGCGATGACGCCTTTGGCAATGGTAAAGCTGGCCGAGGCTTCCTTAGCGACGCTGTGGCCGCCGTTCTCACCGTCGGGACCGCTTTTGGCAATCAGCTTCGAGAGCGGACCTAGAACCGGTATGGCGAAGAGATAGCCTTCGGAAATACGAGCCTCACCGTGACCGCTGATCGACTCGACCTGACCCGCATTCCCGGCGAGTAGGAAGGATGTGTCGACACTACCCCTGATCGCATCGCGGTCGCCGTAATGTTTCGTGACCGCCTCGAGCGGCACGCCGACCACCCTGACATTTGCCTCAAACGGCTGTTCCTTCGACCTTACGTTTTTGGCGTCGTACTCCAGTTCGAAGCTGCCGCCGAATACGCCCGCCTGCAGCGACGTGAGATGGACCCTGCTGCCCTCGACGATGACTTCTCCGATCGGTGCGGTTAGTGTCAGTGCCTTACCTAAAAAAGTATAGCGAGCATCTCCTCCACCGGCGAATGAGATCTTCAACTCATTGCGACGCGGTTCGTCGCCGACTTCCTCGTCGCGGCGTGCATCGAGGAGACCGGCGAGCCGCACTGTGGGAGGACTGCCATGCTGATACCGCTCCAGCGCCGTCGCGAGCTTGGGACTGAAGGCGCGGGCACCCTCGATTGGATCTACGGTCGAGACGACGCCTTTGACCTCCCACTGCTTTGCTTTCACGTTATTCTGCGCGAGTTCGGCGACGATCTTCCCTTCCTCACGGACGAGCGCGACATTGCGGAACCACTGCGTCTCGCCATCGGTCTCGAAGTCCGACTCCATCTCCTGAAAATCGACTCCGTTCAGTCGGAAGTGACGCAGGTCGATCTCGCCCCGATTGGACCAGGTGAAAGGATTCCATCCCTCACCCTGCCCTGAAGCGGCGATATAAATGGTCGAGATCTCACCGAAGTTCCACGCGTCGATGAACTTGCGCCCTTTTTCATCAAAGAAGGGACGGAAGACGAGCGGATCGAGCTTGATCTCGGTCTGGTATTGGATACTCGAATCGCCGAGCGCGGGTTCATATTTCAGATTGAGAAAAGCCACTCCCGTTTTGTGATCAAGTCGCAAATTGCGAAGATAAAAACGCTCGCCCTCCGCGCTGAAGCCAAAATCGAGCCCTGAAAAAACCGTTCCCCGCGTCACGAAACGCTCGGCCCTGACCTCGCCTATGATCTCACCGGGAAAACCCTTCGACGTCGGCGCCTTTTTGCGAGAACCGAGGAGGAGATGGCCCGAGGCCTTGATCGCCGGCGGGTTAAAAAAGACAACTTCACCAAGCTTCCTATCATTGGAAAAAAGCGCACCGAGACTCGCCACATCAGCGGTGGACTCGACCGCGAAGTTCAACCGCTCTTCCTCCTGCGTCCATTCCCCGGTGAGGTTGAGAACACCTTTAGCATCGCGAATCTGAAGACTTTCGATCACGGCACGCCCCGTCCCACCGTCGTAGCTGACGTCGGTGGCGAGGGACTCGACGCGATAAGTCTGGCCCTGCTTACTGAAAGACGGAATCGCGATGCGGGCGCGGGCCGTGGTCGTAGCAAGGTCGTCCAGATCACCGCGGAACTCGATCTCGACTTTGGGCCGCCCCTCCGAAAACTCGTAGGTCTCGAAGTCTTTTAAGAACCGCATGATCTGCCTCCGCTGCTCGGCGAGCCGGGTCGAGCTGGACTTTTCGTCTTCTTCTTCCTTCTTCTCCTCCTCCTCGAGCGGAGGTCGCACAAGAGTACCTTTGATCGACAGGTCCATGCCGACAATAGAGGCCTCAGCTTTTACGACCTCGATGACACTCTCGGTGATGACGACCCGTCCCGAGAGCCCCGTGACCCGGAGTCGGCGACCGTCCGGCTTGGTCGGGTCGAGCGGCAGGGAGAGGCTAGCTTCCTGGACATCGAGAGTATTGACCGAGATCTGCTTTTCGCTGAAAACCCGGCTGAGATCGACATCGAGATAGACATCGTCGATTACCGCAAACTCCTGCCTCCTGGTCTCGTCTTGAAAAAACCGCACGTCCTCGGCGACGAGTCCGCGGAAGGCTCCGAGGGTCAGCTTCCCGATATCGACATAATAGCCGCGCTGGGCGAATTCCCGCTCGATCGCGTCGCGCCAGCTGTTCGTGAACCCTTCCTTCCGCGCATATACCGCCGCCCAGACGAGCCCGAAGGTCGCGACAAGACAGGAAAGGAGGAATAATCGGCGGATCAGGCGCATCAGCGTCGGTCAGGGAGAACTCGGGAGTTTCTTCGAAAAAGGGATATCGTGCCAGCAAAATCCGGGATGAACACGATTCTACGTGACATAAACGATTGGAGACTCCAAATCCTTGGCCTAATCTCCGGGTTTCCACAGCAAAATGCGCATCATCGCCGGCACCGCGGGCAGTATCCCGCTCAAAGTTCCACGTTCCCTCACCCGTCCAACCACGGATCGGGTTCGTGAGGCCATGTTCTCTGTCCTGGCCGGAAAACTCCCCGGCGCCCGCGTTCTCGATCTCTTCGCCGGCTCGGGCTCACTCGGGCTGGAGTCCCTCAGCCGCGGCGCCGCCGAGGCGACCTTCGTCGAGTCGAACGGAGCCGCCTGCGCCGTCATCGAAGAGAATGTTCAGAAATCCCGCCTCGCAGGCACTCGCGTCCAGCGGCGCGACGTGCTTTCCTTTCTCTCGACGACATCCGCGGGACGCTACGACCTCGTCTTCGCCGATCCGCCTTACGCTCGCGACGAACCCACTCTAGCGCTCCTGACCGCTCTCTTGAACCTGCCCGGCCTCGCCTTCGCACTCCCACCCGACGGGATCTTTGTTCTCGAGAGCTTCGCGAGCGTCGCCCTGCCCGAAACCCCGCTCTGGGAAGTAGTCAGGGAGAAAACCTACGGCAGCACCCGCGTCAGCTACCTCAGCCCACTCCCCTCGTCCCCCGCCAACGCCTGATCTTCTCCGCCATGCCCCGCACGGTCGTTTATCTCATTTACAATCTCCTCCTCCCCGTCTTCCTCGTGATCGGGTTACCCTCCTTTCTCCTCAAAGGCCTGCGGCGGGGAGGTCTCGCGCGGAATTTCCGGCAGCGTTTCGGGAACTTTTCGCCCGATACTCTCGCCCGCTTTCGCGGGAAAAAGCCGCTCTGGATCCATGCCGTCAGCGTCGGGGAGATCTTCCTCGCGCTAAAAATCATCGACGCGATCCGTCAGGCCGATCCGGGGCAGCACATCGTTCTCAGCACCACCACCGCGACCGGCTACCGTATCGCCGCAGAAAAAGAATGCGATACCCTCACCGTCATCCACAACCCCGTCGACCTGCCCTTTGTTACCGCGCGAGTCATCCGCCTCATGGATCCCTCGCGCCTCGTCCTCATCGAGGCCGAGATCTGGCCGAATCTCGTCGCCCAACTGAAACGCCGCGGCACCCCCGTCCTCCTCATCAATGCACGGCTTTCACCGCGATCCGAGAGGCGCTACCTGAAATGCAAAGCCTTCATCGCCCCGATCTTTTCGCTCCTCGACGGGGTCACCGTGCCCTTCGAGGTTGACCAGGCCCGCTGGGCCGGGCTCGGCATCCCGCGCGAGCGCATTCTCGTGACCGGCAGTGTGAAATTCGACAACGCCGCCACCGGAGCGTCCGCCACCGGACTTCACCAGTCTCTCGCCCAATGGCTCACCGACACGGGCATGCCCGAAGACCGGCGCCTCCTCATCGCCGGGAGCACCCACGACGGGGAGGAAAAAATGATTGCACTAGTCGCTTATCGCCTTTGCATCGAAGCGCCCGAACTCGCTCTCGTCATCGTCCCCCGCCATGCCGAGCGGGGCGCCGCGATCGCCTCGCAACTGAGCGAGCTCGGCTTTGACCCCATTCTCCGAGTGGCACCAAAGAGGGTGGAATCCGACACTGGAGAGAGTTGGGCCGCCTCTGCTGACGCCCCGCGCGGCCCTGTCTGGATCGCCAACACCACTGGCGAACTGCGCGCGTGGTTCCACCTCGCCGAACTCGTCGTCATCGGGAAGAGCTTTTGCAGCGAAGGAGGACAAAACCCCGTCGAACCCATCCTCTGCGGCAAACCTGTCGTCGTCGGACCGCACATGGAAAATTTTAGCGACGTCGTCACCGATCTGCTTGCCGTCGAAGGCATCGCGCAGGTCAGCAGCGAAGACGCGCTCCCCACTACCCTCCTCACCCTCCTGCGGAACCGCGACCTCGGTCTCGAAATGGCCCGCAGCGGAGCCGCCGCGATGGCCCGGCACGAGGGGGCGGCCGCGCGGAACGCAGCCTTTCTCCTAGCTGTAAAGTCGCTCGACTAGGGGAATCCGGCGCTGGACAGGAGCCCGCGCCTCCGCCACCATTACGACCCGAGTGATTCCATCCGCATGCCCGACCTTTCCATCCTCTTTCACGACTACTGGACCGTCCTCGTCGCCTACGTCGTCGGGGCGACACCCTTCGGTTTTCTTGCCGGCAAGGCGAAGGGCATCGACATCCGCGAACATGGCAGCGGCAACATCGGGGCGACCAATGTGCTGCGGGTCCTCGGTAAGCCCGTCGGAATTACCGTACTCGTCCTCGATGTGATGAAAGGACTCGTCCCCGTCATCATCGCGAAGCTCGTGAGCGACTCGTCCCTCGTTCAAATCGCCACGGCCATGGCGGCGATCCTCGGGCACAACTATACCTTCTGGCTCGGCTTCAAGGGCGGAAAGGGTATCGCCACGACTGGCGGTGCGATCCTCCCCATCATGCCCTGGGCGCTCATCGCGGCGGTGCTCGGCTGGATCATCGTGCTGAAAATTTCCCGCTACGTCTCGCTCGCCTCGATCGCTGCGGCGCTCATCATTCCTCTCACCCTGGTGGTGGAAAATCTTATCACGGGAACGTGGGAGTGGAACATCTTCGGCTTCGGGATGTTCGTCTGTCTTCTCGCGATCTGGAAACACCGCAGCAATATCAGACGACTCATCCGGGGCGAGGAAAACCGCTTTGCGAAAAAAACTTCGTCCCGCAAAACCCCCTGAATTTTTTATGACTGAGAAAGCCGCCGTTCTTGGCTCCGGAAGCTGGGGCACTGCCCTCTCCATCGCACTCGCCGACAGTGGGCGCGAGGTCCTGCTCTATGGAAACGACCCCGTCATCCGCGACGAGATCAATCGCGAACACCGCAACTCGAAGTATCTCCCCGGGATCGTCCTCCCCGACTCGATCAGCGCGACGATCGACATCAACGACCTTCGGGAAATGCCGGTCATCCTCCTCGTCGTGCCCTCGCAGGTGGCCCGGCTCGTCCTCGGCGAACTCGGCGCCGCCGGCATCGGGACCGAGACCATTATCGTGAACTGCACCAAGGGCATCGACCCCGGCACGGGGAAATTGATGCACGATCTCATCCACGAATTTTTTCCTGACAATCCTGTGGCGGTTTTGTCAGGACCAAGCCACGCCGAAGAAGTCGCCAACCGCATGGCCACCCTCGCCACAATCGGATCCGAAGATCCTCTCATCGCCGCAAAGGTGCAGGAGATCTTTGCCCTCCCCTGGTTCCGCACCTACACGAGTGATGACATCGTCGGGATCGAACTCGGCGGAGTGGTGAAAAACGTCTTTGCCATCGCCGCCGGCGCCATCGACGGACTCGGACTCGGCGACAATGCCAAAGCCGCCATGGTAACCCGCGCCCTCGCCGAGATGACCCGCCTCGGCGTCGCGCTCGGGGCGAAGGATGAAACCTTTCGCGGGCTCAGCGGACTCGGCGATCTCATTGTGACCTGCTACAGCGTCCACAGCCGCAACAACCGCGTCGGCCGTATGCTCGGCTCGGGCAAGACCCTCGACGAAGCCATTGCGGCGATGAACCAGGTCGCCGAGGGTGTCCCCAATGCCAAAAACGCCTACGAGCTCGCCCGCAAGCTCGGAGTGCGGACGCCCCTGATCGATCAGGCCTACGCCGTGCTCTACGAGAACAAGCCGCCCTCAGCCGCCCTGCGTGAGCTCCTCGAGCGCAATCCGCGTTCCGAGGCCGACTGATCGTTTCCTGCGGTGCGGCGATCTCCCGCACGTTTTGCGATCACTGTCTTCCTCCTGCTTCACCTTATCACCGGGGAAGAGGCCCGGGCCGGATTCCAGGTACCTTTCCCGAAATCGCTTCGCGTCGATTTTTCCCCTTCCCTTTGCCCTTACCCTCGCTAAAACTCCTCCATGTCTGACTCCGTCTCCCCTGATCGCGATCCCTCCACTCTCCGCAGCGCCCGCTGGTTCGCGCCGGACGATCAGCGCAGCTTCGGGCATCGCTCGCGACTGAAGCAGATGGGGTTTAATACCGAGGATTTCAAGGCCAAGCCCGTCATCGGCATCCTCAATACGTGGTCCGACATGAACAACTGCCACACCCACTTCCGCGACCGCGCCGAAGAGGTGAAACGGGGCGTCTGGCAGGCGGGAGGCTTCCCCGTCGAGATCCCGGTCATGTCGATGTCGGAAAGCTTCATGAAACCCACGAGCATGTACTACCGCAATCTCCTCGCCCTCGAGGTCGAGGAGACGCTGCGCTGCTACCCGCTCGACGGTGCCGTCCTCATGGGCGGCTGTGACAAGACCGTTCCCGCGCTGATCATGGGCGCGACCTCGGCGAACATTCCTTCAATTTTCCTCCCCGCCGGGCCTATGCTGAAGGGCTGCTGGCGCGGCGAGATCCTCGGTTCGGGCACTGACATGTGGCGTTTCTGGGCTGAACGTCAGGCCGGTAATCTCTGTGAAGACGGCTGGAACGAACTCGAGGACGGCATCGCCCGATCCCCGGGCCATTGCATGACAATGGGCACTGCCTCGACGATGACCGCCATCGCCGAAGTAATAGGACTCTGCCTCCCCGGCTCGACCTCGATCCCCGCGGTCCACTCGACACACGCCCGCATGGCCTCGAGCTGCGGACGCCGCATCGTCGATCTCGCTTGGGACAAAATCACGCCCCGCATGCTCCTGACCGAAGACGCCTTTCACAACGCCATCGTCACCGACATGGCCCTAGGCGGCTCGACCAATGCGATCATCCACCTCATCGCGATGGCGGGACGGGCCGGGATCAAGCTGACGCTCGAGCAATTCGACCGCATTTCCCAGGAGGTCAAGGTGATCGCGAACATCCGCCCCTGCGGCGACTATGTGATGGAGGATTTCTACGACGCCGGCGGTCTCCTCGCTCTCCTCACGCAGATCAAAGCCCATCTGAAACTCGACTGTCTCTCGGTCTCGGGCCGCAGCCTCGGTGAAAATCTAGAGGGCGCGACGGTCTACAACGACGACGTCATCCGCCCCCTCGACCGCCCTGTTTCCAAAGCCGGAGGCACCTTCGTCCTGCGGGGGAATCTCGCCCCGGACGGAGCTGTCATCAAACCCACCGCCGCCGAGCCGCATCTCCTCGCGCACCGCGGGGTCGTCGCGGTTTTCGCCGACTACGGTGACCTGAAAAATCGCATCCATGACGAAGCGGCAGGTCTCACCGCCGACCACATCATCGTCCTCCAGCACGCCGGTCCGATCGGAGCGCCTGGCATTCCCGAATGGGGCATGCTCCCGATCCCGAACTATCTTCTCAAACAGGGAGTTCGTGACATGCTGCGTATCTCCGACGCGCGCATGAGCGGCACCAGCTACGGGGCCTGCGTCCTCCATGTCTCGCCCGAGTCCGCTATCGGCGGTCCCCTCGCCCTCGTGCGGGATGGCGATTTCATCGAAGTCAACGTGGCCGAACGCCGCCTCCACCTCGAAGTCAGCGACGAAGAACTCGCGATCCGGCGTGCGGCCTGGAAGCCCCGACCCGTGCCGCACCGGCGCGGATTCGGCCAGCTCTACGCCAAGGAGGTCACCCAGGCTCCCGAGGGCTGTGATTTCCGATTTCTTCATCACGGCGAGGACTCCCCTGAGCCCGACATTTACTGATAAAGATCGGACTCGATCCTTTTTCAAGCATCGCGTAATCTGAAATCTGATGAAGCAGCCCGGCGACTCTTCCCCAGACACCCCTCGCGAAACTCGGGAACCGAAATCAACCCTCTACGTCCTCGTCTCCGCTACGGTGGCGGCGATCATTCTCGGGATGACGATCTTCCTGCTGGTGCGGGGTTTCCAGTGGCGCGCCGCTCTCGCCGATCTGCGGGCCGAGCCGGGTATCGAGATCCTCAGCGTGGAACGTCTCGGTTTTTTCAAAAAGCGGCTCCTCGGGCTGCGCGATCCCCTCGCCCCCACAGCGGAAAGCATCCTGCGGAAAAATAACATCAGCCCCCACACCGCTGAGGTCATCCTCACCGAATATCATTCGCTCAAGACACCCTACGCACTTGAGCGCGAAGCCACGGAAAAAGCGCGCTTTGACGAGCTGCGGCAGTCCGTCCTCGCCACTGTCGGAGAGTTCACCGCGACGACGACAGCGAAGCGCAAGGCCGACCTCGAGCGCATCACGCAGATGCTTTTCCAGGCCCGCTTTCCCGCGCCAATGAAGACCGTCGATCTCGAGTGGAACGACGGGAAATGGCATGCCAAAGGCGAACTCTACGCGCCTGCGCACAAGACCTTCGTGAAGGAATCTCCCTCCTATATCGTGGAGGGGGAACTGAAGTTCGATCAACTCGTGAACCTCACCGAGAGCCTTACCTCATCCATCCGCGCCGACCTCGACTCGACCGACCTTTTTATCGTCGATCTCGACGGCCTCTACGTGCACATCGACCGCATGCGCCGCCTCGTCGCCGACTACGATCTCGTCTGCCGCAACTCGGGATTGCCGCGCCCGCGATTCCAACTCGAGATCCTGACGGCCGATCTCGCGAGCGTCGCGGACCGGATCGCGGCAGTGAAAAAAGGGCTCACCTCCCCGGGCGGGATAGCGCCCGACCGTTTTCTCCCCAATCTCGTAAAGGAACTCCCCGCCGGTGAAACGGCTAAGGCTTTTCTACGACTCGTTCCCGTCCCCACCCCCTGATGAGCAAGGGTCCCACCCGAGTCCGGCGCATTGAGGTGCTCGTCGCTCCACTCCTGACTTTCGCCGGGGTAGGCATGCTCTTGATCGTGGCGCGCTTTTACGAGAGCCTCCCGGTGCAGGCTCCGCCCTGCGGATTCAAGGCGACTCTCAACATCCCCTGCGTCGGTTGCGGAGGCACCCGGGCAATGGTGGCGCTTGTCTCGGGGAGACTGGCGGAGGCAGTTAGTCTTAATCCCGCTGTCGTTCTCGGTGTCTTTGCCAGCGGTATCTGGGCGGTAACCGGAATATTGAAATATCGGCAAGGAGGTGCTCCGATTTCTGTGCCTGAACAAAATCGGCACGTTCAACGGGTCGCCCTGATCGCGCTTACCGTGCTGATGCTAAACTGGGTTTACCTTCTCCTTTTTTTAAAATGACGATTTCTCTCACTGACCAGACAGTAGCCATCACCGGCGCAGCCAAAGGCATCGGACTCGCCATCGCGGAGGCCTTCCTCGAAGCCGGAGCCAAGGTTCTTGCGATCGATCTAGACGCCAAGGCCCTTGCCGGGTTCAAGGCCACGGCCCCAAAACGTATCGAGGCCCTCAGCCTTAACGTCGCCGACTTTGCGGCGCTGAAAACCGGCCTCGCCGGACGCGAGATCGATCATCTCGTCTGCGCCGCCGCGGTGGGGTCGGGGAAGATGGGATTCCCCTTCTGGAACCTCGAGCCCGCGGACTGGATCGGGGTCCTCGACATCACCCTGATGGGAACGGTCAACACCGTTCACGCCTGTCTCCCCGGGCTCCTCGCCGGGGAGACAACGAGGAAGTCGGTGCTCCTCCTCGCCTCCGTCGCCGGCCAAATCGGATCGCAGACAGATCCTCCCTACAGCGCCGCCAAAGCCGCCACGATCAATTTTGCCCAGCTCGCGGCCAAAGATTTCGCGCCCTACGGAGTGCGGGTCAATGCGATGTCGCCCGGGATGGTGAAGACGAGTCTGAATCGGGCCGTTTTCGAGTCTTCAAAGGAGAGCGCCACGATGACCTACGAAGAGTGGGCGGGGGAAAAAATCAAACGCATCTCCCCTCTCGGCCGCTGGCAGGAAACTGAGGAGTTCGGGGCGATGGCGGTGTTTCTGGCAAGTGAGTATGGGAAGAACCTGACCGGGCAAACGCTGAATATTGATGGCGGGCAGGTGATGCATAGTTGAGTCGAGAGGTGAATGGATTGTCTGACCGTAGCGGCGGAGAGGGTGTAAAAAACGTTCAAGGAACGGGGCTTGCCTAAGCCCCGTGGCTCTGTGCTCTGCCGGGGTCTTGGCAAGCCGAGAAGGTTCTGCAGGTGAGCAACGGCGACGCCGTCCTTGTTGTCTTCGCGCAGGATGACGAGAGAGTTCTTCATTCCAGCGATTCGACTGGACAGGGAATTTTCACCCGAAGTCCCTTGTTTCCACGACGAAAGACGGCTAAATTCGCCCCTTTTCCTTTATCCTCGACGCAATCCCGCGATGCCGAAAGTCTTCCTCAGAACGTTTGGATGCCAGATGAACGAACGTGACTCCGAACAGGTCACGCAGATGTTCATCGAGCGCGGCTTCACGGTCACGGCGCAGCCCGATGACGCCGATGTCGTGCTGATGAACACCTGCTCGGTCCGCGACCAGGCCGAACAGAAGGCGCTCGGGAATATGCGCCACCTTGGCAAGCACCGCCGGAACAATCCGAACATGGTCTTCGGGATGATGGGATGCATGGCGCAGAGCCGTGGCGAACAACTCCTTCAGGAAGTCCCCCACCTCGATCTGGTCGCGGGGACGCAGAAGTACCATCGCGTTGTAGATCACTGTGTCGAACTGATGCGGAAGAAAGAAGAGGCTCAGATGGACGATCTCCGGCTTCCCATCGTCGATATTGCGGAAGAGGAATCGTCGCAGAACACGATACGCGATCACATCGCGAAAGACCACGGGGTGACCGAGTTTGTGAGTATTATGCAGGGCTGCAACATGAAGTGCACCTTCTGCATCGTGCCCTTCACCCGGGGCCCCGAGCGCGCCCGGCCCATCTCGGACATCGTCGATGAGTGCGGGCGTCTCGCCGGCAAGGGAGTGCGCGAAGTCACCCTGCTTGGCCAGATCGTGAATCTCTACGGGCGGCACGAGTTCCCGAAAGTGGATGGAAAAAGCCCCTTTGTGCAGCTTCTCGAAGCAGTCCACGAGATCGAAGAAATCAAACGGATCCGTTTTACCTCGCCGCATCCGATCGGATACAAAGAGGACGTCATCGAAGCCTTCACCTATTTACCGAAACTCGTCGATCACGTCCATTTCCCGATGCAGTCAGGCTCTGACCGCATTCTCAAGCGCATGCACCGGCCATACAAGGCGGCGCGATTCATCGAGATTTGTGAAAAAATGAAAGAGGCCCGGCCCGGGATCGCGATCTCGACGGATATCATCGTCGGCTTCCCCGGCGAGACGGAAGAAGACTACCTCGAAACGAAAAAGGCGGTCGAATACTTGCAGTTTGATCAGGCCTACGTCTTCCGCTACTCGCAACGCAAGGACACTCCCGCCGCCCAAATGGAGGATCAACTCCCCGAGCGGATCAAAGAGGAGCGCAATCAGGATCTCCTCGCACTCGTCGATTCCATCGTGGAGCGCAAAAATCACGCGCTCGTCGGTAGCGTTCAGGAGGTCCTCTGCGAGGGGCCGAGCCGCTACAACAAGGAAAGACTGACTGGGCGCACCCGCACGAACCGCATCGTCATCTTCGACGGGGAGGCCGACCGCATGTCGGGCGAGCTTTTTGATGTCCGCATCGAAGAATGCTCGGGCTTTACCCTCTACGGTGATCCGGTGCTCGAGCTCGAGCCTTCGACCTTGCTTTAAACTGATTCGATCGGAGTCTGAGCGACATTTCCATGCAGGCCATTTACAATTTGCTCTACGAGCCCGGGATCCCGCTGAAGGTCATGGGCATCCTTCTCGGCGTCTGGCTCATCGCCAGTCACGCGATTGCCCTCACCAAACCCGACCTCGTAAAGCCATGGCTAAAAGGGTTCCCCCGCAATGAGAAGATCGGTACCGTGCTGGTGATCATTGCCTTCGCCTGGACCTTCGTCGTCTGGTCCTGCATGGATCTCGGTGAATTTTTCAAGATCGAGAAACCGGTGCAAATGATCCTCGTGGCAGGCTGTGTCGGGGTGATCGTTTACGTGAAGGAATTCCTCGCGGTGCGCTCGCTCGGATTTCTAATGATCCTTGCCGCGGCACCGATTCTGGATTCCGCGTTTCTCAAGGAGCCCCAGACGAGACTGCTCATCGTCGCGCTGGCCTATGTCATCGCCCTCAAGGGCATGTTCTGGGTCGGGATGCCCTACCTGATGCGCGACCAGATCAACTGGGTCCTCGCGAAGGATAAACGCTATCAAATCGGCGCCCTCGCCGGAGCGGTCTATGGGCTGGTGGTATTGGCTTGTGCCTTGGCCTGGTGGTAGAAACGTCGGAGCAGGCTCGCCTTTTCCCGTTGCCCTCGCCGCATTCTTCACGACAATTCCCCTGTCATGTCCAGCCCTTTTATCCACGACGACTTCATGCTGCAATCGACTGCGGCGCGCGAGCTCTACCATCAGTTCGCAAAAGACGAGCCCATCATCGATTTCCACAACCACCTGCCGCCGAACGAGATCGCGGCGGATCGGAAATTCGAGACGCTCTACGACATCTGGCTCGCCGGAGACCACTACAAATGGCGCGGGATGCGGGCGAACGGGATTCCCGAGGACCGCATCACTGGCAGCGCCTCGCCCCGCGACAAGTTCGACGCCTGGGCCGAGACAGTCCCTCACACGCTCCGCAATGCGCTCTACCACTGGACCCATCTCGAACTCTCCCGCTACTTCGAGTTCGACGGTCTCTTTTCTCCGAAAACCGCTGACGAAGTCTGGGAACGCGGCAATGAGATGCTCTCCCGTCCGACCCACTCCTGCCGCGGTCTCCTCGAGAAAAGCAAGGTCCGCGCGCTCTGCACGACCGATGATCCGACCCACTCGCTCGAGCATCACCAGGCCATCGCGGCCGATCCCACGATCGAGTGCCGCGTCTACCCGACCTTCCGCCCCGACCCGGCCCTCTGGGTGCACGAGGCGAGCTCGTTCAATGCCTACGCCGATAAACTCAGCGAGGTGAGCGGGATCGACTGCTCCACTCTCGAGGGCTTCTGCGAAGCGCTCCGCTCGCGTCACGACTTCTTCCACTCCCTCGGCGGACGTCTCTCCGATCACGGCCTCCACCACCTCTTCGATGCGGACTGCACCAAAGAGCAGGCCACCTCGATCTTTGACAAAGTCCGCACCGGTCAGTCGGCCGATGCTGCCGCAAGCGAGGCTTTCGGGGCATATCTGATGCTTTTCCTCGGCGAACTCAATGCCTCGCGAAACTGGACGATGCAACTCCACATCGGAGCCGAGCGAAACAACAGCCAGCGCCTTTTTGAAAAGCTCGGGCGCGACGTCGGCTGCGACTCCATGGCCGATGTGAATCACGCCTTTGCCGTGCGCCGCTACCTCAACACCCTCGACCAGCGCGGGCATCTTCCCAAGGTGATGCTCTACAACCTCAACCCGAAGGATAACTACGCACTCTCAACGATGCTCGGTAACTTCCTCGAAGCCAAGCCGGGCGACCCACCCTGCCGCCTCCAACTCGGCACCGCCTGGTGGTTCATGGACACCAAAGAAGGGATGGAGTGGCAGATCAACACCTTCTCGAACACGAGCCTGCTTTCCCGTTTCAATGGCATGCTGACGGACTCGCGCAGTTTCCTCTCCTTCACCCGTCACGAGTATTTCCGCCGCATTCTCTGCAACCTGATCGGAAACGACATGGAAAACGGTGAAATCCCCCGCGACATGGAGTTGGTCGGGAACATGGTGCGCCGTATCTGCTTTCAGAATGCCGCTGAATTCTTTGGACTGGAGCTGCCGTGATTGAAAATCCAGAAACCCAATATTGACACGAACTTCGTGTAATACGATGTTCGTGTCATGAAGAATGTCACGGTCACGCTCCCGGAAAAGACTCTGAAATGGGTCAGGATCGAGGCCGCGAAACGGGAAAAAAGTGTTTCAAAGTTTCTCGGAGCGATTCTTGAAGAGCAAATGCATCGGGATGATGACTATGAAGCGGCAATGGAGAGCTTCCTTTCTCGAAAGCCTTCCGTTCTCCGCGAGGCCGATGAACCACTCCCCTCGCGCGAATCTCTCTATACGCGATGAGTGAGGCGCGCTTTTTTGTCGATACGAATCTCTTCGTTTACTTTCGCGACGCTACCGAAGTCGTTAAGCAGAAGCAAGCTGCCGAGTGGATGACCTACGTCTCCCGGCAACGCAGCGGGCGGACCAGCGTTCAGGTTCTCAACGAGTTCTATGTCACGGTCACCCAGAAGTTGAAAATAAAATTGCCGAGGGAAGAGGCCTGGAAGGATGTCTCGTCGCTGATGCGGTGGAATCCGGTATCGATCGACACGGCGATCATGCATCAGGGCAGAGCGATCCAGCTTCGCTATGAATTTTCGTGGTGGGACTCGCTCATTGTTGCCTCCGCGATGAAAGCCCGATGCGAATACCTCCTCACCGAAGATCTGAGCGACGGGCAGGACCTGGACGGAGTTCGGGTGGTTAACCCCTTTACCGTAAGACCCGATGACCTGATCAGGTAAATTGTGTCCCGTCAGATTTTTTCCATGCCTCCCGCCGAACAACGCAACCTCACCCGCATCTACGACACCGTCATCATCGGTGGCGGTGTCGCGGCGCTGTGGACGGCGAACGTGTTGAAAAACGCCGGACAATCCGTTGTCGTCCTGACAAATGCACCACTTGGCGAAGGCCAGTCTCTCGCCGCCCAGGGCGTCATCCACGGCGGGCTGAAGTATGCGGTCGGGGGCAAGCTGACCGACTCATCCGAGGCCCTCGCGGCGATGCCGGGCCGCTGGCTTGCGGCGATGCGGGGAGAAGGTCCCGTCGATCTCAGCGGGTCTCGCCTCCTCTGCGATCACCAGCTCATGTGGAGCCTGCCGAACATGGTCAGCCAGGTGGTGAGCTTTTTCGGGAGCAAGGCCCTGCGGGGACGATCCGCGGCCATCGCAAGGGAGGATTATCCGGCCATTTTCGACACGGATGTTTACAAGGGCAAGCTCTTCCGCATCGACGAGCCGGTCGTGGACCCGGTCTCCATCATCCGCGAACTCGCCCGTGGCGTGGAAAAGGAGACTTATCTCGTCGAGTGGAAAAAAAATGCCTCGATCGAATCTACTGATGCTCAACTCTCCGCCATCGTTTTAAGGGAAGACTCGGGTGAAACCGTCCGAATCACCGCCTCCCGCTACGTCCTCGCGGCCGGGGCCGGCAACGGGGCGATCCTGTCGAACCTCGGGATCGCAACGCCCGCGATGCAGTTGCGTCCGCTCCACCAGCTCATCATTCGGAAGCGCGGATTGCCCGATTTTTTCTCCGTTTGCGTCGGAACAGGTCCGAAGCCACCCCTCGTCTCGACGACCCACGTGGACAGTGAAGGTCGCACTGTCTGGTACATCGGCGGTGACATCGCCGAGCAGGAAGGCGTCGCGCGCACTGCGGCGGACCAAATCGCGGCCGGCAAAGCCCTCTTCGCAAAGCTGATGCCCTGGATCGATCTCGCCGACGCCGAATGGTTCACCTGGCGCGGCAACCGTGCGGAACCACTCACCGGAACGGGCGACCGCCCACCTGGTGCCTACTGTGAGCGAATCGGCAATGTTCTCGTGGCCTGGCCCACCAAACTCGCCCTCGCCCCAAACCTGGCAGATCAGGTCTTACGGGAGTCGGGGGCACCCGTCGCGGGAGAAAATGCGCCCCTCGCCCTTCCACGCCCGGGAATGGGAAGAGCACCGTGGGATTTGCCCTAGCGCCCGGGGCTTCTAAGGTAGGGCGAGGCGCCCCCGCCTAGCCGCGTTCGATTCGCCGCTACCTTCCCCCGTACCGGATCACCGGGACGGTTCGACCTACCTCAACCTCGCCACCCACCCCTTGACTCCACCTCCATTTCCCCGAACTTCCAGCCCATGCAGCAGCGCCCCCTTCACTCCACCGACCTCACGGTTTCCTCCCTCGGGCTGGGCACGGTGAAGTTCGGGCGCAATCAGCAGGTGAAATACCCGTCCGCCTTTGACCTGCCCACCGACGAAGCAATTCTTTCGCTCCTCGACCTCGCCCGGGCGGAGGGCATCAACCTGCTCGACACCGCCCCCGCCTACGGCACGAGCGAGGAACGGCTCGGACAGCTTCTCGGATCACGGCGCGACGAGTGGATCATCGTCTCCAAGGCCGGGGAAGACTTCATCGACGGCCAGTCGCACTTCGATTTCTCCCCCCCCGCAATCACAGCGAGCGTCGAACGCACCCTCTCACGTCTCCGAACCGACAGGGTTGAGTGCGTCCTCCTGCACTCGGATGGCAATGACCTTGAGGTGCTCGATCATTCCGGTGCGGTCGAGGTGCTTTATGCGCTCAAAGAAGAGGGAAAGATCCGCACAGTCGGCATTTCCACCAAGACGGTCGAGGGCGGTCTGCGAGCGGTCGCGCTGGGACTCGATGTCGTGATGGCAACCTACAATCCCTGGTTCCGCGACGAAGAGCCCATTCTCGACGCGGCGGCTCAGGCGGGCACGAGTGTCTTTTTGAAAAAAGCACTCGGGAGCGGTTGGTTCGGCGGCGAAATACCTCCCGAGAATCCTGTCGCGACGGCCTTTGATTTCGTTTTTAATCATCCCGCGACGACGGCGGCAATCGTCGGCACGATCAATCCGAAGCATCTTCGGGAAAACTGCGCGACCTTGCGCCGGATCGAGGAAAAGTGAATGAAAAAGACCGCGGCTTGTCATAGGAGTATCTCAGTTCCTAGTCCAGCGCTCGACCATGTCCTCTCCCGCACCTCTCTTTTTCGACAGCCACATGCACACTCCGCTCTGCAAACACGCAGAGGGGCACCCCATCGAATACATGGAGCACGGCGTCGCGCAGGGTCTCGCGGGCATCATCATGACCTGCCACAGTCCCATGCCGGATGGCTTCTCGAGCCGGGTGCGGATGTTCCCGGAGCAGTTCAACGAATACTGCGCCCTCGTCGAGGCGGCAGCTGACGCCGCTCCCGAAGGTTTCGAGGTGCGCCTCGGTCTGGAGAGCGATTTTTTTCCCGGGATGGAAGGCTGGCTCGCCGAGCTCCACGCCAAGGCCGATTTCCATTACATCCTCGGCTCGGTCCATTGGCACATCGGGGAATACATGGACAAGTTCTGGCACGGCGACCTCTTTGCCTTTCAAAAGCAATATTTTGATCACCTGGCCGAGTCGGCCGAGACGGGACTCTTCGACAGCCTCGCCCATCCTGATCTCGTTAAAAATGCGAGTCCGGTTGATTGGGATTACGATCGGATCCGGCCCTTCATTGAGAAGGCGCTTGACCGAATCGCCAAAACCGGCGTGGCGATGGAGATCAATACCTCGGGGCTGAACAAATCCTACCCCGAGATGAACCCCGGGCCACGCATGCTCGGGCTCATGGCCGAGCGAGGAATTCCCGTTGTAATCGGATCGGATTCCCATGTCCCGACGCGGGTCGGAGACGGCTTTGATCTTGCGCTCGATTATCTCTCCGCCGCAGGTTATGAGAAGGTCAGCGTTTTCCGCCGGCGCGAGCGCAGCGATCTCCTCATCAGTGAAGTGCGGGCGAGCTTCCCGCTCGCGAGCGCCCTGCCAGGCTAGCCCCGTCCGGAAGGGGGCTCTTAGGCAAGCCCCGCTCCTTGAGCACATGCAAAGGCCAAGGAAGGGGGCTTGCCAAGACCCCCCCGAAGCCAATGCCGCCGGGGCTTAGGCAAGCCCCGCAGGAGTTCACCGTGAGAAATACTTCCCTCTACCCTCTTGAGAACTCACACCGGAGGGTCGCGGAAAAATCTCTTCGAGATTACCTGCCCATGCAAATTTCGACTCCGGTGAAAGTAATTCAGTTACCGGGATTCAGTTCGAATCGATCCGGCGCTCAGCAAGCACCGAGAGGAGGGGTTTGACTGCAGCCGGATCAATCCCGGGAATCGCTGAGAGCAATCGGGCAATCTTGCCGGCAATAAGGGGCGCGGCATAACTACTACCTGTTTCCACCTTCGTCCCGCCATAAAGCCACGGCACCTCGACCCTCTCTCCGCAAGCGCGAAAAGAGACCATACGGCCTGCAGTGAAGTAAAAGGCATCCGGATGGCAGTCAATCCCACGAACGCTGAAGACACTCGGAAAATAGGCCGGCCACTCGCGGATACCAACGTCAATATTGCTACACGCTGCGACGACCTGGACTCCCTCGAGGTAGGCCCGGTCTACCCATTCCTTGTAGTCCATGACATATCGAGGGAGTCCACGGCAACCGAAGCTGCAGTTAATGATTTGGTAACCCCGGCTGATGGCCTGGTTAACACACTCGGCAATCACAAAACTGCGCGCATGATTGCTACTGTCGAGCGCACGAAAGCTTCCCAGCTTCACTCCCGGGGCCTCCCGCAGGACGAGACTGGCCACCGCCGTACCGTGGCCGTAAACGTCAGTGCCATCACCCTCGTCAATCTGCAGATTAATCCCGTCACAAGAGACCGTGATGTCGTCTTCGAGTTGCAATCCCGCGAGGGCGGGATGAGCGAGATCGATACCCGAGTCGATGATTGCGACTTTCACCCCCTCTCCTCTGCCGGATCGCAACGCTTCACGCGCGGTCTCGAGGTCGGGCCATGTGATGGGCAAATCAGACCCCATCGTTGAATCCCAGTGCTGAAGAGAAAAGTGACTCATTGACGAGGCGCTCGAGCAAGTTGGCGACGCGCGAGAGGGTCTCCACATCGGCAAAACTAAAGCCCTCGCGAGCATGAGACGCCTCTTCGAGCTGGACACACGAAATGACCCCCCGCAGACCGAATCCAAAATAAAACGGAACCGCGATCATCGCTGTGGTGTGCTTGGAAATCTTCCGATCGAGAGTGTCGTCGTGCCCTTCGCTAGCCTGAATGTCATTTTCGCAGTAGGGCTGCTGTTGCACGAACACCATTGAAATGATGCCCTGCCCTAGAGGTTGGCAAAATCCGATGAGCGAATCGGCATCTTCCCCTGAATTGAAAACAGCCACGAGATCTCCCGCGTTTTCATCAAAGAGCCAGACTGTCCCTTCGCAACCACCCACGTCGAGAAAGGCGTCACAGAGCAAACCGAGAGAGGGCTGGTCAAGCAAACCGATGAGCTGAGCGGGTGGAGTGGATTCGATCCAGTGATCGAGATGCGTCTCCAAACCCCGCGCGAATTCGCAGAGGCCGGGATGGCGCAGCAACTTTGTTTGCACACCCGTCATCTCTCACACCTGAGCCTCGAGGGTCTGGACAAGTTCGTGGATGGCCCGCTCGTTTTCAAGGATACGGGGAAGCAACTCCTCGCGTTCCGCGGGGGTAAGCTTTCCCGCGGCAAAAAGTTGGATCCGCTCGACTTCTTCGGGCGTTAGCGGTGATGAAGAGTGGCCGGACACTTCGGGGCCGAGATTCTCGAGGAATTGCGAGAGAATGACTATTTCGTTGTTCATGGGTGCGTGGATGATCAGTGTTGCCCTTGCATTCGGTCGACGTGTCAGTCACCCCTAGTATGCAGAGTAAAGGTGACTTTTCCGCAAAGATCGTCAAAATCTCAATTGAAACCGCTTACAAATAAGTTGGATCTATTTTAATTATAAAATTTATGATTATTTAACCCATGGACGACAACCCCTTCTTAGGCTTAAAGACGAAGATTTGAGTTTCCCGTGCGAATTTTAGTTTTTGCATGGCTAAAACAGCACCGAACCTTAGGGGAGCGTCGCCGCTTTCCTAGTAACACTTCCCTCCAAATTCTCCTCGAGGCCCAATCTAAGCGGGAAAGTCCCGAGAGCATGACGCAAAACGGCCCAGCACAGTGAGACTTTCGCCTACTGCGCCGGGCCGCCCCGTTCCGCACAAATTTTTACCAACGTATAAGGTTGCCACCGGGAGGATAAAGTTGGCTCCACGCTGCGCTCCCGACCTACCTTCCTCAAATCCAGCCGCGATACACTAACGGATCACCAATATGACGCAAGCTTTTTTTGTGAAATGTCGCAAACCTGAGAGTTACTTTTAAAACAAAAGCTCAATTCAGCGTCTTTCAACCCCGAAAAGCGCAGAGCCCTGCGAGATTCGCTAAAATTTCCCTCGACAGTTGGCCACAGCGATTCATTGTAAGCAATAGTTTATCATTTCTGAGAATTGATTTCTTATTTTTAAACTTTTACCATTCCCTTACCTCCCCACTTGCCCGCCATGCGCCTGAAGTCTCTCGAGATTCACGGATTCAAGTCCTTCGCCGATAAGACGAAGCTCGAGTTCCATGAAGGCGTCACAGGGATTGTCGGCCCGAACGGTTGCGGTAAGTCCAACATCGTGGATTCGATGCGATGGGTCCTCGGTGAGACCTCAGCAAAGGCTCTCCGAGGTGGAGAAATGTCGGACGTTATCTTCAACGGTACCGACCGGCGCTCACCTCTCGGCATGGCCGAAGTCACCCTCACTCTGTCGGGCTGTGCGGGCATTCTCGACACGGAATACGACGAGGTCTCGCTAGGACGCCGCGTCTTCCGCGATGGAAAAAGCGACTATCTCATCAACAAACAGCCCTGCCGCCTCAAGGACATTCACAATCTCCTGATGGACACAGGAATCGGTCGCTCGAGCTACTCCATCATGGAGCAGGGCAAGATCGACATGCTTTTGAGTTCGAAGCCCGAGGACCGACGTGCCGTCTTCGAAGAAGCCGCCGGGATCACGAAATACAAGACGCAGAAAAAGGAAGCGCTGCGCAAGCTGGATTACACCGAGGCGAACCTCGTCCGTATTCGCGACGTCATCGCTGAAAACGAGCGACAGATCCGATCCCTTTCCCGCCAGGCATCAAAGGCGAAGCGCTACCAATCGCTCTTCGACGACGTGCGGACCCTCGAACTCCACCTCTCCCACAAGAAATGGCGCGAACTCCACGCGGAGAAGTCCGAACTGACGACCTCAATTCGAAACTTGCGCCTGCGGCAGGATGAACTTGAGGACTCGATCGAGAAACGTCAGGCCGAAATGGCGGCGGCACGGGTGGAATATCAGGAGATCGAGAACCGCCTCTCCCACCTCCAGGCTCAGCTCGCGCGCTTCGAAAACGAGATCAGCACCGCGAATAACCGCATCGAGTTCAACGGCGAGCGCTCTCACGAGCATGCCCTCCTCATCCGCAAGAATGAGACTGATATCGCCCAGTCGACCGAAAAACGTCAGCGGCAGGAGTCAGACATTGAGAATGCCAACCGCCAGCTCGAAGCCGTCGCGACCCGAATCGCGACCGAGCAGTCGCGGGTCGAGGAACTTGAGTCGGAAACTCGGGGGGCACGAACTCTCAGGGAGGAGCTCAATGTCCGGCTAAGGCAGATCGAGGAAGAGCGTAGCACGCTGAAAAGCCGCATCGCCAGCCTCGAGGCTACTATCGGAACGAACGAGCGCCAGGCGGAGTCTGACAACCTCCGTTCCAGCCAGTTGGCTGAAGAGATCACCCGACTCCGCAACGACGAAGAAGCCCGCAAGAGCGATGGAGCCGAACTGAAAGACCGTATCGCCGGTCACCAGATCTCCATCGAAACCTTTGAGGAAAACCTCGCTGAGCTCGAGCAGAAATATCACCGGGCGAAACGATCCGCCGCTGACATGCAGGAGGACCTATCCTCCCTCCACAAGCTGCGTGCCGAAAAGCGATCGCGTCTCGAAGTGCTCGATCAACTCGTCGCGGACGGAGAAGGTTTTGAAAAAGGGACTCAGGCTGTGCTGAAAGGTCTCGACGACCCCGAGTTTTACGCGCAGCACATCAGGCAGCCTCTCGCTAGCTATCTCGAGGTCGATGCCCGCTATGCCGAAGCGATCGAAGCATCCCTCGGGCGTCGTCTTCAGGCGGTCATCGTCTCGGACGTCGAAATAGCAGAGAAGGTCGTGATTTCCCTGCGGGATGGTAAGGTCGGGCAGGCCTCCATCATTGCCGAGAGCCACCTCTCTGAATCAGCCCCAACCGATCCGGGGCGGGCGCCGCTGGGTTCGCTCGGCTGGGCCATCGCGGAAGTCCGCTGTCAGCCAGAGGTGCAGCCGCTCATCGCGAGACTGCTCTCCCATGTGCTCCTTGCCGAGGATCTCAATACCGCTCTGCGACTACGCGAGAAAGATCCATCCTACGCGGTTGCGACACTCTCCGGCGAGTTCATCACCCGCGAAGGCATCATCCACGGCGGTCGCACCGGCGACGAATCGGTCTCGGTCCTGCGCATGCAAACCG
This sequence comes from Verrucomicrobiales bacterium, assembly GCA_030730365.1. Classification (GTDB taxonomy): domain Bacteria; phylum Verrucomicrobiota; class Verrucomicrobiia; order Verrucomicrobiales; family DEV007; genus Arctic95D-9. The sequence goes on from JANQVJ010000056.1 coordinate 189,872, forward strand.
AGATCCGCGATCTGAAGACGGTGACCGACTCGCTCGACACCGAGGTCACCGCACGTCAGGAACGACGTGACGAGCTCAAGCAGCGTGTCGATCAGTTCGAAGAGAGCCTGGGGGCAGCGCGGGAAAGACTCCAGCAAAAGCGTGTCGCCTCTTCCACCCTCGAGGGCAAGCTGGCCCTCATCGAACGCGATCTCAGTCAGTTCAGCAATCGCATTGAGAGCCTCGAATGGGAACAGCGCGATGTTGTCGAACGCACCGCCAAAGTCACCGGCGAACTCGAGGAAAGCCGGGCCGAGCGCAGCGCGGCTCTCGAAAAAGTCGAAGGACTCAACTCGACCACCGAGAACACCAGCGCCGAACTCGACGCGGCCCGCTCGCGCGAGGAGGAGCTCACGGAGAAAGTGACCGAGGCCCGCACCTGTCTTGCCGTCGAGCAGGGCACGAGGCAGAATCTGGAAGAGCAGCGCGAGCCCATGCTGGCACGCCTGAACGAATTACTCGAGCAGGTCGAGCGCCGCGAGACTGAAATCGCGAGCTACAAAGCGCGCATCGAGAACTCCGCCGCCGAGACCCAGTCTCTGCAGGCGGAGATTCAGCAGTGGGAAATCGAATCCGTCACAGCCCGGGAAGAGAGAGAAACGATCCTGAGTGAAAAGACCGGTTACTCTTCCCGCATCGAAGAGGGCGAGTCTGACCTGACGAAAAAGCGCCGCGAAGTCCAGACCGTCGCCGCGCAGCGAGGGAAAGAGGAAGTGCGGGTCGCCCAGTTCGACATCAATCTCGAAAACATCGAGCGAACCTGTCGTGATCGATACCGAACCGAACTCGAGTTTTTCGAACCTGACAGTCATGCCCTCCTCCTCGCCATCGAGGAACGCAAGCGCAATGGCGCCGCTCGACTCAAGAGCTATGCCGACTTCGAAGAGGGAGAGAGCGACAATCCCGCCCCTGCCGCCCCTGCGGACGAAGTGACCGTGATCGACGAGTCCGCTGCGAATGACGCCGCCGTCGTCGCCGAGCTTGTTTTAAACGACGAGAACGAGGCCGAACTCAACGATCCTGCCGAGCCCGACTGGCCCTTCGTCGAAGACGTTGTTTCCCAGCTCCGCACCAAGCTCGACTCAATGGGTCCGGTCAACATTGATGCGATCGAGGAATTCGACGAGCTTGAAGAGCACTACAAATTCAACGTGCAACAGCTCAACGATCTCGAGAACTCGAAGGAGGAACTCCTCCGCATGATCGCCCGAATCAACCGCGATACCCGCAAGATGTTCTCGGACACCTTCGAGAAAATCCGCAAAAACTTCCGCGACATGTTCCGCGAGCTCTTTGGCGAAAAGGCCAAGGCCGACCTCGTCCTCATGGATGATAACGACCCGCTCGAGTGCGGCATCGACATCATCGCGAAGCCTCCCGGCAAAAAACTACAGACCATCAGTCTACTCTCGGGGGGAGAGCGATCCATGACTGCAGTTGCACTGCTTTTCGGGATTTACATGGTGAAGCCATCTCCCTTCTGCGTTCTTGACGAGCTGGACGCTCCGCTCGATGAGGCGAACATCACACGGTTCATCAAGGTCCTCGACCGCTTCATCGGCGGCAGCCAGTTCGTCATCGTGACCCACAGCAAACGCACCATGTCCCGCGCGGATGTGATGTACGGCGTCTCAATGGAGGAATTCGGGGTTTCGAAAACAGTTGGCGTGACCTTCTCCAAAGCAGGTGAAGGTAAGGGCATGAAGCAGGCCGCGGTAGGTGGTTGAGGAATCATCTTTTACCGACCATCCTGTAAAAACCGTTTGAGAGAGTCGCCGTTTCTGCCCACCTTCCTCTTGTGCTGAATCGCTCTCTCATTCCTTACTTTTTCCCGATGCTCACCGGGCTGCTTTGCTTCGGGCAAGGAGCGCTCTCGATCGAGGGCGAAGCGAAGCAAAAACCGGGGCTTCAGAAGATCCAGCTCGTTACCGACATCAGCGCGATCACCCCCGGCGAGGAATTTACCGTGGCGCTCATCATCGATCCCCTCCCCGACCATCACACCTACTGGCGCGGCCCGGGCATCGTCGGGGTCGCGACTACTTTTAACTGGACTCTCCCCGACGGATTTTCCGCCGGGGAAGTGGCGTGGCCTCCGCCGCAAAAAGTGCTCATGGCCGGCATCACCGCCTACGGGTATCGCGACAGGCAGATGCTGCTGACGACGATTACTCCGCCCGATATCATCGAAGGTAGCGAAGTGACCCTCAGTGCTCGTATCGCGTGGATGGCCTGTGCGACTTCGTGCAATCCTGGGGTGGATGATTTCACCCTGACATTGCCTGTCAATCGCTCCGGCACCGCCGCAGCGATTGATACCGACCTCGCCGATACCTTCGCGGAGGTCCGTCGCACCGTTCCGCAAGCGGCGCCCCCAACCTGGAAAATCGAGGTTCGTTCCGCCGCCGCCGACCGGATCGAACTCGATCTCGAAGTGCCTGGCCTTTTCGAACCGGCCGCAAAATCGATCTCCTTTTTCTGCTATGACATGCAGGTGGACTCGGACGAGTCGCAAGAGGTCGAAGTCCTTGCCGCAGGAGATACCACGAAGCTGCGCCTCCGCTTCGTTCGGCCCGAGGTCGCGCCGCGCTCGCCGACCCACTTTGCCGGTGTCCTACGCTGCATCGGGGGCTTTCCCGGTCTCGATTCCCCCCACATCGAGATTTCGATCCCCTGGCCACCGGGCACATTTTCCAATGAGTAAAATAAATGCTTTGAGAAAAGGGGAAAGTTGTCACTCCGACTGGTGCGAGGTGAGAGTTTCGGGCATTCACGGGCGAGGTATCTTCGCGAAGATGGATATCCCCGGAGGCACCCCTATCATCGAATACACGGGGGAAAAAATCACCAAAGAGGAGTCGCACAGGCGCGGCTGGGCCCAGATCGATCATGCAAAAGTCACGGGCGACGCGGCCGTCTACATCTTTACCCTGGACGACGAATACGACATCGACGGGAACTTCCCCGAGAACTCCGCCCGCCTCATCAATCACAGTTGTGAATCCAACTGCGAGGCCTATATCGATGGTGAATCAATCTGGATCGCCGCCCTCTTCGACATCGCCAAAGACACTGAATTATTCTACAACTACGGCTTTGATCTCGATTGCTACGAGGAACACCCTTGCTACTGCGGCAGCGAAAAATGTGTCGGTCACATCGCAGGCGAAGAACATTGGCCCGCGCTGAAACGCAAGATCTCGCGGAAAAAATCAGCGCGTAAAGCCAGCGCGCTCAAATCCTGAATCACCGCCCTCGCGGGTTACCCGACTCACGGAATACGTAGACTCTGCCCCACCCGGATGCCGTCTCCGCTGAGGCCATTGACGCGCTTCAATTCCGGGACCGATGTTTTGTATTTGCTCGCAAGAGCGAAGAGCGTATCGCCGGAATTCACCTTGTGGTACTTCGTCGCCACAGGAGCGGGCGCCGGCGCAGGAGCCGCCGCAGGAGCAGGCGCACGGTTCGTCATCCCTGCCGAAGCGAGCTCCACGCCGCCTGCGCTTAAACCGGGGTCAGAGACCTTAGCGAGGGTCGCCCCTACCCCGCCCGCCTCCACGGGAGATCCAATAGATCTGCCCGAAGCGCGTGCCGCAACAGCCTCCGCATAAGTTGGATACGAGGTCGAAACCGGAGTTGTCGTCGGTGTCTCCTTGGCAGCCGCCACAGCTGTCGTCGTCTCCGTCTCCGCTTGAGGACTCGCCGAACGATCACGCCCGCCGGAGTTGTTCTTCACCCAGTCTTTGCGATAGGCCCCGCTCTCATCGAAGGGATAGTCATTTCGCTCGAGCCCGTGACCGGCCGGAGTTTTCAGCTTCACAGGATCGTAGCTGACGTCTTTGTAGGACTTCGCGGTCGACTTGCACTGAGTCAACATGACCGGCGCGAGGACACCGGCGACGAGGCAGAGAACGGAGCGGGAGAAAGCAGACGAGGCCATGGCGAGTGAGGGATTCGTTACAGAAAAAACGATCCACTGGCAGCGACCAGTAGAGGAATCATCAAAGAAAATACTCAATATTTTTTAAAGATAAAGAAATCTTAATTAAAATCCACAGTCCAATCCGCTGTAGGAGCGGGATCGCCCCCGCTCTTCAGTTGTTCACTCGCCGCGAGCCGACATCAGAATCGGGGGAATCGCTTGCGCGAATCACCGCGCGAAGACACTTTGACCTCCGTCGTTTCTAATTGTACGCTCAGTTCACCTGATTTCAAATGATGCGAACCCATCTCTCCTCCCTCGCTCTCGCTCTCGCTCTTGCCATCCCTCTTGCCATCCCTCTTGCCGCGCAAGAAGACAAGATTCTCGAGCTTGGCCGTCTCACCTATCAGTCCTGCGTCGCCTGCCATGGCACCGATGGCAAAGGGATAAAGGCAGGCGATCTCCTCATGGCTCCCTCGCTCCACGACTCGGCATTTGTGAAAGAGAATCATCCCGAGGAACTCACCGCGATCATTCTGAAAGGGATCATTAAAGCCGATAACAAATACATCCAGGCCATGCTCGCACTCGAGCTTGCCCTGAATGACGAACAGATTGCCGCACTCATCGCCTACGTCACAAAAGAGTTTGGCGGAACCGAACATCGCGTCAAACCCGCCGATGTAGCGACATGGCGCAAAGCACAGGCCTCGCGCACGAGCCCGTGGAAGCGCGCCGAACTTGAGGAAATGATCCGCGCCGCCACCGCACCGAAACTCCTCTCAAATGTCCGCTACACCTTCCACACCGGAGAATGGAAAAAATTGCCGGACTTTTCCTCCCTCACCCCGGCCTCGACCGGAAAATTGGAGAAGAATCTGATCACGCTTGAACCAGCGAAAGAGCACAAGCACGGCTTCGGCATGGTCTTTGATGCCGACCTCACCATCCCCGAGAGCGGCGATTACGTCTTTTCGCTCACCTCCGACGACGGCTCGGCACTGATCATTAACGGCGAAACGGTTGTCGGCAATGACGGGATCCACCCGGCGTCAACCGTCGCAATGAAAGAAGAACTCCTGGCGGGCAATCACACGATGCAGGTGCAGTATTTTGACGGCGGCGGACAACGCTCTCTCGCCCTTTCGGTAAAGGGCCCCGGAAAAGTCGGCACTCTGTGGCTCTCGGCCGAAAAGGATGAGGCGAAAAAAGCGGCGCAAAGTTACGACCCCATTCCGCTGACCTCGCGGCTGCCCGGCGAAGCGATTGTGCACCGGGCCTTCCTCCCGGACGCCAAGCCTCGTGCTATCGGGGTCGGCTATCCCGGTGACGTTAATCTCGTCTGGGACGCCGACGTCCTCAATCTCGCCTATGTCTACCGCGGTGACTTCATGGATGCCTCGACACACTGGAACGGCCGCGGGTCCGGCAGCAAGCCGCTCGGGCAGGACCGCGTCAAAATCGCCCACGGCCTCCCCTTCCAGGTCCTCGAGAGCCTCGACGAACCTTGGATCCCGTTCTCCGAGACGCAGTTGAAATACGAGCGAGACACGGTCGATCCGCAGAAAGAAATCACGTTCAATGTGCGCCATCCCGACTACCAGTTCCGCGGCTACCGCCTCGACGAAAAGCGCTTTCCAAGCTTCCGCTACGACTATCGCGGTCTCCGTGTGACCGACACCTTCACCCCCGAAACGATCGAGGGAGTAACTTCCCTCGTGCGCACAATCAGGGCCGAGGGCAACCCTGACGAGAACACCTACTTCCGGGTCGCTGAGACGGGATCCCAGGCTGTCACCGACGGCTGGATTGATGTCGGTGGAGATCTCAAAATACGTCTCACAGGGGCGGAACCGGTCACCCGTAAAGTTGGGGAAAAAAACGAGACTCTCGCTCCCCTCGCTGCCGGCACCACCCTTACCCTTACCTATCGCTGGAACACGCCGCTCAAACCCTGATCGACGAACTCCTCAACCCTTTTTACCCGACCACTCAACCCTGTCAGGTCCATGAAATTAACCTCTTTTCTGATCCTTCCCGCCCTCCTCGCCACCGCCCTCCGGGCGGAACTGCCGAAGGAATCCGACTACTATACGATCACTTCCATTCCGGCCCCGGCCGGAGAAGTGATCGAAGGAGGCGGCATCGAACTGATCCCCGACGGCCGTGTCGCCGTGTGCACTCGCCGCGGCCAAATCTGGATGATCGAGAACGCCTTCGAACATCCTGCCAAACCGGCTAAGTGGACCCTCTTCGCCGAATATCTCCACGAGCCGCTCGGCCTCGCCTGGCGGGACGGATGGCTCTACGTCGTGCAGCGCCCTGAAGTGACGCGCCTGCGCGACGATAACAGCGACGGTCGCGCCGACCTCTTCGAGACGGTGAGCGATGGCTGGGGTGTCAACGGCGACTACCACGAATACACTTTCGGTTCGCAGTTCGACAAGGAGGGCAATATCTGGACTACCCTGTGCCTCACCGGCTCTTTTACCGCCCAATCCCTCTACCGCGGCTGGGCTCTACGGATCTCCCACGACGGGAAACTACTCCCCACCGCAAGCGGGGTTCGCTCACCCGGAGGGGTCGGCTTCAACGCGGAGGGCGACGTCTTCTACACTGACAATCAGGGGCCGTGGAATGGCTCTAGTTCCCTCAAATGGATCAAGCCGGGATCATTCCAGGGCAATCCCAACGGAAACATTTTTTATGCCTTTGCCGAAGGTGCCGCGGGTGAACGCCCTCTCGATCCTCCCTACACCGAGCAAGGCAGCCGTACCGTCACGGAACGCGCCAATATTCCCGAACTGGTCCCTCCTGCAGTCATTCTCCCCCACGCAAAGGTTGGCAACTCTCCCACCGGGATCGTCCCTGACATGAGCAGCGGGAAGTTCGGTCCATTTGCCGGGCAGGTATTCGTCGGCGAGCAGACCCATTCGAAGATCCATCGAGTTTTCCTCGAAAAAGTGAACGGGCTCTATCAAGGCGCCATGTTCCCTTTCCTCGAAGGCTTCAAGTCGGGCAACATCGCCCTGCGCCTCTCCGACGACGGAGCCCTCTTCACGAGTGGATCCAACCGCGGCTGGGGTGCGCGCGGCGGTATGCCCTATAACTTTGAACGGATCAACTGGACCGGGAGAGTGCCCTTTGAGATCCACGAGATGAGGGCCCTCCCCGACGGATTTGAGCTGACGTTTACCCAACCGGTCGACAAGGCATCGGCAATCGATGCTTCGTTTAAAATGACAGCTTACACTTACATTTATCAAAAGGCCTACGGCAGTCCCGAAGTGGACCAGGTCACACCGAAGGTGACAGTCGCTTCCGTCGCGGACGATGGGTTAAGCTTAAAACTCGAAGTTGAACCGCTCACGAGGGGGCACGTTCACGAACTCGAATCCGCCGGTCTTAAAACCACCGCAGGCGGCCACGGACTGCTGCATCCTCAGGCGTATTACACGCTCAACGAGATACCCCGGTAAATCACAGAGGACGCACACAGGCGCACACAGCTCGGAAACTTACGGCCGCGGCGGGATCGTAGCGGCGTGATGAACCTGATCCATTGCGGGGTCGGCCACGCCCTGACAAAGGGTCTCTTCAACGGTTCGGACCGCGGTGATCGGGGGACCGGGCGGATCGTCTTCGGCACTCCCCCCATTTCTCCTGCCCTTTCGTTGCGAGACGCCGCGAGGTCGCGTCCCGGCGAGGCGCGGACCATCGCAGGATAGATCACGCTCTTTTCGGGATGGCTTTTCCCGCTCTTTTTCCTAAAGGGGCGAGGCACCGAGATGCCTCACCGCGAGAGCTTCGTTGTCCAGCCCGAGGCGGCGACGGGGCCTCCGCTGGAGAGGGTCGAACTCAGACAAAACGAAGGAAGACCGGAGGCAATGGGGCTTCACACGTGATCGGATGTCCCTTGCGCGGATGCGTGAACGACAGGTGACGGGCGTGCAGCATGAGCCTATCCACCTTCACCTGCTGCTTTGAAATCTGGCTGTAGATGGGGTCTCCGAGGATGGAGCAGCGTAACGACTCTTTGAGATGGACCCGGATCTGGTGAGTCCTCCCGGTATGGATGGTGCAGCGCACAAGCGCCCAGGTCCCGCTGCCATCGCGATTCACAACGTGATAATCAGTCACGGCCTCCTTTCCCGCAGGTGCGGCGACGACAGCCATCTTCTGCCGGTTCACGGGATGTCGCCCGATGTGGTTGGAAATGGTTCCCTCGTCCGGCGAGGGAATGCCATCGGTAACGGCGAGGTATTCTTTCCCCGTTTCCCGACCGGAAAACTGGGCGACGAGCGACTGGTAGGCGAGATCGCTTTTCGCCGCGACGAGACAGCCCGAGGTGTCTTTGTCCAAACGATGCACGATGCCGGGTCTGTCGGCTCCGGCGAGGATGCTTAGCTGCCCACCGCAATGGTGCAGCAACGCATTAACGAGGGTGCCGTCGGGATTGCCCGAAGCGGGATGGACGACAAGCCCGTGCTGCTTGTCGACGACGATGACATCCTCGTCTTCGTAGAGAACGGACAGGGCAATATCTTCGGGGAGCAGTTCGGCGGAAGCGGCGGCGGCAAAGGTAACCTCGATCTGATCGCCCGATGCGACGACGAGGCGCGGCTTTACAGAACGCCCGTTTACCTTGACCATACCGTCTTTGACGAGATCCTTCAGGGTAGAGCGCGAGACTTCGAACCCATCGCGCTGCAATGCGCGAAAAAGGAACTGATCAAGACGCACGCCGTGATCTCCGGCGAGGAGGCGGGGCGAGTAGATTCCGGGTTCGGGCTGTATCGGCATGATCTTACGGACCATAAGCCGGAAAACAAAGAGACTCCAGCCCGCAACCAGTGCGTAAAGATAATTCCATGTCTTGACCAAGAAGCGCCGGACGTAGCCAGCAAAAAGCCCGCTCGGGGAAGATTTTCCCCGGAATACGATCGCGCGGCGCTCTCAGAGGTCTAACCCGGCGGCGCAGAGTTTCTGAAAGTCTTCCCACTCCAGCTTCAAGCTGCTGTCGGCTTCACGAATGCGCTGCATCGTCACGGCAGCTACCTGCTCACGGGCAGCAGTAAGCAATCGGCTCACGCGGGTTTGATCACACTGCCACATTCGGGCAATAATAGCCTGGCTGACCCCGTGGAGATAGGAGAGTTTCATCATCAGGAGGACGTCGGGACCGAGCGAATCAAATGCCTCGCGAATGGCGCGCCCCATCAGCTCTGAGAGGTCGCTGTCAAGAAGCTCATCATCCGGGTTGACTCCTGCGACACGGTCGAATTGATCTCCGGAGCGATCATCGTCGTCGTAGGAAGGAAGTTCCCCTCGGAACTTGTCACGGCGCTTGAGGTCGAGCCAGCGGTTCCACGTGATGCGGATCATCCAGGTGGAAAGGGACGAGCGACCTTCAAACTTCTCGATGAGAGGGCGGGTCTGACCGTTTTTCCCCGCTCCGAAGCACTCGGCAATGATGTCGGCAACGAGGTCTTCAGCCTGAAGCCGGTCGACCGCGCGCGACATCAGAACCCGCTCGAGCATAGGTCGATAGGTCTCCTGAAAATCCCGCACTGCCGCCACGTCGCCATTCACGGCACGATCAACAAGGTCGAGATCTTCCGCGTATCGCAGCGGTTTCACTTCAGATGTAGGGCCGCTCATCATCCACCTTTATCTAACAACAACGGACCAGATGATCAACTCTAAGTAATGATTTGTCGTTGCACCTGAATTCACGCCCCAAAGCCATCAACTCCGCAGATCTTCGATCACTTCACCATCCTGCAGATGGATGCGGCGGTCCACTCGGTCGAGAAGCCGATCATCGTGAGTGGAAAAGACAAAAGCAGCCCCACGGTCCTGATTGATTTTCCTCATCAGGTCGATGATGAGATTGGCATTCCGCGTGTCGAGGTTGGCGGTTGGCTCATCGGCGATGACGAGAGCGGGATCGGTCACGAGGGCACGGGCCACGGCGACCCGCTGCTGCTGCCCGCCGCTCATTTTTTGCGGGCGATGGTGCATGCGGTCACTCAGCTCGACTTCTTCGAGGAGCCTCTCGGCAAGACGCGAGGCCTCTTTCTTCCCTACCCCGCTGATCTGGAGTGGCAGCATTACGTTCTCGAGCGCCGTGAGCACGGGGATGAGGTTGAAGTTCTGAAAGACAAACCCTATCGAGGCATTCCGCAACTCGCTGCGACGAGCATCAGTCAGACCCGAGGCGACCTGCCCGCCGACGATAACTTCACCCGCGGTGGGGACATCGAGAAGACCTATAAGATTGCACAGGGTCGACTTCCCCGAGCCGGACGGACCCCAAACCGCGACAAACTCGTGTTCCCCGATCTCGAGGCTGACTTCGCGAAGCGCGTCTACCTCGGTGTCGCCGAAGTGATAGGTTTTCCTGAGATTTAGGGTTTGGGCAACTTTCATGGCGGGGGACTGCCGATATCACTTGCAGTCTATTCACCTAAGCTCAATTTGCACGGGTTAAATGATGGAACGCATATTGTTGATCTTCTGGGGCATCTGGCTCCTGCTGATTCTGATCGCGGCCTTTCGTGTTTGCGGGTTCAACATCGCGACCCGTCGGCAGGAACGACGCTGGCAAAAAGGTTCCCGCCCTCTGCAGCCGGTTGCCCTGATCGTTGCGGTAAAAGGATTCGACCTCCAGACGACGCCCCGCTTTTTTGACTCGATTTTTGCGCAAAACTACCGCAACTACCGCGTCATCGTGACCTTTGAATCCTGGGACGATCCGGTCGCGGTATGGCTTTCCGAGCAACTCGAAGCAGGACCGTGCAATCCGGTGTGGAAGCATCCCGCAGCCGCCGACGGGCTCCGCAGTGTCACCCTCGTCTGCGCCGGCCTCGCCGAAGACGAAGGACAAAAAGTACACAATCAGATCGCGGCCTTCCGCGACCTCACCGGCGACGATGCCGTGATCGCCTTCGCCGATGCGGACATTGCCTGTGGTCGCGATTGGCTCGCCAGACTGGTCGCGCCGGTAAATCAGGGAACCCACCTGCTGTCGACGACGTATCGCTGGCTCGTTCCGAAGCGCCCGACCCTTCCCAACCACCTCGCTAGCGTCATCAATGCGTCTATCTCCACGCAGGGCGGCAATGAACTGACAAACGTCCTCTGGGGCGGCTCCATGGCGATCGCCCGGCCGGTCTTTGATTCGCTCAACGTCCCCGCGCTTTTCGCGGGATCCCTCAACGACGACCTCCGCCTCTCCAAAGCGGCCCGAAAAGCGGGAAACCGCATCGCTTTTGTCCGTTCGCTCATCCTCCCCACAATGGTGGACTTCTCCTGGGGTGGATTTTTTGAGTTCGCGAAGCGCCAGTATACGCAGGTGAAGTTCTTCAGCCCGATCCTCTACATCGGAATCAACCTCGTCCTCGGCTTCTACGTCCTTGGCGCTCTCAGTATCGTGGCGGCAATGATTTACGGCTATTTCTACGCCTGGATCCCTGTCGCGGCGGCTTACGCCATCGACCAGTTCCGCGCGCTCGCCCGTCAACAGGTCTACCTCTCGCTTTTCCCCGAGAGCGGGATACGGCAAAAACTCTTTGCCGCCTCCTGGCTCGAGCACATGTTCACGCCCTTCTGGATCGGGTTGCACTGGCTCCTCCTCGCCACTACATGGACGCAGAATAAACTTACCTGGGCGGGGATACGTTACCGAATCCGGGCAGCCAATAAGACGCAGATCCTGAGTCGCTCCGCCTCCGTCGCAAAACTCCCCGCCGGTGCGCCTGGACTCGCCATGCTTAGTGCTCTGCACGATCGCAGGCGCGGCGGTTACAACGCGAGCGAAGCTATCGAAACCGCTCATCCTGGGCAAAGCGGAGTCAAGGAACCCGTCACCTCCGCGACTTGGAAAGTCCTCGCCGACAAGATTCCCCTTCTCTCTCCCGAGGCCCCACTTACGAAGCCCCCCCTCGCAGGCCCTCGACACCCGGGAGGTCCGAGCGCCGTGATCCCGCTGAAAACGGCTCTCTACGACAGGTCCAGCCGACACCGTGAAGTCGCGAAAGCGTCGGATCGCGGGGCCATTTCCGCGATCGAATTCGCCCTCACAAAATCGCGGATTCAACCCTCTCCGAGATTCCCTGTCCGACCGCCCATGGAGAGAGGCGCGGTAATCCCAGCCAGACACCTTTGCCGTCATCCCTATTCCGGATACGGGATTACCACGGCCCTCTCCACCTCTGAGATCATCCTGACAAAGACCCGTCTCGAGGGTGCTCTCCTACCTGCAAAGCCCGGGCCTGCACCTTCCTCCGACGGCGTCATTCGGACCCGCACCGGGGCCGTTCTCGCGAAGACAAGGGTTCGTCCCGCCAAATCTTTCCCCGTTCCTGCAGTTCGAGCGACCTTGTCTTCATCACCACCCTCGGCGCCCCCCATCACACCGAAAGCTTCGGGAGCGACCTCTTCACTCCCGGTAGCGGGAAAATCTCCGTCCCGCGCGGCGGGGCGTGCCAACTCCGGCAGCGGAGCAAGTTGCTGGGTCGCTCCCGCGTCTCCCTCCCGATCCTCCCGCACCGCGCAGTCGAGTCGCGCCGCCGACAACCGTCCACCCGCCCGCCCGGTCAATCGCCGCCCCTCGGGACGTCCGTGACCAGTGTCGCAACGAACTACCCCCCTCGTTTCCTCTACCGCCATGCCTGAAGAAGACTTTTGTTTCATCGACCGCTGTGCCCTTGTCGTTCGCCCCACCTGGAAATTTGTCGAGTGGATCACCAAACTCGATCCCGAACCGATCGAGAACGAATCTTCGATCCTGATCAATACGGTTTACCTCGTGGAGGTCGTCGACAGCATGGATGTCCTCGGAACAGCCGCCCTGCTCGATGCCCATTTCCCCAGTATTGCGGCCAATGAATTCGAAGCCTGGTGGACAGATCCCAAAGATTGGCCCGCGATCCGGAGCGTCAATGAATTCTTCCAATATTTCGAGGTGATCGCCTCTGACTCCGTCGTCGATCTGCTCGCGGATGAGAACTACGACAACTGAACGGCCCGTTGCATGGCTGGCCTTAGCTGACCGGGATCGTCGGCCATCTCTGGATCGAACTTATCGCGATGAGGCATGCCCGGCTGGAGAAAAATTCGACCGGGCATCTCGCGGAAAAACGAGCGAAGGCGCGGAGAAATACAGCGAACGGTAGTTCGCACCCCCTCTCGCCAGCGGATTTCCTCATTAGCACGACCCGGATCCCGCCGTAGCCCGAACTTCTCATTTCCCTTCGCTACGGGACGCCGCAAGGACGCGTCCCCGCGAGGGGCGGACCGGATTTCCCGCCGGGATGGGAAGTTCGGGCTAAACCTCCGACGTGGTTGTCGGAGTGGACAGGGAAGTAACTGGCGGTGCATCTTTCGCGGAATTCCCGTTTCCCAAATCCTCATTGGAGGCAATACTGACGGTATCTATTCCTGACGATCCGTGAACATCAATCTCAAGCGCAAGAAGTTCTATCCTGTGAGCAGGGGGTTGAATGCGTATCTCAGCCACTATCAACGTTCCCTTGAAATCCCGCCGCTCTACGAGGAGTTGCACCGTTTCTCTCAGCTCTATCCCCTCTTCGACCGGGATGGAAGTGATACCCTCTGGAAAACCGCCTTTTACGATCCGGCGATCCGTGCCGAGTTGGGAGCGAAGCTCATCCAGATCTATTCGCTTCTCAAAACGAATGACTTCCGCTCCCGTGAGCACCTCATCCTCGACAGGGTCGACTTCTGCGATTTCGGGAATTCGCGGCCTTTCCGGATCCGGATCGTGAACCAGTTCAACGACAACTACGACCACTTCTACGTGAAGATCGCCGATTCTTCGCGCATTTACGGCCTCGAACTCGAACACGTCCTCTCCCCGAACCGGATCAACTATCTCGTCAACGGGAACACTCTCATTGAAGAGCACATCGCCGGAGTGCCGGGCGACACCTTCATCCGCGAATACTTCGAACGTCCCGAGACAAATCCGGTAAGGGTTGCCAAGGAGTTCGTGAAGTTCAATGAACGCAGCTTCGTGCGACTCCTCGGGGACATGCGCAGTTATAACTATGTCGTCGACATCACGCCCGATTTCGAGGACGCGCAATACCGGGTGCGGGCTATCGACTTCGATCAGCAAAGCTACGAGGGCAACAAGGAAATGTATCTGCCCCAGACCTTTCTCGAAAACGCGATGGTCGTAGCTCTGTGCACCACCAAACTAAACTACCAGACGATGCGACAGTATCAGGACGAGGAGCGCACCCTCATCGAGCGTCGGTGTCAGATCGCACACATTCGCCTCGACGACCTTTGGAAGGCCATGTGCCCCGACGAAATCGCTCCGGAAGACCATGTCCTCATCCTCCGCGACGGACTCAACGGCTACCACGAGACGACCGCCTTTTCCGGGTGCGAAACGATGGGCCAGCTCGTGAGGATGAATCTTGACGTGTCGCTCGCCAAAACAAATACCTGATGTCCCACCAAGCCCAGTTCCTCAAAGCGTTCTTTCGCAACTCCGGACAGATAGGCGCGATCGCCCCGAGTTCCGAAGCCCTTGCCGGCCTCATGACCGACTGGCTCGACTGGGACTCGCTCGGCTGTGTCGTCGAATACGGTCCCGGCACCGGTGTCTTCACCGAGGCGGTGGCGAAACGTCTCCGCGGTGAGACCCGATTTTTTGCCGTGGAGCGCGACCCCCAACTAGCCGCGATCTGTCGCAACCGTTGCCCCGGGGTCGAGGTGCTCGAGGACTGCGTCAGCCGGGTTCCCGATCTCTGTCGCGAACGCGGCATCGAACAGATCGACGCGATCATCTGCGGCCTGCCCTGGGCCGCCTTCTCCCCCGACCTGCAGGATCGACTCCTCGCAGCCATGTTTGAGGTGCTGCCCCCGGGCGGGAAATTCGCCACCTTTGCCTACTGGCAGGGACTCGCCCTCCCCGCCGGTCAGCGCTTTCGAAAATTCCTGAAATCAAACTTCTCCACGGTGACGCAGAGCCCCACCGCCTGGCGGAACCTGCCGCCGGCTTTCGTCTACCATTGCGAGCGATGAGCGAAGGCTGACCCGAACTCAGGAAGCTGCCGCCACCGCCGCCTTCATCTTCTCGAGCCCCACTTTGGCGCACTCCAGCGCCGGCATGGCCCAGTAGGTCGGGTTAAAAAGCTCGAGCGAGAGAACCGGATAGGCCCCCACCGCCTCGAAGTTTTTGAGGATCTGTGTGAGCGGGGCAATACCGTCCCCGGGGAAAACGCGGTCGGCGTCCTTGATCGTTTCCACCGGTGGATCGGCGGGGTAATCGTTCATGTGATAGGTCTGCAAGGCCTGCGGACCCATCAGGAGAATGGACTCAAAAGCTGACCCGCCTTTGTAGGTGTGATAGACATCGCCGAGGAAGCAGGCCTTCGCATGGCCCGAGCGGATCGCCACGTAAAGGGCTTTTTCGACGGTGCCGATTGTCGGATTACCGCCCCACATTTCCACCTGTGGCACGATGCCCATTTCGTCGCCGAGTTCGAGAAGAGCCCGGTAGCGCTCCGCTGCATCGTCGAGAGAGACCACTTCGCCACCCGCTACCCCGGCAGGGGGCGCGGCAATACGCCTACCACCGAGACGGGCAATCATGTCCATGTCGCGCTTTGCCTCCTCGAGGCCAGCGGCCCGCTCCGTCGGGTCGTTCACGATCCACTTGGCAAACCCGATCGCACTCTCGACAGTGAGTCCGTGGTCATCGATACGCTTTTTCAAATCATCGAGGGAGCCGCCTGCGGAGACATATTCATTCAGTTTGCGGAACCAGGGTTCGATGCACTCGTAGCCGGCCTTGCCGGCGACTTCGATCTCCTCTGCGGCACTCAGTTCCTGACCGCGAATCGTGGACATGTTCAGACCGAAGCGGAAACGCTTCGGCTTCTCCTCAGCGGCCGAAACTGACGCAATGCCACCCAGGCCTGCCGTTACGGCACCAAGGGCGAGACCGGAGCCGGTCAAAAAAGAGCGACGATCGGGACTGGCGGAAGTAGAAAGCTCGGACATGCCTGATTTCTGCCATCTTCCAGCGGGGTAAGCAACTGTCTTCCTATCACTTCATTCCGTTTCCCCGCAGTCTCCCGAAGAACGATTTCCGGCTGAAAGGGTAGGAAAATCGGCTAATCGCTAATTTTCCGACCTTATTCCGCGTAACAGATGCAAGATCGGGTAATTCATTTCGTCTTATCCACCGAACCCCTTGTCAGCCATGATCAGATCACTCTTCCTTACCGCGATCATCGTGCTCAGCGCTGCCGTTCCGCTGCTGCCCTCGTCACTCCCGGCCGATGAAGCCTCGGTAACAAATCTGCTCCCGGCGTTGCTCCACGATGCGACGGGTAAGGAAATCGATGCGGCAAGTCTCAAGGGTAAACACATCGGTCTCTATTTCTCCGCACACTGGTGCCCTCCCTGCCGCGCCTTTACCCCAAGCCTGGTGAAGTTCCGTGATGCAAACACGGAAAAGGATTTCGAGATTGTCTTTGTCAGCCTCGACAAATCACAGGGTGACAAAAACAAATACATCAAGCAAATGGACATGAAGTGGCCTTCCATCCCGGGCGCCAGTTCGAAGACCGCCGACTCCCTCGCGCAGCAATTTGAAATCAGCAGCATCCCCGCACTCATCATTCTCGCCCCCGACGGCTCGGTGATCACACCGAATGGTCGCGAAGACGTCATGATGTCTTCCGAGACCGCCCTCTCCAAATGGAAAGTGAAAGCGAAAGATCCCTCCTAACCCTACCCGATCCTCCCGGAGGCGACGCCACCACCCCGGCGTCAGACTCAGGAATCGCGGAAGTCACTCCCGCCAGCGAAACCGTTTCATCGAACGGAATAGAAGACGAAGGCTCCCTGATGACAGAAAAGCGCGTCATGCGAAAACCGGATCCCGATCTGGATCTGGTGGAGCGGGCCCGCCGGGGTGATACCCGTGCCTTTGACGAGCTCGTGGGGAAATACACTCCTAAGCTCTACGGCCTGGTCTATCACATGACCTCAAACCGCGAGGACACCAACGACATCCTCCAGGACGTTTTCGCCAAGGCCTACCGGTCGATCAAGCGCTTTCGCGGTAAGTCCTCGTTCTATACGTGGATCTATTCGATCGCAACGAACATGACCTTGAACTTTCTCAAAAAGCGGAACCGCCGCCGCACCATGAGCCTCGACGACATCGACCTCTCGATCGAGAATGACCGGAATTTCATCGAGGCCACCTCAAAGAGCGACCCAGTGCGCGAAGCCAATCTTTCAGAGTTGCAGGAAAGATTGAACATGGCCATGCAGCAGCTGTCAGTAGACCATCGGGCGGTGGTCACCATGTTCGACATCCAGGGGATGCCACACTCGGAAATTTCGAAGATTCTCGGAGTTTCCGAGGGAACAGTGCGGTCACGGCTCTTCTACGCGCACAGGTTGCTGCAATCCCACCTCGAAGACTTCCGAAAGTAGTCTTTACCGGTTTGCGACCCGATCTGTGATTGAAAAAGTCCAGAAGCAAACCTTTATTACTACTCTGTTCCTTGAGAAGGTGATGAAAGACTCCGAAGATATCCAACGTTTGATCCGCCTTAAAAAATACGAGACGCCCGGCGACGAGTATTTCCGGAACTTCCTGGAAGAATTCAAGGAACACCAGCGTAGCCAGATGCTCCAACAATCGGCGCGGGGACTTCTCCTTGAAAGGCTTTCGATGTGGTTTGATGAAATCAACGGCACCCGCTGGCTCGTCCCCGCCGGCGCCACTGCCGCTGCGGCGATTGTTCTCGGAATCTACGCAATCCGCCCCCCTCTCTCTGAAAACGGCGAATCCGATACCGCCTCGCTCTCCGGAAACCGTTTCCTAGAAGCCTCCGCCGACCATTCCTCCCCCGAGCTTGCGCCGGCAGTGGACGATCAGATTATCACCATCCAACTGCCGCGGCCCGACCAGCGTGTTCCCGGATTTGGAACCGTGGACCAACCGGAGGTGCAGGGTCTCGTGCCCGCCTCGGCACGAGCCACTTTCAGGGAACTCTGATTTCCGCCGACATGACCGCTCGTTTTGCAGCCTTGCTCATCCTCACTCTTCAGGCGAGCTTTCAATGCCTCACCTCAGCGCAGGAGGCGCACTCGACCGTCACCGTTGTCTGGAACAGTGAGGTTCGCAGCCCGGGTATTTGCGTCGACAAACCAACCTGGTTCATCAGCGTCATCCCCGCCTCGTTACCCCTTGACGGTCTCACCAAAGCCACCTTGCAAGTCGATGGAGAATCGATTGAGACACGGGTTGTTTTTCTTGACGGCTCAGAACGACTCTGTCTGCTCGAAACCGCCGCGCCAATCACCGGTCTCACCCCCGCCCCGCTTGCTCTCGCCGGCGATCTCAAGGGCGGTCAAAAATTGAATTGTCTCTCGAAACGTTCCGCCTGCCTCACCACGGTGGCGGGGAAGGACTGGTCCCATCGGGGAGAACAGTTTCAGATGCCAATGTTACGTGTCCGCGTGGCCAATCCCGAAGAATTCTGCGCGGCCGGGACTCCTCTTGTCTGCGAACAAGGGAAGCTTGTCGGGATCCTCACCGGAAATCATCTTGACGACAGCGGCGAAGGACACGCCATCCCTGTCGCCCGGGTCCGCAAACTCCTCGTCGACGTCAAAATGCACAAGCGGTCCGGTCCGGTCCGTGTCGGCCTCGTCTTTCACAACCAGTCATCCACTCCCGAGGTGGTCGATGTTAAGCCCGGCTCTCCCGCGGAGCGCAGCGGTCTCGAAGTCGGGGATGTCATCCTCTCGATAGACGGCACTGAAACGGAATCCCTCGACGATCTTGTGGAAGTGATCCACCATTTGCCCGCGGGCACCGAGACACCCTTGCGTGTTCTCCGGGGTCTCAGTGAGAAAAATCTCACGATCATCCCGGAGTTTGCGGAAATGACCGCCGCGGCCCGCTGAAGGGAGATTGGGACGGCCCTCTTCAAATGCCCACGCGCCCTTGCAGTGCCCGCATCAAAGTGAGTTCGTCGGCACTCCCCAGCCCTCCCCCCGCAGGCAGTCCCTGAGCAAGACGGGTCACCTGCACCTCGGAAAAACCGGAGAGCACCTCCCCAAGGTAGTTCGAAGTGGCCTCACCCTCGACATCTGAACTCAAGGCGAGGATCACCTCGGTAAAAGCCCCGGACCTCAATCGTTCGATCAATTCACGAATACGGAGATCTTCGGGGCCTACGTTATCGAGGGGCGAGATTCGGCCCCGTAGCGAGTGATAGTGTCCGCGGAAAGCACCCGATCGCTCGAGCGGCAGGATGTCGGTCGGCTGCTCCACGATACAAAGGAGATGGGCCTCGCGCTCATGCCCGTCGCAAACAGCACAACCATGATCCTCGGTGGAGAAAAACCCGCAGGTGTTGCATTCAAAAACCAAAGATCCGGCCTTTCTAAGAACCTCAGCGAACGGCTCCGTCGTCACCCCCCCCTGCTGCATCAGCCATACCGCAATGCGCTCGGCACTCTTCGGCCCGATCCCCGGTAGCTGCTTGAGATGAGATACGAGCGCCTTGACCGGCTCGGGATAGTCCACTTGTGCCATACGAAAATTAGAAAATTCCTACATCATCGAGACCAGTCTCGCGTGCCCTTCGTCGGTAAGTTCGCGAACAAGACGGTTCGAGGACGACGCGGGCGAGGCCACCCCCTCCTCGGAAAGACCGATCAAATACGCCGCCGGAGCGTCGTTGGATCCCGGCAGCTTTGAACGGCTGAAGCAATCGAGTGAGGCTTCAAAGTTCTTTTCCCGCAAATGGATGACCCCCTTCCAGAAAAGGTCCCGTCGCCTCCTTTCCTCTTCGGTGAACTGCTCAGTCGCCGCGAGCAGTTGATATATCTCGGTCATATGATTGCTCGCCGGATCGTAATACATCTCAAGGGGTCGAACCTCCATGACGCCCTCCACGAGACGAAAGGTGTCCGGCCCTATCAAGAGGTCGGATCCGTAACGCAAATTCGCAAGGGCTAGCCGCCGCGAGTAATCCGTCACCTCACCAATCCCACTGTAAAAGAAATTTCCTGGAGCCCCGTAGACACCCACTGTCATCCGGCCTGAGCTTATCCCGACACCACTACTGAGCGGTCGGAACCACCGCGTTTCACACTCCTGACTCAGATTTCGCAGCCGGTTGCGGAGTTCCAGCGCCGCCCGGCAAGCCTGGGAGGCGTGATCATCAGCTGTTTTCAGCATACCGAAAGAAACCCGGACCAGTTCGGGACTCGACTCGTCAAGATACCCCCCCCGGGAGAGCAGGAAGGTCGACACACTGCGAATAAAAAGGTTACTTACCTTTAACAACTCGGACGGCTCGAGCGCATTCTGGAGGTCTTCATAATTGAATATTCGGCAGGTCAATACCGTGACATCCCTCGATGCACCCTTGAAATCCGGCGGGTCGGCAGCCTCGAGCAGTTCATTGAAGGTGAGACTCGATACCCGGGGTCCAAGCACCTCTTCGAGAACACGCTTTCGCAAGCCCTTTTCGGTACCCGCATAGGCGAGCGCCGTCACAGAGGAGAGCATCGCCGCCGCCAAAGGCGCGAAAGGGTCGACGAGAAAGCCATACAACGCAAAGGTCGGCGAAATTCCCGCGAGCACGGATACCCCCGAAAGAGCGATGAGCACTTTCTGAAACTGGCGCGAGACATCGATCACCCACCATGCCATTCCAATCGCAACGATGGCGATCAACGGAATCTCGAGCCATTTAATCCTTAAAAACTCGCCGGAAAAAATCCCGAGAGAGGTATACTGATCCCCCAACCACGCCACCATCGCCTCAAATGCCCCGAGAAGATACAGCGTTAGCACCACCACGGCGACCGCACTACCTATTGTTAGGGCTGTTAGTAAATATCGTCGCATCATTGGCTCGATCTCTGGTAGAAAACCGGCGACCTCCCCTGAAAAATCTAGAGAGAGCGACGTAGGCTTTCCACGCTACGAAAAGGATAGATCCTGCTGAGTTAGGAGCAAGACCAGACTGTCAACAAAGCGCCATCACCTCAAAATTCCCATTTTTCCCGGGAAAACTGCGCTAATTTCCAGCTTTCTTTTTCTCAACGAGGGTGTTTTCGGCACATCAGAGGGTGATTGGGGCGCCCATATCAGAATGAAAATCGCTAAACTCGCCTTACTCATCTGTCCTCTCGCACTCGCCGACCCGCGTTCGTCCGAGGGGCAGGCAAAGATCGCCGGGGGAACAAAGGCCACCTCCTACCCTCGGATGGCCGCAGTCGCCAGCACTACCGGTGGATCGCTCTTCGATCGGCAATTTTGCGGCGGCTCACTGATCGCACCGGACTGGATCCTCCATATCTTTTCAGTGGCTCCTCCGGTAAAATTTCGGTGAGCTACCGGGCCCCAGTGCGTCTCCGAAATGGGAAGTCAAAAACGTTACTCTCAATCCGCACAAATGATCCCTCGGCGCTGAGCTACACCTTTAGACTCGAGGCGAACTACCGGAAGGGTATCCGCCGATTTCGTTTCTAACCCTCCCTTTCAGTATTTGCGAGACTTCCCCCGTCTCCCGGGGCCGGTCACAAGCGATACTCAGTGAACCGGAGCCCTGCGAAGTACTGATTTTTTCTTTTTTCCGGTAAAAGCCCCCTTTAGCAACCTGCGATTGAGGCGCTTGAACAAGTGCGTCGTAGCGGCCCCGGTGAGCCATTCGTCATGAAGATGATGGGAAATCGCTGCTGTCCGCGCATGCGCTGTCTTCGCCGTGTTTGCGATGAGCCGCGCGCTCATCCCTGTCTCGCGGCAGAAGCACTCCAAAGACTCTTGATACCGATGATGCAGCCAGGTAGCGTGCTGCTGCAGCACGGATAGATCAGCCGAGAGAGCCTCGTCCAGAGCGATGGCCCAGTCCTCATCATCTGCGAACTCGATCGGGACACTCTCATGCTCCCACAATTCACAATAGCTAACGGTGGCAGGTGAGCTCGACGGAACGTTAATGCGGGCGACGCCACCCGACATACAAATCACACGCGAACTAAGGCAACTGCCGCAATAGAGCCGGGCATGAAGGAGGAAGGACGCCACCTCCCAGATATTGTCAGATCCGAACTCGGCCGCCTGCCACTCCGGAAAAGCCTCGACCCAACGGCGTAAGTTCTCCGGTCGGCGATCATCAAGCGCTTTGACCGCCTCAAAAAAGACCAGTCCCAGCCCGTCGCGGTCACAGACTTCCCGCAAGGCCGCCGTCATCCGCTCGAAATCCTTTTCACTCACCCCGCTCACCTCGACTGCGATCCATCCGTTCGGGAAGCGGTGCCGAATAGCGTCGAGTGATGCGCTGTCGCGGGCTTCGCGCAATTGCCGGGCGCAGACCTGTGGCAACACGCTCAGACCACAGGGCATTCGCTCGACCTCGATACCCTCAGCCTCAAGGAAGTTCGCTCCGTTCTCATCTCTTACCCCGACGAACTGAGCCTGACGAAGGACCGCGAGCAGATTATTTTTCGCCGATTCATCGAGTTTCCCTGGGTCAGGAAGGCCGATCGCATGAAAGCTCAACCCTGCCCCGTAGAATTCGCCTTCGGGAGCAAGGAGGTAGGCAAAATCTCCCAACTGGCCTGAGCGTCGCCGTACGTAGTTGTTCAACTCGTCACGCCCGCCAAACATCGCGAGACTCTCAAAACGTTGCGCCTCTTCCCCGCCCGCAGCGGACTGGTAGCCCTCAACGAGCCCGATTGAGATATCCATCCCGCCGAAATGGACCAGATTCAGTTGAGCCCCCCTCATCTCAAGGACGCACTCTCCATAATTTCGAACTGAGTGTCCACCCACCGCTGTCAGGTCCGCGGTGACAAGACCGGCGCACCGCAATCGCGAAAAATTGATCAGACGAGTGAGAACATGAGGCATCAAAAGATCACCAAGCCGATACTGATCCGAAGCGCCAACGAGCAGGGCCTCCTGCGATACCGAGGTCATTTCATTGACCTCCGTGAGCGGCGCGACCCAGCCCAATCCGGGAAGATGATGCGCGGCACTTTCAGCCGGCCTCTCCGGTAAAGATGAACCCCCGGAACAAAAGCTTAAGGTATTATGACCAGTCGACATGCCATAATCATAAAGCGATCTAGATTATTTACAATAACTAATAAAATTTTCCCGATTCTTCCCGAAATTTCCCCCAAAAAATCAAAAAATCCGAAGGGATCCATTCAACGGTGAACCCGCCCGGCCCGTTGCAAGGCGAGAAGGCGTTTCAGGGACTGCCTTTCCGCCTCTGGAGTTGCGGGGTCGGCGATGAGCGAACGAAGGTTCTCTTCCTCCAGCCAGATGAGGACGGATCTAGCCCAATTCGGACCTCAACGTTCTCCCGACACTATCCCTTTCCCCAGAATGGCAGGGCCAGACCCGAAGCCACCTGACTCTCTGCCGCCTGATCACCGTTCGGGGCCTGCGATATCAAGGCGGGGGTCGGGAGGAAGGTCACCGCAGAGATTACACAAAGAGAGCAACGGGAAATCTTCATCACAATAAAAACTCGGAAATCACGAGAATTTCCGCCTTTCAGGTTTGACCCTTCTCTCCCCGACCTGATTCAATCTCCTTTTATAAAACTTACCCTCCCGCCGGAATCCCTGATATTTCATGCCTTCCGGCGCTTGACATCGGCTGCAAACCACATAGATTCCCGTCCCTCCCGCCTCAGGGGCTCATTTTAAACGGACATACTGCCTCCGTTTCAACTGTAGCGGGAGATTATTGATCTGGGAAATGAAAACCTTTTCTGCCAAAGCTGAAGAAATTGAACGCCAGTGGCATGTCATCGATGCCGATGGCAAAGTCCTTGGCGCCGTCGCCGTTGCCGCCGCCAACCTCCTTCGCGGGAAAGGGAAGCCGATTTTCACCTCGCATGTCGATTGCGGCGACTATGTTGTCATCATCAATGCCGATAAGGTGCGCCTCACCGGTAACAAAGAAGAAACCAAGATTTACACGAGCTACTCGGGTTATGTCGGCGGTCAAAAGCGCGAGTCTGTTGCCAAGGTTCGTTCACGCCGTCCCGAGCTTCTCGTCGAGCGTGCGGTCCGCGGGATGATCCCTCACAACCGCCTTGGTCGCCAGATCTTCAAAAAACTCAAGATCTACACAGGAGCCGAGCATCCTCACGATGCTCAGCAGGTGAAGGCTTTCGAAATTTAATCTCATCTCCCCCAACCTGTTATCATGAGCGAATCCTTTTCAGCCACCGGTCGTCGCAAGACCGCATCCGCCCGCGTCACTCTTGTGCCCGGCACCGGACAGATCACCATCAACAAGCGCGCCTTCGAGGAATACTTCGGGACTCTTTCTCTCCAGAACAAAGTTCTCCATCCCTTTCAGGCAGCAAACGTGTCCAATCAATACGATGCCACGATCAGCGCCGCCGGCGGTGGTGTGAGCGGCCAGATCGGCGCGATCCAACTCGGGATCGCCCGTGCCCTCCTCAAAACCAATCCCGATCTTCGCGATGCACTTCGTGAAGACGATCTCCTGACCCGTGATCCCCGCAAGAAAGAGCGCAAGAAGCCCGGCCAGCCCAAGGCTCGGAAACGCTTCCAGTTCTCGAAGCGTTAATCCATCGGGAAAGCCTATTCCTTTCGACCAAACAGGGTTGGGTGCTTCACTCAGCCCTGTTTTGTTTTGGCCGACCAACGCCTCGGTTGCGTTCCCGAATCGCCTGAATGAAAAGGCCCGGCCGCGACCACGAGAGCAATTCTGTTACTCACTGCAGGCCCCGGAATGGTCCGGCCGAAGTAATCAGACACGGGGAGAAGATAATCAGCCATCCGCCTCGGTGCCCTCAACCTGACTCTTCCCGTCGAGATGAAGTCGCTTGGCAGCACGCTTATGACCGAGGTGACGAATGTCTTCGGCATTAGTCAGAAAAACAGCGTCTTCCCCGATGTTAACCGAGTGGTCCCCCACTCGCTCGAGACTGCGCACCATGAAGATGAGATGGAGAACCTGTTTGATCTGTCCCGACTCGCGATCCATCCTTTTCGAAAGTTCGCGGATGACGTTACTGTGGGCTTCGTCAAGATCCCGATCACGGGCATAGAGCGACAACGCCAGCTCAGTGTTCCCTTCGGCGTAGGACTTTATCGCATCGCGGAAGAGACCAAGTGCTTTCTCATAGACCGGCTCGATCAGCACCACTTCAGCGATCTCCGGATGCTTTAGCACCTTGCGCGCCCGGCGGGCGATGCTGTGAGCCTCGTCTGAAATACGCTCGAGGTTATTGGCCACCTTCATTCCCGCGATGATTTCGCGCAGATC
This sequence comes from Verrucomicrobiales bacterium, assembly GCA_030730365.1. GTDB lineage: Bacteria > Verrucomicrobiota > Verrucomicrobiia > Verrucomicrobiales > DEV007 > Arctic95D-9. The sequence continues at coordinate 215,176 of JANQVJ010000056.1, forward strand.
ACCGGCTACAGGATTAAACCGCATCAGAATCTCGAAGGAGTCGGCATCAATCCGTCGCTCGAGCTGATTGACCTCGTCATCCTCGGCAATTGCGTCGTTGCACAACTCGGTGTTGCGGGTAAGGAGACCACGGATCGCATGTTCAAGATTCTGTTCCGCGATGCTGGCCATGCGCAGGACATTATTCCTCGCATCGCGCAAGGCGCTCTCAAAACTCCCCAGAATGTGCACCGAATCAGTCATTTCGAAATTTAACGTCATTTTTTGAAAATACAAAGATTGCCGTAAAATGAATTGATGTGGATTAGCCGCCCGCGAGCCAGTTACTTCGCGGCAACTGGTTCTCTTTCCTTTACCAGTTCGAAGAAGTCGAGCTCACAACTGGCCAGGATAGGGCCCGTTTCCTCACGGTCCATGAACTCGCGGTAATGAATAAGCTCAAAATCTCCGGGGGTCTTCTCGACGATAGCAGTAAGGGACTCGACCCAGTCGCCTGAGTTCAGGTAATGAACTCCGTTGTCGAGGACCTTGTCGGCGGGCGTATGGATGTGCCCGCAGATGATCCCCCGGCAACCGCGCAACACTGCCAGTTCCTTCAACTGATCCTCGTAGCGATCGACAAAGCTCACCGCCGACTTGACCCGTGATTTGATCGTCTTGCTGAGCGAGAAATACTCCTGCCCGCGGAAAGCCCGCCAACGATTGTAGAGCCGGTTCACCCCGAGAAGGAGTTCGTAGGCCTTTGCTCCGACCATAGCGACCCATCGGTGGCTTGTCGTGACGGAGTCAAATCCGTCCCCGTGCACGACCAGGTATTTCCCTGCAGGGGTTTCATGAATGTACTCGTCAACGATGCTCAGACCTCCAAAGGCCACGGGCAGAAACCGCTCGAGAATATCATCATGATTTCCCCGCAGATAAATGACCTCAGTCCCCTGCTTCTCCATTTTTTTCAGGACCGTGCGGACGAATTTAGTGTGGGCCGGGAGCCAGCGACCGCCACTGCGCAGAGCCCACCCGTCGACAATATCACCATTGAGAATGAGCTTGCGACATGTCGTTGCTTTCAGAAAAGAAATCGCTTCTTCGGCCTTGGAATCCCTCGTCCCCAGATGGACGTCGGAAAGGATAACGGTTTCATAGTCGTAGCTTTTCATGGCGATCAGGGTGTTTTGGGGCACTCAGTTAGAAGGAGTCAGATTAGGCTCAAGCTCAAACGGCTCACGGGCGGCGAGCCCGCGGAGTTGGTCTTCGAATCGTTTTACAACTTTTTTCCAGCGCACCTTGCGAGCTGCGCCGCGGGCTTCTTCGCGAAGCTCACGCAGGTCCCGGCAAGCGGCCTTCACGGCGAGATCGAGATACGCCTGCCTGTCGTCAAAGGGGGCGGTGAACCCATTAATCCCGTTGCGGATATGCTGCCGCGCGGCAGCATAGTCGTAGGCGACGACGGCGAGTCCGCTGGCCATGGCCTCCAGGGTAACGTTGCCAAACGTCTCGGTGATGCTGGGAAAAATGAACAGATCAGCAGACGCGTAGTGAGTGGCTAGCTCTTCCCCCCTCAGGACCCCTGGGAAAATGAAGTCCGGATGCTCGCGGCGCAGTTCCTCGAGTTTCGGCCCGCTGCCAACAAAGACACCTTTGAAGTCGGGAATCCGCTTCCGGATCTCACGGAACGTCTCAATGATGAGGGAAAGATTCTTCTCGGCCGCAATCCGCCCGACGTAGAGACCGACGGGGCAGCCGCTTCCCGCACCCCAGCTTTGGCGAAGTGTGAGTGATCGCTTTTTCGGATGGAAGAGGCGGGTATCAACCCCTTTCGGGAGTAGCTGGAGGTTTTCAAATCCCCGCGCGTCGAGCTGCTCGATCACGTCATGGGAAGGAACGAAAGTACAGACCGAACGATTGTGGAGATGACGCAGGTAGGACATCGTCGCCTTTTCGAGCAGAGGCATCCGGTAGTGCGCTACATATTGCTGGAAGTTCGTGTGAAATCCGGAGGCGACAGGAATTTCCAGCGACCTTGCCGCCGAGATCGCCGAAGCCCCCAGCGGGGTTTCAGTCGCAACATAGATGACGTCGGGACGGTTCCGATGCCAGCGCGCCTGCAGCACCAGTTTCATGGGGAACCCGAAGCGCACTTCACGGTAGCCGGGGAGACCGAAGGAGGGCACTTCCAACCCCTCCTCGTCGCAGGCGAGGACAGCCGGTCGGACCACGTCGACCGTATGGCCGCGCTCCCGCAATCCATTGACGAGTCTCTCCAGGGTGGTGGCCACCCCGTTGGCCTGGGGAGTGTAGGTATCGGTAACAAAGGTGATCTTCATGACTATGCCGTTTCAGTTTAAAAGCGAACCAATGCAAATGGACCGCTGCGAGACAAGATGGACTCACACAAGCGTCTTGCCGGTCACAAAAATGCAACAGCTTCGTCACCCAGCACCGTTAGGAAATCCGAATCAATTCCCCTTCAAAGAGAAACGAGCAGCAACCCTGGATACCTGCCCCTGCTCCGGACTGCGGCACCCCCCGGCCCGGGACTGAGGCTGCCTCCCGATGAACTAGGGCCGACAATCACTTAACCCTCCCCGAAGACTTTCTCTCTTACCCATTGAAAATCAGTAGCCCCCGCAGAAAACGTGCGAAACCGGCTCCACCTGTTTGTCCCGTAAAGCTTCCCCCCTCGCCGGCAGATCCGGAACCTACCGGGGGACCCACCAGGTGATCCGGTAGGCGAACAGGACCCGAGTGAGGATTTATCATTATTTATTTAACACTTAAATCCGTTGATAAAAAATTTTAGCTATTATTCAAGGGATTACGGTAAATATTTTAAAACTTTTGAGTCAGAAAGTGGCGATCCTGTCACATTTTTAAAAACCTAGGCGCTGACGGGCCTATACCAGAGGAATGAATATCGCTCCGAGAAGGACAACGGCGAGGCCGGCGAGAGACATGATCATCATCATGACGCTGACCGTTTTGAAGGTCTCCATCGGGGTCATCCCCGTCATGCGACCGATCACCCAGAATCCGCTGTCGTTGGCCCATGAAATAGGCTTCGATCCGCAACCGATGGCGAGGGCGAGATAGAGCGCCGAGTAGGAAAGATCGGCCCCGATAGCAATCGGGGCGACCATGCCGCCGGCCGTAATCATCGCAACGGTGGCGGAACCCTGGGCGGTCCTGATGAGCGCCGTCACCAGGAAGGCCACCGGAATCAGCATGAGCGTCTCACTACCCTCCACAGAGGAACTGATCAGGTCGGCGATCCCGGTATCCTTGAGCACGGACCCGAAGGCACTCCCTGCCGCGGTGATTAGAATAATAGAGCCCCCGCTCGCCAGCGCCTCCTGAACCGCCTGCTTGGTCGACTCGCCTCTCGGGGTGTAACGAACTAGCAGCAGGACCGCCAGGCCGGCCGAGAGGAGCAGCGCGATGTTCTGATCACCCAGAAAGTCGATCACGGGATGGCTGATCTCCTGCATCGAAAAAATTGTCTCTCCACTGATGAGCACGACAGGTAGGACAATGGGAAGCAGCGCGAACCAGAGTGGAGGAGCGGGCAAAGCCGCAGCCCTTTTTTCGGCAATGACGGAGAGGTCAATATCTTCCCGCAGTGGGATTTCCCATCGTTTGTCCGCCCAGTAGGCGTAGGCGATCCCAACGCAGACAGTGAAGGTCCCGACGATCAACCCGCCCATCATCATCGAGCCTACCGGGACCTGATCACCAAAGAATCCGGCTACCGTAAGCGGCCCCGGGGTCGGTGGGACGAGCGAATGGGCCATCGTCGCACCGGCGACAATCGTCAGAATGTAGAGCAGATAATGTTTCCCCGTCTCTTTCCGCATCGCCTTCCCCAGCGGCATCAAGAGATAGAAGACGGTGTCGAAAAAGACCGGAATCCCGAGAGTGAAGGCGCTCGCGGCAAAGGCAAAAGGTGTGCCTTGTATCCCGAAAAGTCGCATGAGGGAGTCCACAATGCGCTTTGCCCCGCCCGAATCGAGAAGGCAACGGCCGATCACCGCGGCCATCGCGATGATGAGGGCGATGCGTCCGCAGCCATCCCCGAAGGCGCCCGTAAACCGGGAGACGAACCAGCTCCCCGACTTCTTTTCCGCCGAGGCATGGGCAGAGGCATAGGCTGCCGGAATCGGCTCCACGAGGGATCCGTCTTCACTAAGCAGGACTCTCCGTTCCTCTCCCGAGAGGGCCGACTGATAAAGCAACTCCGTCGGAGTCAAGGCGGCGACGGTGAGGGAAGCGACCGTGAGGGCAATGAAAGGATGCCACTTTAATCCGATGATGCCGATCACCACGATCAGCACGCCGGCGAGAAGTAAAGTAACGGGTCCCAACATGGCAGGGGTGATACAGGAAGCCTCTCCCGGTGGCAACGAATAATTACTGGAATAATTATTTCCGCAGCGAACTCCCCCTGCTCACTTCATCGAGGCAAAACGCGAGGCAAGTAGTGCGCGGGAGGACACCTCGCCCTGCTTTTCCCGGATCGAGTCGATCCACTGCTGTTCGAGCTGGTTTCTCGTCGACCGGTCCGCCTCGAAAAAGACGCCGAACTTTCCGGGTGAGGTTACCGGGCGATGGACAGAAAATATCGGATTTCACAGGTCCGTTTGCGCCGGCGAACGGACAGAGAAAGGCAAAAGCTATTTCGCCGGATAAACTATCCCTGGAGGCGGACCCGCCGGAATACCGCCGAGCGGGGACGGAGCACTCTGCGTCACCAACTCGGAGGCCTCGTCCTCGACAGGCAGATTGATCGGGTTACCCCCGGGATCAATGAGGCGGACGGTAACGAAGATGGTGAGTGCTCTTTTGTTGGACTGACTAGTACTGGAGCGGAAGGCCCGGCCCAGAACGGGAAGATCGCCGATGTAAGGGATCTTGTCTTCACTGTCAGTGATGGACTCGCCGTGAAACCCGCCGATCGCTACGGTCTGGCCGTCCCACACCGCAACGTTGGTGGTCTCCTTGATGGCGTCAAAGACAGGCATGAGGATCTCGTTCGGGGTCACGACGGACGGCTGGCCATTGACGAGAAACGCACTGTTGGTAATCGGGGTTCCATAGTTGATGAAACCGCTGAAATCAGTGAAATCGAGGAGGACATTTAGGCTAACGGTCCGATTATCGGCCGCCACGGTCGGCTCGACTTCGAGCATTTTTCCAACCCGCCTCGTCTCGAAGGCTGTCGGCGTGGCGGGTATAGCAGGAAAGACCGGGTCCTGACCGGAGATGTTCAAACCCCCATCCTGAAGAACATTAAAACTATTCGGGATCTCAGGCGGATCATACTCCGTCGGGTAAATGAACTCCCGAACCTGCTCAATTTTGGCAATCTGCCCGGGCTTCACCACGACATGGGAGTCGGAAAGGACATCGCTCCCCTTCGTCTGACTGAGGGCTCGGAGAACGACTTGAAACTGAGGGTCCGTAAACACACCGGCAATAGCGAACACGCCCGGTGCCTGCTGGTTTCCGGGAGAGGCGGACGCCCGGTTGATCACATTGTCGATCCCGTCGGATCCTCCAAGATCCCCCGTCCTGAGCCCGGCCGTAACGGGATGAGTCCCGACTGGACCACCCGGACCGTTGATGGGAAAGTTGGCGCTGCTGACCGGGACGGCGGAGTTACCACTGGTCCCTCCGCTGAAAAAAGTACGAGCCGACGACGCGATGCTCCCCTGCCCCAAGAGCCAGTCCAATCCCGCCTGCTTCATGGCAACCGACTCCACCGAGACGATCTTCACGCTGATCTGGACCATTTTTGTCCCGCTGTCACGCGCGGCTTGAACAATGTTGTCGATCGTGATGAGCTGTTCGTCGGTATTGCGGACAACCAGAGAACTGGTCGCCGCGATATAACTGGCAGACGCCCCGGGGCCGAAAAGAACCCCCTGATCCTCGAGGAATTTCCGGGCGGTTATCCTCTCGACGAGAGCGCCGGCACCCTCGGCCGCAGGCTCTGCAAAGGGATCTGCCGGACCGGCCGCCCCGGCGGCGGCGCCACCGGCTCCCGAGATAAATCCGGGAGGAACGACGTAGCGACGCGACACCAGCGCTCCAGTGCCGGCGCCGGAGGAGGAAACGACACTGACCGCGACATTATCAACGCGGTAGTCCATACCGACCTGCTGGGCCACGTATTTCAGGGCAACACCGAGAGGAACATTGGCGAGTTTAACGCTAAGGGGCAACTGGGCCGGACTCGCCCCCTCGGCCATCCCCGAGGAATCGATTACGATATTGATCCCTCTTTTTAAAGGGTCGGTTTCAGAGGCGTCAAGTTCCTGCGACTTCTGACTGAGAAACTCCACGACTTCGCCGAGAGTGGCACCGTTGAATTCAAGAGACGGAACAATGATCTCTTTCATTTTCCGCTCGATCCTGGTGCTGCCCCCATCCGTGACGCCGTCAAAGTTGATCAGCGCATCATTCCCCGTGATGAGCGGCTCGACCGGCGTCTCCCACCCGGCCATGACTTCCGCGATCCTTTTGGATCTCGTGTGATCATACGCCACGTCGTAATAGTTCATGCGATAACGCTCGACGTTCTCGAGACCGCGCCTCGCCGCCGAGCTGAAGGGATCGACCGCGAGGACCTGATTGTAAGATATTTCCGCCCGGTCATAGTCCCCGAGCTCGAGATAACCTTTAGCGAGGATGAGCTTGCTCTCAACCGCGTCAACGTTCCGCAAATGGCGCGGCGTGGTGGCCATGTTGTAGCGATCGTCCCGGCGGCGGAGGTCTTCGAGCATGGTGCGGACCTGCGAGTCGACCCGCGACTTTTCAAGATTGCCGGCCTCGGCAAGGGCGATCACGTCGGAGAGGGTTTTTTCCGACTCTTCCCAGAGGGCGTCGTCGGCCAACTGCACGGCGTAACTATACGCGGCGACCTGATAACGACGGAAAAAGACCTGCCTCTGGTCCTCGACGGCGGGCACCGCCGGGATCGTCTCAAAAGCTGCCTTGAAATAATCCATCGCCTCGGCGTAGGACTTGTCCGCGTAGGCCTTGGAACCCGCTGTAAAAAGAGTCTGAGCGGCCTGCACCCGCTGCTGGCGGCGCTGTGCCTCGGCTGCCGCGACCCCGGCAATACCTCCCGGGACACCGATCCCGTCGGCCTTCAATCTCTCCGCAGGGAGGAGAAACGCAACGCAGGCCGTCAGGAACACGATTACACGTAACCAAATGATAGAACTATGGGGTAATCTTAACACTGGCACGGGTTCTGTTTCACATTCAATCCTCCGAATCGGAAAGCTTAGCAGCAGTCAGGACCACACCGCAAGCACGGATTTCCTCCTTTTACCGCCCTTTTCGCATCCCCCTTCGCCACGATACTCGGGGAGGTGCCTTCTCCGCAAGGACAGCCACGAACGCCCTGCGGGAGCGTTACGGTAATCGGGAGGGAGGAAGCGACGGCTCCGGCGGTAGAGGCAGCAGACGAAGAGTCGACAGAGTCTTCCCGATAATCGTGTCAGAAGAGAAGGTTAAATTGACTGACTCGGTCGGTGCCGGGCCGAACTCCAAAACTGCTGTCGCACTGTTTCATTATGGCGAGACCGGAGCGCGTCCTAACGGAATTTGCGAACTCATCAGCCCTCTAACTCGCTGACGAATCGCTCTGCCCCACCCCCGAGACCAATCTCCACCAATCCATGCGCAGGATTTTCCCATCGTATGCACAATCGCCGGATCTCGAATAGAGATACCCCTCGACCGAAGCGTTCGCGACGGTCATCGTAGCGAATGCCCATTGAGCATCACCCACTTATCGCCGAATTCCCCGAACAGCGTGAGGCGATCCATGCCCTCAAAATGGAGAACTCCCATTTTCAACGCCTCATGGATTCCTACGAGAATGTCGACAAAGAGATCGTCCGCATGGAGGAAGGCATCGAGACCCCGGCCGACGAAGCCTTAACCGCCCTCAAGAAAGAGCGCCTCGACCTGAAGGATCAGATCGCCGAAATGCTGCGCTCGGTAAATGCCTGATTCGGATAACGCCCGAACATGAAATGAGTAACGAGCCGGAGTTCAAGCTAAAGGAACGTTTCGTCTGGAAGTGGCACCCTCATGGCTGGCTCACGGCCCTGCTCATCGTCATCATCATCATTCTCTTCCGCACCTTCGCCCGATGAAATCCGAACAACTCGCCCACTACCGTCTCGTCCTCGAAGAACAGCTCGCGCACCTGACCGAGGCGACGGGAGCACACGAGTCCGTCATCGACGAAAGTCACACGACGAAGGACTTTGTCGGGGCGGATCGCGCCGCGGAACTGGAAACCCTGGAAGTCGATGCCTCAATCACCGCGAGCGAGCACCGGCTCGCGGCGAAGATCCACTATGCCCTTGGCAGGATTAGCAAAGGTATCTACGGGTTCTGCGAAACCTGCGGAGAAGCCATTCCCACCGCCCGCCTCGACGCAAAACCCAGCGTTTCCCTCTGCCTGAAGTGTCAGGAAGCGCATGAGTTGGAGCCTTAGAGGTGGGGCTTCCCGGCATCGCCGGAGAATCTGCGCGCCACCGCCGCAGTTTCCAGTGAGGCCATGCGCTGTTTCAGGTTCCCGATCTCCAATTTCGCGGTGGCGAGGGCCTCATTCGCAGCGTCGAACTCCGCTCGCGACTCTCTCAACTCGACTTACGTCCCCGAGATAACGGAGCGGTCCGCTTCAGTCGGCCTCGTCGAAGCGTATCGGATCCAACCGCAGAGGCCGAGAAGTAAGACAATGACGACGCTCGGAACAATATTCATGGAGCGGGCTGGATCGCCTCTCGTTCGGGCAGCGTCCTCATCACGAAGGAGCGCCAAATTTTGAAGCGATCACCCCTCACAAATCCATCAATTTTTAAACGGATGCTCTTTGAGGAGCTCGTCAGTCTGGTAGAACATCACCCTTCCCGGATTGGCGTCCCGGATCTTTTTCACCTGCGCCGCCTCAATCGGGTCAGCCTTGTTCCCGAAGCTGTTTCTCACAAAGGTCAGGACAGACGCGACCTCTTCGTCCTTTAACATGCCGCCGAAAGGCGTCATCGGGACGAGGCCGTCATACTTCTTCCCGTTGACCTCCATCGGGCCCATCAGCCCGTAAAGCGTCAGCTTGATGAGACGGTCAGCATCCTCTGTCACCCAGAGGCTCTTCTCGATCGGGGGGAAAGCCGGATCGAGTCCCTTTCCGTTGGGCTGGTGACAAGTCACGCAGTGGCCTTCGCGGAAATAGATCTCCTGCCCCGCCAGGAACTGCTTCTTCGCGGCGTCGCTGAGACCAGCAGGTGCCGGCAGCACAGGGTGATCGGTCAGGGTCGCCTCCGCCACGCCGGCGAGGCGGTCACTTGCGGTCTGGGCGGCGTTTTTGCTCCACTCGTCGAGCGGGAGCGCAGAGGCTGCCGCGACGATCTTCTTCGCCGCCACCGTGTCGGGGATCCACGAAGCCGCCACGATCGCTTCGAGACGGACCCGTCCCTCGGGATCGGTCGCCGCTTTGTCGAGGAGAGCCACATGGTCAGGAAGGAGGTGGTAGTTGTAACGCACGGCGCGAACCGCGGCGGAACGGGCCCGGAAATCGGGAGACTGCAACACTTCGCGAAGGAGGTCCGCATCGATCTGATTCATCCCCCAGGTCACCCAGAGAGCTTCGAGACGGCGATGCTCGAACTCGGCATCAGCCTTGTCGAGAGCGGCAACCCAGGTTTTCACCGCTGGGAGCACCTCTTCGAGAGGGAAGGCACGTAACGCGCGACGGCTGCGGTAGCGGGCGCGGTATTCGGGCAATTTCAGATTCTCGAGTAGTTCGGAAATCGTCGCCCCCGCCACTTTCGCAGGGGTCACGAGGGGGCGGGAGGGATAGGTGATGCGGTAGACCCTCCCGTGGACATGATCCCGCAGTGGATCACGGGCGTTGTGCTGCATGTGACCGATAAGGACGTTGTGCCAGTCGATCACGTAGAGGGAACCGTCGGGGGCGAACTCGATATCGGCGGGGCGGAAATTGCCGTCCTTCGAGGTGAGGAGATCCTGACGGAAGGTCGTCTTCCACCCCGTCCCGCTGTCCTCGATCTGGTGCTGCTTGATGCCGAGAAACCCGATCGCGTTCGCGAGGATGAGATCACCCTGGACCTCGTCGGGGAAATGCCGCGACGAGACGACTTCGAGCCCCGAGGTCGGACGCACGCTCTGTCCCTTGGGGACGAGGTCCGGGGTCGAGGGGGTCTTGCTGCCGTAGGTCGACTTCACCGAAACAGGGAGCATCCAGTTCATGCTGGGGCCCGAGGTGTGAAGGAAGAAATCCTGCCCCCATTTATCGAAGATCACCCCCCAGGGATTCGGGATCGAAAGCTGGGCGGTGCGCTCGAGCTGCATGCGCTGCGGGCTGTAGCGGTAAAAGCCTCCATCGACGGCGCGGACCGGCCCGTAGGCGGTCTCGACGTTGGTGTGGAGGAAGACCCCCTCACACATCGATATAGCTCCTGACGGATCGGCGGTGAAGGCGCTGATGGCGTGGTGGGTGTCGTGTGAATCAAATCCACTCAGAATGATCTCGCGCACGTCGGCTTTGTCGTCCCCATCGGTGTCACGGAGGAGGAGGAGGTTCGGCTCCTGTGAGACGTAGACGCCCTCGGGGGCGAACTCGAACCCGATCGGGAGGTGAAGCTTGTCGGCGAAGACCGTCTCCTTATCGGCCTTGCCGTCGCCGTCAGTGTCTTCGTAAATCAGGAGCTTGTCATCGGGGACCGCGTCGCCGGGCCGGTAGTGCGGATAGGTCGGCATCACCGCGACCCAGAGCCGCCCCTTGTCATCGAAGGAGAGCTGCATCGGATTCGCGAGATTGGGGAACTCTTTTTCCGAAGCAAACAGCTCGATCTTATATCCCTCGGGCACGGTGAGGGATTTCTCCGCCGCGTCACCGTAGAGGTACTCAGTGCTGCCGTTCTTCGCGCTCGGCTGATAGTTCGTCGAGACAGGCGGAAGGACATGGGTCTTCGAATCATCCACGGCGAGATCGGTCGATTTACTCGTCACGACCCGGCTGATGAGATCGTCGCGCAGCGCCGCCATCTCGCGCATTTTTTTGACTTCGTCAGGATAATTCTGCGGACCGAAAGGATTGTAGCGCCGCCCGTGGGTGTGGACGCCGTTGAGGATGTGGTAGTCGCTGTTCCAGAACCAGTCCTTCTCCTTCACCGCGGCGTGGACGGTCGCCGGATCCGCCTTTGACTGGCGGGCCTGCGGGCCGTAGAGACCGTCGGCGAGGATCTCCGCGAGCTGCTCGTAACCGGAGTCCGTAGGGATGAATCCGCCCGTCGTAAAGGGCTCCCCGGTCGAGGCGTAGAGCTGCTTCGTCGGGTTGAAAAGATCAATGTAGGTGATCGAATACTTTTTCGCGACAGCCTCCATCGCCGCTGCATAGAGAGAGAGTCGCGCATTTTCCTTATCACCCTTCGGAAGGTCCTGACGATCACTCAGGTCTTCGTAGGCGATGGGCGAAACGAGGACGAGACGGGGCGCTTCTTTGCCATTGTAGGCCTTGCTCAGAGTGTGCTGAACAAAGGCCTCGAGTTCGGCCTGGTAATTCGCCACCGCCTCGGCACCGTCGAAGGACTCATTGTAGCCGAAAAAGGCCACCACCGTATCGGCCTTCAGGTAGGTCAACCACTGATCAGGTGTCGGGAAAAAGCCCTTCCCGTTGTGTATCTTTTTGTCAGGATGGAACTTCTCCGCACCGGGGAAAGCCCACTGCGAGACGCGCGAGGGATGCGGGCGGAAGCCCGGGGTGTCACCGGGACGACCCATGTTTCGGAGAAAGATGCCGGCTTCGGGATAGCGCAGGTGCAGTTCTGTCTCGAAGCGGCTGTAGTAAACGTCGCGCTCGGCCAGTCCGTTTCCGATCAGGACGACACGCTCTCCCTTTGCCGGTGCCGCCGCCACCTGGGCGCGGGCTTTCGTCGCCGCAGGAGGATCGACTTCGGGCGCATGGGGAGCACCGTCGCCGCTGTTATCGGGACGCTTTTTTTCCTCGGCCTTGGCCGCCTCCCCGGATTTCGTCGCTCCTTTGACCTCCGGAATCTTGAGATCCGAAGTCGCGGGGCTCTTGCCCAGAGCGTAGTCGGCCGGCTTGCGATTGAGCTTTTTGTAGTGGGCGGCATTGAGACCGGCGTAGAACGAGGGCTCGAAGGCATCGACGTAGGCGACATCCATCTTATCGGGCACCTTCATACCGAGGAGATGGTAGACCGCATTCCCCGTGAGACGGAGCAGGTCTTCATCCGCATAATCGACCGAGGCCCCCAGCGTGGTGCAGAAGGCCTTCCCCTTCGTCGTGCCATTCGGCGCGGTGTATTCGCGCAGCCACGCCAGCGGCATCATCGGGTCGTTCTGTTTTCCGGCGACCGCCTTGGACGAGGGGTCGAGCGTCTCCGTCACTTCAGCGCGCAGCAGGATTGTGGCCTGATTTTGATCGAGATTGGCAATGCCGTAGACATCCGTGGTCGCAAAAATCTCGCCGACTCCGCGCAGGACGTCGTGTGATCCGTTCGAGGTGACGACAACACTGCGGGTCCCCTCGACCTTGTGTTTGCCGTGGTGATTGACCCATTTTTCCCCGAGAATTTTCAGCCCGAACTCCGACCATTTGAAGTCACCCGTCTTCGCATCGCCGGAAAAGGCGTGGGTCGCGGTGCGCACTCCGATGACCGGCTTGCCCGCGTTGAGAAACTCGGCAAAGTTCGCAATCTGATCTTCGGGGAGCTGGCGAAAACGTGTCCCGATGATCATGAGATCGGCCGAATCGAGCGCCTCGGTCCCGGGAATGTTCTTCTGAAACGTCGAGTCGATGTAGCCGCCCTCGGGATTAATCGCGAAAAGGACGGTGCAGTCGAAACCGTGCTTCTGACTCAGGATCTTTGCCAGCATCGGGAAAGTCTCCTCGGTGCGGTATTCCTCGTCTCCCGAGACAAGGACGATCTTTTTGCCGTTGGCGGTGCCTTCTTTGGCAGGAAGGTGGAGCCAGTCGGCGGCAAAGGAGGAGACGCCGGAAACGGCGGCGATGATGAGGGCGACGAGGGTTGTCTTCATAAAAACAGATTTGGGGGCTATCTATATACCGCATCAGAGTAAATAATCTGACAAAAGAAATGCCGGATCAGGCCATTTCCCGATCCGGCATCTTCACCGTATTACTCTCTTTTCTCTTCATCGTGCGCCCAAGGCCCGATTGTGCGTCGTCTCCCCCACGATGAAACGAGAGGGACAAGAATGTCCCTCCTCCTTGTTCGTTTCTTCGTGTAATCAAGGCCCGATTGTGCGTCGTCACTCCCACGATGAAACGAGAGGGACAGGAATTTCCCTCCTCCTTGCCAGGAGAGGAACAGGACGGCGATCTATTTGAACCGCCGGTGCATGGCCTTACTCCAACGGGAACCGTCCTTCCCCCGTAGCCCTGTCCCGGGAGCTCAAATCTCGACCCACTCGCCCGGGATGGGGACGGCATACTGGCCGTTCGCATCGGCAGTCAGGGGTGCCTCACTGTCATTGTCGAGGTTGTCGATGTTCGGGTTGAACGAAAACTCCGAGGCCATCGCCTCGTCCCAGGTGATGACACGTCCCATGTGGGTCGCGGCGCGCCCCATGATCGTGGTCAGGTTCGTCAGGGCCGCGCTCTTCGCCTGATTAAACGGTGTGTCCTCACGGATCGCTTTGGTGAAGTCATTCCACTGCGCCTGCCAAGGGGTCAGCTCCTCTTTCGGCGCCTCCCAGAGGATGTTGTCATCGGCGATGCGGCGATCTTTGAAAATCTTCGTCGTTCCCGCATGGATATTCCCCGAAAACTGCGCCGACTTTTCCGAACCCTGGATGTAAGTCGCGAAGTCGTTTTGGCATTTCGGAATGTATCGCACGTAGTCGTAGGCCTTCGTCCCGTCGGCCCAGGTCCACTCGATCGAGTAGGAATCGAGGTTCTGCCCCTTGTCCGTGTTGTTAAACGCCCGACCGCCGATGCCGTGAGCAGAGACCGGATACTCGCCTTTGATCCAGCAAATTTCGTCGATCTGGTGAATGTCCATCTCGGCCCAAAGACCTCCCGAGACCCAGAAAAACTTCGTGAAATTGCGGAGCTGCCACTCCAGATCGGTCTTGTCGGCTGGCTTCGGGCCGAGCGGTCCCGAGGGCCCCATGCGGTAGGCGCTGATGCTCTCGATCTTCCCGATCTCCCCGGCCGCGATGCGACGCAGCAGCTCGGCCCGATTGACCGAATGGCGACTCATCACCCCAGCCGCGATCTTCACGCCGCGCGCCTCGGCATCCTCGGCCGCCTTGAGAACCCGACGCACCCCCGGAGGATCGACCGCGAAAGATTTTTCCATGAACACGTTCACTCCCTTTGAAACCGCGTATTCAAGCTGCTGCGGACGGAAGCCGGCGTAGCCCGTGATCATCGCGACATCGCCCGAACCGGGGCGGAGGGTGTCGATGGCCCGCTTGAAGGCGTCGAAGCCGATAAAACGATTCTCCGGCGCGACGACGGCACGCTCTTTGTATTTGCCCTCGATCGCGACACGGGAGCGCTCGAGCCTGTCCTCGTAAAGATCGGCCATCGCGGTGAGAGAGACGCCGTCATCCGCGTCCATCGCGTTCACGACCGCTCCGCTGCCCCTTCCCCCGCACCCGATCAGGGCAAGCCGGATCCCGTCGCTGCCGGCGGCGTGAACAGCCGGAATGGAAACCCCGGCAAGGACCGAAGCAGCGGCGGCTTTTCCGGATTGACCGAGGAACTGGCGACGGCTCGTCGTGAGCGGATCAGAGGAGGGAGAGGCGTTTTCAGGATTCATGACCCACAGACTGACGACTCGGCCCGCCGCGAGCAAGTACGGGTTTGCGCACCGATACCGATCAGCGCCCGCGCGGGGTTGACCCAACCGGGTATAATCACGACGCAACAGGGTTGCATCAATCGACCCGTCCGCCCGAGAGCATAAAGCCGAGCAGGTCATTGATTTCCTCTTTGGTCAGAGAATCGAGCAAAGCCGGCGGCATCGGGGATACGGGCGACTCCTCCCAGGTCCGGATCTCCGCCTTGGGTATCGTCACCAGATCAGACGGGGCAAAGGGATTGGTCGAGAGCGTGAGCGTCGAGGCGCGGAAATCGTCCTGCACGATGCGTCCCTGCACGATGCTGCCGTCTGTCTTCGTGACAATGATATTGCGATGCACCTCGGCCACGACCTGCGAGGGATCGATAATGGACTCGAGGAGATCGCGGGGACTGAAGCGACTCGCCACCATGGTGAGATCGGGCCCGACAGGGCGACCGGTCGTGCCGGTAACATGGCAGGCCGCGCAAAGGACCGCGCTGTAGAGCTCACGGCCGCGCGCGAGGTCGGGCTCGGGCAGCGTTTCGTCGAGCGGAAAGTCGGCCATCGTCCAGTGTTTCACAAAAGGGCGGGAAGCCACCGCCGCGAGTGTGTCCTCCCCTTCTCCGGCGAGAACGGCGGCGAATCCTTTCCGTTCCTCCTCGTCAGCGACGTTGGCGAGCGAGGTCTCTTCGAGCCTCTGGAAAAACGGCAGCATAAACCGATCACCGTAGGAAAAACGCTTCGCATGGCCGAGGGCGGTGAAAAAGAGCGCACGCTGCCCGGGTTCCCATCCGCTCTTCGCCTCACTGAGGGCTTCGAGATAATGGAGTCGCTCCATCTGCCGCGTGGCGGAGGCGAGGCGCTCAAGAGCAAAATTCACCGCACCCGTTGCTTCCACCGCGATGAGTCCGCGAGCAAGTTCACGATGGACCGGCTCAGCGAGATCGGGAAGCAGGGCCTGAAATTGTTTGGCGATGACGGCCCTTTCCTGCGGCGCTTTCGGGTAACCGGCCAGCTCGTGCACCCGCATCAGGGTGAGCTTGTCGAGACGCGAGGCGGCCGCATCGACGGACAGCTTCGCGGCTGCCGCACTGACCGCGCGCCTGTCCTCATCCGTTCCCGCCCTGGCGAGGGCAAGCAGGGCGGTGAGTCCGGCGGTATCGGAACCGGCGGCGAGAGCTTTGGTCCGCCATGTCTCGAGCAGTTGCCACTCCAGTGCGACGCGGGCGGCACTGCGCAGCCACGGGTCAGGATGACCGAGGTAGGGCCAGGTCTCCGCGACAGCGTCCCCATCGACCCGGCCGTGAAAACGCTCGAGCTTTTTCCGGAGCTCGCGCGCGGCAGCAGCATAACCGGCATTGGCGATGGCCTGTTCGCCCGCTTCGGGACGATCGACTTTTTCCCCGGTGTAGCGAACGCGATAGAGCGCCGACTTTGTCTTGCGCCCTCCCGTTACGAACCACATCGCGCCCGCCCCGTCGAAGTCGAGATCGGTGACATTGAGCGGGCGCCCTTCGAGGAAAACTTCTCCACTCCCGAGATAGCTCGCGCCCTGCGGGGTCAGGTGCACCGCGACGATACGGCCATAGGCCCAGTCGAGCGCGAAGAGTGAATCCCGCCACGGCGGGGGAAAATGGCTGCGCGTCCCGAACTTCACCCCCGTAGGCGATCCACGGCCCATGTCGTAATTGGTTGGCACATTGTCAGGCGCATAAATCGGAAAGCTGCGTGTATTGCCACGGTCCTGATGCCAACCGTAGTTCGCCCCGGAGACAAGGTGATTGATCCGGGTCGGACGATAGAACGGCAGCCCTATATCACCCTCATTATCGGCATCGTAAGTGAAGGCCTCGCCCTCGGGATTGAAGTCGATGCCGTAGGGATTGCGGAGACCGCGGTTCATCGCCTCCCACACGACTTTGCCATCGACGACGGTGTGCCGGATCCAGTGACCGAGTTCCTTCGCCGCGCCGCGCTCGGGCGGGGCACGACGCGGGGAATCGGCGGGGACCTCGATGTCGTCGCCAGTGATGAGATGAATCGCGCCTCCGTGCAGGGCGAGATCGTTGCGACCATGACCGGGTCCGCCTACCGTGGACTGGATCAGCGTGGTCTCGTCGAACTGATCATCGCCATCCGTGTCGCGCAAGGTGTAGAGCGCCTTGCTGTTGTTCGCATGGGCGTAGAGCGTGTCGCCCGACCAGGCGAGACCGCGGCATTCTTTGAGGGTGTCTTCGACGGTCTCGACCGCCACGACCTCGCCGCCATCGCCGGAGAGAGTGAGGCGCAAAATTCCCTTTTGCTCCTTACCGATGAGGAGGCGCCCCTTCGGATCGATCGCGAGACTGACCCACGAATCCTCGCCCTCCGCGGCGTCGCGGACTTTTTCGATTTCGAATCCCGGCGGCAGCGGCGAGAGCGACGCGGTCTCTCCGTCGAGGGCCTCTTTCCACTGATTGTATTCGGCGAAAGGACTCACGTCGGGCAGCTCGTTCAGCGCCCATCGGTGCGGGTCGATCGGACCTAAAGAGCGGAGCGCCGCGTCGTCCCATTCGGGTGAGGAAAGAATCGTCACCCCCTCGCCCGAGGCCGGCCGCACCGTAAGGGAGAGAGCGATTGCCGAGGGCCCCGCCGTGCCCGACGCGGCGATGCTGAGCTCATTGGCCCCTTCCGTAAGAAATCGTGTCACCTCGATCTCCCGGGGCGGATCGTAGGGATCGAGCGAGAGGATTGCCTCGCCATTGAGCGAGATCGTCAGGCCGGCATAGTCAGTCGTGGCCCGCAGAGTCGCGGTTTTCGGCGCAGCGGGGAGTGAAAAGGCGTGACTCGCCGACCAGGTTCCGACGGCCATGCGATCGCCCGCTTTTGCCCAAATCCAGTGCGGAGGATTTGGCTCGGCGGAAGAGGAAAGCGCCGTAACGGCGAGAGCTACAAAAGGGAAAAAGGCAAGGGACAGGTTCACAGTTCGCCATGAAAGCGGAAGCTACCTCCGAATGCCAGCCCGATACGGGACGCGATGACGCTGACCCGCTTTCCCCGCCCTTGCCCTCGCCGGAATCCCGTTGCACCAGTATCCCATGGAGCCCCTCCCCGACCTGACTGCGATCGAATCCGCCAAGGCGCTGATCCGACCGCACATTCGCGAAACCCCGACCTACCGCTGGCCTCTCCTCGAGGCGGGGCTCGGGCTGGAGCTCTGGGTCAAACACGAAAACCATACTCCCGTCGGCGCTTTTAAAATCCGCGGCGGCCTTGTCTACCTCGACGAACTGCTCCGCATCAACCCCCAAGTCCCCGGCATCATCGCCGCGACGACCGGCAATCACGGCCAGTCCATCGCCTACGCCGCCCGCGAGAGCGGCCTGCGTGCCGTCATCGTCGTTCCACACGGAAACAATCCCGAAAAAAATGCCGCGATGCGCGCCCTCGGCGCCGAACTCGTCGAGCACGGACGCGAGTTCCAGGAGGCCCTCGAATTTTCCCGCGAACTCGCCGCAAAAGAGGGATTGCATCCGGTGCCCTCTTTTCACCCCTGGCTCGTCCGCGGAGTCGCCACCTACGGGCTCGAACTCTTCCGCTCCGTCCCCGACCTCGACGCGGTCTTTGTCCCGATCGGACTGGGCTCTGGCTTTTGCGGGCTGGCGGCCGCGCGCGAAGCTCTAGGATTAAAGACGAGGCTCATTGGCGTCGTCTCGGAACACGCTCCCGCTTACGCCTTGTCGTTCCGTCAGGGAGAGTTTATCGAGCAGTCGAGCACGACCCGCGTCGCCGAAGGAGTCGCCTGCAAGACGCCAAACCGCGACGCCCTCGACTACATCCGCCACTACGCGCACGACATCGTCACGGTGAACGACGACGAGGCCCTCGCGGGAATGGGCGATCTCATCCGCCACACCCACAACCTCGCCGAGGGGTCAGGCGCTCTCGCGTGGGCCGCGTTGAAAAAATACCATCGTGACTGGCAGGGACAGCGCGTCACCGTGATCCTCAGCGGAGGAAACGCCAGCACCGCGCTGATGCGCGAGGCGATGGCAACTCACTCGCCCCCCACCGGACTCACCACCGCGTAGTAGGCCCCGACCTCGTTCCCCTTGGCGTCGGTGAAAAAGGGAGCCAGCGTCAGCGAGGTCGCCGCGAGGTCGGCTTCGAAGACGACTTCGAGATCGCCTTCCGCCACCGGCTTGGTTGCCACCTCTTTCCCGTCGATCCGCAGGGTCGCGGTCACGGCGGGGATGGCCACGCCGGGACGGGCGCGAAAGGCGACAGTGGCGCCCGGCACATTTTCTCCGGCCCGCAATCCTGCCGTGATCGGGACATCCGCCTCGAAAGGCCAGCGCCGCAGCGCGATACGGTAGCGGCCCGCTTCGACGACCTTGACCGCCCAATGCCCGACGTGTCTGGAAAGGACGGGTTCACCCGCCGCGGGAGCCGCCTTCGCTTTGTTGCCCTTACCGCCGCCGGGTCGTGGCGGGCCATAGCCGGCTGCTTCGCGGATGTGCTGCTGATTCCATGGCGGCAGATTTTCCTGGATCCAGTCGTGTCCTGTCAGGCTCACGACGGGATGATCCGAGTGGCCCAGATAGATCTCCGTCGTTTGGGAAAAAGTGGGCTCCAGCTCGCTCCACCAAGCTTCGTAAAAGGCGGTCATTGCCACGACGCGATCGGGCTGCTCCGCGTAGAGATTTCGCTCCTGCCCGGGGTCGCTCGCGATGTCGTAGAGTTCTTTCCCGTTCACGAGACGCCATTTGCCCGACATAACGGCAGTCTGCTTCCACTTGATCGGATCCCGCACCCGCTGCGAGTCGGTCACGATAAATCGTCCCTCGGGCACACCGGACTCCTCCGCCGCAGGATCGAGGAGCGCGCGGATCGAGACGCCGTCGAGATTCACTGACTCCGGCTTGTCAGCCCCCGTGACCTCGAGCAACGTCGGGACGATATCGATGGCGTGGCAGAGCGTGTCGTCGACGTGTCTGGTTTTCCACCCTGCCGCCGGCCAGTGGGCGATGAAGGGGACGCGGTGCCCGCCCTCGTATTCGCTCCCCTTTGCCCCGCGCATCCCCGCATTGAAGACCTTCGCGCCGGACGAAGTGCCGTTGTCGGTCGTGTAGATGAAGAGGGTATTCTCCGCGATGCCCAGCTCGCGCAGGAGCTCGCGCGTCGCCCCGACATTGTCATCAATGTTCGTGATCATGCCGTAAAAGGCGGCGATCACGGGATCCCGCCCCTCGTAAAGATCGAGGTATTTTTGAGGAGCATGGTAGGGACTGTGAGGAGCGTTCGTCGCGATGTAGGCGAAGAACGGACGCTTCTTCCCCGCCTCTTCCCTGATGAAACGATGCGCCTCTTTGAAAAAGACATCGGTGC
Organism: Verrucomicrobiales bacterium; assembly: GCA_030730365.1. Classification (GTDB taxonomy): domain Bacteria; phylum Verrucomicrobiota; class Verrucomicrobiia; order Verrucomicrobiales; family DEV007; genus Arctic95D-9. The sequence continues at coordinate 235,416 of JANQVJ010000056.1, forward strand.
AGAAGCCCTCGGCTTCGACGATCTCGCCGTTGTGAAAGTAGCGCCCGTCAAAGTAGGCGTTGTCCCAGAGATCGGGCGACTGCCCCACCCCGCCGCCGCCGTGCCGGTAGACTTCGGTGAAGCCGCGATCTTCGGGCCGATAGGGAAAATTGTCACCGAGGTGCCATTTTCCGAAATGTCCCGTGGCATAACCCGCGTCGGCCAGCATCTGCGCGACGGTGACCTCGTTCTCCCGCAGCATGGAGCGGCCGTTGACGGTATGCCAGACGCCGGTGCGATTGGTCCAGTGACCAGTCAAGAGCGCTGCCCGCGTCGGTGAGCAGGTCGGGGCGACATGGAAATCCTTGAGGCTCGACGACTCCGCTACGAGGGCGTCGAGGTGCGGTGTTTTTACGACAGGATTCCCCGTATGCCCGAGATCACCATAGCCCTGATCATCCGAGATGATGAAGACGATATTGGGCCTCCCGGCGGCAGGAGCGATCGAAGCGTGAAGGAAAAAGGCGAAGACGAACAGGTTAGGTAAACGGGGACGTATCATTTTCATTGCGGGGGTGAACCAAGAAAACGTGGCGGGTCCCGTGCCCCGAGTCAACGCTATCGCGAGTTATAAAAGCGACGATTCCGTGTCCGGCATGGCATGTTCGCCGCTAACCAAATGCCATCTCCCCCCGACTCATGGACGTCCTCCTCATCGCGATCGCATTTCTTTTCGGCCTCGTCGCCCGGCAATTCCGTCTCCCGCCGCTTGTCGGATTTCTTGTCGCGGGTTTTGTGCTGCAAACGCTCGGAAAAGAGGGTGGAGAGACTCTGCGCAGCGTCTCCGATCTCGGGGTGACCCTGCTGCTCTTTAGTATCGGGTTGAAGCTGCGGGTGCGTAGCCTCATGCGCCCGGAGATCTGGGGCAGCACGACCCTGCACGCGGGGTTCGTCGTCCTGCTTTTCGCGCCGGTTCTCTATGGTGCCGCCTTTTTTTTCGCGCCATCGCTCGGGCTCGACTGGCAGACGGCCTCTCTCATCGCCTTTGCCCTCAGCTTTTCCAGCACCGTCTTCGCCGTGAAAGCGCTCGATGAAAACGGCGACCTCGGGGCGGCACACGGACGGGTCGCGATCGGCATCCTCGTGATGCAGGATATCTTTGCCGTCATTTTCCTCACCGCCTCGACTGGAAAAATTCCCTCGGCCTGGGCGATCCTCGCGATCCCCATACTCCTCCTCGCACGGCCGGCCTTCGGCTGGATCGTGAGCCGTTCGGGCCATGGGGAATTGCTCACCCTCTGCGGCCTCTTTTTTGCCCTCGTCATCGGGGCGAAGGTCTTCGACGTCGTCGGGCTCAAGGCCGATCTCGGAGCGCTCTTCGTCGGAGTCCTCGTCGGAGCACACCCGCGCGCGAGCGAACTGAAGAAATCCCTCAACGACATCACCGACCTGCTCCTTGTCGGATTCTTCCTCCAGATCGGGCTCGAGGGATCGCTGAGCTGGCAGGGGCTGGGCTGGTCGCTCCTCTTCGTCCTCCTGCTCCCGCTGAAAAGCGTCGCCTTCTTCGCCCTGCTGACTCGCTTACGCCTGCGCGCCCGCACCTCGTGGATGGCGTCCGCCTCGCTCTCGACCTATAGCGAGTTCGGCCTCATCGTCATGGCTCTCGGGGTCGCGCAGGGACTCGTCGGGGCCGAGTGGCTCGTCGCCGTGGCTCTCGCCATGTCGTTTAGCTTCCTCCTCGCAGCACCCCTCAATCGGCGCGCCGAACCCCTCTACGATCCCATCAGCGACTCCCTCAAGAAATGGGAAATCAAATGCCCGCACGAAGACGATCTGCCTGCTCTCGGCAAAGGGGAACGCGTCGCCGTATTTGGAATGGGTCGGGTCGGTCTCGCCGTCTATCACGCCCTCGAGGGACGCTTTCCCGGTCTCGTGATCGGCTTTGACCGCGACCCGGGCGCCGTTGCCGAACACCTCACGATGGAACGCAATGTAAAGCTCGCTGACGCGACCGACTCGGACTTCTGGGAGACAGTCTGTCCCCGCGACGGACTCGATCTCGCCGTGCTCGCCATGCCGACCCATGCCGCCAACGTCCACGCCGTCGAGACCCTACGGCGCCATGGCTTCCAGGGAGTCGTCGCCGTGGCCGGCAAATTTTCCGAAGATATCCACGAACTGCGGGGACTCGGCGTCGATACCGCCTTCGACCTCTACTCAAAGGCCGGATCAAGCTTTGCCGGACACGTCATCAATGTCTTCACCCAGCAGCGCCCCGATCTCGCGAAAGAGTGGCGGACCGTGCTCGACAAAGATTGAATAATGTTTTGTTAGTATTTTGTCGGCCGGGGCGATCCTACCCATTCCGGTCCCTTGACGTTGCGGCATCAAGAGTTATCGCTGTATGGTAACGGAACAACCCCTGTTGACCCATGCCCAGAATTCTCCCGATTTTTCTCCTTTGTGCCGCCGTCACCTGTATCACCTTTTCCGCATCGGCCGACGAAAAGCCGAACTTCATCGTCATCTTCTGCGATGACCTCGGCTACGGCGACCTCTCCAGCTTCGGACACCCCACGATCCGTACGCCACACCTCGACCGCCTCGCCGCCGAGGGGCAGAAATGGACGAGCTTCTACGCCGCCGACAATGTCTGCACCCCGAGTCGTGCCGGTCTCCTCACCGGTCGACTCCCCATCCGTAGCGGCATGGCCTCGGATGTGAGACGCGTCCTCTTCCCCGACTCCGCCGGAGGCCTCCCCGCCTCCGAGATCACCATTCCGGAAGCGCTCAAAGAGCTCGGCTACGCCACCGCCTGCGTCGGCAAATGGCATCTCGGTCACCTGCCCGAATTCCTTCCGACCCGCCACGGCTTCGACAGCTACTTCGGGATCCCCTACTCGAACGACATGAACCGCCTCGACCGCGAGACAAGCCAACTGGTCCTCGCCGAACAGGAAAACTTCGCCGCCTATGATGTGCCTCTGCTGCGAGACGAAGAAGAGATCGAGCGCCCCGCCGATCAGCGTAGCATCACCCGACGCTACACGGAAGAGTCGGTCAAAAAAATCAACGAACTGAAGGACGGACCCTTTTTCCTCTATCTCGCCCACAGCCTGCCCCACATCCCGCTCTTCCGCGCGCCCGAGTTCAAGGACCGCTCGGTCGCCGGCATCTACGGCGATGTCATCGAGGAGATCGACTGGTCGGTCGGTGAAATTGCCGCGGCGCTGAAGGAGGCAGGCATCGAGAAACGCACCCTCGTCGTCTTTACTTCGGACAACGGTCCGTGGCTGATTTTTGACACGCACGGCGGCACGGCGGGTTTGTTACGCGAAGGGAAAGGGAGCACCTGGGAAGGCGGGCAGCGCGTCCCCACGGTGATGTCATGGCCGGGGAAGCTCGCCCCGGGCATCGTGAGTGAGATGGGCAGCACTCTCGACCTGCTCCAGACCTTCGTTTCTCTCGCCGGCGGCTCGGCACCGGAAGATCGCACCCTCGACGGGCACGACCTCTCGCCCGCCCTCTTCGGCACCGGCCCGAGCCCGCGTGAGACGATGTTTTTCTATCAGGGAGCCCAACTCTACGCCGTTCGCAAAGGCCCCTACAAAGCGCATTTCACGACTTACACCTCCTACGTGAAGCAGAAGCCCGCGCCGCAGGATCCACCCCTGCTTTATCATCTCGACCACGACCCGTCAGAGCGTTTCAACATCACGGCAAAGCACTCCGAAATAGCCGCAGAACTTAAGTCACTCGCTGAGGCCCACCGGAAATCGATCGAGCCGGTCGAAGATCAACTGGCGAAGCGAATCGTCGAGGGGCAATAAGGCAGCGCCTCAGAGCTGTTCCGAGAACTCCTCCAGCGAGGCACTCTGAATCGCGGCACGCAGAAGAGTTCGAAGCTTACCGGCATCCTCCACCGCAAAAACCGCCTCCTTGACCGCGGCGGAGGTATCCCCGAAGCGCAGGGTAAGAGCCTCCATGATATCCTCCTGACGGCCTTCCTGACGGCCTTCCTGGCGGCCTTCCTGGCGATAAACTTGAGCAAGCGTCATGGCTTTACTGCTAATTTTCGGGTTGCCGATCTGATTCAGTCTAGTCTCGAAAGCTCCCCCTGTCACTGTCGCG
>JANQVJ010000056.1:239625-243986 GCA_030730365.1 Verrucomicrobiales bacterium
CGGGTTGCCGATCTGATTCAGTCTAGTCTCGAAAGCTCCCCCTGTCACTGTCGCGGCCTAGCCCGAATGGCACTAGTTTAAGCCGCTTGGTCGAGGATTTTCAGTGGCGGATCGTCGCTTCGAAAGGGAGAAGATTATATTACCCCTTATCCTAGCGATCACTCCTTCGCTTTCCCCTTGGGACGCGAACCTGGAAGCGGCTTCACGAGCAAGATCTCGCCGTCGTTCTTCAGCCGGGGTCCCGGGGTCGTGCGGCCCTCCGCAATCGCCTCCTCCATCGCCGCCTTCATCTTCGCGACCCGCTCGGGCTGCGCGGCAACGAGATTGGTCGTCTCTCCCGGATCGGCGGACAGGTCGTAGAGCTGAAAGTCGGGCATCTCACTGGTGTCGTCGGCGCCGGGACGGGGGACGCTCCAGCCGCCCGAGCCGGGACAGAGAAGCAGCTTCCACTCTCCGTCACGAATCGCAAAACTGCCGTTGATCGACTGGCTCACGAGACTGCGACGGATGGGCCCCTCGTCGGTGCCGAGCAGCGCCGGGAGAAAACTGACACTGTCCTCACCCGCGTCTTCAGGCAACGGCTTCTCCAGCAGGTCCGCAAAAGTCGCGATGAAGTCGAACTGTCCGACAAGTTGATCCGAGACCGATCCCGCCATCACTTTGGCCGGCCAGCGCACGAGAAAGGGAACGCGGTGTCCGCCCTCGTAGAGATCGGCTTTGTGACCGCGGTAAATGTGGCTGGGGTTATGACCTGCCGCGAGCAGTTCGGGAATGTTCGCCTGGGGCGAGCAGCCGTTGTCCGCCGTGAAAACGACGATCGTGTTTTCCGCGAGACCATTCGATTCCAGCGCATCGAGGATGAGCCCCATGTCATGATCGATCTGCAGGACAAAATCAGCATAGGCGTTGATGCCGCTTTTCCCCTGAAATTCGGGCGTCGGCACGATGGGAGTGTGGGGCGAGGCGAGCGGCACATAGGCGAAGAAAGGCTCGCCCGACTTTGCCCCGGCGGCGCGTTCGCCGACGAACTCAATGAGGCGTTTTGTAATGCCCGGCTGCACATCAACTGCCTCGAAGTCAGGACCGGCGGGACCGGGACGATGGAAAGCCTTTTCCACGCTCCCCGCCTCGGTGGGCAGGCGGTCCCGAATCCAGACGTAGGGGAACATGTCTAGCGAGGCGCTGATGCCGTAGTAGTGATCGAAGCCCCGGTCGACCGGACCGTGCTTAATAGGTGAGGCGTAGTCGACGAGTGAGACGTCCTTAAAGGGTTTTCCGAAGTTGCCCTCGTCATCGGCCACCGCGCCGCCTTTGAGAGGCCACTCCATCCCGAGATGCCATTTCCCGATGCAGGCGGTGTGATATCCCTGCTCGCCGAGGTAGCTGGCGAGAGTGGTGCGACCTTCCGAAATGAGCGGCAGGGAAAAGCCGCCGAGGACGCCGCTCTGGAGCTTCGTGCGCCAGTGATAGCGTCCTGTCAGGAGACTGTAGCGTGTCGGAGTGCAGACGCCCGATGAGGTGTGTGCGTCGGTGAACCTCATCCCTTCCTTTGCGAGGCGATCGATGTTCGGGGTCGGAATCTTCGACTCGGAATTGTAAGCCGAGACATCGCCGTAGCCCTGATCGTCTGCGAGGATAATAATGATATTCGGCCTTTCGGCGGAATGGGAAAAACCACAGAGGGCACAGAGCGCCACAGAGAGGAGAAATATTTTCATAGTGTCAGGTATTCGGTGCAAAGCGACTAAAAATCCCCTCACGGCAGCAGCAGCGGAGCCCAGAGGCCCTCTTTGATCGCAGGCGTCTCGCCGTCGGCGGGAAATGTCCCCTTCGCGGCTTCGCGGAGGGTTTTGCTGAGTTCGGCCACCGTTTCGGCGTGTTCGGGTTTGCCGGCGAGATTGACGAGCTCACCGGGATCAGTTTCGTGATCGTAGAGTTCGCTGCCCTGGGCTCCCTCGTCCCACTCGGTGTAGCGGTAGCGCGGGGTGCGCAGGCTGTAGCCGAAGAAACGATTCCCCCCGGCCCCTTTCGCGGCGCTGGCCTTCGGCTTTCCGACTCCGCCGCGCACGACCTGAGTCAGCGCCCAGCCGCGGCCCTTCGCGGCGGGATCTTTGAGCATGGGCACGAGGCTCTGCCCCTGCAGATTGTCGGGACCATTCACTCCGGCGAGTTCGGTGAGGGTCGGATAAAGGTCAAGATGACTGACCGGTTCTTTCACGACGGTCCCCTTCCCTTTTCCAGGCGCAACGATCAGCAGCGGAACCCGGGCGCTGCCCTCGAAGAGACTCTGCTTTTGCCAGAGACCGTGCTCACCCATGTGGTAGCCGTGGTCGCTCGTGAAGACGATGATGGTGTTTTCGGAAAGACCAAGTCGATCGAGGGCATCGACGACCCGCCCGACCTGCGCATCCAGGAAACTGATGCTCGCGTAGTAGGCCTGCACGCATTGCTGGCGCAGCTCATCGGTGAGCTTGTCCTGTTCTTTCTTATAACTGCCCAGGGCGGCAGCGGGAACCTCGGCCGGGTTTTTATCGAGCGTGGGGAAAAGCGGCATCTCCTTTTCCTGATACCAGCCGAAATAGGGATCCTTCGGCGCGACATACGGCGTGTGGGGACGGAAGAATCCGACCGCGAGAAAGAAAGGCCGTTCCTTCTGCTTCGCACAACGCTCGAGGATCCACTCGGCGTCCGACGCGAGCATCGCGTCGGTGTGGTGCTCGTCACTCTTCGGCGAGGCATACCAGCTGAGCGTGCCTCCGAACTGACCGGGCGTGAGAGTGAAAATATCCTTTTCCTCCTCGAGGCGGTCCACTCCGGCCGGATTCAGTTCGATCTCCCACGAGCCGGGGTCATCGTGGCCGTCGGTGCCGACCGACTTCGGCACGTTGTAATGATAGAGCTTGCCGACGCGGGCGGCGAGATATCCCTCGAGGCGGAAAGCCTGCGAAAGACTGTGATGCTCGGGAATCGTCTGGCGGAAGATCTGGGCATTTGAGAGAATCCCCGTGCTGTTGGGATAGAGCCCCGTCAGCATCGAGTTGCGGCTCGGACCGCAGAGGGGGAAGGTGCAGTAGGCGCGCTCGAACATGACACCGCGCGACGCCAGCTCGTCAATGTTCGGCGTCTTCGCCCTCGGATCGCCGTAGCAGCCGAGGTAGTTGTTGAGATCGTCGGAGATGAGAAAAAGCACGTTGGGCTTTTCGGCAGCTGCGACAATCCCGGAGAGAGCGATAAGCGCGAAAATGAAAGATGGGGTTTTCATGGATCAAATCGTTGTTCTTAAACTGAAACCGGCTCACCGGGACCGCGGGCGTCCCGCCCGCTTCTCCGGCATGCCCTGCAAACTCACTTCACTTCCCCTTCCCCTTACCTTTTCCGGGGGCCTGCCACTTCGGCTCCCACTCGGCGAGCGGTGTTCGGGCGGTCTTGAGATACGCGCTGATCTTTTCGGCGATATCGGGATGCTGCGCCGCGACATCGGTCAGTTCGGCGACATCGTTCTGCTGATCATAGAGCTTCACCGGCGCGTCGGGTCCGCCCTGGCGGATGCCCTTCCAGCGGCTGTCAAAGAGCGCCGCCTGCTTGAATCCGCCCTCATGAAATTCCCAGTAAAGGAACTCGTGTTTCTTCTGCTCATCCGCCTTTCCAGTGAGGAGCGGGACGAGGCTGATGCCGTCGAGGCCCGCAGGCGTCTCCGCCCCCGCCAACTCGGCCGCGGTCGGGAACCAGTCGGGGAAATACCCGGCATGATCGGTCACGCCCGGCTTCACCGTGCCGCGCCACCAGGCGATGAAGGGCACGCGGATGCCGCCGTCGGTGAGGCTGCGCTTGATCCCGGTGTAGGGTCCCGACGGATTGAATCGCTCGAGATTGTGTTTGCTCTCGTTGTGCGGACCGTTGTCACTCGTGAAAATGACGAGCGTGTTTTCGGCGAGACCGAGCAACTCCAGCTGGTCTAACATCCGCCCCACATAGCTGTCCATCCGTGTGATCATCGCGGCCTGTCCCTTGTCCTGATCGGGCCAGTCCATCTTCGCATACGGACCGTAGTCGGGGACGTGAGCGCCATCACCGATCTCTTTGCCGCGCTCGTTGTTCGCGTGCGGGATGACGAGGCTCCAGTAGAGGAAAAAGGGCTTGTCCTGATTTTTCGAGACGAACTTCAGCGACTCGTCCGTGAGGAGGTCGTCGGTGTAAAGAATGGGATCTTCGGAATAACCCGCGCCGTCTCCGCCGACGGGCGTGACATAGTTCGGCAGCGTGACTTTTGACTCGTTTCTCCAGAGGAAGTCGGTGAAGTGGTTGTGCGCGTGCCGCTGGTTGAGATAACCAAAGAACTCATCAAAGCCGTGCTTTCCCGG
>JANQVJ010000056.1:244086-280524 GCA_030730365.1 Verrucomicrobiales bacterium
GTAGGGATCGTTCTGCAGCAGCTTCCAGTCGCCGCGGATGAGAGCCTCGTAGCTCCTCCCGCCGTAGGCGCGCCCTCCCTCGCGCCTCACGAAATAGAGGTCACGCGGCGCGGTGATCGTCTCCCCTTTCCACACCGGGACGAGACTGACGGCATCGAGCGCGGCCGGATCCATCGCGGTGGCACCGGCCAGTTCGAGAAAGGTGGGAAAAAGGTCGAAGACCTGTCCGGTGTAGTCGCTCTTCGAGCCGGCCTCAATTTGTCCCGGCCAGCGAACCATGAAAGGCACGCGCAAGCCGCCTTCATAATGACTCTGCTTTCCGTCGCGCCAGGGATCGTTGTTCTGGGCATGGGGCAGCGAACCTCCGTTGTCGGCGGTGAAGACGACGACCGTGTTCTCCCGCAAACCGCTCTCGTCGAGCGTCTTCAGGACCTCTCCGATGTAATGATCAAGATGCTCGACAAAGGCCACATTCATGGCGCGTTTTTCCTCCATCCCGGGTGCCCGCGCCTTCACCTTCGCGAGCCAGTCGGCGGGCGGCTCGATCGGGAAATGCGGGGCGTTGTAGGCGAGGTAGAGCAGAAAAGGTTCGTCCTTTTTCCCGGCGCGGCTCACGAGATAATCCGAAGCCCACTGAGAGAAGAGTTCGGTGGCATGTCCCTGCGGCTCGATGACTTCCCTGTTGAGCCGCATGTAATTGTTCCCGTGTCGGAGGTGGTCGAGGTAGCTGTCCATCATGTCGCCGAGGAAACCATGGAAATGGTCAAAGCCCCGCTCGTTCGGCGTGTTCGGCGACTCGAGACCGAGGTGCCATTTCCCGACGATGGCGGTGTCATAGCCTGATTTCTTCAGCTCGTCGGCGAGGGTGGGCACGGCAGGATCGAAGTAGCCCCACGAGTTCTCCGGCTGGGTGCGGATCACTCCCGGCACGCCGACCCGGTCCTGATTCCGTCCGGTGAGGAGAGCGGCGCGCGAGGGTGAGCAGACCGTGCAGTTCGCCCGCATCGTCGTGAAGAGCATGCCATCGGCGGCGATGGAGTCGATGTGGGGGGTCTTCACATCGGTCGCGCCGTAGGTCGAGACGTCGCCGTAGCCGTGATCGTCGGTATAAATGACAAGAAAATTCGGCCTCGGCGCCTCGGCACGCCCGGCCGGGGTGAGAGCAAGAAGCACCAATGCAAAGAGTGTGCGGGATAAAGATATCATACAAAAATAGAGAAGACCTCAGTCCCATCTTGGTCAAGACCGCCATGAGGCCAATCCTTTAACTTCTATGTAAAGGCTACTTCACTCGGCCTTGCCTTTACCCTTCCCTTTGTTCTTTCCTTTCGCCTTCTGCCCTTTCCAGAACTCCTCGGCGTCGGCGAGAGGTCCGGCCATGGGCGGCGTTTCAAAAAACTTCCCGTCATCGATGAGCCGGGGATCGCCGGTGCGGGTCAGTTCGTCAATCAGTCGCGTCTCGAGATCACTTTTGATCGCGGCATAGGCGGGATCGTCCGCGATATTTTTGGTTTCGTGAGGGTCTTTTGCGAGATCATAGAGTTCATACTTCGGTCGCTTCCCGTAGACCCAGTCAAAGTGTGCCTTCCACTCGGGCGTGTCGCGCACCCCGACGAGCCAGGCCTTCGTCGGACCGGCGTCTTCATCGGGCAGCGTCACCCGCGTCTCGTTTTCGAGGTCGTCGACCGAGGGCGTGCCGCTGCTGTCGAGCAGATAGTGATCGCCGAGCGGGTAGCGATCGGGCCGGAAGTTGATGATAAGAACGTGATCCGGCGTGCGGATGGCGCGCTGCGGGTAGGGCGAATAGTCCGACCGTGCAATCTCGACGTGGCGTTCGCGCCCCGTGTAGACAACGGTGCGGGTTTCGTCAACGAGTCCGGTTTTATCTGACTTCAACACCGGCCAGAGACTGCGTCCCGTCATCACCTCCGGCACCGGCAATCCCGCCGCCTCGAGGAAAGTCGGTGCGACATCGGTGAGACTGGCAAAGTCGTCGACGACACGGCCGCCCTTCACTCCGGGACCTGTCACGGAAAGCGCCACGTTTGTCCCGAACCCGTAGAGGTTGCATTTGCCGTAGGGGAAACCCGGAGCGCCGTGGTCGCCGCTGATAACGATGAGCGTATTCTCCCGCTCCCCTGTCTTTTCGAGCTCTTCCAGCATGACACCGATCCCGGCATCCCAGGCGGCCACCTCGCCGAGGTAGTCCGCCATGTCTTCGCGCACCTCGGGCACGTCAGGGAGAAAGGGCGGCATCTTCCCCTCCAACGCATCAGGTTCGATCCCCCAGAGCGCCTTGCCGCTTCCCTTGATCCACTTGCGATGAACGTTCGTGGGGCCGAACCAGTAGGAGAATGGCTTCCCCTCCTCCCGCGCGGCGAGGAAATCCTGAAAATTGCCCCGCGTCTCTTCGAGGAGGACGTTCTTTGCCTCCTCCAGCGCGACGCCTTCGCTCACCATCTTCGTCACGTTCTGGGAAAATTGATTGAATTTACCGCCCCGCTTTCCGTAGTTCTGCTCCTTCGTGAAGGGTGCATTCGCCGGCGTTCCCGGACCCCAGACCTTGTGGGTGTAACCAATATGATAGCCGGCCTCCTGCAACAAAGGCGGATAACTCGGGATGGTCTCGTCCCAGACTGCGCCACGCAGAATCGCCCCGGTATTGGTGCGCCAGAAATGTTGTCCTGTCAGGAGCGCGCTGCGACAGGGCGTGCACGAGGGCGCGCTGACGTGGGCGTTGCGGAAGAGAACTCCCTCACCCGCGATGCGGTCGAAGTTCGGCGTCGCGACCACTTCATTGAGCGAGCCGGGACCATCCACAGTGGCATAGAGAGACGCGAATCTCCCCCAGTCATCGGCGAAGAGGAAAAGGATATTCGGTTTCTTCTCCGCTCCCGCGGCAACGAAGGGAAGAAAAAGAGAAAGGGCGAGAGTCAACAGGGTCGGGTGCTTCATTCAACAGCGTCTGGTCTTGGGGTTTTGCTCTTCTTTTTACCCTGCGCAGGGCGGGAAGTTGCGCCGGAATTTTCCAAAAGAAAGGCGCGATCAAGTTCGGGAGGTCGCGCGTCGGCATACCGGTCGAGCACGACACGCAGTCTTTCCTTCGCGTCGGGGGCACTGCCTTCGGCGAGAGGGGTCTCCTCAAAGGGATCGGCAACAAGATCATAAAAGCGCCCGTCGCGGTAGAGTTTATGCCCGAGGTCAAAGGCATACTCTTTCACCGATAAGTCGGGCTTCTGGCGCGGGGAATACCAGAGGTAGAGCGCGTCATTCCCTTTCCCTGCTCCACCCCTGAGGAATGGCAGAAAGCTGATCCCGTCTGTCCCACCCGGTAGAGCGACACCCGCAGCCTCGCAAAGGGTCGGAAGAAAATCGACTGCCCCGATGAGGTCTCGGTTGACCCGGCCCTTCGTCACCACTCCCGGCCAGCTCGCGATGAGCGGCACGTGCGTGCCCCGCGCCGTCGTCGTTCCCTTGCCGCCGGGATAGTCGGTTCCTTTAAAGCGACTCGTGACGCTGGAATGGGTGCCGTTGTCTCCGAGGAAGAGCAGCAGAGTATTATCCCGAATACCAAGCTCATCGAGCTTCGCATCGAGGCGGCCGATCATTTTGTCCATATAACCCGTCATCTCGGCGAAGTGTTTCACGTCGCGATTCACTCGCTCGCCGATAGCCTTAGGGTCCCAGTCCGGACTCTCGGGCGTCGGCTGGAAGGGGTCGTGCGTGAGGATCATCGGGTAATAGAGAAAGAAGGGCCCCTCCCGATGGCGCGTCACAAAATCGAGGGCAAAATCGTTGATCAGGGTCGGGCCATATTCACCGTCGGCGTAGTCTTCCGCGATGCCCTGACGCTCGAGCCCCGGATTGGCGAAGCGGGGCGGACGGCGCGCCTGCTGCCACAAGAGCGATTCATCGAAGCCGAAATGCTGAGGCGAATCCGCCTCTTTGCCGAGCTGCCATTTGCCGCAGACACCGGTGGCATAGCCGGCCTCTTTGAGAAGATGGGCAAAGGTGCGCTCGCTGCGCGGCAGGGTGCCGAAATTGAGGTAGTTCCGCACGTTGTGTTTCCCGGTCATGATCGCGACGCGAGTGGGAGTGCAGAGCGGGTAGGAATGGCAATTCTCAAAGCGCACCCCCGACGCGGCGAGCCGGTCGAGATTCGGAGTCTGATAGGATTCCCCGCCGTTCGCCCCGACACACTCGTAGCCGAAATCATCAGCCATGATGAGGATGAGATTGGGCCTCTCCGCCGCCTCGGCGGACGCCGCTCCCGCCGCGAGTAGAATCGCGCAGACTATCCGGAAGTAAAAACGACAGATCGATTTCATCGGCAAACGCTCCTTCAATTCGCGGCGGGCTCTTCGCGTATTGTTTCGAGCAGTTTCGTGAGCCGCGCGACTACTTCGGGTTCCTCGTCGTAGCGGTTGTCCGTCTCGGCTCTATCCTCGCCGAGGTGATAGAGCTGGCCTTTCGGTCCGCCCTCCGTCGCCGGATCAAGGTCGCGGGGCTGGGAAAAGCCGCCCGATCCGCGGTGCTCCGGAACGAGCTTCCACGGACCCTGACGAATCGCAAAAACGCCGCGGAAGGACAGGTGCACGGTATGCTCGCGCACCGTCACCTCAGGATCGAGGAGAGCGGGTAGCAGACTGACACTGTCAGGACCGGCTCCGGCAGGCAGCCCGGTCGCGGTGATATCGGCCATCGTCGCGAGCAGGTCGGTGAGGTCGACGAGTGAATCGCAGACTTTTCCCGCCGGGACTTTCGCGGGCCAGCGCACGAGGAAAGGAACGCGATGACCGCCCTCCCAGATATCGGCCTTGGTCCCGCGCATCCACGCATTGCCCTGATGGCCGAACTCGCGCATCGAGGCACCGCGCCCGCCCCCCTTGTAATGAGCGAGATCGTCGGTCTCTTTTGCTTCCCACCAGTGATAGAGGCCGCCATTGTCCGAGGTGTAGATCACGATGGTGTTATCGGCGAGTTCGAGCCGGTCGAGGGTCTCAAGGATCGCTCCGACAAAACCATCGGTCTCGACGACAAAGTCCCCGTAGAGACCGGCCTGACTTTTCCCGACATACTCCTGATTCGTGACGACAGGCAGATGCGGCGAAGGCAGCGGCGCGTAGAGGAAGAAGGGCTGGTCGGGTGAGGTCGCGGCCTGCTTCTCGAGAAACGAGAGCGCCTCGCCCGCGAAGCGTGGCAGGACACCGTAGTTCGTGAAGTCGGGCGAGCGCATCCCCTCGTCCGTGGCGAGAAACTCGGCATCGCGAAGACGCTCCTGTTTCAAGGTGGGGAGATGAACAACCCGCTCATTCTCGAGGTAGCAAAAAGGCGGCATGTTGAGCGAAGCCGAGATCCCGAAAAAGCGGTCGAAGCCGAGCGCAACAGGTCCACCGGTGAAGCCTTTCGTGTAATCGATCTCGTAGCCCGGGCGCACCCCGACCTTTTCCGCCCGGTCGAGCGACTCGGGAGTGCCGTCGCTCCGCGTCCATTGCAAACCGAGATGCCATTTACCGACACAGGCAGTGGCGTAACCCTGCGATTTCAAAAACGAAGCCACCGTGACGCGATCGGACTCGATCAGCGGAGGACTGAATCCGTCGAGGACACCCTCCTTTAGCCGCGAGCGCCAGTGGTAGCGGCCGGTGAGGAGGCTGTAGCGGGTCGGAGTGCACACCGCCGACGGCGAATGCGCATCGGTGAAGCGCATCCCTTCCGCCGCAAGACGATCGGCATGGGGCGTGGGGATTTTTGATTCCGGATTGTTGCAGGCGAGGTCACCGTAGCCGAGATCGTCGGCGAGGATGACAATGAGATTGGGTTTTGAGGATTCGCCCTTCACCACGGCAGAGCCGAATGTAAAGGCGGAGAGGGCCGCGAAAAGGATGGCTCCTGCAGAAAGTCGGACGGTCATCATGGGTTCCCAGTCTAGCGGTGCATGGGAAAGATGGTCAAGGCACGTATTGCGCGATGCGGGAAAGCGGCCGGCGCCCGCGGACTTGGAAATTGACTCGTGGCGAAGGGTCCGTTCCGCAATGACGAATTATGCTTTCCCCTTCCCTTTTCCCTTTTTCTTCCCGCCCTTTTCAAGCTTCCCGGCACGCGGCATGCGTTCGAGCGCCTTCATCTCGGTGGCCTGCCCTTCGTCGCCCTGCTGCTCCATCCAGGCATCAAGAGCGGCGCGCAGTTCGTCGCGCACCGGGGCCAGCGCGGGATCGGCGATGAGGTTGGTGCGGTTCCACGGATCGGCGACGGTGTCGAAGAGTTCTTCGGGGGGACGATGCTGGTAATCGCGGACGAGGCGCCTCGCGTTTTCGTCTCCGCTCGCAGCGAGCGCCTTCCAGCTTTGAAAAGTGGGATCGGCCGTCGCGGCATTTTCGAAAGTCATCTCCGGCGTGAAGTTCCGGACATAGCGGTAGCGTTCGCCGCGCACGCTGCGAATGCCGAAATGTTCACTGCCGTTATTGATCCCCCGGGTCGTTTGCAAGCCGAAGACGTGGGTCTTGTGGGTGGTGTTCGCTCCGGTGAGCACGGGAAGAAAGCTGCGCCCGTCGAGGACCTCGGGACGCTCGAGACCGGCGGCATCGAGGATCGTCGGAACGACGTCAACATACTCGATCATCGCCTCGCTGCGGGTCCCCGCCTTGACCTTTCCCGGCCAGCGCACGACGCAGGCGCTCTGCAGGCCGGCATCGTAGCAGGTCCATTTGGCAAAGGGAAAACTGTTCCCCTGCTCGCTCAGGACAATGACGATGGTGTTCGCAGCGAGAGGCGAAGCATCGAGAAGGTCGACGAGTTCGCCGACCTGCGAATCGAAGTAGGTGACCTCGGCGAGGTATTTGGAGAATCCCTCGCGCGTATCGGGCGTGTCGACGAGCACGGGTGGCAGTTCGAGGGAGTCGGGCGGGTAGACGGACGGATCTCCTTTGTTCCAGGGACTGTGCGGTTCATTCGAGGCGGCGATAAAAAGAAAGGGCCGGTCCTGCGCCTCGCTCGCCGCGAGGACATCGGCGAAGACGGCGGGATCGGGATTGTTTTTGCCGCTGTAGGTGAAGGGAAAAACCGAGTCGGGCTTGATGTGGCGCTTGCCGGAGAGGTCGGTCGTGTAACCGGCCTCCTGCAGATATCCCGCGATGCTTTTCACCCAGTCATGGGCGAAAGTGTGGTTCGGGTAGGCTCCCGACTTCACGGGATACAGTCCGGTATAGAGACAGTGACGCGTCGGCGAACACATCGGCGCAGCCTGGAAGCAACGCTCGAAAGTCATGCCCTCGCTCGCGAGATCAATGAGGTGCGGCGTCTTAGCCTGACCTCCGTAGAGCTCGAGATCGCGATAGGTGCAGTCGTCGGCGATGATAAGGAGGACATTCGGTTTGCGGTCCTGCGCGTGAGTCGCAGCCAGCGCGAGGACAAGGAAGGCAAAAATCGGGAGCAGTATTTTCATCGGAGCGATCATCGTTCACTTTTTCTTTCCACCCTTCCCCTTCGTGAGGGGAAACTCCGTCGAATCAGTCCGCAACTCGGCCATGAGCCGTTCGAACTCGAGGACGAGGTCGGGGTTTTCCCCGGCAAGATCGCGGGTCTCACCGATATCGTCGCCGAGGTGGTAGAGCTGGATCGGTTTGCCGGGAGTGGGACGGTAGGCTTTCCAGTCGCCGCGACGAGCGGCCTGCTGCGGGGCGGCTTCCCAGTAAAAATGAGCGCGATTTTCCTGTTCCCCGCCCGCGCCGAACAGGGTCGGCAGGATGGAGACGCCGTCCCGTTCGCCGAAGGAATCGGGCACCGCGATCCCCGCCGCCGCTGCCAAGGTCGGGACCATGTCGGCGAAGTCCGAGACATGATCCGAGACCGTGCCCGGCGCGATTTTCCCTTTCCACCGCGCGAGGAAGGGCACGCGGATGCCGCCTTCGTAAAGGGTAAACTTGAGATCACGCAGGGGGCCGTTGCTGTCGAAGAATTCCGGATCCTGTCCTCCGGCGGTAATGGGGCCGTTGTCGCTGGTGAAAATGACGAGGGTGTTTTCCGCGAGTCCGAGTTCGTCGAGGAGATCGAAGAGCCGCCCGATGTCGCGATCGAGCCGGGTGATCATACCGGCGCGATGGGCGCGGGGTTTGTCCTGCGGGCAGTAAGTCCTGCTGCCGGGAAACGCCTTCGGCTCGGGCCATTTGTCGAGGTATTCGGCGAGGGAGTCATCGGGAACGGTGACCTCGGCATGGGGAATGGTGAAGGCGCCGTAGAAAAAGAAGGGGTCGTCTTTGTGCCGCCGGATGAAGTCGAGGGCGAACTCAGCGAAGAGATCGTGCGAATAGACCTCGCGTTTCCCGTCGGCGTTTTCGGGGATCTCGAAACGCTCGCCGTTCTTCCAGAGATGATCAGGGTAGTAGGTGTGGGCGTGGGTCTGGTCGAGGTAGCCGAAAAACTCGTCCATCCCCTTGCGCCAGGGCGCTCCGGTCGAGTCATGATCGCCGAGTGCCCATTTCCCGATACCTCCGGTGGCGTAACCAGCCTCTTTCAGCATCTGCGAAAGGGTGTAGTCGCCGGGACGCAGCGGCAGCTTGCTGTTGCCGCGGATGAAAGCGTGCCCGGTATGCTTCCCCGTGAAGAGCACACAGCGCGAAGGATGGCACGAAGGCGCTCCCGCGTAGTGCTGTGTTAGGCGAAGGCCATCGGCGGCCATCTTGTCGAGATGCGGGGTGCGGATGAGCTGCTGCCCGTAACTGCCGAGATCACCATAGCCGAGATCGTCGGCGAGCAGGTAGATGAGGTTGGGTTTGGCCGGTTCGGCGGAGGACTGGCCGCAAAAGAGGGCTAGCAAGCCAAAGCTGAGCGAGGTCAGGTATTGGCGAAGGAAAAGATGACGCGGGCGGGTGAACATGGTGATGTCGTTATTGCGCTTTTCCTTTTCCTTTCGCGTCCGGCCAGGGCAACACACCGACACGGGCGGCCCAGGCGTCCCATTGCGCGGCGAGATCTCTGACCCGTTCGGAATGGGTCGCGGCGAGATTGTTCCCTTCGACCCGATCGGTGGAGAGGTCATACAGTTCCCATTCACGCTTGTGCGGGGCGACGAGTTTCCAGGCACCGACACGCACGGCGCGATTGCCCTCGTGTTCCCAGAAAAGCGGACGCGGCTCCGCGGCAGGCGGGGCGGGCCCGAAGAGGGGCACGAGCGACCTGCCCTCCATCGCCTGCACCGCTTCGCCCCGGTGACTTTCCGGATAGGTCGCGCCCGCGATCTCGAGCAGGGTCGGCATGAGATCGATGATGTGCCCCGGCTCGTCAACCAGCGAGCCCCGGGCCTCAATGCCTGCGGGCCAGTGAGCGATGAGCGGAGTCGCGATGCCGCCCTCGTGGGTCTCGGTCTTGAAACGCCGGAACGGGGTATCGCTCACGTTCGCCCACTCGAGCCCGCCGCTGGCGTAGGAAAGTCCAGTGCCCAGTGGAGCGCCCTCTTTTCCCCGACTGAATCCACCGGGACCGCCCTCGGCGGAGCAGCCGTTGTCGGAAAGGAATAGGATGAGCGTATTCTCGAACTGCCCGAGAGCTTTCAACTTCGCGACGAGTCGACCGACGTTCTGATCGATACTGTCAACCTGCGCGGCGTAGATCTCCATGCGATGGGCGAGTTCGCGACGGGCCTCTTCGGATACTTCTTTCCAGGCTTTCGCCTGAGGATCGCGCGGGCTCGGGACAGTATCGCCATCGACGATTCCCAGTTCCTTTTGTCTCGCGAAGCGCCGCGCGCGCACCTCGTCCCATCCGGCATCGTAGCGTCCCGCGTATTTGGCAATGTCTTCGGGTTTGGCCTGGAGCGGCCAGTGCGGAGCAATGTGCGCGAGATAGAGAAAAAACGGCTTCTTCGTTTCGGTGGCGGCTTCCTCGATGAAGGCCGTCGCATGATCAGAGAAATCATCGGTGACATAGAGATCGTCGGGCACTTCGATGCGCTCCGCCCCCTCGACAAAAAAGACCTCTTTGCGGATCTGCAGGGTATCTTTGAAATAGACTCCGCCACCCGATGGAGTTCCCCAATACCGGTCGAAGCCCCGATCGAGCGGCCATTGCCCGGGAGCGGAGCCGACGTGCCATTTCCCTGTCATCAGCGTGGCGTAGCCCGCCGGGCGCAAGGCCTCAGCGAGGGTGACGCAGCGATCGTTGAGATACCCCTGATAAGAGGGCACCCCGTAGTCGGCGACCATGTGGCCGATGCCCGCCTCGTGCGGGTAGAGTCCGGTGAGGAGCGAGGCCCGTGTCGGACAGCAGCGCGCCGCATTGTAAAATCGCGTGAAGCGCAAACCTCCGGTGGCGAGGGCATCGAGATGCGGCGTCTCGATCTCGCCGCCGTAGCAACCAAGGTCGGAGAATCCCATGTCGTCCACGAGGATGACGATGACATTGGGCCGCGCCGAGGCATCAACGATCGGGCCGAGGAGAAGGGCGAAAGAGAAGAGGAGAAATTTCAACCGCGTCATTTCGATTTCTCTTTGCCTTTGGCTTTTACGTTACCCTTGCCTTTTCCGATCCCGAACCCCTTTGTGCCCTGGTAATAGGGCAGGAATTCCCAGCGTTCTCTCCAGACAGCTTCGTAAGGCCGGTAGCGGTCGGTCTCATACCAGGCAATGGGCTCCGGATCGGGCGGGGAGAGGGTGCCGCCGGGGTAGTCTCTCCCCGCAAAGCTCGCCTCCATCGTCGCGTCCCAGGCGAGAAACTGCGCTTTCATTTCCGCCATCACTTCGGGCTTTGTCGCGGACAGGTCGGTCGTCTCGGCAGGATCTTCAACGAGATCGTAAAGGGCGAATTCCCCTTTCTGAAGATCGGCGCTCACGAGCTTGTATCGATCATCGATGAGCGCCCGCTGCTTTTGGTAACGAAAGCCGATCGGCGCGCCGCGCTCCTTTTTCTCTCCGGCAAAGAGCGGTCGCAGACTGATGCCGTCGACCGGCTTGATCATGACCTCGCCGGGCAGGCCTAACAGATCCACCACGGTGGGGAAAAGATCCATGACACAGGCGGGATACTCCGTCACCCGCGGTGTGATCGTGCCGGGCCATTCCATGATCCCCGGAACTCGCAGGCCTCCCTCATAGACACTGCCCTTGAATCCGCGCAGCCCGCCCACGGTTGCCGGAGTGATCTTCGGCAGCCCGCCGTTGTCGCTGCAGAAGACGAGGAGGGTGTCTTTTTCCAAACCGAATTCGCGCAACTTGGCCCGCAGGGTGCCGATGCTGCGGTCCATCGCAACGAGTTCGCCGTGGTGATCGGCCGATTCGGCATCGAGGTGGGCAAAGGGGGCGCGGTCTGCGTCGGAGGCTCTGAAAGGACTGTGCGGAGTGCCATACCAGATCACCGAGAACATGGGCTTTCCACTGCCGCGATGTTTGTCGAGGAAGTTCACTGCCTCGTCTACCCCGATCTCGGAGGAGTCGCCGGTGAACTCCTCGAACTCCCCATTCCGGCTCATGAGCGGGTCCGTGTCGTAGAAATTCGTCACCGAAACCCATTCGTCAAAGCCGAAGGCGCCGGGACTGTAGGGATCATCGGCAAAAATCGGCACACCGGGTCCGCGCAAACCGTTGAGATGCCATTTGCCGAAATGACCGGTGACATAGCCCGCACTCTTCAGCGCCTGCGGCAGGGTCTTTTCCTGCAGGCGCAGGGCATAGCCGTGCTGGAGCACGCCGGTGCGGTCGTGGGAGCGCCCCGTCAGGACCGAGGCCCGCGTCGGCGAACAGACCGGGCCTCCCGCATAAAATCGCTCGAAGCGCAGCCCGTTTGCGGCCATCGCGTCGAGGTGCGGCGTTTTCAGCAAAGGGTGATTGCGATAACCGGTCTGCCCCCACCCCATGTCGTCGGCCATGACGAGGATGATGTTAGGCTTTTCGGAGGACTCGGCGGCCGCCACGGCGGCGCAAGCGAAGAAAAGGGTCGCGAGAGCGGAGGTGTGGCTAAAATACGGGAAGCTCATGAAATATTAAGAGTGGAGAACAGGGGAACCCCTTGGGAGGCAAAAAGTTTCGCGATCAGGCCTTACCGGGAGGAATGAGAACGGTTGGGGCGAACGCTTGACACCCCTCGATAGGAGAAATTGTTTTACACATGATCAAGACCATCACCAAAATCGGGAACTCCCGCGGTTTGATTTTTGACAGCGCCCTGCTCCAGCTTGCGAGGCTCAAGGAGGGTGATCAGGTTGATATCGAGGTGCACGCCGGCGGGACGATTACGATTGCGCCTTTTGACCGCGATGATATCGACCCCGACGAGGCGGGCGAAGCCTCCGCTGAAATCATCGCAGGCAATAGTGAACTCCTCAGGCGCCTCTCATGAGACATCCGACTGTTGCAGCCGTGTTTGCCATCCACCGGGCAGTGATTGCCGCTCACGGCGGGGGTAAGGTTTGCGTTCGATTGAGTTGCTGGAATCCGCGATCGCAGCGCCACAGACGACGAAGATGGAGGAGCCACTAATTAAGGGTATGATGGAAGGAGCCGCCGCCTATCCTTTCTACCTCTGTTCCTACTTGTCTCGTGTTTTGAGGCAAAATGGAATTTACGACCCGGTCAATCTGGATGTCGACCTCTGGGAGCCGCTCACCCTCGACGTCGCCGGGGGCCGGATCGACCGCACCACGACGACGGCACGGCTGCGGGAGCTGGCAGAAACCAGTGTAGCGGCATGACGCCACCCTGACAAATCACTATTACTTCCGCTCAGCCGGCACCTCAGACCACTCGGTGAGGACCTGGCGCTTGGTCACCGGCCACCACTCCTGCAACTTCGCGGCGAGGCGGGCGACGACTTCGGGATTCTCCGCGGCGAGATTTTTTTCCTCGTGCGGATCGGCGAGCAGATCATAAAGCTGAGGCCTCTTCTCGGTGCGCGGATGCGAACTCGCGTAGCGGCCCAATTTGCCGTCGTAGGTGAGGAGCAGCTTCCATTTACCGTCGATGACCCAGCGGTAAACCAGGGTCGCTTCGGGATCGTCAATGTCGGCGACGTCGTGGGCGAAGGTCTCGCCGAAGACTTCCTCGCGCGGGGTCGGTTTACCGGATTTCAGGATGGGGAGGAGATTGAGGCCGGGGAGATTTTCCGGGATCTCCACCCCGGCGGCGGCGAGGCAGGTGGGGACAAAATCAACCGTGGAGCAGAGCTGCTCTTTACGGTCACCCGGTATGATCGTGCCCGGCCATGAAAAAAGCAGGGGCTGGCGCGTCCCGCCCTCGTTGGCTGACTGCTTGGACTTCGGTGCATACCCCTGACCGTCGGGATCCTGAATCCAGCCGTTGTCCGACGAGTAAACGATGAGCGTCTTTTCAGTGAGTCCCTTTTCCTCCAGTTTATCAAGAAGCTGCCCGACGGTCTCGTCGAACCACTCGACCATCGCATAATAGCGGGCGACGTGGTCGGACTCTATCCCCTTGGCCTTGTACTTATCGAAGAGCCGTTGCGGTGGCGTGTGCGGGGTATGCGGCATGAAGGGGAAATACCAGACAAAGAATGGCTTTTCCGCCGCGACCGAACGATCGATAAAGTCGAAGATGGGCTCCATGCCCTCGCGCCCGATCTTGAGCCCCTCGTCGCCGTGGCGCCCTCCCGGGTTTGGAAAGCCGCGCGTCATGCCCTCCGTGAAACCGCCCCGGGCGGTGGTGCCTTCCCACCACTTGCCGGACTGGTGACTAACATAACCCTTTTCTCCGAGGAGATCCATGATCGTCGGCGGTGCATCCATCTTCGCGATGAGCTTTTCCCGCAGGGCCGCATACTCGGGCGACTCGGGCTGGCCCTTGCCCTTCCCTTTCCCTTTCGCCTGTGATGCACCGGCCGCTGCCGGAAGTGGCGAAGGATCATTCCCTGTCACCCCGTGCTGATGAGCGTAGAGCCCGTTCGCGAAGGTCGCGAGGGCCGGGCGGCAGAGTGCGGTCGGCACATAGCCGCGGGAAAAGAGACCGCTGCGAGAGGCCAGTTTGTCGAGATTCGGTGTCTCGATGACCGGGTGCCCCATGAATCCGTAGTCCGTCCAGGCATGGTCGTCGGAGATGAGGTAGATGATGTTCGGCGGAGCATCGGCGGCGCGCAGCAAGCCCGGAACGGCGAGGGAGAGAAGCGAAAGGACGGCGATGAGGGAGGTTTTCATGTCGGGGAAAATTCTAAAAATAAGGCGGGAATCGGCGACTTTAGTCGAGATGTTTTTCGTGCAGTTCCCGCAGATGCCGTACCTGATCAGGATACTGCGCGGCGAGATTCTTTTTTTCACTGGGATCCTCAGCGAGGTTGTAAAGGAGCCCCTCGAGCGCCGCATCCCGGTCACCTTTTCCGGTGTCACGGGAACGCCCGATGAGCTTCCATTCGCCCTCACGAACAGCCCAGTCGGCCTTTGGGCCCTCTCCCACCTGCCAGTGCAGGGACCGCCCCTCGTGGGGTGAGGGCGCGGCACCATCGTTAAGAACACCGACAAGACTGCGACCGTCGAGGTGGACATCCGGTGCCGCGACTCCGGCAAGGGCGGCGAGGGTCGGGAGCCAGTCGCAGGAGTGCGCCGTCTGATCACGGACCTCGTTTCTGGGCAACTTTCCTGGCCACGAGATAATGGCGGGGAGCCGGATCCCGCCCTCAAAAAGACTGAACTTCGCCCCGCGATACGGTCCCGCGCTGCCGCCGCCATAGTGGGCGCGCTCTTCGGTGGAGTGACCGTTGTCGCTTTGAAAAACCACGATCGTCTTCTCGCGCAGCCCCAGCTCGTCCACCTTCGCAAAGAGATCGCCGAGACGCTGGTCCTGTGCGGCGACGAAGGCGGCATAGAGATTGCGCGGGTGGGGCAAGTCCTTGAAATGCGCGAGCCACTTCGCATCGCCCTGGTAGGGATAGTGCGGACTGTTCAGGGCATAGTAGATGAAGAACGGCTTCTCCCGATTTTCCTCCATGAACTGCGAGGCCTCGCGCACCATGAGATCGGGGAAAAATTCCCCATCGTGATATACTTCGGTTCCGTTGCGCCAGAGGTCATGGATGTTTGGCCCGCTCCAGTAAAAGAAGTGCGAGAAATTGTCGATGCATCCTCCCATGTGTCCGAAAGAATGGTCAAAGCCCTGCGCGAGCGGGAGCGTGTCAGGGGTGTAGCCGATATGCCACTTGCCGATGTGGGCGGTGGCGTAGCCGGCTGATTTGAACATCTCGGCCAAGGTGATCTCTGACGGAGGCAGGGCCCCCTTTCCTCCCTGTTGGGAAGCACAGTTTCCCGGAACCCCCGCCCGCACGGGCCAGCGCCCCGTCAGCAGACCGGCGCGCGAAGGCGAGCACACTGGTGCCGCCGAGTAAAACTGAGTGAAACGAACGCCCCGCGCGGCGAGGGCGTCAGTGTGCGGAGTCGCGAGATCGGTGGCCCCGTAGGAGCCAAGGTCGATGCTGCCCTGATCGTCCGCCATGATGACGATGACGTTGGGTTTTTCCGCAGCCGTCGCAACGGAAAGGAAAAAAACGGCAGAGAAAAATACATGAAATGTAGCACGGGCATCCTGCCCGTGCTTCACTCTCCGGCGCATAAAGTCGGGAGAAATCTCATTTGCGAAAGAACGCAGAAATTCGCGCCAGCAGTTGAGCGATGGAGACTGGAAGGACTTCGCTCGTCCACCGGCGATGCCTGGGCAGGATGCCCATGCTACTTTTCTTCCGGCAAATGTCCTCATTTCAACTCCGGGAAAAGAGCCAGCACATCGAGAGGGTCTTCCAACTCCTTCTGCAACTTCAAAAACTTCGCAAAGAGCGCCTTCTTCCGCTCCGCCTGCTCGGCATTATCGGCGAGATCCTTCAGCTCGAGCGGATCTTTGGCAACATGATAGAGCCTTGCCACTTTCGACTTCGGATAAAGGATCAACTTCCAACCGTCATGGACAACGGCTCGCTGCAAATCGAGATAGGCACCGTAGACCGCCTCGAGGCCGTCCCCTTTTTCCTCGAGGAGCGGGAGCACGCTCGCAAACTCGACCTGCTCTTCCTTCGCCGCGCCGGCGAGGTCTAGTGCTGTCGCCATGACGCTCTGCAGGTAGATCGGAGCCTCGATCTTCGCCCCCGCCTTCACCCCGGGACCGTTTACCACGAAAGGCACCCGGAGGCTGTGGTCATACATGTTCTGTTTGCCCATCAGTCCGTGATGCCCGACCGCGAGACCGTGATCGGCGGTGAAAAAGATCCAGGTGTTCTCCGCCTCGCCCGATTCTTCGAGAGCATCGAGGATCCGTCCGATCTGCGTGTCCATGTGCGTGATGATCGCGTAATACTCCTGCCGGTGGACTTTCACGGCATGTTCGGTGCGGGGAAAGGGCGCGAGCTTTTCGTCACGCAGCCCCGGTCCGCAACCGATAGCGTCTTTGTGAGGGTAATCGACGAGGTAGCTCTCCGGCACGGCGATGCGATCGAGCGGGTAGCGGTCCACATACTCCTGCGGCGCCTGACGCGGATCGTGAGGGGCATTGAAGGCGATATACATGAAGAAAGGTTTCTCCGACTTCGCCGCCGTGCCGAGAAACTCGAGCGTGTTGTCCCCGACGACCTCGCTCCAGTGTTTGCCGCCGGCCCAGAATCCGCCGAACTGCGGGTCGCTCGGACTCCAGGGATCGGGCTGCCCCGCGAGCGGACGATTGTATCCCGCCGGGACATCTTTCGGCATGCCGCCGCGGACGTCTTTGACGACATCGAAGGCCATTTCCGCCTTCGCCTGGATGTGCCACTTCCCGGTGAAATAGGATTCGTATCCCGCCCGCGACATCATCTGCGGCCAGAGCCGCCCCGCTTCGCGCTCCTGATCGGTCGTTTTGTAAATCTCATTGGCCCGCCACACGGTGCGACCGGTGATGAGCATGGTGCGGCTCGCGACGCAGACCGCGCCACTCCACGAGCCCATGTTGTAGGCATGGGTGAAGGTCGTCCCGCGCTGCACGAGCCGGTCGAGATTCGGCGTGTCGATATCGGTGTGCCCGAGGGCCGCGATCGTCTCGTAGCACTGGTCGTCGGCGAAGAGGAACAACACGTTCGGTTTCTCGGCCGCCCCGAGGGAAACCGTGGTCGCAAAAACGACGAGATAGAAGAGAGCTTTCATGTTTGAATCGTAGGAACTTTTTACCTTTTACCTTTTACCTTTTACTTTTTCCCTTTCCCCGCGGATCCCTGCGGCTTGCGTTCCGCGGCACGTCCGTTCGGTTTGGCGGGGTCGTAGGCGGGATTGGGAAGGGTCGCTTTTGCCCCGACTTCCTTCTGCCAGGAATGGAGTTCCGATCGCAGTTTCGCCGCCAGTTCGGGCTGCTCGGCAGCGAGGTCCTTCGTCTCGCCGGGATCGGTGACGACATTGAACAGCTCGACCTTGTCCTCCTCGAACCACTCGATGAGCTTATGATCGCCCCGCCGGATCGCGGCAGACGGAGCACCTCCCTGATTGCCGTAATGCGGGTAATGCCAGAAGAGGGCACGGTCCGCGAGCGGCCCTCCCTTGAGCGCCGGCACGAGACTGAGCCCGTCGAGGACCTGGCCCTCGGGGGCCTGCACTCCGGCGGCCTCGAGGAGGGTGGGGAAAAAATCAGGACTGCTCACCGGTGCATCAGAGACACTGCCCGGGGCGGCCACCCCCGGCCAACGGACGATGAGCGGCTCGCGAATGCCGCCTTCATACATCCAACCCTTGCCTCCGCGAAAGGGAAGATTTGAAGTGGGCCAGCCCTCGCTCGTGGAGAGGCCGCCGTTGTCGCTCGTAAAAATCACGATGGTCTTCTTGCGCAGTCCGAGCTCATCGATTTTGCCCAACACTTTGCCGACGGCGAGATCCATCGCCTCGACCATGGCCGCGTAGATGGCGTGATCCTGCACGAGGCGGACGTCGCGCTCCCCTTCCCTGCCCCAGGCCTCGGTGAGGCCGAGACGCTCACGCTTTTCCTCGTATTTCTTCTGCAGATCCTCCCGAGCCATGAGCGGGGTGTGGACATCGTAGAAGGAATAGTAGGCAAAGAACGGCTTGTCGCGATTCGCCTCCATGAACTTCCCTGTCTCCGTTGCGAGGCGGTCGGGGAGATGTTCGCCTTCGGGACCGTCGCTGAGCCGGGGATTGCCGTAGGGGGAAAAATACTTTTTGCCGCCGTAGGGACCGCCGCGATCGATGCCGCCCATGTTGATGTCGAAGCCCTGATCCTCGGGCCACCAGCCTTCGGGACCGAGATGCCACTTGCCCGCAAAAAAGGTTGCATAACCGCCCTCCTTCATCGCCTTAGCCAGCGTCGGTGCATCGAGCGCGAGACGATCGGTGTAGGGCGCGGGGAGCAGCTTCGTGTTGCGCTTCCACTTGTCCGGCTCGGTCGGCGCACCGATGTAGTCGGTGATCCCGAGCCGCTGCGGCCACTGCCCCGTCATGACGCTCGCCCGGGTCGGTGAACAAACCGGACAAGCCGCGTAGGCATCGGTGAAAAGCATCCCGTCTTTTGCCAGTTGATCCAGATGCGGAGTCTCGTGGAAGGTGCTCCCGTAAGCCCCGAGGTCGCGCTGCCCGAGGTCATCGGCGAGGAAAAAGACAATGTTAGGTTTCTCGTCCGCGGTCAGAGGCGTGAGGGTGAGGAAGAGCGGGAGGAGGAAAAAGTAGCGGGTTTTCATGAAATATGTTCGAGCCCAATCATCGGTGAAAATCTGTGTTTATCTGTGGCCATCGGTGTTGAAAATTCGTCTCTAAACTCATCAAGATTCGCGTTCATTTCCCCTCCTTCATCCATTGGCGATAGATTTCGGCGTTTTTGGAAAAGGTTTCGTGCCGCGGTGTTCCCGCTTTGATCACGGCCAGTTCGTCCGCAATCTCGAGATCATAGACCCCGGGCGATTCGTCGCCGCGATCGCCTGTCTCACTGATCCAGTCATCGAGTCGGCGGGAGAGCGTTTTCAACACTTCCGCCGAAGCGGGATCACTCGCGAGGTTCACCGTCTGCCATCGGTCCGTGGTCCAGGCGTAGAGTTCCTCCGCCGGACGGACCGGAGCAAAGAGCAAGTCCCGTGTGAGATCGCTCACTTCTCCCGCCGCCTCAAGTTCGCGGAGACGCCGGATGATGGCCTTGCTGTCCTTGTAGTCATTCGGCATCAGGTGCGGGCGAGCCGGATGAAAGTGGCGTATGTAGAGATGGGTCGCAGTCCGCACCGAACGGATCCGGTCCGCCGCCTCTCCGCAGCGATCACGGGCACCGAAGACGGCCTCGCGGGCCGCATAGTCGGCGGCGAGAAGGTCGCGACCCTGCATCCACCCGGGGACCTCGAGCCCCGCCGCCACGAGGGAGATCGCGGCCATGTCGATGTGCTCGATGAGATCCTCCCGCACCACCCCCGCCCCGACTCCGGGCCCGCTGACGATGAAGGGAATGTGGGCACCCTCGTCATAGAGGAACTGCTTGCCGCGCGCGTGACTGATCCCGTGATCAGTCATGAAGATGACGAGGGTGTTTTCCAGCAGCCCCTCTTTTTCCAATCGAGCGATGACCTCCCCGACGTGCCAGTCGGTCAAACGCACGCTGTCGAGATAGGCGGCCCAGTCCGCGAGCAGGACCGGATCACGGGGGTAGTAGGGCGGCAGTGTCACATTGTCAGGATCGGTCGCACTGCCCAGCTCCACGACGACTCGGTCAGCAAAGGCCGCATTGGCCTGCTCGCTGTCGCCGCGCAGTTTCCCACCGTGCAATTGCACCTGCATGAAAAACGGCTGCCCCTCCGCCCGATCGGCCCAGTCGTGGCTGTCGTAGATCGCCTCGTCCCAATCGAAGTTGTAATCGGTCTTTCCCCGTCTCGGCTTTTTGGTCGGAAGGCTGCGATGATCCAATCCCTCGAGACCGCTCCCGATGCAGGTGAAATAACCCGCTTTATGCAGGAGTGCGGGAAGGGGCTCAACCTCGCCGGGCAGCTGAATGCGGTGTTTTCCACGGCCGCTCCGATGATGATGCGCGCCGATGCTCGTCTGATACATTCCCGCGATCATCGCCGAGCGGCTGCTCGAACACACCGGCGCCGTAACGAAAGCACGGGTGAAGCGCATCCCGCCGGCCGCGAGCGCATCGACGTGGGGCGTGGAGATGAGAGTCTCACCGTAGCAGGAAAAATTCGCCGACATGTCATCGACGACGAACCAGAGGAGGTTCGGACGATCTTCTGCCGAGACCGCCTGTTGACTCCCCGCGACAAGGAGACTGCCAATCAAGAAAAGAACGCGGAAGACGGAAGAGAAAAACATGGGGAAGGTCGAGGGTAACAGGAACCCCGGATCCTGTAAACGGTCTTCACCCGATAGCGGCGCATTCGCGCCGGGTGGGTTTCATAGCTCCGGCGCGACCCACTTCGGGATTCCCGTCGATGCCTTCTGCGCTTCGAACCACTCGTGATAAGGTCTCGTCGGGGACATCAGAGCCTCTTCATTGACCATGAGAGGACGGGCCTCTTTCCAATACTGCTCGTAAGCGGCAAGCATCTCCGCGGCGACCTCGGGATGTTGGGCGAGGACGTCGGTCGTCTGCCCCGGATCGGCTTCCATGTCGAAGAGCGAGGGCGAAGCCGGATCGGCACCCTTGCCCTTCCCCTTTCCTCCGCCGCCGGCTTTCGCGCCAACATAGCGCCAGCGCTGATTGCGGACTGAAAAATTCACATCCTTGAAGTCATTCGGTTCCGCACCAGTGGGCCATCGACAGATGTGATTAAAGAGGAATCTGTCCTCCCACTCTCCGCCCGTTCCCTCGATCAGAGGCAGGAGACTGCGGCCCTCGACCTGGCCCGCGGGCAGGGTCGCCCCGGTAAGCGCGGCGAAGGTGGGGAGAATGTCGATGTGCGCGGCGAGGCGATCGATCTCCTGTCCCGCCTTGACTTTCCCGGTCCAGCGAACGAAAAAGGGCACCCGCGCCCCGCCCTCGTCGTTGGAGCCCTTGAGGCCTTTCATCTCCGCGTTGTAAAAGGGATACCCCGGCGCGAGATCTTCGCCCTGCTTGCCCGATCCTCCGCCTGTCATGCCGTTGTCGGACATGAAAATGAGAACGGTATTTTCCTCGATCTGCCATTCATCGAGCTTCGTCATGAGCCGCCCCATGTTCTCGTCGATGTTCTCGATCATGCCGTAAAAACCGGCCTGCTCCTTGCCGAAACCGAGATCGGTAAAGCGCTTCGCGTTTTTCTCCGGCGCGATGAACGGACCGTGCGGCGCGTTCGTGGAGAGGTAGGCAAAGAAGGGCTCCTTCGCCGTGGCTTTTTCCTTCATCCAGCCAAGCGCGGCGCTGAAAAAGACATCGGTACAAAAACCTTCGGTCTGCACGAACTGCCCGTTGTGGCGGATCACGGGGTCAGTGTATTTGTTTTTTGGCGCATCGGCGCAAGAGCAGTCGTAGGCCTGCCCGATCCCGCCCGCACCGTGGATGAAGACCTCGTCAAAGCCGCGCTGATCGGGCTGATACTCATGCTCGTCACCGAGATGCCATTTCCCGAAAATGCCCGAGGTGTAGCCCGCCGTTTTCAAGACCTGCGGCAGGGTCGTCGCCGCGAGGGTCATGCGCTCGCGTTCGAGGATGGTGTGGGTGATGCCGTTTTTCTCCGGATGCCGCCCTGTCATGAGAGACGAGCGGGTCGGCGTGCAAGTCGGGGCGACGAGAAAGCGACTGAACCGTGTGCTCTGCCCGTGGAGCGTGTCGAGATGCGGCGTCTTCAGCCAGGGGTGGCCGTGCGCCCCCACCGCGGGATATCCCTGATCATCGGTGATGACGAGGATGATGTTGGGTTTGGTCCCGGCAAGTTCGGCATGGGACGAAAGGGCGACGAAGAGGCACAGGCAAGCGAGGATGGGGATTTTCATGGACAAGGTCACCTTGAGACAGTTTGCGGAAAAATCATCAGAAGAAAAGCGCCATCCCGTCCTTTTCAGAAACTTGCGGGGCGGGCGCGAAACTGCCAGCCTATTGATCGACCGTTCCATGCACCGTATCTCTCATCTGTTCCTTGCCGCGATCTCCCTCGCCCCCTCGCTTGCCCTCACCGCCGAACCGCCGCGCGACTACATTGCCAGTCGTCTCGCCACGCTCGAACCGGACAAGGTGATCGTTTACAAAAAAATCGCCGACCGTGAGCTCGAGCTGCGCCTGTTCCTGCCCGAGGGCTGGGCTGCTACGGACCGGCGCCCCTGCTTCCACCTCATCCACGGCGGCGGATGGGCCGGGATGGACCCGAGCCGCATGTATCCCTTTGCCGCCGATTTTGCGAAGCGCCACGGCATGGTTGGGATCAGCGTGCAATACCGGCTCTACAAGCCGGGGACCGCGACCGTTTTCGACTGCGTCAAAGACGTCCGTTCCTCGGTCCGCTACGTCAGGTCTCACGCTGCCGAACTCGGGATCGATCCGGAAAAGATCGTCGTCAGTGGCGGCTCCGCCGGAGGTCATCTCGCCGCCGCGACCGCGCTCTTCGACGAAGTCAACGAAGACAGCGACGACCTCGCCGTCTCCTGCCGGCCCGACGCCCTGATCCTGCTCTTCCCCGTCATCGACACCTCGAAAGAAGGCTACGGGAATGAAAAAATCGGCGAACGCTGGCAGGAGCTTTCGCCCGTGCGTCACGTCCGCTCCGGCCTGCCGCCCACCCTGACCTTTCACGGAACCGGTGACACCGTCACGCCCTTCGCCGGTGCCAAAGCCTTTCACGAGGCCATGCTGGCAGCGGGCAACCGAAGTGAACTCGACATCAACGAAGGTGGCGTCCACGGTTACCTCATGCGCGAGGAATCACTCTACGAGGACACCATGAAAAAGTCGGCTGACTTTCTCCGGTCTTTAAATACTCTCCCTCCTGACAAACCCTGAATTTATCACCGACATGACCTCCCGTCCCCTCTCCCGTCGCCGCGTTCTCCACGGCACCTTTGCCACCGCCCTCGTCGGCAGCCTTCCCCTTTCCACTCGAGCAGAGGACAGGATCCGAACCGTCGGCGTGATCGGTGACACCGACCGGGGAGGGTATGGTCATGGACTTGACACTGTCTGGTTGGGCCTACCCGGAACAAAAATCGTCGGCGTCTCGGACCCCGTCGAGGCGGGTCGGACAAAGGCCGTCGAACGTCTCAACCTGACACCGGAAAACGCCTTTGCCGACTACCGAGAGATGCTCGCGAAAACCAAACCCGAGCTCGTCGCGGTCTGCCCGCGGCATGTGGACCAGCATCACGACATGATCCTCGCCGCGATCGACGCCGGGGCGCGCGGTCTCTATGTGGAAAAACCCTTTTGCCGCGATCTCCTCGAAGCCGATGCCATCGTCGCCGCTTGCGAAAAAAGCGGAGCCCGCCTCGCCCTCGCCCATCGCAATCGCTACCACCCCGTCCTGCCTGTTGTCACCAAACTGATCGAGGACGGCACGATCGGACAGCTTCTCGAGATCCGCGCCCGAGGAAAGGAAGACGCGCGCGGCGGCGCCCTCGATCTCTGGGTCCTCGGCTCCCATGTCCTCAATCTCTGCCATTATTTCGGCGGTGCTCCCCTCGCCTGCTCGGCGACCGTGAAGCAAGGTGGACACCCTCTCGTGAAGTCCGACCTCAAGCAAGGTGCCGAGGGTATTGGTCTCCTCGGCGGAGACGAAATCCATGCGCGCTTTGAGATGGAAAAAGGCTTCCCCGTCTTCTTCGACTCCCTCGCCAACGCGGGAACAAAAGAGGCGGGCTTCGGGCTTCAGTTGATCGGGACCGAGGGCATCATCGACCTGCGCGGAGATGCCGAGCCGCTCGCCCATCTCCTCCCCGTTAGCCCCTTCCGTCCGGTTCCGGAGCCAAGGGCGTGGGTGCCGATCACGACCGCAGGAGTGGGCAAGCCCGAGCCCATCGGGAACATTCGAACCCTCGTCGGCGGACATCACGGACCGGTCCTCGACCTCATCGCTGCAATCGACGAAAAGCGCGATCCACTTTGCTCGGACCAGGATGGACGCACCGTGCTGGAGATGACCATGGCAATCTTCGAATCACACCGCAACAACGGAGCGAAAATAGGGATGACCCTCGTTGACAGATCGAACCCGCTCGGCCGGTTCTAGTAATTCTAACGACACCACAACGCATTGCCTTTCGCACCTGGTCCGCTTTATAGATATTATATTAAAACGAGTCTTGCTTTGATCGCCTCAATCGGCCCACTATTTGGGTTCGGGGAAGAGGAACTGCTCCTTCACCCGTCAGAGAACCCTGATGGAAAGGCTATTTTCAAACCCTATCGACGTCCTTCGCGCTGCGGCGGCCGATGATATCGAGCGCAAGGTGCGCATAAGATCCCTGCTGCGATCAAGGAATATTTTCCTTCGGGCCGCGCTACCGCCCGCCCTTGCTCTCGCCGGAGTCACCGTGATGTTGATTTCGTTTTATGCCGGCGCGTTGCGGAACGAGACCGACGCAAATTTTTTTTGGAAAATCGCTGACATCTTTTCGGTTTATGCCGTAGCACTGCTCGCGATGACCTTCACTTTTTTGAGCATCGTTGTTGCGGCGGACAAAATGCTGAGCCTGCTCAGTTCCCTGCGCCCGGATGAGTATGATGCTGAAGATCCCGCAGTCCCGTTTGCGGCACCGGCACCCGGGGAGCAGGAGCGTGAGCCGGTGACTATCGAAACGGCAAACGATAACGCACCTCAGGAAGACGAACCCCTAGATTTTCCGAAATTGAAGCCTATAGGCAGTGGGAGTCATCCCGATCCGTTTGCGAAAGTGTTGGGTAAATCTGCTCGCATCGACAAAGCCGCAGAGTCGTGCGATTTCAGCGGCGTTGCGCGAACTTTCCTCGAGCATGCGCTGCGCGGCGAGCACGCGCGTTTTGATGAGAAACTCCTGCGGTGTAATTCCGAAGGCGGTTCGAAAATTCCGCTGCAGCTGCCGCAATGACTGACCGCAGGTCCGCGAGATTTCCTCGATCAAAATCGGTTTGGAAAAATCGCGCCGGATAATCTCCACCGCTCTCGCCACGGTCTGGAAAACCGGCAACTCCCGGTCCGATTGATCGGGGCGGCGCAGCAGACCCATGACTCCGGAAACCTCACCCGAGCGATTCCGAATCGGAAGCTTCGTGACCATGAACCAATCCGGCATACCCTGACTGTCCCACCAGAGTTCGAGCCGCTCGATCACTTCCGTATCTCCGGAGAAGAGGCGCTCGTCATCATCGACATAGGCCTGCGCCATGAGACCGGGGTTGAGATCGAAGTCCGTCATTCCGAGGATCTCCGACTCGTCGTGCATCGAGTAGCGCTCACGCAATCCCCGACTCGCGAACATGAGATGCCCTTCGCGATTTTTGGCAAAAAAATGAAGGCCCGGAACGGTGTCAAAGAGCCGGTGAAAATGGCTTGTTGGAGCGATCCCGGTTATCCACGCCTCACGCACCTCTTCCCAGGTCCGCACCTCGACGGCCGAACGCGACCTCCGGCAAAGCGGCTTCAGTGGTGACGTATTTCCCATAGATTTTGTCGCGACGAACGTGACCCCTTCTGTCATCGTTTGCAAGCGCGCTTCCCCCGACCATGAAACCTATCGTTCAAATCTCCCTTGATCTCACCAACATCGACGAAGCCCTCGAGACCGCCGCCCTCGCCATGCGCGCCGGGGTCGACTGGCTCGAGGCCGGCACTCCTCTCATCCTCGCCGAGGGACTCCACGGTGTCCGCGCCCTCCGCGCCGCCTTTCCCGAAACACCCATCGTCGCCGATCTCAAAACGATGGACGGCGGCTACCTCGAGGCCGAGATGATGGCCAAAGCAGGTGCGACCCACGTCGTCGTGATGGCCCGCGCTCACGCCGAAACGATCAAGTGCGTCGTCAAGGCCGGAGCCGATTTCGGCTGCAAAGTCATGGGCGACAACATGGTCTGCGAGGACATGGTCGCCGGGGCGAAATGGCTCGAAGACCTCGGCTGCGATTACGTCATTCACCACATCGGCTACGACGAACGAAGAGGCATCGCCGCCGCCGGCCACCGCATGCCCAGCCCGCTCGACCGATTACGGGAGGTGGTGCAGGCAGTGAAGGTCCCCGTGCAGGCCGTCGGTGGACTCAGCCTTGAGCAGGCAATCCAGTGCCCGCAATACGGTGCGCCGCTCGTGGTCCTCGGCGCTCCCCTCACGATAGACGCCGACGCGTTCAAGACGGCCGACGGGGATCTCGAAGCATCGCTGAGGATGATTTGCGAAGCAGTACATGCGCAAGAAGTTTTCAACACCTGAACCCCTCAATACCTCAACTCCTTCTTCAAATGAACGCCGCCGTCGTCAACTACGCTCCTGAAAAAAACTCTGTCGAGATCCGCGAGATCGACAAGCCCGCGATCGGACCCGAGGACGTCCTCCTTGAGGTCGCCAACGTCGGCGTCTGCGGATCTGACTTGCACCAGTGGACCGCCGATCATTCGTGGCCGGTCAACTATCCCGTCGTGCTCGGACACGAGTTCGGCGGCCACATCGTCGAGGTCGGAAAAGAGGTCGAGCATTGGAAGGAAGGCGACCGCGTTGTCTCCGAGACTGCGGCGATCATCTCGCACGACAATCCCATGACCCGCCGCGGGCTCTACAACCTCGACCCGACCCGCAAGGGCTTCGGCTATGGAGTCAACGGCGCCATGACCAGATACGTCCGTGTCCCCGCGCGCATCCTCCACCACGTCCCCGACCAACTCCCCTTCGAACAGGCCTGCCTCACCGAACCCTGCTGCGTCGCCTACAATGCCGTCGTCCGAAACGCTCGCATCGAGCCTGGTGATCGTGTCGTCGTGTTAGGACCCGGCACGATCGGCATCCTCTGCGCCGCGATGGCCCGGCTCTGCGGAGCCGAGGTCGCCATTGTCGGGCTCGAGCAGGATGCCCATCGCCTCGAACTCGCCCGTAAGCACTACGGATGCGAAGTCATCATCGGCGATGCCAAGCCCTGGGCCTTGCAACGCGATGGACTGGGCTGCGACGGCGTCATCGACGCGGCCGGAGCGAGCATCACCCTCAAGATCGCCCTCGACCTCGTCCGTCCCGCCGGTTGGATCAGCAAGGTCGGCTGGGGGCCGCAGCCGCTCAATTTCAACATCGATCCGCTCGTCCAGAAGAACATCACCCTCCAGGGCAGCTTCAGCCACAACTGGCCTATCTGGGAACGCGTCATCGCCCTCCTCGCGAGCGGACAGTTCGATGTAAAGCCCATCATCGGCGGCGTCTGGCCGGTCACGGAGTGGCACGAGGCGTTTGAGAAAATGCACAAGGGCGAGGTCGTGAAGAGCGTCTTACGGCCGGTGTGAAAGGATCGCTCACGCCTCACCCAGCGTCCCATATACCTCCAACCCCGGCACGTCGCGGAAATGGGCGTCGGGCGAGATGACGATCGCCCGCACTCGCAACGCGGCCGCGGCAATCGCAAGATCACTCACGGGCGGCCACTTCCCCTTCCGACCGAGTTCCCAGCCGAGGCGACTCACCTCCCGCCAGAGCCGCGCGTCGGTCGGAATTTCGGGAACTATGTCGAAGAACTGCTCCATCTGGCCGTAGCGAATGTCGACCTTGATCCCGCGAAGCACTTCGGCCCGGACCACACCGCAGTTGTAGAGACGACCTGCCCGGAGAAGAGGCGCGAGCACTTGGCGCGGGTCCTGCCCGGCCCGCATCAGATCAATATAGGCGGCCGAGTCGACGAGATAGTCTGCATCCTTCATTTTGCGGCCTTGCGTGGCCGGCCCCGCCGGGAGGCCTTCTCGGGAAGATAGGAAACCGGCGAGGCCCCGTTCCGGATCGCAATGAGATCGTAGGTGGGATCAATGGCCTCGCGCGCTTCATCCGCCGACCAGGGCTCTTCCATGACGCGGTTGATCGTCGCGAGCCGCAACGCTTCGTTCAAGGCCCAATCCACGGCCTCCTTCATCGTGCCTATGCCGGTCAATTTCATGATCCGGTCGAGCTTCGCCTCATCGATCTCGATGGTCGTTTTCATATGGCCGTAAATATGGCCATAATTCGACCCGCCACAAGTCGTTTTTCACCCCACATACTTGTCCTTCCTCAGCACCTCGACATCGGCGCAGTAGACGATGACGGACCAGTCGGCGAAATAGAGCTCTCCTACCTTCTCCATGATCGTCTCGGCGATCTCTGGCGAAACGAGCGTGTCGATCTGGACGTTGCGTCCTTCCCACTCCGAAGCACGGATCCCGCGCGAGCCTTCGCCCTCGACCATGGTGAGAGTCCAGCCGCGGGCACCTTGCTTTTTGAGGAGATCGATCAAATCATCGCGCAAAACCCGTTCGGCGATGATGGTGACTTTTCGAAGAGTGATTTTTACAGCCATGCGCTGAAGAGGGTGGCAAGAGATTGAAAGAGCGGAATACCAAAAGCGAGATTAAATGGAAAGGTAATCCCGAGGGCGAGGGTCAGATAGTAAGCCGGATTCGCCTTCGGCAGGGCGACACGAACGGCGGCGGGCGCGGCGATGTAGGAGGCACTCCCGGCCATCGCGCCGAGGATGGCAGCCCCTCCGGGACTGAGGCCGGCCAGCACCCCCGCAAAGACGCCGACGGCGCCGTGCAGAACCGGGATGACACACCCGAGGACGAGCAAGCGCTCTCCTGCCCGCCCCGCGTCACGAAGTCGCTTCCCCGCTGCGAGACCGAGTTCGATCATGAAAATGCAGAGCGCCCCCTTGAAGGCGGTGGCAAAAAAGGGCTGCACATCGGCTAGCTTGCCAGGGCCGCAGAGCCACCCGATGAGCAATCCGCCCACGAGCAGGACGATACTCTTTCCCGTCGCGACTTCGTGGAGCGCTTTTTTCCAACTGCCTCCCCCGCCCCCCGACTGATTTGCAAAGAGCAGTGCCACGATGATTCCGGGCACTTCGAGGACGGCGACGAGGGCGGGCAGGTAGCCCTCCATCTCCAGCCCCGACCGTTTCACCGCCTCGCCGGCCGCGAGAAAGGTCACGACAGAGACCGATCCGTAGTGGGCCGCCACGGCCGCAGAATCCACGATCCCGAGTTTGCCGAAACGACGCATCAGGTAGAATGCCGAAACCGGCGTGAGGCACCCCAGCAGGAGGGTGATCCCCCCCGGTATGAGCAATTCCACGAATGGCGTTACCGCAAGAGCTGAGCCGCCTTTCAACCCGATCGCGAGGAGGAGATAAATCGAGAGCCCCTGATAGATAGGTTCGGGAATCGCCAAATCGCTTTTGATGGCCCGGGCGAGGATGCCGAGGGCGAAGCAGAGGACCACCGGAGAGATTAGGTTATCGGATAGAGCGTTCACAGAGCGACAGGTTCGGGGAATGGAGCGCCATCCTGCGGCGGCGTCAATGAGAAGCACCGGTAAATCGACCGGCCCTAAAAAAGCCGCCTCGGTTACCCGAAGCGGCTAATTAAGACGGCTTCAACGTCGCATGCCGATCCGCCCGCACGTGATTACTCGACCTCGATTTTCGAAGCGACGATGAATTTCTTTCCGTCGCGATCTTCCATCTTGCCAGTAACCTTAGCCTTGGCCGAACCCGAACAGACATGCTCACTGGTCTTGCGCTTACCGCCCTCCTCGAGGAAGTAAAGGGTCTCGCCGACTTTGAGAGTGTCTTCGCAGGCATCGGCGATGCTCAGGTTGCACTTGGCACAGGACATCTCGCCTTCGAAGGTTTTCTCCTCGGCTTGAGCCGGGAGAGTGAAGGAGAGAACGGCGCCGATGAGAGTGATAAGAAGTGTTTTCATGTAATTGATAGAGTGTGTGATTTGTTTTTTAGTTTGGAGAAAATCCGATCGTCGAACGGTCCGCCTGGCGTGTCGGTGACTAACTCGCAGAGAGTATCTGTCCGGCCGCAATCCCGTGATAACCTGCATCACCAACCCGACCGGGGAGCCGGAGCATCGCAGGGGGCACGCAGGCAGTGTCCCACGTCTCAACAGCGAAAGACGCCGTAAAGGAGACGGAATGGCGGTGCCGTCGCCTCCGGCCCATACCTCCCGGGGTGGAGAAGGTGCTCCCGTGACATTTCCCTCGCGGCGGGCAACAGCGCCGGTCCATCTACCTGACGTGACGGAGCGGGCGTCGAAACCAGGGATACCGGCAGGAGCAGTTCACTCGGGGCCACCACGCCGGGTTCCTTGAGGCACGGGCAACTCACCGGTAAATCCTCTTCGGAAACGGGTGCCGGCGGAGAATCGGTCATCGCAACATCGAACTTCGCACGGCAGCAGTCCGGCAGAGACGACTCCTCCGCGGTCATGGCGTGGCCAAAGGCGCAGCAGCAGAACGGATTCCCGACCAGCAGCATCAACAGTAAAGCCATGAGTCCACGCACCATTTTCTTGCTGCTTTTGTTTACCGGACTTCAGTTTCGTTCAATCTAAAATCGAATTTCAATCCGCCCTCATCAGGACAGTGCCGCCAAAGCAGGCCTGATAATTCGGCTAGCCTGCCTTTCTCACCCCCTTTCGTCACGAGACGCCGCGAGGACCTGCTCTTGCAGCCGGAGCGAAGCGAAGCGAAGTTAAGCGGAGAGAGACGACTCGCAAAGTCGCCCGAAGGGTGCCCAAGGCATCAACGCGCGGACCGGATTTCCCGAAAGACGGTTCCCGCCGAACTGTCGCAGCTCACCGGAATCGGAAAAACGGGTGGGGTGGTCGACACGAAAAGGGGCGCTTTTGCGGTCCTCTTTGCTCTTGGCGAACCGACCGATTACCTGTCTCATGCAGAGAGGTAGTGGGATTTAAACCTAGTTAACGAGGTGACCCAACCCTGCTCACTTGACCTGAACTCCCAAGTTCGATGATTCTTCGTTTGCTCCTCTCCACCCTTTTTTTCCTGCCGTTTCTTTCCCGGGCGGAAGTCGTGGAGACCGATCTCCTCATCGTCGGTGCAGACGAATCGGGTTGCGCGGCAGCGATGCAGGCGGCGAGACTGGGGGTGAAACGAATCGTCCTCATCAACGATCACGACTGGCTCGGCGGTCAATTCTCGACGCAGGGGATCGGACCCATCGACGAATGGACCGTGGTCGAGGGCAAACGCGTCAATTTTCCGCGCAGCGGGGCCTTCCTCGAAATCATCGACCGCATCCGCGCCTACAACCGAGCCACCTACGGCATCGCCACTCCGGGAAACAGCTGGTGTGGGACCGATACGATCGAGCCGCGCGCCGCCGCCGCGATCTTCGATGAATGGCTCGCTCCCTATGTCGCCTCGGGCGTGATCCGCATCGAACGCGGCTGGGAGGTCAACTCCGTCTCCACGGAGAACGATCGCGTCACCGGGGTAACCTTTTCTCCCTCTATCTTTTCGAGATCAAATCCTAACGAAACATTAAAAGTGAACGCATCCCTTACGCTCGACTCCTCCGATCTCGGCGATGTCATCCGCCTCAGCGGTGCCGCCTACATGGCCGGACCAGACTTGAGATCGCGCTTCGGAGAGCCCAGTGCGCCCGAGACACTCAACGAGCTCGGCCATCAGGAAATGAATCCGCTGAGCTGGTGTCCGCTCCTCCGCGAGACCGGACGGGACTCGACCATTCCCAAGCCACCGCGATACGACGAACGCTCTTTCGCCAACTGGGCAACGGCACCGCCATGGCGCGAGTGGGACGGCAGCGGCGGCATCTACAACATGGCCGGCTGGTGCATCTACACCCATAGACGCATGGTTGATCGCTACCATTACGGCTTCGCCCCCGGGACCGAGGCGGTCATCCTCAACTGGCCCGCCCACGGTTATCAGCTCGGCACCCTGCCTCAGCATGTCGTCGATGCCCTCGAAGCCGACGAAGGAGGTGCCTCCGGAAAAAACCTCGTCGAGATGAGCCACGCCCAGCGACGCGTCATTTACGACGCAGCCAAACAACGCGCCCTCGAGTTTGTTTATTACCTCCAGACCGCCGCCCACGATCGGGTCGGAGACTACCCGCAATCGTTCCGTTACATGGAACTCGCCGACGACTACGGCACCGCCGACCGCCTCCCGCCCAAGCCCTACCTGCGCGAAGGACTCCGTCTCGAGGCGCTTCACATCCTCCGCGAGCAGGACGTCCGCACCGAATCCCACGAACCGCTCTGGGCAAAGACCATGGTCAGCGACGGTGTCTTCGGCTGGCAGTTTAATCTCGACTTTCATCCGACCCGGCGGGAGTTCGTCGACGACGACCCGACCAAACCCTGGATAGGCAAACACCACGGCACCCGTGACTGGTCGACCGACACCGACCGCGCCATGTTCCCGCTCCGCGGACTTGTCCCGGTGAAAATGGAAGGTTTGTTAGGCTGCTCAAAGAACATCGGTGTTACCAGCATGGTGCAGTCGGCCTTGCGCCTGCACGGGCAGATGATGCACGTAGGATCCGCCGCCGGAACCCTCGCCGCCCTTTCCCTGCGGGACAAGGTCGCCCCGCGCGAGATCGCGACCACGCCGGAGAGCGTCACGGAAGTGCAGCGCATTCTCGTGCGCGGAGCGGGCGGGCCCGGCACTCTCATCTGGCCGTGGCACGATGTCCATCCCGAGGACCTTTACTTCGAGGCCGCCAACCTCCTCACCATCGCGGGCATCTGGAAAGCCGATCCGGACAGCGTCTTTTTCCGACCCTTTCAACCCGTCACCCGCGCCGAGCTCGCCGGAGCCCTCGTCCGTCTCCGCGCCTCACAACCCGATCCTCCGGCCGCGCCTGGGAACGGCACGACTCTACTTTTCACCGATGTTCCGCAGAATCATCCCGAAGCGGAGAGCATCCGGACTCTGCTCGCCTGGGGAAAATTCGGCGAACAAAAGCGCACCTTTGACCCGGCGGGTCGTGTCGCGTGGAAAGACCTCAACCGCTGGCTCATCGCGATGGGCTGGCCCGGCTTCACCACTCTCACCGGAAAGACCGAGGGCAATCTCCTCACCCGCGCCGAGTGCGTGGCGTTTCTGGGGCGGATTCGGAAATAGTTGGACGCGGAGGGGTTTGAATTTGACGTTTTTACACTCAAATTTTTAAATGCGTAGAACCCTCGACATCCCTGATCCAC
Organism: Verrucomicrobiales bacterium; assembly: GCA_030730365.1. GTDB lineage: Bacteria > Verrucomicrobiota > Verrucomicrobiia > Verrucomicrobiales > DEV007 > Arctic95D-9. The sequence goes on from JANQVJ010000056.1 coordinate 277,101, forward strand.
TCTTCCGGGAAGTGAAGGCTCGTGCGGCACGCGAGGGGCTGAAGTTGAAAGAACTGCTCGCCCGATATGTCGAGGCGGGCTTGCGTGAAGGAAATGCCGCCCCTGATACCTCGCCAAAACGCCGCGCTCCTTTACCTGTTGCGATCCGGCGCAACCCGGCCACTCCACCCACTCCGGCTCTTACCAATCAGGAGCTCAACGCCATCCTCGATGAAGAGGATTTGAAAAACTACCTTCGAGTATCGGGGCGGTCCGGGAACGAACCATGACAGACCTGCCGGATATCAATGTCTGGCTCGCGCTGGCTGACGAGAATCACGTTCATCACAAACGGGCCCGGAGCTACTGGCAGAATGACGCCCCGCCAACTGTCGCATTCTGTCGAATTTCAGACCGCGAGGTCGCCGAGATGATGCGCCAATGGAGCAAATGAGCGAACCCGTCTACCAGCTCGAACCCGACCTCACCGTCGCGGAGTTCATCGACCTCCTCGAAAGATCGACTCTCGCGGAACGGCGTCCCGTCGATGACGAAGCACGCCTCGAGGTCATGCTGAAGAACGCGGACATCATCGTGACGGCACGCTGCGGCGATCTCCTCGTAGGAGTAGCGCGGGCGATCACGGATTTTGCGTTTTGTTGCTACCTTTCCGACCTCGCCGTGGATGAAACGTATCAACGTCAGGGCATCGGGAAGGAACTGCTGCGCCGCGTCTCAACGGAGGCCGGGGAAAAGACGAAAGTCATCCTGCTCGCGGCACCGAAAGCGGTTGAGTATTACCCTCACATCGGCATGATCCGTCACGAATCGTGCTGGATCTCCGAGTAGCCGGATCATCGGGCTGGTCGCATTCCGCACAGATTTTGTCGTAGCCACCGAGGATCGAACCCGTCTATGGTGAGAGGAGATGAGTCTCCATTCCCTTCGCTTTTTACCCCTCCTTTTCCTTCCCTCGACCGGATTCGCCGCCAACGATCACGCCGTGCTCGCCGCCCTTTTCGGGAAGGCGGAGCCATCGGGCGCGGTGATCACGATCCCGCCGGGCGACTATAACCTCGACGGCGCGGAGCCCCTGCCGCTTGCGTCCAACACCACCGTCTTAGCCCACGGAGCCCGTTTCCATTTTCCCGAATCGTTGCCCGCCGCGGCCAGAATCGTTCTCTTCTCCGGCACCGATCTCCATGACTTTGCCTGGCATGGCGGAGAATTTATCGGTCAGGTCTTCGACCCTTCGCGGAAGGAGAATACCTGGGAACCCGCCGCCAACACCCGTGCCATCGAGATCACCACAACCCGGACCGGCGGCACGCATGACATCCTTTTCCGCGACGTCAAAGCCGACGGCGTTGCCGGTGCCGTCATCGGCGTGCACGGCCTCGCGGCGAAGGGCAGCGAGAGCGACGTCGCCGCCTATGCCGCACGCGTCACGGTGGAGGGCTGCACCCTGCTGCGAAGCGGTAAATTCATGTGGGACTACGGCTACCTCTGGCAGATCATGACCTGGCCAGAGGAATACGAGCCCTGGGAAGTCGAGCGGGCGCGTCGCTACTTCCGCACCGATCTGATGAGGGAAAACCTCAACCTGGAGGACGGCGACGACCGCGTCCGCTTCGATAACACCGCGTCCCCCCTGCCCGTCAGCAAAAACACCGAACCGGGACAGGCCCTCTCCTTTCTCGGGGGAGGACTGCCTCGGAATCTGGTTAGGGGAAAGCAATACTTCATCGTCGAATCCACCCCCGAATTCATCCGCATCGCCGGGGCACCCGGGGGCGACCCGATCCGCTTCGAAGGGGACGGCGGCAGTGACCTGTCCCTCGTGCACGATCTGTTCGCCTCGTTCTGGGTGCTCTATGCCCCGAAAGGCGGAGGGCCCGGCAAAGGCGCGGTCGATCTCACCTCGTGCTCCGACCTGCGCGTCACCGGGTGCAAACTCAGCGCCCTCGGTGACACCATGCACATTCAGCGCAGCCGCAACATCGTCTTCGCCGACAACCATATCGTCGGTTCGCGCATGGGAGCTTTTTTCCTCGCCGAGTTCTGCCAAAACGCCACCGTCACCGGCAACCTCATCGACGGCACGAACGGGTCCCGCGTCATGAGTGTCGAGAAGTCCTGCGAAGACATCACCATCATCGGCAACACTTTCCGCAACGGCGGCCGCGGTTCGTGGATCAATCAGCCGAAGAACTTCATTCTCCAGGGCAACATTTTTACTAACAACACCACCAAAGCGGAGGCGGCCCTGCGTCGCGGACGCCGCAGCTACGAGACCGGGGAGCCCCGCCAGTTCCCCGAACTCTACTTCACCCTGCACGAAGAGGACGGCAGCTACGGCCCCGTCATCGTGAAGGACAACATTTTCCAACTCGGGGAATCGGCTCCCGCCGAGGCCGTCACCTTTGCTCCGAACGGTCGCAACCTCATCATGACCGGAAATATCTTTCGGGAAAAAGCAGTCACCATCGCCGTCGATCCCTCTTGCGAGAGCATCACCATCCACGACAATCCCGGAGCCGAGCTGAAGCGAACCCCCATCGACTTCAACCACGGCCGCCGCTGATTTTTCAACCTCATGACCCCTGACCCGTGACCCAACCCATGCGCCTAAAAAACAAAGTCATCCTCGTCACCGGCAGTTGCACCGGCATCGGTCAAGCCATTGCCGTGCAGTGTGTCAAAGAAGGCGCCCGCGTTGTCATTCACGGTCTCGAGCGTGACCTCGGCGAGGCCGTCGTCGCGGAACTCGGAGCGGAAAATGCCGTCCTCCATATCGAGGATCTCATCAGCGAGGGCTGCCCCGAACGTCTCGTCGCCCTCGCCGTCGCGACCTTCGGCGGACTCGACGCGGTCGTGAATAATGCCGCCGTCGTCGCCTCGGGTAATCTCCACACAACCGACGCCGCCTTTTTCCGGAAGATGCTCGAGGTCAACACGATCGCCCCCTTTCTCCTCATCAAAGCCGCCCTCCCCCACCTCGGCACGGCTCGGGGCAGCGTCCTCAACATCGGCAGCGTCAACGCCTGGAGCGGTGAACCGAATCTGATGCCCTACTCCGTCTCGAAGGGCGCGCTCATGACCCTGACCCGCAACCTCGGCGACACCCTCATGCGGGAGAACGGCGTTCGCGTCAATCAGATCAATCCAGGCTGGGTCCTCACCGAGAATGAAGCCCGGCGCAAACGCGAGCAGGGCCTCAGCGAGGACTGGCCCTCACATTTACCCAAAGTCTACGCCCCTGCCGGTCGCATCCTCAAGCCCGAGGAAATCGCCATGGCCGCGATCTACTGGCTCGCCGAAGAGAGCGGCCCCATCAGCGGCCAGGTCGTCGATCTCGAGCAGCATCCCTTTATCGGGAGGAATCCGCCGAAGGATGCGACGACGATTCAGACAGGAGCTAGGAGCTAGGAGCTAGGAGCTAGGA
>JANQVJ010000057.1 GCA_030730365.1 Verrucomicrobiales bacterium
CCGCGAACTCGCCACCCAGGACGCCCGCGAACTCGTCGAACGCTTCGGCCAGATGGGCCGCAGGAAGCTGCAACTCGCCGGGTAAGGCGGCCTGACAAACCCACCAACAACCCAAGCACACAACAGGGTCGGGTTCCATCCCCGACCCTGTTGCCTTTACTTTCCTGGTTTTCTCACCCCCTTCTCCCGGATCAAGACCGCAGTCAGAAGCGCATGACGATCCTCGATTCCCGTGATGAGCCGGCCCGTCTCGCTCGCCACCGCCTCGACCAATTCGGTCCCACGTAACTGAACGAGGGCATCGAACCGTTCCGGTTGCTTGGCGAGGACAAAACCGTTCGTGACTCGGGGAATCAAGCTCCGGATCTTGACCGACCTGGCCGCGTCGCTGGCATCGGGAGCTGCCTCCAGTTCCTCAAGCAGTTGCACGAGCCCGAAGCAAGCTTCGTAAAAAGGAGCCTGACTCCACCAAACCGGGCTTTTGCCCTTCGGTAGAAGAAACGTCCAGTCGTCATGATTGATACGGAACCGTCTTTCCCGCTCGCCCTCCGTGACAAATACCAATCCCGACTCTGCCATTTCATTCAGCACGACCTGGACGGTCTTGGGGCCCCAGCCCGTTTCCCGAGCGATCCGCGCGGGATGACCGGAACGCCCCTCAAGCAGCAACCAGGTGAAGACCTCGGCGCGGGCATTGATCCCGAAGAACGAACGCATCTTAAAGAGAAAAGCCTGCGCCTCCTTCGGATCCGGTCGGTGGCTCAGCGCGCGCAATTCGAAAGCGGATTCGCCGAACCATTCGCTCAGGTGCGGCGACGGGGACTCCCTGGAAGCGAACGACAAAAGTTTCACCGGGCTGCCGGGTGCCCGTTCGACGAGATAGCGATCCATCGCCTGGAGCAATCTCGATTCACCGAGGTCCGAGCGGAGATGCATCGATTTGAGCTTTTGGGCACCCATAAGCCTGCCGTTCACCGCCAGCCAATCGAGAGCCTCACCAAAAAGGCGTGCGTCTCCCTTCCCAAACCGGGAGGTGGCGAGGACCAGCGCTTCGGGATCCACCACAAATGGCACCGGTCGAGAGCGGGTCGAGCCGCCCACCCCGATCGAGACCCATTGATCCCAGAGGAACTGGGTGAGCGCGTCACTCAGCGAGCGCTTTAATTCGTGGAACGAGATCATGGTGTTCGAACTTGTGCAAGAGGTCGAGAAGTCTGGGAACCTGCGCCGTGGAAATCACCTCCCCGGTGACAAGCCAACGGGCGGTTCGTTCCGTCTCGGCGGCATCAGGAGCAAGCGCCTGGAGGTCACTCAGGTCGCGGGCTTCGCTGCGGGCCACCGCTGCGTAGAATTTCAGATAGATCTGGCCGGACCTCCCGATGAAACTGACCCGCAGCCAGTCCCCGTAGGAGCGATCGACCAGATCGGCGAGGAAGTCGGCCGGAAAGCGCCGAAGGTCTATCATCAACAGGGCCGTTGCGGCATTCAGCCAGTTCGGGCGCAGGCGCTTCTCCTCCGCGACTTCGCGGGCACACTCCTTGAGAAACTCCGGAAGAGGATAAGCATCCACGATATCACCGTCCACCTCCCCGCGCATCGCGATCACATCCACGTCATGCGTGGTCCGGGAAACAATCTCGGCAGCGAGCAGGGCCGAGCCCCCCGAGACAACGAGATGAAGGGGCCGCTCCTTTCGTTCCGCGAGAAGCTCGCCGAGGAGGGTGAGTGATTCGTGGACGATGTTGTGATCCAGTTCCGCCATTTAGAGAAAATAAAGTTCTTAATATCAGAAAATCAAGTTCTGATTCTCTCTTTGCCCGCAAATCCCTTCCTAAGAAACGTCGCCGGTCAGTTGTCACTGGCGAAGTTGATCGCGGCCGAGATCTGCTCGGAGGTGACGGCGTAGTCACGTTCCACATCCTCCCGGGAATCCCCGCCAGCCAGCGCACCAACGACGGTGGACACAAGAACCCTCGTGCCCGCGATCACCGGCGAGCCGTGGCACACGGCCGGATCGATCGAAATTCCCTCAGTCATCGAGCCATTCTAACCCTCTCCCTCATCCAGAGCAAGACGGCAGTCCGCCCCTTGTTCCCACCTCAACCCCTCAACCCCTACCAAAACCATGTCCCACTTCGTCACCATCGAAACTCAGATCCGCGATCTCACCGCCCTAGAAGCTGCCTGCGCCGAACTCGGCGTGGAGCTGCTCCGGGACGCCCAGGCTCGTGGCTTCTCCACCCAGCACACTTCCGGCGAACTCGTCATTCGGCTCAAAGGCCCTTACGACATCGCCGCCAACCGTGCCACCGGACACGAAGGCGAGGCCTACACCCTCACCACCGACTGGTGGAATGGACACGTCGAAAAAGAGGTCGGTCCCAATTATGGGCGTCTCCTCCAGCTCTACGGCGTCCACAAAACCATACAGGAAGCCAGCCGGAAACGGCTGCGCGTCACCCGCCACAACGAAACCGACGGCTCCATCCGTGTCAGCCTCGCCGCCTGATCCCTTCATCCATTCCTACATGCCTACCATGAAATCGAATCAACGCATCGACGTCTGTACAAAATTAAAGGGTCATGCAACATTTCTCGACAATCCTCCGCCCGTCTTACAAGCTCCCCCATGCCCCGCACTCCGCGAGTCGAATACGAGAACGCCGTCTACCACGTCATGGCCCGTGGGAACCACCGCGAGGCCATCGTCTTTGACGATGGGGACCGCGAGCTTTTTTACGACACTTTTGCGGAAGTCTGCGGCCGCACCGGGTGGGAAGTTTTCGCCTGGGTGCTGATGGACAACCATTACCACGCGCTCTTCCGCACTCCCGAGCCGAATCTGGTCGCGGGGATGCAGTGGTTCCAGAATACCTTTACCCGCCGCCTCAACACCAGACGTCATCTCTGGGGGCATCTTTATGGGGGACGTTATAAGGCTATCCCGATCGAAGATGCGGCCACCAGCCCGCGCGGAAGTGTCGTGTGGCGCGATTATCTGCGAACTGTGATCGACTATGTCCATCTCAATTGATTCGCAGTCGCGAATCTCTGCGGTTTGGCTTCGCAAATTCCAACCGCTCACGCGGCGAGGCAGTCAGGGCGGGCCGGTCTCGTCAATGGCAGGACCATCAGTTGTCTCGATTACCCTTGGAGCAGCCTGGCCAAAGGCTACGCGCTTCCCCCGTCGAAATGTCCCGCGTGGCTCTCGGTGCCGGAGGGACTGGATCTGCTTGGTTCTCCCGATACGGTGGCGGGAAGACGTCGGTTCATCGAGCGTCTCGACGGCTTCATCCGCGAGGAGCAGAGTGATCCGCTCGCCGG
>JANQVJ010000058.1 GCA_030730365.1 Verrucomicrobiales bacterium
TCAGGGATGTCCATCTTTTCGATGTCGAGACCGATGCCTAACAGCAGGCCCTTGCCCCGGACTTCGGTGACGAGCGGGTGATTCCAGGCGGCGATGGTTTTCCGAATGTAGGCTTCCTGGGCGCGGACGTTTTCGATGAGTTTTTTGTCGGCGATTTCCTTGAGCACGGCGAGCGAGGCGGCGCAGGCGAGCGGGCTGCCGCCGTAGGTGGTGCCGTGTGAGCCGGGACCCATGAGCGGGGCGATCCGGGCGGAGAGCCAGAAGGAGCCGATGGGGAATCCGCCGCCCATGCCCTTGGCCCACGAAATGCCGTCGGGCTCAAGCTCGGGGGCGATCTCCCGCCAGGCCATTGGGTCGCCGCAGCGGCCGAAGCCGACTTGGACTTCGTCCATGAGCAGGAGGAGGTCGTGTTTTTTACAAAGCTCGGCGACTCCCCGGAGGAACTCGGGCGTGGCGAGGTTGACCCCGCCTTCTCCCTGAATCGGTTCGAGGATGATGGCGACGGTTTCAGGGGCGATCGCGGCTGTTAGAGCGTCGAGATCATTGAAGGGCAGATGCCGGAATCCGGTGGGCAGCGGGTTGAAGCCTTCCTTGACCTTGTCTTGTCCGGTGGCGCTGATGCCCGCGAGGGTCCGGCCGTGGAAGGATTGGTTGAAGCTGAGGACTTCATAGCGCGGTGAGCCGTCGGCTTGCGGGTTGGCGTGGCCGTAGCGGCGGGCGGACTTGATCAGGCCGTCGTTGGATTCGGCACCGGAGTTCGAGAAGAAAACTTTCCCCGGGAGCTTGACGTGCTTTTCTACGATGAGTGTGGCGAGTTCTTCTTGCTGCGGGATGTGGTAGAGGTTGCAGCAGTGGATCAGGGTCGCGGCTTGATTGGAAATCGCGTCGACCAAAACCTTTGGCGAATGACCGAGGGCGCAGACGGCGATGCCGGAGCAGAAGTCGAGGTAGCTCTTGCCTGCCTCGTCCCACACGCGGGTGCCCTCACCTTTGACGAGGGTGAGAGGAAAGCGGCCGTAGGTTGGTAGGATGTGACTCATTTAGGAAAGCGGGTTGTTTAGTGGGAAATGGGACGGAGTGCAAGACGGGGTGAAATAAGGGAGAATCGTTGGTTTTCTTGGACTGGAAGGTTGGGAGAAGGCGATTGGGTGAGGCGGACCGCCTAAAGGCGGAACTACGAACAGCTTGGGGCGGGCTCGATGGTGGGGGCAGGGGTGCGGATGACCTGCCAGGTGGCGAGGAGGGTGAGGGCGGCACCGAGGATTTCGATGGAGGTGAAATGCTCGTCGAAGTAAATGAAGCCTCCGAGGGCGGTGATAATCGGAAGGATCATCTGGATCGATGAGCCGCGCGCGACGGACAAGGTCCGGTAGGCGTGGGTCATGGCGAGTTGGGCGATGGCGACGATGGCGGCGCCCACGATCATGAGCAGCACGGCATTTCCCGGGAGGGAAAGGGTTGGGCCTAAGGCGGGCCAGGCGGCGAACATGGCGCTGGCGAAGCATTGGGAAGCGTAGATCGTGGCGGTGTGCTCGCTGTGCCGGAGCTGGCGGATCAGCACGACCACGATGCCGGCAGCGATCGCTCCGGCGAGGCCGAGGAGGTCGTAGAGATTGACGCCCGCATGCAGATCGATTTCGAGAAAGATGACCAGACCGGTGAAGCCTGCGAACATCCAGAGCCATGAGCGTATTGGCAGGAATTCTTTCAGCCAGATCGCGGCGAAGAGGGAGCCGAACATCGGGTAGCTCAGATTGATGATGACCGAGCGCCCGGCACCGAGATGGACGACGGTGATGTAGAAGCTGAGAATGCCGAATCCGCCCATCAGTCCGCGGATGATCAGAAGAGGTTTGGTGAAAAGGTGCGTGAACTGGAGTCCGCGACCGTGAAAGAGGGCACCGACGATGATGAGTCCGACGATTCCCCGGAAAAGCGAGGCGACCCAGCCATCTGCGGCGGGGAAGTAGAGGCTCAGTCCGCGGATCAGCAGCACGTTGATCGCGAAGAGCACGACGGAGCCAAGCATCAGGAGGATGCTGGTCTTTTGAGAAGGAGTGGAAGTCATCGGAAGGAGTGAGGCCGTGTGATTTCCGGGAAATAAAAAACCCGGCGATCCGCATGCGGCGCCGGGTGGGTGGAAGTGTTATCTTTAAAATCACATCACACGCAGCCGGCAGCCACACGCCAAATGGCGAGGACTCGGAGACGGGCGATGGGACGTTTGTGGTTCAAGACGGCGGGGAGGTAACTTGATTGGGAGGGGATGGGAAGGGGAAAGTTTTTTTGAGGGATGGCGGAGGTCGGAGGGCGGAAAGGCAAGAGGGTCGCGATAGCGTCTATTGTCTTTCTGATTCCTGACCCCTGATTCCTGTTCCCCAATGCTGGAATGAAGGGCGATGTGTCTGAGTGGATTGTGCGGGCAGAATTGCCCGCTCTCCTTATGGCACTGGCGTTTTTTCTAACACTGTCTTGATCAGCGGTAGCGGGTCGGAGCCGTCGGCGGGGACGAGGCGGTGGCGGAGGACGGCGGGGAAGACTTGTTGGACGTGGTCCGGGTGGACGGCGGCGGCGCTTTCGAGGAAGGCAGCTGAACGGGCGGCTTGCATGACGGCGAGCGATGCACGCACGGAGACGGAAGAGTCGCTGCCTGCGAGGCGACGCAGGCTTTCACATAATGCGGTGATGTAGGCGGCGATCGATTCGTGCAGGGGGATCCGGCGGACTTCGTTTTGAAGCGCGAGGACTTCGTCGGGATGGATGAGAGCTTCGGTGGCGGACTTGCCGTTGATCTCTCCGGTGGCGTGATCTAACAGAATGCGTTGCTGGATTTCCGAGGAAGGAAGATCCATGCGGATGGAGAGGAGAAAGCGGTCGAGTTGCGGCTCGGGGAGCGGGAAGGTGCCGTGGCGGTCGCTGTCGTTTTGCGTGGCGATGACGAAGAAGGGCTCGGGCAGTTGGCGGGTGACGCCGTCGAGCGTGACCTGGTGCTCGTTCATGCACTCTAACAGCGCGGATTGGACGCGTGGCGAGGTGCGGTTGATTTCATCGGCGAGGACGCAATGAGCGAAAACGGGGCCGGGGATGAATTCGAAGTCGCCGCGGTCCATGCGGTAGAGCGAGTAGCCGAGCAGGTCGGCGGGGAGCAGATCGGGGGTGAACTGGACGCGCTTGAAGGTGCCGCCGATGGAGGTGGCGAGGGTGTGGGCGAGCGATGTCTTGCCGATGCCGGGCGGGCCTTCGATAAGAACGTGGCCTTGGGAAAGGAGAGCTGTTAGAAGCAGGTTGGCGGCGTCTTCCGAGCCGAGA
>JANQVJ010000059.1:0-54214 GCA_030730365.1 Verrucomicrobiales bacterium
TGACTACACCCACCGCATGCTCTGGTTCCTGCGCACCGATGCGTCCGTGCCCGTGTCCATCCGGCAAAATCTCCGGCAGTGGGGCCTGCCAAAGGATGAGTTCACCGACAACGGACACTGGCCCTACGACCTCTACGCCCGCGAGGGCCGCCGCATGATCGGCGACTTCGTCATGACGCAGCGCGATCTCTTCGATGACCTCGCCAAACCCGACGCCATCGCCCTCGGCTGCTTTCCGGTGGACTCTCACGTCGTGCGCCGCCTCGCCACGCCCGACGGCAAAGAGGTCATTAATGAAGGGGGCTATCTCGTCATCCCGCCCATTTATGAAATCCCTTATCGAGCTCTCACGCCGAAGGCCTCCGAGTGTGAGAATCTCCTCGTCACCAGTGCCCTCAGCAGTTCCCGTGTCGCCTTCAACTCCCTCCGCGTCGAACCGACCTGGATGATGCTCGGCCAAGCCGCCGGCACCGCCGCCGCGATGACGCAGAGAGACAAAACGTCCGTGCAGGGCGTGAGTCCTGTGGAAGTCCAGAGGCGTTTGCGTGAGATTTCCGTTCCCTTTGAGAAGCCATGACAATCCGACCGAGCCTCTTCCTCCCTTTCCCTCACCCAAGCCCCACGCCATGAGACACCCCATCCCTTTCTGCGCCGCGATCCTTTTCGCGACGCTGGCCGAGCCGCTTTCGGGGGAGCCGGTCCGTTACAACCGTGACGTCCGCCCCATCCTTTCGGACAACTGTTTTGCCTGCCATGGTCCGGACACGGCCAATCAGAAATCAGGATTGCGGCTCGATGCCCGCGAGGTGGCGATGAAACCGGCCAAGTCCGGTGACCCGGCCATCGTTCCCGGCGAGGTCGATGCCAGCGCGCTCGTCGCCCGCATTCTGAGCGAGGACGAGGACGAGGTCATGCCGCCGCCGGATTCGCACAAAAAGCTCACGGCGAAGCAGAAGGAAACGCTGAGGCAATGGATCGCCGAAGGCGCGGAATACGAAGCGCACTGGGCCTTTGTCCCGCCTGTGAAATCGGGCACGGGCAACTCGATCGACGACTTCATCCTTGCCGGGCTGCAGGAGAAGGGTCTCCAGCCATCCCGGCCCGCCTCGCGCGAGACACTCCTCCGCCGCCTTTCTCTGGATCTCACTGGACTGCCCCCGAAGGCCTCCGATCTGTCGGATGATCCCGATCTGCCGACCTACATCGACCGGCTCCTCCAGTCGCCGCACCACGGCGAGCACATGGCCGTCGGCTGGCTCGACGCGGCTCGTTTCGCCGACACGAACGGCTACCAGGTGGATCGCGACCGCGAGTTGTGGCCGTGGCGCGACTGGGTCATCGATGCCTTCAATGCGAACCTGCCCTTCGACCGGTTCACCATCGAACAACTCGCGGGTGATCTCCTGCCGAATGCCACGCTCGATCAGAGGATCGCCACCGGCTTCCATCGCAACCACATGCTCAACGAAGAGGGCGGCATCATCGCGGAGGAGTTCCTCGCCGAATACACCGCCGACCGCGTCGAGACGACGGCGGCGGTCTGGCTCGGTCAGACCTTTAACTGCGCCCGCTGCCACGATCACAAGTACGACCCCATCACTCAGCGCGATTTCTACGCGATGAAGGCTTTTTTCCACAACGTCCCCGAACGCGGTATCGGGATCTACAGCAATCCCGTCCGCACGAATGCCCCGCCCTTCGTCAAGCTGCCTGCACCCGAACTGGAGGCCAAAATCGGCGGGCTGACGGCGAAGCTGAAACCGGTCGAAGACAAGCTCAAGAGCCTCGCGGCGGGCGATCTGGAACCATGGGCCAAAGCACTCGCGGCCGCGACGATAGACTGGCAGCCGCTCGAGCCCCTGAAGGCCGGCGGCGGCGACAATCCACCGCAGATCGCGGACAAGGCCGTCCAGATCGGACCGCAGGAAACCCGGGCAAACGACATCGTCATCAGGGTCGGAATTCCGGGAGGAAATATCACCGCGCTGCGTCTCGAATGCGCCACGACGGCTCCCTCGGCCAGTTTCCAGTGGAGCGAGTTGAAGGTCGGCGAGAGCAAGCTCCGCTCCATCGACGCCGCCCACATCCAGGTGCTCGACAGCGACCGCAAGACCCGCTCCGTGCTCTCCGTCGCTCCCGACAAGCCCGTGCAGGCCCTCTTCCAACTCGAGTCAGCCCTCGCTGGCGCTGAGATCGAAATCACGCTGAGCGTCGAGAACGCCGGGGGTCCCTCGCAATGGCGCTTTTTTGCCACGACGAGTCCGACGGAACTCATCGCGCCCGCCAGCATCCTCGCCATCGCCGCGAAAGAGTCCGCGCAGCGATCGGACGCCGAACGCAAGCAGCTCACAGACTTCCGCCTGGCGCAGATGCCGGAGTATCGCCGCCTCGCCGACGAAGTATCGGCCTTAAAAAAAGCGATCGCGGAGGCGGAAGCGGAGATCCCCACCACGCTCGTCATGGAGGAGCTGGGGGAGCCGCGCCCCACTTTCCTTCTCATGCGAGGCGCCTACGACAAGCCCGGCGAGCAGGTCGCCGCCGCCACTCCCGCCGTCCTGCCTCCGCTCGCGGACGGGTTGCCGCGGAACCGTCTCGGTCTTGCCAAGTGGCTCGTCAGTCCGGAGAATCCGCTCACCGCGCGGGTCGTCGTGAACCGCTACTGGCAGCACTTTTTCGGCACCGGTCTCGTCAGCACCAGCGAGGACTTCGGCTCCCAGGGCGGGCTCCCCAGCCACCCCGAGCTGCTCGACTGGCTCGCCCTCACCTTTCAGGAGAGCGGTTGGGATGTGAAGGCGCTCGTGAAAAGAATCGTGACCAGCGCGACCTATCAGCAGAGTTCCCGTTTCGCGGGCGGCAGCGCGGAAGCGGATCCGATGAACCTGCTCCTCTCGCGCGGTCCGCGTCACCGCCTCAGCGCCGAGGTCATCCGCGACCAGGCCCTCGCCGCCAGCGGCCTACTGGTCCCGACGATAGGCGGTCCCAGTGTGAAACCGTATCATCCGCCCGGTCTCTATGAGCAGGTCGTGGCGCAGCGCGACAACCCCAAGGCTACCTACCAGCAGGGCAGCGGCGACGACCTGCACCGTCGCAGCCTTTACACCTACTGGAAGCGCAGCGTGCCCCATCCCGGGATGCTGCTCTTCGACGCACCCTTCCGCGAGACTTGCTCCCTGCGGCGCTCCCGCTCCAACACCGCGCTGCAGGCGCTCAACCTCCTCAACGACCCCACCTATGTCGAAGCCGCCCGCCACCTCGCCCAGCGCATGATCCGGGAAGGCGGACCCGGGGTCGAGTCACGGCTCGCGCTTGGATTTCGCCTGCTCCTCGCAAGGAACCCCGGCCCGGAGGAACTCGAGGTTCTCACCGCCGCCATGAAGCGGTCCATCAAGGACTTCACCGGAGACCCCGAAGCGGCCAAACAGTTCCTTGCCGTCGGCGAGGCCGGCACCGATGAAACGCTGAACCCCGCCGAGCTCGCGGCCTACACCCTGCTCGCCAGCACCCTCATCAATCTCGACGAAACCATTACCAAAGAGTAACTTCATGAGCACCGAATCCTCCCTCGCGCCGTTTTCGCGACGCAACTGGCTCAAAACCCTCGCCCTCGCCTCCCTCGCGAATCCGAGACTCTTCGCCTCCCCCGCCGCGCACTTCGCTCCGAGGGCAAAACGCGTCATCTGGCTCACCCAGGCCGGGGCGCCGTCGCAGATCGATCTCTTCGACTACAAGCCGGGCCTCGCCTCGCAGTTCGACAAGGACCTGCCGGACTCCGTGCGCGGCGAGCAGCGCCTCACCGGAATGACCTCGGGACAAAAACGTTTCCCCGTCGCGCCCTCGGTCTTCCAGTTTCAGCAACACGGCCAAAGCGGCATGTGGCTGAGCGAACTGCTGCCGCACACCGCGAAGTTCGCCGACGAGATCTGCCTCGTCCGCTCCCTGCACACCGAGGCGATCAACCATGATCCCGCGATGACCCTGCTGCAGACCGGGCACCAGATCGGCGGACGCCCCGCGTTCGGCTCGTGGGTGTCCTACGGACTCGGTTCGGACAACGCCGACCTGCCCGCCTTTGTCGCACTCATTTCCCGTCCCAGCGGACCCACCAATGCGCAGCCGCTGCACGAGCGCATGTGGGGGAGCGGTTTTCTGCCGTCGAAGTACCAGGGTGTGCGCATGAGCTCCGGCAAAGACCCCGTGCTCTTCCTCTCCGATCCGCCCGGCATCACCACCGAACGCCGCCGCGCCATGCTCGACGACGTCGCCGCGCTGAACCGGCTCAAGTCCGCCGACTATCACGATCCCGAGACGCAGGCCCGCATCGATCAGTACGAGCTCGCTTTCCGCATGCAATCCGCCGTGCCCGACCTCGCCGATCTTTCCAAAGAACCCGCCGACATCTACGACCGCTACGGCCCCGAATCCCAAAAGCCCGGCACCTACGCCGCGAACTGCATCCTCGCCCGTCGTCTCGCCGAGCGCGGGGTGCGCTTCATCCAGCTCTACCACCGCGGCTGGGATCAGCACAACAATCTTCCCAGCGGCATCAAGAGCCAGTGCCACGACACCGACCAACCCACCGCCGCCCTTTTGGCCGAACTCAAGGAGCGCGGCATGCTGGAGGACACCCTCGTCATCTGGGGCGGCGAATTCGGACGCACCGTCTATTCGCAGGGCGTCCTCACCCCCGACAATCACGGCCGCGACCACCACCCGCGCTGCTTCAGCGTCTGGATGGCCGGCGCGGGCGTGAAAGGCGGCCACGTCCACGGCGAAACCGACGAATTCAGCTACAACATCGTCAGAGACCCCGTCCACATCCACGACCTCAATGCCACCGCGCTCCACCTCCTCGGTCTCGACCACACCCGCCTCACCTCCCGCTTTCAGGGCCGCGACTATCGCCTCACCGACGTGCACGGACACGTGCTGAAAGACATTCTTTCCTAACCGTCATGCCCTCGTTTGAGAGGTCCATCACACCGTAACTTCCACCCTATTTCGAAAATTTCGGCAAGCGGGCCATCAAATCGCCCAAGATCTATTTTACCGATGCAGGCTTGCTCTGTTTTTGCGGGGCATACGCAAAGCGGAACAGGTAAAACTCATCCACAGCGGCGATCCCCATGTCCTCAGCGATGGCACTGAGGCTCGCCACTTTAGGGGGCGCCGGATTGTTTGAATCTGTTTACGGGGTAATCCCCGAGCTTAAGTAAATCCCCCGTCCTTTTGATCCCAACTCTCAACCCGCCTCAATTCAACCCATGAAACATTTCCCGACCTTTCTGCTCCTCGCCCTCCTGCTCTCGCTGGCAACGGGATTGCACGCCATCGAGCTGACCCTGACATCACCTCTCGCGCATCAGGTGGTGCAGCGCGCCACCCCGGGGAAGGGACTGCTGCGCATCACGGGTGAACTGTCGGAGGACGTTTCACCCGAGGCGGCGGTTCAGGTCCGGGTGGTTAACGAAACCCGCCAGATGCCCTGGCTTCAGGTCAATTCGGTGAAAGGAAGAAAAATCATCGCCTCGTATGAGGCCCCCGCAGGTGGTTGGTGGACACTGGAGGTCCGTATCATGCTGGATGGCAAGGAAATCGCCCTCGGCAAGGTCCCCCACGTCGGCGTCGGCGAGGTCTTCGTCGTCGCGGGTCAGTCGAACTCGGCCAATCACGGCGAAGAAAAACAAACTCCGCAGACCGGTCTCGTCGCATCCTTCGACGGCACAACGTGGCGCCTCGCCGAGGATCCGCAGCCGGGCGCGAGCGGAGGTGGAGGCAGTTTTCTGCCGCCGCTTGGCGATGAACTCGCCCGCAAACTCGGCGTGCCGATCGGCTTTGTCGCCTGCGGGATCGGGGCGACGAGCGTGCGCGAATGGCTGCCGAAGGGCGCGACCTTTCCGAATCCGCCGACGATCGAAAGCCGGGTCGAGAAGCGTCCCGATGGTCTCTGGATGAGCAAGGGCGACGCCTATCAGACTTTCCTCGCCCGGATGAAGCCGCTCGGTCCGCGCGGCTTCCGCGCCGTGCTCTGGCATCAGGGCGAGAGCGATGCGAATCAGAAGGATCCGACCCGCACCCTGCGGGGGGATCTTTACCGGCAGTATCTCGAAACGATCCTCCGCGAATCGCGCCGCGAGATCGGATGGGAAGTTCCCTGGTTTGTCGCACAGGCGAGTTACCACGTGCCCGGCGACGAGGGCAGCGACGACATCCGCGCCGCACAGGCTTCGCTCGCCCGCGACGGCATCGCCCTTGAGGGTCCAGACTCGGACGCGCTCAAGGGCGAGCTGCGCGAGCGGGGGGGTCAGGGCGTTCACTTCTCGGGAAAGGGCTTGCGCGAGCACGGAGCAAAATGGGCCGAAAAAGTTATTCCCTGGATCGAGCGTCAGTGGACCGAGCCGCGAAGCGCGGACGGCGGCACAGAGTGGAGCCGCTTTGAGTCTCTTCCCGAATGCCACAGCATCAGCTGGGTGAGCGCGAACGTCCAGTCGAAGAACACCAAAAGCTGGGATGGCGTGCTTGACGAGTCCAAATGGGGCACACCCGATCCGCAGCAGGTCGTGGGGCGCAACTGGGACTGGAAAATCAGCAACGCGCCATGGGCTGCGGCCGTACAGGAGAAGGGCGAAGGCCGCCGCGAGGAAGTACGATTCGACCTCTGGCTGCCCGACGGCGTCAAGACAGTGAAAGGCATCGTCGCCATCTCCGGTCACGGCAGCGGCGAGCCGCTCTTCCGCCGGGCCGACCTCCGATCCCTCGCCACCGAACTGAGCCTCGGCCTTTTCAAGTTCACCGGCAACCCCATGCAGCGTGGCTTCTGGCCACAGACGCTGCTCTTTGATCACCTCAGGACATTTGGCGAAGCAAGCGGCCACCCCGAACTGGAGCACGCGCCGCTCTTTCTCTACGGTCACTCGAACGGGACTGGATTTTCCGCCGTCTTCCCCTCTTACGAGCCCGAGCGCGTCTGGGGCTGGATCTCAATGCGGCCCGGCATCACCTTTCAGGTTTATCAGCCGGGTGCGGCGCAGGTGCCGGGGCTGGTCATCTTCGGAGAGGACGACCACTTTCTCGCGCGCCCGTCGGTAGCGGAGAATCTCGCCGTCGTTCCCGCCCTGCGGGAGAAGCACGGGGCGCTGTGGAACTTCGCGGTCGAGCCGAAGACCGGTCATGGTCCCGGCGAAAAGACCTGGCCGCTCGTGTTTTCGTTTCTCCGGCACACCTTCACCGCGCGGGTGCCCGCCGATGCTGATCCGCGAACGGGAGCCGTGAGCTTAAAAACGCCGGCGGTGGAAAGCGGCCATCTCGGTCAAAACTGGGACAGTGACAAAGGCGGCTATCAGGATCTGAAGATCGCGCCCTTTGTCGACTTCCCCGCTGACAAGGCCACGGCCTCGTGGCTCATCAACGCCGCCTACGCCGCCGACTGGCAGGCCTTCCAGCGGGACGGAGAGATTCCACCCGCAGAATAAGTCGTCCTCGGGCTTATCCCGGGGCAGGACGAGCGCGGGCAAGGAACCTAACCGTCCCGGTGAACCGTTCCCGGAAGTGCGGGCGGAGCCGGGTTCTCCGCCCTTTTACTTCGGTATTCTTAACGCTTTTTGGCCGATAAGGCGGCTTAAACTGGTGCCGTTCTCCCATCCCCTCCCTTGACATCTCGGTTCGAAAAGGTTCCGCTATCCCTGTTATGAACCCCCGTTCACACCTCATCATCCTTGCCCTCGCCGCTCTCGGTTCGATCGCCCCGGCGGCAGAGCGACCGAACCTCGTTGTTTTCCTCATTGACGATATGGGCTTGATGGACACCTCGGTGCCTTTCCTCACCGGAGCGGACGGAAAGCCCGAGCGATATCCGCTCAACGACTACTACCGCACCCCGTCGATGGAGCGGCTCGCGCGACAGGGGATACGGTTCAATCAATTCTATGCGATGAGCGTCTGCTCACCGACCCGCATCTCCATCCTCACCGGGCAGAACGCCGCTCGCCACGGAGCGACCAACTGGATCAATCCGGAAAACAACAATGCGGGACCCCAGGGTGCGCCGGACTGGACCTGGGAGGGCCTGAAGCCGGGCGACACGACTCTGCCCGGTCTCCTCGGCGCGGGAGGCTACCGCACCATTCACGTCGGCAAGGGGCACTTCGCGCCGCGCGAATTCGACGGGGCCGATCCCTCGAAAATCGGCTTCGACCGCAACATCGCCGGTGCCTCTTTCGGCGCGCCCGGCAGCTATTTTGGAGAGAAGAACTACGGTGGCAGCGGCAAACGCGCCCTTCACGCCGTGCCCGGCCTTGAGAAATACCACGGCACTGAAACCTTCCTGACAGAAGCCCTCACCATCGAAGCCAATGCCGCGCTGAAGTCGGCGGTTGATTCGGGCAAACCTTTCTTTCTCCATTTCGCTCATTATGCCGTCCACTCGCCTTTCGATTCCGATCCGCGCTTTGCGGCGCATTACGCGGACTCGGGCAAACCGGCAGCGGCCCAGGCCTTCGCCACGCTCATCGAGGGGATGGACAAATCACTCGGCGACCTCCTCGACCATCTCGAAGCGCTCGGCGTGGCCGAGGAAACCCTCGTGATTTTTCTCGGGGACAATGGATCCGACGCGCCCCTCGGGGACCAGCACGAGGTCGCCTCTGCGGCTCCGCTCCGCGGTAAAAAGGGAACCCATTACGAGGGCGGGATGCGTGTGCCTTTCATTGCCGCCTGGGCCAGGTCCGATCCTGACAATTCTCTACAAAAGGCCCTGCCCATACCCGCCGGTGCGATCCAGTCGCAAGTCGCAAATGTCACCGACCTTTTTCCAACCCTGCTGCAGATCGCCGGAGTCGAGACGCCCTCCACGCACGCCGTCGATGGTAATGCCCTCCAGCCACTCCTCGCCGGGAAAACCGACGCCTCGCGCCCGGAGCAATTTCTAATGCATTACCCGCACGGTCCGCATCGCAGTAATTACTTCACCGTCTGGCGCGACGGAGATTGGAAAGTGATCTACCACTATCTGCCAGAGGTGCCGACCCACGGAGGTTTCATCCAGTCCGGCGGAGCGCGCTATCAACTTTTCAACCTCGCGGAAGATCCCTTCGAGCAGAACGACCTCGCGACGAGGCGACCGGACGACCTGCGGCGCCTCATGGAGGGACTCATCGCGCAAACCGAGGCCCACGGATCGCGCTATCCCGTCGCGGAGGACGGCCAGACCCGTCTGAAGCCGGCCCTGCCCTAAAGGCCAACCGTCCATCTGGTGAAGACTAACATTCAGCCCTCTTTGATGAGGCGGCGTCCCCGTTGGCCATCATCCTTCTGGCCACCGCCCCGGCATCAGCGACGCCCGGTTTCCTGATCGAGCAGGCGATTGTAGATTTGCTGGCGTTCCGGCATACCGAGTCCGCGGTTGCGGTATTCATACATCTTCACGTTGATGCTTTCCCGCTGCTGAACCGAGAGCCGCTCAAGCTTCGAGACGACTTCGGGGGGAATCGTCTGATTGTCGCCGTAACCGTCGGCCTTGAACCCCTCGCGGATGTTTTTGGCCGCGTTTCGGGCGTCTGCCATCTGGTCCGGGGTGAGGACGCGGGGATCGGGCCCGCCATGGGGTCCGGTTCCGCCTCCGGCAGTACCGTTGCCGACACGATTCGAGACCATCACCCCTGCGCTGCCCTTTACAGGCGGTGGTGCTTTTTCATAACGGATCGAAAAAATTTCGCCGCCCCCCGCCATGCGTATCCTCGCCGTGAGCGTCTCGATGTCGGAGAGATCTCCCTTTACCTCGACCAGTTGCCATCCCTCAGGGCTAACCCGGTTCAGCGAGACGACTGACGACTGTCTCGTCTCGACATCGAGGACGGTCGCAAGAGGTTCGGCATCGATACGGGCGACACCGGTGATGATGAGAGACTTTGAGACGTCAAGAGTCCGAAGAAAAGGGGAGCGCTGACGCAGGGCGGCAAAATTTTCTTCGGTCACTCGTTCCGGGAGAGGAAAAGACTCCCGCCCCGGTTCCTCTCCAGGCAACCCTGGCGCCAAAAGGAGTATGCCTGTCGCGAGGGCACTACGGAAGATGAGAGACTGACAGATCAAGATCACAGGGAAGGCATTCTGCAGCGGATCTCCCACCGGATCGAGTCACGGATTCGCGGGGGGGATTCCAACCTGCATTGCTCACCCTTTTGTCGCGAGATCCTGCGAGGACGCGAGGCGCGGCCAAAAAAAGGCGGGTCAAAAACAAAAAAACCCACCCCGGCCGGAAAAGGTCGGCCGGAATGGGGTGAATGTCAGGGCTAACCCCTGGTGCCGGGTCACGCCGGATCAGGATTTCAGATCAAAGCGATCGGCGTTCATGACCTTGGTCCAGGCGGCGACGAAGTCGGCGACGAACTTCCCTTCCGCATCGGCACTGCCGTAAACTTCGGCAATGGCGCGAAGCTGGGAGTTCGACCCGAAGACGAGATCGACAGAGGTAGCAGTCCACTTGACATCGCCGCTAGCCCGATCCCGTCCTTCATAGAAATGTTCACACATTTCCGAGACTTTCCACTCGGTGCCCATGTCGAGCAGATTGGTGAAAAAGTCGTTCGTGAGCTGGCCGCGACGGGCCGTAAAGACACCGAGGTCAGGGTGGCCGACATTGGTCTCGAGAACACGCAGCCCCCCTACAAGCACGGTCATCTCGGGAGCGGTGAGCCCGAGCAACTGGGCCCGGTCGACGAGATTCTCGGGTGCGGGACGATCGAGCTCTTTCCCGAGGTGATTACGGAAGCCATCCTGGGTTGGTTCCAGCACGGCGAAGGACTCGGCGTCGGTCATCTCCTGGGTCGCATCGGTGCGTCCGGCTGAAAAGGGAACGGTGAGCTTGTGACCGGCCTTTTTCGCGGCTTCTTCGATCCCGACGTTGCCGCCGAGGACGATGAGATCCGCGAGAGAAACCTTTTTCCCGCCACTCTGCGCTCCGTTAAAGTCAGCCTGCACTTTCTCAAGAGCGGTGAGGACTTTGGCGAGCTTCTCGGGCTGGTTCACCGCCCAGTCTTTCTGGGGTGCGAGACGGATGCGTGCTCCGTTGGCGCCACCGCGCAAATCAGATCCACGGAAGGTCGAGGCCGAAGCCCACGCCGTGGAGACAAGTTGGGGAACGGTCAGGCCCGAAGCGAGGATCTGCTTTTTGAGGCTGGCGATTTCAGCTTCTCCGATCAGTTCGTGGTCCGCAGCGGGGACAGGATCCTGCCAGATGAGCGGCTCTTTCGGCACTTCAGGGCCGAGGTAACGGGCGACCGGTCCCATGTCGCGGTGGGTCAGTTTGTACCAGGCCTTGGCGAAGGCGGCGGCAAACTGATCGGGGTTCTCGAGGAAACGCTTCGAAATCTCGTGATAAATGGGATCTTCTTTCAGCGCGATATCGGTCGTGAACATCATGGGCGCGTGGCGCTTCGCGGGGTCGTGTGCATCGGGCACAGTGTCCTTGGCAGCGTCACCCTTCGGCTTCCACTGGTGGGCACCGGCGGGGCTCTTCGTCAGCTCCCATTCAAAGGCAAAGAGATTGGTGAAGTAACCGTGCGACCAGACCATGGGGGTGGAGGTCCAGGCACCTTCGAGACCGCTCGTAATGGTGTCCCCGGCGTTTCCTTTGCCATAGGTGTTTTTCCAACCGAGGCCCTGCTCTTCGAGTGGGGCACCTTCGGGTTCGACACCGACGTTGCCCTTGGGGGTGGTCGCTCCGTGGGCTTTCCCGAAGGTGTGACCACCGGCGATAAGCGCGACCGTTTCCTCGTCATTCATGGCCATGCGGGCAAAAGTCTCGCGGATGTCCTTCGCCGCCGCGAGAGGATCAGGTTTGCCGTTGGGACCCTCGGGGTTCACGTAGATGAGACCCATCTGCACGGCGGCGAGGGGATTCTCGAGCTCGCGATCTTCGCTGTAGCGCTTGTCGCCGAGCCACTCGGTCTCGGCGCCCCAGTAGATGTCCTGCTGAGGCTCCCAGACGTCTTCGCGTCCTCCACCAAAGCCGTAGGTCTTGAAGCCCATGGTCTCGAGGGCAACGTTCCCGGTCAGGACCATGAGATCGGCCCAGGAAATCTTCTGCCCATACTTCTGTTTGATCGGCCAGAGGAGACGACGCGCCTTGTCGAGGTTCGCGTTGTCGGGCCAGCTGTTGAGCGGAGCAAAACGCTGCGTTCCATCCGAGGCGCCGCCGCGACCGTCGCTCACCCGGTAGGTCCCGGCACTGTGCCAGGCCATGCGGATGAAAAGCGGACCGTAGTTGCCGTAATCGGCGGGCCACCAGTCCTGCGAGGTCGTCATCAATTCAGTGAGGTCTTTCTTCAGGGCGGCGAGGTCGAGTTTGTTGAACTCCTCCGCGTAGCTGAAGCTTTCGCCGATCGGATTGCTCTTCGCGGAGTTCTGATGAAGCATCTGGAGATTAAGCTGCTCGGGCCACCAGTAACCGTTCGACATGGCGCCAGCGGCAGTGTGTCGGTTGGAACTGGCGGGCTTGGCTCCCATCACGGGGCATTTACTGATGTCGTTCGCGGCTTCATCTGGTTTCTTTTCGGCCTTGGGCTCCTGCGCTGAGACCAACGCAAACGGCGCCAGCATCAGTAGAGAAAGGAAGGCAGTCGGGTGTTTTTTCTTCATGGCTTTCATGGGGTTTGGAGTTTGGATTCTGCGAGGGCGCAATCCGCTACTGTATTACGGCTCAACTCAGTATGCATCCAATGCATTGTTTGAATTCTTGCAATGCGCAGAGCGAATAGCTAAACTGTCGTGTGAGAACAGAGATCGATTTCCAGCAGCTCGAGCAATTTGTCGCGGTGGCGAGGGCACGCAATTTTACGCGCGCCGCGTCCGAATTGAATATTTCCCAGTCAGCTCTGAGCCGCTCTATTCAGAAGCTCGAAGTGCAAGTCGGGCGGCCGCTGTTCGAGAGAAAACCACGCGAGGTCGTTCTCACTGATCTTGGCGAACTGCTTCTCGAACGGGCCAAAGAGATTCTGAAAATGGTTGAGGACACCTTTTCCCTGATCTCCGAAGCGAGCCGCCACGGTCGTATCCGCCTTGGCGCGATTCCCACGATCGCCCCTTATTACCTTCCGAGCCTACTCCGCACCTTTTCCGGACTCCACCCGGATATCTCTATCATCGTACAGGAAGACACGACCGAGAACCTCCTGAAGCGCTGCAATTACGGTGAAATCGATCTTGCGATCCTCGCGCTGCCCGTCATCGCCGAGCACCTCGAGGTCGCTGCTCTTTTTGACGAAGAGCTCTTTCTCGTCGTGCCCGCTGGCCACGCGCTCGTGGATTGCGATGAGATCACCCCCGAGGCTGTCGAAGAATATCCTTTCGTCACGCTCAACGAGGCCCACTGCCTCACCGATAACATTGCCTCTTACTGTCGGCAACAGTCCGTGCAACCCGTCACCGTAGACCGCATCAGCCAGCTCACGACCGTACAGGAGTTGGTCGCGCTGGGACACGGCGTGTCTATCATTCCCGAAATGGCGAGACGCCTCGACTCGGACGAACGGCGCGTCTACCGGTCTTTTGACGGTGAAAAACCCATGCGCACTATTTGCATGGTGTGGAATCCCTATCGCTATCAGAGCAAATGGATCAAGGAGCTTATGAATCACTTGTGCCATCCCGGCCCAACCAAGGGTCGTCCGCAAGGAAGTTGACCACCCCGCCTCCTCCAGTAGCGTATCCCCCAAAATCTCTTCATGAAACTGATCAACAATGCCCCCAACGCTCCCGCTGCCATCGGTCCCTATTCCCAGGCGGTGAAAACGGGAAATCTCCTCTTCTGCTCGGGCCAGATTCCCATCGACCCGGCCACGGGTAAAATCGAGGCGACCACCGTTGAAGGGCAGGCCGAACAGGTCTTCGTCAATATCCGCGCTCTCCTTGCTTCACAGGGAGCAGAGCTCTCGCAAGTCGTGAAAGCCACCGTTTTCCTCAAGGAGATGGCGGATTTTCCGAAGATCAATCCTCTCTACGAGGTCGCCTTTGCCGGACACAAACCCGCCCGCTCCACCGTCCAGGTTGCCGGATTGCCTCTCGGCGCTCTGATTGAGATCGAGGTGATCGTGGAGTTGGAGTGAGAAATACCATGAACCCGGTCTTCATCGTCATCATGGGCGTCTCGGGCTGTGGCAAGAGCACCATCGCCGAGCGCCTCGCCGCTGAAATCGGAGGTGTTTTTCTCGAAGGCGACGATTTTCATCCCCCGGAAAACAAGGCAAAAATGGGTTCCGGCATCCCCCTGCAGGATGCCGATCGATTGCCATGGTTCGACAGGCTCATTGAGGAAGCGAAAGTCGTCCTTGATTCCAGTCGTAGCCCGGTCCTCACCTGTTCTGCTCTAAAAGAACTCTACCGTGAAACTCTTTTCCACGATTTTCCAGATCACCGCCTCGTCTATCTCGCCGGCTCGTTCGACCTCATCAAAGGACGCCTCGACGCCCGTGAGCACGAATACATGACCTCGGATCTGCTTCGCAGCCAGTTTGCCACTCTCGAGGAGCCCGCGCCGCGCTCCGGCCTCCTCACTCTACCAATCGAACTCACCCCCGACGAAATAATCGCCGCCATTCTCGAATGGCTCAAGGTTGCCTGAAAGACCACTCCTCCATGGGCAGGATTCTTTTCATTCGGGGTGGCGCAGTGGGAGACTTCATCCTCACGATGCCGGCGATCCGGCTCGTGCGGGAAACCCTGCCGGAGACAGAGATCGAGATCCTCGGTTACCCCTCCATCGCCGAACTCGCAGTCGCAACCGGCCTCGCCGATCGGGTCCGGTCCATCGAGGACGCCCGCCTCGCCACTTTCTTCGCTCCTGGTGCGAAACTGGATCCCGACTGGTGCGCTTATCTGGCCGGGTTCGATGTGGTCGTGAGCTACCTCTACGATCCTGACGGCTACTTCGCGGGCAATCTCAAGGTCGCCGGAGTCGAAACGCTCGTCGCCTGTCCCTTCCGACCTGTCGAGGACGCCCCATTTGTCCCGGCAGCCCTACAGTTCGCCAAACCACTCGAACAGCTTGCGCTGTTTCTTGACGATGCCGCTCTCTCCCTCGATTACCCGGCTACGCCTGTCCTCGCAAGCCTGCCCGCCGAGAAAGCCGGCCCGCTCATTGCCTTGCATCCCGGAAGCGGCAGTCCGAAAAAGAACTGGAGCTTCGAAGCCTGGGTCGAAGTGCTTACCGGATTACATGCCGGCAATCAGAAAACTCACTTCCTCATCACCAGCGGTGAAGCTGAAGAATCAGTCATCTCCCAGTTTTGCGCTCTCCTGGACGAGAGCCCGCTTCCCTACACTCACCTAAGCGGACACCGGCTCGTCGATTTGGGGGCCATCTACAGGCAAGTGGACTACTTTCTGGGACACGATAGCGGAGTCTCCCATCTCGCGGCTAGTGCAGGTGCGGCGGGACTCCTCCTCTTTGGGCCCACCAATCCGAAAATCTGGGCTCCGGTTTCGGCGAGGATGAAAGTGCTGCGTTCGGCGAATGGTTCCCCTGCGGGAATCAGTGTGGCAGAAGTGCTCGAAGCGATCGATCCCGAAAGTTATTCACCGCCTCTTAGAAGATAATCATTTTTTAGGAAAGCTTTCTTTCTTCTTCTATCCGTGAATAACTTTCGATTCCCGCCACAACTCCATGATGAGAAACGCCCTACCTTGTGAATGAAAATGTGGAAAGTGCCAGGTGAACTCCGTTGATATCCTGTCGCCGCAGTGAATAAGCTAAAGTTGTTCAGAGTTGTCCCATTTTACCAACCACTTATTCACAGACTTTCTCCCCCTCCCAGCGGCGTTCTCTGAGCGCTTCGGTGGCTGCGCTTATCTCGGCCTCCTGTTTGCTGCGACCGGATCCCTGACCGAGGACGAGACCTTCCCATTTCACTTCAGCTAGGAAGAATTTTAGGTGGTCGGGACCTTCCTGCCCGACGAGGCGATACGTCGGGCTTGACGGGGTGATGGCCTGGAGACATTCCTGGAGACTACCTTTGGGGTTTTTTTCTTCGGGCTGGGCGGTGATCTCTTCGATATGGTCTCTAAAGTTCGTGAAAATGAAATCACGCGCCGCTTCTAATCCACCGTCGAGATAGATGGCACCGGACAGAGCTTCGAAGGCGTCGGCGAGATTCGAAGGGCGCTCTCGTCCGCCACTGGAGAGTTCACCTTTTCCTAGGAGAAGGTATTGTCCGAGGGATATCTTCTGTGCGAACTGGCAGAGCGCTTCGCGTGAAACGAGGCGACTGCGCATTTTGGTGAGCTGGCCCTCACCGAAATCGGGAAAGAGGCGAAAAAGTTCCTCCGTTAAGATCAACTGAATCACTGCATCACCCAGATGCTCGAGACGCTGGTTGTCGAATCGCGAGCGTTTTGCCTCGCGGGCGAGACTGGGGTGAGTGAGCGCTTCGGCGAGGAGCAGGGAATTGGCGAACTTGTAACTGATCGTGGCCTCGATGGGATCCATGCAGGTAGAAAAGATCGTGTCGACTCCAGGTTACAACGTCGCCGGGATCTGAAAAAGGGGAGAAATGGGGTGGCTGACGGGGCTTGAACCCGCGACAACCGGAATCACAATCCGGGGCTCTACCACTGAGCTACAGCCACCATCTCACCCCCCGGAACGGTTTGAGACCATACCGGCAGGGTGGGAAATTAGAGCATCCGTTTTGATTTTCCAACGGAAAATGAGCGTCTCTTGCAAAATCAGGCTTTTCGCGGGAACGTCACCACCCCGCCAACATGAAGCATTTTGACCCCGAGTGGCGACCTGTCGCGTTCAAGGAATGGCAACTCGTCGCCGAAGCTCTCGCTGCAGGGGAGCAAAGCGTGATCCTGCGAAAAGGGGGGATTTCCGAAGGCAAACTGGGATTTCAATGGCTTCACGAAAAGTTCTTTCTCTTTCCCAGTCTCTTTCACGAGCAGGCGCAGCAGGTAAAAGCGTTCTCTAATGGCTCACTCCGCGAAATCCCCGAAGCGGGAGCAGAAGAGGGTAAGATCGTCTTTTCTGTCTACGTCGAAGCGATCAGAACCGGCCGGTTAACCGATTGGGACGAAGTGATGAAGCTCGACCCTTACCACATCTGGAAAGAAGAGATCGTGCGCGAGCGTTTTGAGTGGGGAGACGAGCCCGGGCTTTCCTATGCGGTGGTGAAGGCGTGGCAACTCACCGATCCCTGGATTCTCGCCGATCGCGCGAGTTTCGGCGGCTGTCGTTCCTGGTTTGGTTTGCCGCCGGAGGAAGAGGGCGGCTGGCCCGGTCGTCTCGAATCCGCTCGCGCTGTCGAGGCGACGGTCGGTCTGCCCGAGTGGTTGATTTAGATTGGCAAATCGTCCCGCGTGCGGTTTGATAGAGCGACCAGCCCACGGCACTCCAGATTTCCGCCCTCACTCTTATGTTACCCGAAGTCGAGAAGCTCCTCCGCGTTCAGCACCACGATCAGAAGATCAAAACGATCGACAAGGAATTGGCGGGAATTCCCGTGGAAGCGGCCGATATCAAAGACAAGCTGGTCGAAGATCAGCGAGCCGTCGAAGCCGCGAAACTTGAGATGCAGCACACCGAGGTGGCGGTGAAAAATCTCGAGATCGACGTGGCGACCCGCCGCGATTCCATCACGAAGCTGAAGATGCAGCAGTTCGAGACGCGGAAAAATGAGGAATTCCAGCGCATGGGCACCGAAATCGAACGCTACACTGCCGAGATCACCGGGCTCGAAGACCGCGAAATGGAACTGATGGAGAAGGCAGACCTTCAGCGTAAAGCCCTTGAGATCGTCCGCGAGAAGCTAAAGGGAAACGAGATCTCCGTAAAAGAGGAACTCGAAGACCTCGCTGAACTCGCCACGAAACTGAAGGCTGATCGAGCCGCCGAAGTCGCCGACCGCGAAAATCATGCCGGGTCGATTGAGGAACACGTCATCGACAACTACAACCGTCTTTTTAACTCCAAAAACGGCATGGCCGTCGTCGGTCTCGTCGATGAAGTCTGTCAGGGCTGCCACATGAAAGTCGTGAAATCGACCGTCGTCGAAGTCAAAGGCGAGAACCGCCTCGCCCATTGCGAGAACTGCGGCCGCATCCTCTACTGGTGGACCGATGACAGTGTCGGGAAGAATCGCGGGGAGTATTGAGATCAGAGCCTTTTTCCCGCTGCGAAATGATCGTATCCGGAAGTCTTCCGCCTCGAGCGATCAAATGGTTCTGTCTGATTCTGGCGGTAAGCGCCTTTGCGGTCGTTCTCATCTCGGGATCTGTCTGGTATGGCAATGATAGATCCGGCGAAGCCGTTTACAGGACTTCGCGTGGAGCGGTGAAAGAAGACATTACCCGTGATATTCACCCTGAAAAATTTCGCGAAGCGCAGACGAGATTGCTTTTTCGGATTGGTATTGGTGGAGTCCTGTGCGTGACCGGTTACCGGTTTTTCAGAAAACTCAGTGAGTAGCCTGTCGGGAATCTTAAGGGACTTGCCGTGAGGAGATAAACTAAAGGTTCTGACCGTTCGCCATGTAATTCCGACTCTCAGAGAGGAAGCCGGTGGAGAAAGGTCATGGCGAAAAATGCGCTTGCCGACGGTAGCGTGGTTTCCTACGCTCGTGATCATGAATTCCCGCGGTGCTATTTTTCTAACGATGCTTTTCGCGCTTTCCGTGCCCGCCGTGGCGGAGGAGGCGATGCGGGAATGGACCAGTGCCGATGGGAAAAAAATCGCCGGGGCGATCTTCCAGCTCGAAGGCGACAAAATCACTCTCGACACCGATCGGGGTCGATTTGAGTTACCCTTGTCCCGACTCTCCGAGGCTGACCGGGCCTTTGCGAAAAACTGGGCGGCAGAGAAAGAGAAACCCGGTGAGAGTGAGCCCGGGATGGCCCCATCGCTGGGAAATTTCGAGGATCTCAAGCTTGGGGTGTGGCCTCAATACGTCGTCTCCGAACTGGCCGTCGAACAGATCGAGGAAGTCGAGAAAACGTCGGAGAGCGAGGACCCCTATGTCTATCGGACTCCCCACTTTGAGTTCCGCTCGCCGGACCGGCTCTCGACCAGTGTGGTGCGGGAATTCGCGAGAATCTTCGAGGCCACTTTCAACTTCGTCGATCAGATGCCGATCGGTCTCGCCCCGAAGCCGAATGCCAGCGGCCACTACATCACGAAGCTTTACATGTCGAAGGACGAATATTACAGCGACGGCGGGATGGAGGGCAGCGGCGGCATGTTTTCGTGGAGTCGGCGGGGAGATGAGATGGACGGAGTGATCAAAGTGCCCCTAACCAATCTCGGGGTCGAATACACCGGGACCCGCTTCATCGTGGATCATAAGAAACGCAGCACGACCCTTACCCACGAGATCGCCCACCAGGTCATGATGCGATGGCTGGCCACACCCATGCCGACGTGGCTCTCCGAAGGCATCGCCGAAGTGGTCTCATCGCAGGACTACGATAACGGGCGCTTTAAACTCTCTTCGATGAATGCCGCTATCGTCGATGAGGTGACACGCGGGCAGGGACGGGATTTTCAAATGGTGAGGCTGGAAAAATTGATGAACATCACCCATGCCGAATGGGCCGGGGAGCTTGCTGCGGGGGAGGGAGGGAAGAACTACAACAGCGCGAACGTCATCGCCTACTACTTCCTCCGTCTTGACGGGGAAGGCGACGGGAAACACCTCGTCGAGTTTATCAAAACTCTCATTGGCGGAAGACGCGGCGACCTGGAAAATCTGACGGCGGCCCACGCGGAACATCTCCTCCGTGGCAGAACCTACGAAGCGCTGGAGAAGGAAGTCGCCGACGCCTGGAGGGGTCAGGGATTAAAGATCGAGTTTTGAGGGGTGAAGTGGATTTGAGCCACCGAGCTAAAGAGCTCGTGCGAAAATAAGTTCGACCGACCCTCTCCCACCCTCTCCCATCCCAAAGAAACCGCCCCGGCCCCCCTTGCGCCCCCGCAGATGGGGGGTAGTTTCTCGGCCTCCCGCGACTCTGGGGCAGCAACCGCTTTTTTATTCAGCCATGTACCGAACTCATCACTGCAACGAACTCCGCAAATCCCACGCCGGTGAAACGGTCACGCTGGTCGGCTGGGTCAATACGGTGCGGGATCACCATGGCGTCATCTTCATGGACATCCGGGATCGCGAAGGGGTGACGCAGTGTGTCTTCCGCTCCGAGGAAAATGCCGTCGCCACCCAGATGAGCCACGCCTTGCGCTCCGAAGACGTCGTTCAGGTGACCGGCCGGGTCGATATCCGGCCCGAGATCGAGGGCCAGACGACGGTGAACAAAACCATCGAGACCGGCGAGATCGAGCTCGTCGCGACCGAACTCAAAGTCATCAACAAGTCCGAGGTCCTCCCTTTCCAGCTCGACAAAGAGCTCAGCAATGAAGACTTGCGGATGAAGCACCGCTACCTCGACCTGCGTCGTCCCCGCATGGCGCGCAACCTCCGCACCCGTCACCTCATCACCAAGGCGATGCGCGACGGCCTCGACGAGATGGGATTCCTCGAGATCGAGACGCCCATTCTTTCCAAGTCCACTCCCGAGGGAGCGCGCGACTTCCTCGTGCCCTCGCGCCTCAACCCCGGCAAGTTCTACGCCCTGCCCCAGGCGCCGCAGCAGTACAAGCAGCTCCTCATGGTCGCGGGGGTCGAGCGTTATTTCCAGATCGCCCGCTGTTTCCGTGATGAGGATCTTCGCGCCGATCGTCAGCCCGAATTCACCCAGGTCGATATCGAGGCGAGCTTCGTAACGCAGGAGGATCTCTACGCCATCATCGAGAGACTTCTTGTACGCGCTTTCAAGGTCTCGCGAGGGGCTGACGTCGCGACGCCTTTTCCCCGTATCACCTATCAGGAAGGGATGGACAAGTATGGCAGCGACAAGCCCGAGCGCCGCATCGGCATGGAAATCTTCGACTTCGGTGATGTCTTCGGCGCGTCCGCCTTCAAGGTGTTCTCGGGCACTCTCGAAAAAGGCGGCGTCGTTCGTGCGATCAACGCGAAGGGATTCGCCTCGGTCACGACCGGCCAGATCAAGCGACTCGAAGAGATCGCCCGTGAAGCCGGGGCCGGCGGCCTCGCTTACATCAAGGTCGAAGGCGGCGAGTGGAAATCGCCCATCGTGAAGTTTTTCAACGACGCCGAGAAGGCCGCCCTGACGGAGCGCCTCGGCATCGAAGAGGGTGACCTCGTCCTCTTCGGCTGTGACCAGTGGGACGTCGTCTGCGACGTCCTTGGCCGCCTCCGCCTCGAAGTCGCGACGATGACCAGTCTCTACGAAGGTAAAGACGACATCCTCGATTTCTTCTGGGTCATCGATTTCCCGCTCCTCGCTTATGACAAGGAAGAGGGCAAATGGAACGCCGTCCACCACCCCTTCACCCGCCCCCATCCCGAAGATGTCGCTCTCCTCGACGACGAAGCGAACTTCGGTAAAATCCGTGGCGCCGCCTACGATGTCGTCCTCAACGGGAACGAGCTCGGCGGGGGCAGCCTCCGGATCCACGAAGCCGATCTCCAGGCGAAGATGTTCCGCGTTCTCGGAGTCACCGACGAGGAGCAGGTCTCCATGTTCGGTCACATCCTCGGTGCCTTCCAGTATGGCGCGCCGCCGCACGGAGGTCTCGCCCTCGGACTCGACCGTCTCGTCATGCTTGCCTGCGGCGAGTCGAGCATCCGCGAAGTGATCGCCTTCCCGAAAAACAACAAGGGTAGCGACCTCATGTCTTCCAGTCCGGCGGAGGTGGACTTCAAGCAATTGCGGGAGCTCTACATCAAGTCGGTCGTGCAGGAGAAGAAAGACTGACCGCCATGGGCAAGCAGCGCCTCATCCGCTTCGTTCTCATCCTTGTCGTTGCGGGTGCGGCGTATTGGCAGCGCGAGCATTTGCCGCGGGTCCCGACTGAGCTGTCTAATGCTCCGGTCCGGGAAAAGGGCACGGCAGTAATCAAAGAAGTCTCTCTTTCCGGCGTCGCCGGCACGGAGGCGAAGAAGACGGTGGCCAAAACGGTAACGGCGCCCGCCAAAGTCCGGGGTTACGAAGTCTTTCGAGACGCCCTCCTCGTCGACCGCGACGGAAATGACGGCGACAGCTTCATGGTCCGCGCAGGAGGCCGGGACTTTGAGTTGCGCCTCTACTTTGTCGACGCGCCCGAGAGCTACCTGAGTGATCGCTACGAGAATCAGCAGCGCCGTGTCGCCGATCAGGCCCGCGACCTCGGAGGGATCTCATCCGAAGAAGCCGTCGCCATTGGCAAGGCCGCCAAAAAGTTCACTAAAGAGCAGCTCGAGGGCAAGGCCTTCACCGTCTACACCTCCTGGGAGCGAGTCTACGACGGCGATCGCGTTTACGGCTTTGTTGAACTCTCCGACGGCACCTACCTCGGAACCCGTCTTGTTGAAGAGGGCCTCGCCCGTATCCACACGAAAGGTCCGGGGTCAAAAGAGAAACCGGTCCCGACACCTGACGGAGCTACTTTTTTCCAGCATCGTGATAAACTCGAGTCTCTCGAGCGGCAGTCGCAGCGGGCCAAACGCGGCGCTTGGGGACTCTAGCGAGACTTACTCCTGAAAAGTTCCGCCCCCTTCTTGTCCGGCCCTGAAAGCGTGTTTTTCTTTCAAAGCCTGACTGCGTTTCAACGAAACGCTCATGAATAAATCAGGCTAAAGCGGCGCTCTCCTGTCCGTTGACCGGCCCGTAAATTTCTGGCACGCTCCCGCCATGAAACGAACCCCGTCATTTCTCCCGCTGCTCCTCTCGCCCTTTCTCTTTCTCGTTCTCCCCCTCGCGGCGGCGGACTGGTCCATCGAAACGATCGCCGGGACGGGCAAACAGGGATTCAGCGGGGACGGCGGGCAAGCCATCGCCGCTGAAATCGACAACCCTTTCGGCGTCGTGCGTGGTCCTGACGGAGCTCTCTACTACTGCGAATACACCGGTCAGCGCATCCGCCGCATCGGGAAAGACGGCATCATCACGACCATCGCGGGGACGGGCAAAGAGGGCTACACCGGCGACGGAGGCCCTGCGCTCGAGGCAACCTTTAACAAGCCGCACGAGATCCGCTTCGACGCCGCCGGCGATCTCTACATCGTCGACATGGTCAACCACGCGGTGCGCAAGATCGCAATGAAGACGGGGATCATCACCACTCTCGCCGGCAACGGGCAGGCGGGTTACAGCGGCGACGGTGGACCGGCGTCTGGGGCGCAGTTCAAGCAACCGCACAGCATCCAGTTCAGCCCCGAAGGCGACCTCTACATCTGCGATATCGGCAATCACGTGATCCGGCGCATCGACATGAAGAATGGAACGATCTCGACTTTTGCCGGAACCGGCAAGCCCGGCGACACGCCCGATGGATCGCCTATCGCGGGCACTCCGCTACGGGGACCGCGTTCGCTCGATTTTGACAAAGCGGGCAATCTCTGGCTCGCCACGCGCGAGGGGAATCAGGTCTTCAAATTTGATCTCAAGGCAGGCACCATTCATCACATTGCCGGGACCGGCAAAAACGGTTTCACCGGCCATGGCGGTCCAGCTCTCGTGGCCACCCTGAGCGGTCCGAAGGGAATCACGGTCGATGGAGCCGGCAACGTCTGGCTCGCCGATTGTGAAAGCCACTCCATCCGCATGATCGACGCCCGCAGCGGGAAAATCGAACTTATCGCAGGAACTGGGGAAAAAGGGAATGGCACCTCATCCGATCCGCTCGAGTGTGCCATGGGCCGTCCTCACGGAGTCTACGCCGATGACGATGGAGGGATCTACATCGGCGATAGTGAGGCGCACAAAATCCGTGTGCTGCGCCGCCGCTGAGGACAGGTTACTCATTCGACACTCGACGAAGCCGTGCGTAAATTCTAAAATGCCTAGCCTTTTCTTTCGATCCCCATGAAAAAACAACACCTCCTCACCCTCGTCCTCGTCGCTGCGCTCATCCCTCCGCTCTGCCGCGCCGCGGAAAATCTCCCCGCTCTCTCCGACCCCGCCGAAGCGGCGAAGGACCCTGATTTTGCCCTCCAAGGCGAATACACCGGCACGGTCGGTGAGGACAAAGTGGGCGTCCAGATCATCGCTCTCGGTGATGGTGAATTCGAATCAGTCCTCTCAAAGGGCGGCCTTCCCGGCGACGGCTGGAACGGCGAAAAACCGCGCGATAGCACCCGGGCAAAGCGCGCCGAAGACGGCAGCGTGACCTTTCAAAAAGACGAGTGGACAGGCGTTCTCAAGGACGGCAAAATCACCGTGACGAGCTCGGCCGACGCGTCTTTCTCAGCCACCTTCGACCGGGTCGAGCGCGAAAGCCCGACTCTCGGTGCGAAGGCCCCCGGGGGAGCGGTCGTGCTTTTTGATGGCACCCCCGAAACGGCGGCGAAACACTGGGAAAAGGCCGTTCTCGAGGGCGATCTCCTTACCCAGGGAGCGCTCAGCAGCGCCACCTTCAGCGACTTCAGCATGCACATCGAGTTCCGCCTCCCCTGGATGCCCAAGGCGCGCGGACAGGGCCGCGGCAACAGCGGCCTCTACGTGACGGGCCGTTACGAGGTGCAGATGCTCGACAGCTTCGGCCTCGCTGGCGTTGATAACGAGTGCGGCGGGATCTACAAGATCGCCGAACCGAAGCAGAACCTCTGCTACCCGCCCCTGCGCTGGCAGACCTACGACGTGGATTTCACCGCTGCGAAGTTCGACGCCGAAGGCAACAAGACCGCCAATGCCAAACTCACCGTGAAGCATAACGGCTTCCCCATTCACGAGAACCTCGAGATCCCCGGCCCGACGGGGGGAGCTCGCAGCAAGGATGAAAAAGGCCCCGGCCCTGTCTTCCTGCAGGATCACGGCAATCCGGTGCGCTACCGCAACATCTGGGTGGTGAAAAAGTAAGCTGTTTATCGTTTCATTAGAGCCGCGAGTAGGGCCGGATCTTTTCCAAACCGCTCGCGGTATTCGTGCAGCGTCGGTTCGAGCCGCACCGCGATCTTGGCCTCGTGGTTCAGGGCGATCGCGCTGAGGCGATGC
Organism: Verrucomicrobiales bacterium; assembly: GCA_030730365.1. Taxonomy (GTDB): domain Bacteria; phylum Verrucomicrobiota; class Verrucomicrobiia; order Verrucomicrobiales; family DEV007; genus Arctic95D-9. Next base: position 25,030 of record JANQVJ010000059.1, read on the forward strand.
TCGAGGAACGGATTCCGGAAGCGGTCGAGGGTCGCGCGGGCGAAGCCGGCCGGGTCCTCGCAGCGTCCTTCAAGGACGGGCACGATCTCTTGATAGAGCAGCGCCTCGAGCCAGGCTCCGATTTCAGGATTTTCGAGGCATTCGTGCACTGTCTCGATCCCTGTGCCGGCCGCCCGCATGACGAGGGCGGAATGCGCGCCGTTGAGGAGGCGGACCTTGCGCAGGGTGTAGGGGCGAATATCTTGTGAGAGCACCACCGCCGGATGTGCGGCAAAGGGAAAATCCGTCGCCTCTGTCTCGACTGCCCAGAGGGCAAAGGGCTCGGCACTGAGCAGCAGCGGATCTATCCCGAGCAGCGGATGCGCCCGAGGCGGTCCGGGGACGATGCGATCGACGAGGGTATTGACCCATCGACACTCTTTCGCGATCCAGTCCCCGATTTCGGCCGGCAAAGCCCAGCGCGCCGCCTGTTCGAGGACGAGTTCACGGAGTTGGTCGCCATTCGCCTCGATCAGCTCGCACGGCACGATCCAGGGACCCGGGAGACCCGTCGCGCGACGGGTCATGAGCACGACGAGGAGCTTTGCGGGAAAGGAGAGGGGAGCTTCCGTGCCTGGTGCCAGGTCTGCCTCGTCTAGAGCGAGACCGGCCTCGGTCGTGTTCGAGAGGATCGCGCGGAGCGCCGGATCCCCGGCCGCGGCGAGGACTTTTTCCCATTGCGTTCCGGCGTGGAGCACGTGAGAGATCGCGCCGACCCGTCGTGTCTCGTCTACCACCTTACCGTCGCGATAGCCCTGGATCGCGAGGTGGTAGACCCCGCCCGCCCGGTTTAGCGCGTCGGCGCGGTCCGTGCCTGTTGACTGGATGACGATGATGGGTCCGAGGTCCGTGGCCGAGGAGGCGTTGAGGTCGTCCACAAAGAGATCGGCGAACCCCCGCAGGAAGTTTCCCGCACCGAATTGCAGGATCATGATGGAATTTCCTCCACGAAGACCGGCTTTTTCCAGATCGGCACCGTTTCCTTGATACGCCGGAGATACTCGCGGCAGATCTCGAAGGCGGCCGCGCTGTGCGGCGTCTGCACGCGGATGAGAATGGAGGCTTCGCCCGCGGGGACAAATCCGGTGACATGATGGACCAGTGCGAGGTGGTCGGGGTAGTCCGTCATCATCGCCTCGCCGATCTTTCGTAACTCGTTCTCCGCCATGCCATCGTAGTGACTGTATTCTATCCCCGAAATTTCCCGGTCGTCCTCCTGATCGCGCACGACCCCGTGAAAGCGCAGGTCCGCTCCATGAATCGTCGAGGGCACGAGGGCGCTTTCCACCTCCGCGACGGGGCGACTCGAGACAGAGTATACAAAATGAAGGCTTGCCATTGCTGAATCGTGAGTAGGCTTCACGCTTACACAATCAAAGGACTATTTAATGAGCAAGAGTGATTTCGGACTAATTGGCCTCGCCGTCATGGGGCAAAACCTGGTGTTAAATGTCGAGAGCCGCGGCTTCCGCGTCTCTGTCTACAATCGGACCACCTCGGTGACGGATCAGTTCATCGCTGACAACCCGGGCAAAAACCTCCACGGAGCGCCCACGATGGAGGAATTCGTCGAGAGCGTCGCCACTCCCCGCAAGATCATGATGCTCGTGCAGTCCAAGGCAGGAGCCAATCCCGCCGACCGCGACGCCGTCGATGCCGTGATCGACCAGCTCGTCCCGCTCCTCGATAAGGGCGACCTTATCATCGACGGAGGCAACACCTACTTCATTCACACCGAGCGCCGTTCCAAGGAACTCGAAGCGAAAGGTCTCCTCTACATCGGCACCGGCGTCTCGGGCGGTGAAGAAGGCGCCCGCAAAGGCCCCGCGATCATGCCCGGCGGCCCCGCGAGCAGCTGGGAGCTCATCAAGCCCATTTTCGAATCCATCTCCGCCAAGGTCAACGGCGACCCCTGCGTCACCCACATCGGCACCGGCGGCGCGGGCCACTACGTCAAGATGGTCCACAACGGCATCGAGTATGGCGACATGCAGCTCATCTGCGAGGCCTATCAGATCTTCAAGACCGCCGGCTTCACGACCGACGAGATCGCCGCGATCTTCAACGAGTGGAACCAGGGCGCCCTCGAGAGCTACCTCATCCAGATCACGAGCAAGATCTTCGAAATCCGCGACCCCGAGACCGGTGAAGCCGTCGTCGAGCTCATCCTCGATAAGGCCGGACAAAAAGGCACCGGTCGCTGGACCGTCATGAACGCCGCCGACAACACCGTCGTGATCTCCACGATCAACGCCGCCGTCGAGGCCCGCATCCTTTCTTCCATGATCGATCAGCGTCAGGTCGCGGCCGGTGAATTCGCCGGACCGACTCCGAAGATAGCCCTGCCCAAGGACGTCCTCGTGAAGAAAGTCCACGACGCCCTCTACGCCTCCAAGATCATCTCCTACGCGCAGGGACTCGACCTCATCAAAAAGGTCGGCGAAGCGCACGGCTGGGGGCTTAATCTCGGCGCGATCGCCCGCATCTGGCGCGGCGGCTGCATTATCCGGGCCCGCTTCCTCAACCGCATCACCGAGGCCTACGAGCGCAATCCCGAGCTCGTTAATCTGATGCTCGATCCCTTCTTCAAGGACATCCTCAACAGCAATCAGGCGGATTGGCGCGAGATCGTCTCGCTCGGCGTGATGAACGGCATCCCGATTCCGGCCTTCAGCGCCTCGCTCGGCTACTACGACAGCTACCGCAGCGCCCGTCTCCCTGCCAACCTGCTCCAGGCCCAGCGGGACTTCTTCGGCGCCCACACCTACGAGCGGACCGACAAACCCGCCGGCGAATTCTTCCACACCCAGTGGCCCGACGTGGTCACGGATTGAGAAGATCGTTGGTAGAAGTGTTTTGGAAAAGGGAGGCCGCGAGGTCTCCCTTTTTCTTCCCCACCCCGGAAGAAAAATCTGCGCCCTGATAAGGCCATGGCTTCCCAGAGAGGTTTCTGGTAAACCCTTTCTATGAACAAACGTTATCCCGCTCTCCTCATCCTCCTCTTTGCGATTCTCGCGACAGGCCTGGTCGTGGCGCAGAATGGAAAGAAAAAAGAGCATCCGAAAAAGGAATTCTACTCGGGCGCGCCAGTGAAAGCGCTCATCGTCACGGGCGGCTGCTGCCATAATTACCTTTACCAGACCTACGCGCTCGGGTCCGGGGTGCAGGCTCTCGCGAATGTGGATTTTGAGATCGTGAAAGCGGGCGGGAACGGCACTGATGCGCAGATCCCGCTCTACAACGATCCGAACTGGGCCAAGCCCTATGATGTGGTCATCCACAACGAGTGTTTCGCCGACACGGTCGATCCCGCATACATCCGCAAGATCACCGCTGCCCATCGGGGTGGGGTTCCCGCGCTCGTCATTCACTGCGCGATGCACACCTACCGCTCAGCCGAGATTGACGACTGGCGCGAGTTCCTCGGGGTCACGAGTCGCAAGCACGATCATCAGGCGGAGTATCCGGTGAAGGTCCTCAAGGCCGATCATCCGGTCATGAAAGGCTTCCCCGCCGACTGGGTCACGCCCATGGACGAACTTTATATCATCGATGCGGTCGGCGAAAAGACGATCCCGCTGGCGAGTTCGGTCAGTGAGAAAGACGGGGCCGAGCATCCTGTCATCTGGGCAAATGACTTCGGCGGCACCCGCGTCATGGGAACGACTTACGGTCACTCGGATGCCACCTTCGACGATCCCGTTTTCATCCGCATGCTCGCGCGCGGCATCCTCTGGGCGGCCGGTAAGGAAGATGCGCCCGCCGCGTCGGAGTAGGCGTTATCCTTTGTTTGGTTCAGAGTTGGTGAAGGGGCGGTAGAGCAATTTCCCGCCCCTTCATTTTTGCTTTCGAATCAAAGGATTTCCCCCTCGGGAGCGGCCGCCGGTTCTTCAACAGGCGGAGCGGCGGTTTTTTCGGGATCCTTCATTGGGGCGGCGGGAAGACGAACCTCGAAGTTGCCGAGCTTCATTTTCTCAAGGTGGTCCCGCGCTTCGCGGGGGAGAGCTTCGACGCCGGCTTCGGGATCGAAGGTGCCTTTGTAGATCACTTTGCCGGCGTCATCCTTCAGCTCGAGGGTGTGATCTTTGTCTTTCCGAGTGAGGGTCAGCTCGCCTTGTTCGTTGTCGATTTTGAGGACACCTTCCGAGCCGAAGACCCGCAGTGGAAATCCCGGACTAACCGAGATGGCGGGCGGACGGCTCTCGCGGGGCAGATTGGAATCGCGGGCGTCTTGCGTTGGCTCTTCATGATCGGGCCGGTCCTCGCGGCGCGAGGAATTGCCGCGCCATTCGGGATGATTTTTGTTCATCCAGTCCTGCCAATAGTCCTGCTGGCGGCGGAGGTTTTCGCGCTGTTCGGGAAAGGGGTGCCCCAGGCCGAACCCGGGCGGCGAAGGGAACCGTTCCGCGTCCGTCTCGCCGAGGGTGAGCTCGACGATTTCCTCTTTCCCCTTCCGAATGATGGCAAAGGCGACTTTGTCTCCGCCCTTTTTGGTGCGCACGAGCAACGAGAGGTGCTCGGGCGAGATGAGGTGCTGATCTTCGAAGAGGGTGATGATGTCGTTGTTCCGCAATCCGGCCGCGCTGGCGGGGGAGTCGGGCATGACCTCGATGACCTGGATGCCGAATCCCTCGGCGATCTCGAGATGGTCGCGCAGGACGGAGTCGATCGGAGCTGTGGCCACGCCGACCCAAATGCGTTTCTCGACGGAGTCTGGTTGGCCCGGCCGCGGTGGCTGTTCTTTTTTTGCAACATCGCTCGTGTCACGATTTTCAGGACGCGGCCCTTCCACTGGTGTCACTTTTTCCTCCCCGGGAGCCGGAGCAATGGTCAGGAGAATTGAGGAGCCGACCGCAAGAAACGTGAGGGAGGAAGTTCTCATGTCAGAGAGAGGGGTTGGATTTTTAAACAGAGTCTTCCGGAAAGACATCAAAGAAAGGCCCTTTAGGGAGCTCCTCAATCGGTTTGGAGCGGGACGATGACTTCCTCGCTGCGCGGCTGGAAAAAGCGGATGTTGGTTCCGCTGGCGGGGTCGTGCCAGTGGTAGGCGTCTTCATACTGGAAATTGAGGCGCTGGCGCGGGCCTTCCTCGGTTTGGATGACGCCTGCCGAAGAGGTCTTGAGGAGATAGCCGTGGGCCGAGACGGGGACATACTCTGGCTTAGTCAGAGGAGAGGTCACGGGAGTCGTCGCGACGGTTTCTGCCTCTGCGGAGGCGTCCCCGCTACCGGCGATCCGTTCACCGAACTGCATGTAGCCGAAGCCCGCCATAAGTATCGCGCTGATGAAGGATAGCGGGATGAGTCGATGCCGCCTGACGGGGGCAGAGTTCATCTCCCGTTCCAAGGCGATGCTTTCCTGATCGCGATTGAGTTCCGCGAGCATGTCGAAATTCAGAGGAGTGGGGACCAGCTTCTTCAGCAGGTCCTCGAGTTCCTCGTCCTTTCCATGCTTGTTGGCGTCTTCGCTCATCCTTCATTCGGTAGAGCGATGGGCGATCCGGTTTCTGTCTCTCTTTTCGAAAGAAAAAATTCACATCGCGGACGCAGCGTGGAGACGCTTTTGCCAGCGGGTGATCTGACTGCCGACGTTTGCCGGCGAAGGTGCGCCGATCGCCTTGCGTGCCTTGAGTGCCGTCTTGAGATCGAGGACCTTGAAGAGATCGGGTTCGAAGGCTCTGGAGAACTGCTTGTATTCTTCGAGGGTGAGGTCGGGGAAGTTCCGTTTTTCCGTGAGGCTGTAAGCGGTCAGTTTGCCCATGACCTCGTGCGCGTCGCGGAAGGGGACCCCCTTGAGAACGAGATAGTCGGCGAGATCGGTGGCAAGGAGGAAAGGGTCGCTCGTCGCCTCGAGGGTGCGATTTTCGCGGATCTTCGCGGCGGCCATCATTTCGGCGAAGACCTCGAGTGCGAGCTTGATCTGGTCGATCGAGTCGAAGAGCGGCTCTTTGTCCTCCTGCAAGTCGCGGTTGTAGGTCATGGGGAGACCTTTGATCGTCGTGAGGAGGGAGACGAGGTTCCCGATGAGGCGTCCGGTCTTTCCGCGGGTGAGTTCAGCTACGTCTGGGTTTTTCTTTTGCGGCATCAGACTTGAGCCGGTCGTGTGGGCATCGCTCAGCTCGATGAATCCGAACTCGGCCGTCGCCCAGAGGATGACGTCCTCGCTGAGGCGGGAGAGATGGACCCCGGCCATGGCGATGACAAAGAGCAGCTCGGCGACGAAGTCACGGTCGCTCACCGCGTCCATGCTGTTCTGCGTGAGCGCGGGAAAGCCGAGCTTCTCCGCCACGATCTTGCGATTGAGGACGATGGTCGAGCCGGCGAGGGCGCCCGAACCGAGGGGCATCACATTGATGCGCTGATAGCAGTCGCGGATGCGCTGCTTGTCGCGCTCGAGCATCTCGAGGTAGGCGAGGAGATGGTGGGCGAAAAGGACGGGCTGCCCGCGTTGGAGGTGGGTGTAGCCCGGCACGACGGCCTCGGGGTGATTGATCGCGAGGGTGAGGAGGGCGTTCTGCAGGGTCGTGAGACGCTGGAAGATGGCCTGACTCTCGGCGCGGCAATAAAGTCGGATGTCGAGCGCGACCTGGTCGTTGCGACTGCGCGCGGTGTGGAGCTTTGCCCCCGGGGCCCCGATCTTCTCGGTGAGGGCCCGCTCGATATTCATGTGCACGTCTTCAAGGCTCGTCTTGAAGCGGAACTCGCCCGCCTCGATCTCGCGTTTGATCTCGCGCAGGCCGCGAATGATCGCCTTCTCCTCTGCCTTGGTGAGGATCCCGGCATCGACGAGGGCGGCGGCGTGGGCGATGGAGCCCTCGATATCATAGGCATAGAGACGCCAGTCGTAGCTGATCGATTCGCCGTATCGCTGCACCAGGTTCGAAGTTTCGGTTTGAAATCTGCCTTTCCACATGGCTCTGCTTCGCGCGGGGGACGCTGCTAATCAAGAGAGATTTTCCGCGACTCAGTGCTTCATCAAACGCATCTGGATGAGATTCTCGCAGATGCCGTCGGCGCGGAGCCGGTCGCAGCAGGCCTCGATCCGCATCGACTTGGAGGAAGGGCGGAAGCCGAGGCGGCGGGTGATGCAGTCGATGAGAAGGGCGGTGTTGTCGTCTTCGAACTCGATCACTTTGCCGCAATCCACACAGATGAGGTGGTTGTGATCGGGCGAGTCGAGGAAGTTCGGGTCATAGACCCGTTCGTCGCGCCCGAGGTCGATCTCGCGGAGCAACTTGCACTCGACGAGCAGGGAGATAGTGCGATACAGCGTCGCCCGCGAGGTCTTCGGGTCGATCCGCTTGGCTTTCGCGAGGAGCTCCTCGGCCGTGAAATGGTCGTCGCTGGAGAAGGCGGCTTCGACAATGACGTCGCGCTGACCGGTACGACGCATGCCTTTGTGGCTGATGTAATCGTCGAAGCGCTTTTTGATTTCGGGGTTCATCGTTCGTCACTGAGCTGAATTGGGGGTTGGAATCGGTCCGCGGGCATTCTACCTTGGCAGCAAACTGATGGCCATGTCTACCTCCCCGGATTCATTTATTCGATTTGAGCCCATTTATCAAACCCGAGTTTGGGGCGGTCGGCGCCTCGAAGAGCGATTTGATCGGGTTTTGCCTAACGAAACATCGCTTTTTGGAGAGGCCTGGGAGATCTCGGCGCGCGAGGAAGCGGACTCTGTCGTCGCCGGTGGAACTTACGCCGGCCGGACTCTGACCGCGCTCTGGAGTGACCCCGCGCTGCGTTCCGCGATCTTCGGCGAGAAGGCGCCGGAGGAAGAGCGTTTCCCCCTCCTCTGCAAAATCCTCGATGTGAGGGACAGGCTCTCCATCCAGGTTCACCCGCCCGCAGACCTCGCGGAACAGCTCGGCGGCGATCCCAAGGCCGAGGTGTGGTACATCGCCGAAGCCGATCCCGGCGCGAAGCTCTACGTGGGCGTGCGCCACGGGGTCGATGAAGAATGCTTCCGCGAAGCGCTCGAGACGGGCCGGGCCGAGCGATGTGTCCACGTCATCCCTGTGGAAAAAGGGGAGCACATCTTCATCCCGAGCGGCCGTCTCCACGCCATCGGCGCGGGCCTGCTCATTTACGAGATCCAGCAGAATTCCGATACCACCTACCGGGTCTATGACTGGAACCGCCCCGGCATCGACGGGAAACCGCGCCAGCTCCACGTGGAGGAATCGATAAAGTGCATCGACTTCGAAGACATCGAACCCGAGATGGACGAGTCCGGGGAAGGGCTCCTCGTCGAGTGTGATTATTTCCGCCTCGAAGCGCATGACCTCGTACCTGGAGAATCCCTCCTCGCGCGGACGAGAGGCCGTTTTGCTGTGATCACCGTCGTCGACGGGGAAATTCGCGAGGGAGGAATGGTCTTCCGGACGGGAGACTTTTTCATCGTCCCGGCCGGGACCGAAGGAGACGGGCTGGTCGCGGAGAACGAAGCAGAGATCCTCCTGACGACGTGGCCGTTGGGTTAGTCGAAACGCGGTAATGGCCACCTCAATACGCCTCGACCATGGCCCCGTCGATGAGGATATTCTGCCCGCTCAAGTAGGCATTTGCCTCGGAGCACAGAAAGGCGACGATGCGGCCGAAGTCGGCGGGTTCACCGTATTTCCCGAGCGGGATCGAGGCCTCGGATTTGGCGCGCTGCTCTTCGTAGGAGATACCGGCTTTGCCCGCCCAGATCGTGTCGAGCTGCTCGATGCGGTCCGTGTCGATGCGACCAGGGCCGACGGTGTTCACGAGAATGCCGTCAGGGCCCAGCTCGCGGGCGAGGGACTTGCCGAGGCCGACGAGACCGGAACGAAAGACATTGGATAAGAGCAGCCCGTCGATGGCCTGCTTCGTCGAGACAGAGGTGTTGTTGACGATGCGCCCGCCGCCTCCGGCTTTGAAATGCGGCAGGGCCGCGCGGATCGTGCGCACATATCCGAGCATGGTCAGCTCGAAAGCTGCCTGCCAGGCCGCGTCGTCGAACTGACCGAAGCCCCCCGCAGGAGGCCCGCCGGTGTTGTTAAAAAGCGCCCAGAGCCCGCCGAACTCGGACACGGTTGCGGCAATGACTCCCTCGATCGCCGTCGCATCGGTGATGTCCCCGGCAGTGAAGAGCGGACGGTTCCCCGTCTCCGCCTCGATCGCCTCGGCGGTCGCCGCGAGCTTTTCCGCAGAGCGGGCAAAGAGCATGACTTTCGCGCCCTCACGGGCCAGTTCCATCGCTACGCCCCGCCCGATCCCTCCGCTGGAGGCCATCACGAGAGCGGCTTTGTCTTTGAGTCCGAGATCCATAGAGGAGCTGTTTAGCGATTGGCTGTTTAGCTTTTAGCGGCTGGCTTTTACAGATTTTCTTTTAGCTAAACCGCTAAATAGCTACCAGCTAAATCGCTAATTCCCAAGATTCGCGATCATGCGCGTCAGTTCATCAACGCGCTGTTGCCAGTGCTTCTGACGCTCTTTCATTTCCTTGATGACTTCGTCGGGAGCGCGGGTCACAAAGTTCTCGTTGGAGAGCTTGGCGTTGACCTTCTTGAGCTCGTCCTGGGTCTTGTCGAGTTCCTTACCGAGGCGGGTCCGCTCGGCCTCGACGTCGATGAGCCCTTCGAGGGGGAGATAGATTTTCCCGATCGCGGTGAGGGCGGCGGGGACGCCTTTTTCCGCTTCGAATCCGGGGGAGACGAGGACTTCGCCGGCTCCGGCAAGGCGCTGGAACACGGCAGCCTGATCAAAGCTACCGCCCGTCGGATCGATGATAAATTTCACGTTCTTGTTCGCCCCGAGACCGTATTCGGCCTTGAGGTTGCGGGCGCGACCGACCGACTCGTAGACGGCCTGGGTCAGGGCACGCGCTTTGGCGATGGCCTCCGCATCCTGACCTTCGAGAACTCCGCCCGCAGGCAGCACGGTCTGCATGAGGAATTCCGGATCGCCTGCTTCGCGGAAGCCGAGCTTTTCCCAAAGCTCCTCGGTGATGTGCGGCATGAAGGGATGAAGGAGGAGAAGGAAACGCTTCAGGACGAGGTCCATCGTCGCGAGAGTCGAGGCCCGCGCGGCGGGGTTGCCCTCTTCGAAGAAGTCTCCCTTCGAGGATTCGAGATACCAGTCACAGTAGTGGCTCCACCAGAAGTCGTAGAGGAGCTGCGCGATCTCATTAAAGCGGTAGTCCTGATAGGCCATCGCGATGTCCTGCTCGAGCTGGTCGAGGCGGGCGAGGATGTCGATGGAGTAAATCGAGAGCGAGGCGAAATCGACCGGCCTGGCCTCGACCGCGCCCTCCTGCATCTGACGATAACGGGCCGCGTTCCAGAGCTTGTTGGCGAAATTGCGGCCTTCCACGATCTGATCGTCGTCAAATTTCACATCAGTCCCTGTCGGGGCGATCCGCATGAGACCGAAGCGCAGGGCATCGGCCCCGAACTCGGCCATGAGGTCGAGCGGGTCGGGCGAGTTGCCGAGCTGCTTCGACATCTTGCGGCCTTTTTTGTCGCGAATGATGCTGGTGAAAAAGACGTTTTTAAAGGGCACCTCACCCTGCCAGCGGAAGCCGGCCATGATCATGCGTGCGACCCAGAAGAAAATGATGTCGGGCCCGGTCACGAGATCGGTCGTGGGGTAGAATTTTTTCAGGGTCGGGCTCGATTCCTCGTCGCTGTTGTACATCGTCGCGAAGGGCCAGAGCCAGCTCGAGAACCAGGTGTCGAGGACGTCCTCGTCACGGACCCACTGATCGGCATCGCCGGGAGGATCGATCCCCACGTAGATGTCATCGCCGGCGCTCGTCGCGTCGAGACTCTCGCGGGCCTGAAGATCGGCCGCGTTTGCCTTGCGGTACCAGACCGGGATTTGGTGTCCCCACCAGAGCTGGCGGCTGATGCACCAGTCCTGGATGCCCTCCATCCAGTGGGCGAAGGTCTTCTTCCAGCGGTCGGGGCGGAAGTGTATCTCGTCGTTGGCGACGGCGGCGGCGGCCTCTTCGACGCAGGGGTATTTCAGGAACCACTGCATGGAAATGCGCGGCTCGATCGGGACATCGGCGCGCTCACTGTAGCCGACGCTGTTCTCGTAGTCCTCGACCTTCACGAGCTGCCCCATCGCCTCGAGCTTTTCCGCCGCTTTGACACGGGCCTCGAAGCGGTCCATGCCTTCGAAATCGGGTCCGGCGAAGGCGTTGAGAGTGCCGTCGGGATGGAAAACATCGATGATCTCGAGATTGTTTTTCTGCCCGATCGCAAAGTCATTTTTGTCGTGCGCCGGGGTCACCTTGAGCACGCCGGTTCCGAATTCGGGGTCGATGTGATCGTCGGCGACGACGGGGATCTCGGCCTCAGGGAAGGGGCGGATGACCATTTTCCCGACGAGATCGGCGTAGCGTTTGTCCTTCGGATTCACCGCCACGGCGGTGTCGCCCATGAGCGTCTCGGGCCGCGTCGTCGCGATCTCGACCCACTGGTTTTTAGTCCCCGCGACCCGATAACGCATCGTGTAGAGCTTCGACTTCTGGGGTTTCATGATGACCTCTTCGTCGCTCAGCGCGGTGAGCGACTTCGGGCACCAGTTCACCATGCGCTTGCCGCGGTAGATGAGTCCTTCGTTGAAGAGATCGACAAAGACCTTCGAGATCCAGCGGCTGTAGTCCGCGTCCATCGTGAAGCGCTCGCGCTCCCAGTCGCACGAGCACCCGAGGCGCTTGAGCTGCTGGATGATGATACCCCCGTGCTCTTCCTTCCACTCCCAGACTTTATCGAGAAAGGCCTCGCGGCCCACATCGCGGCGGGTCTTGCCTTCCTCCTTGCGGAGCTTTTGTTCGACCTTGGACTGCGTCGCGATACCGGCGTGGTCGGTCCCGGGGAGCCAGAGCACGTCCTTGCCCTCCATGCGGGCGCGACGGGCGAGGACATCCTGGATCGTGTTGTTGAGGACGTGACCGAGGTGGAGGATTCCCGTGACATTCGGCGGAGGGATGACGATGGAGTAGGCAGGCTTCTCTCCTTTTTCATCACCACGAAAACATCCGGCGTCGATCCAGCGGCTGTACCACTGAGTCTCGACATCACCGGGCTGATAGCCTTTTGAGAGTTCTTCCGCCATAATTTCCGCCACCAACAAAGGGGGGGGGGGAACTATTTGTCCCTTGCGCCTCTTTGTAAAACTGAATTCCCATTTCGCAGATTGCGCAGGATGTGGTAAGAGATTAATATTTCCGTCCTATTTCCGAAGCGCTTATCCCCCGGCTATCCCACTTTTTATGCGATCCCACGCGAGACAGCACCGCTCCACCCCGTCCTTTGCGGCTTTGGCGCTGTCAGCTCTGCTCCTCGCGACCGCTCCATCCGCCCTCGCCAAAGACTGGGACGTCTACAGTCTCGGGGGACGGGAATACGTCTCGGATGAAAATGTGGCGAAATTTTATCAGTTCGAGCGCTTTGCGAAGCAGGACAAGGACCGGATTTTCAAGCACCCGAGTCTCATCATGACCTGGAAGATCGGCTCGGAGTCGATCTACGTGAACAACATCAAGTTCAACCTCAGCTTTCCCGTCATCGAAAACGGCGGCATGGCGATGCTCTCGACCGTCGACCTCGCCAAGCTCGTCGACCCCGTGGTGCGGCCCAGTTACATCCGCAAGCCCATCCTCTTCGACACGGTCGTTCTCGATGCCGGGCACGGTGCCCACGACACCGGGGCAAAAGGCCCCTACGGACGGGAAAAGGACTACGCCCTCGACATGGTCCTGCGGCTTGAGAAGGAGTTGCAGGCCCGCGGTTTTAAAACGCTGCTGACCCGCCGCGAAGACGTCTTCCTGACCCTCGGCCAGCGCGTCGAGATCGCCAACCGGGAGAAAAACGCCATTTTCATCAGCATGCACTTCAACTCCTCGGGGGCAAAGACCGCCAACGGGATCGAGACTTATGCCCTCGCCCCGCAGGGGACCAGCTCCACCGACGGGAGCAGCCCGTGGAACTCCCTCCTCACCGGGAACGTCCGCGACGCCGAGAACATTGCTCTTGCCACCGCCGTCCATGCTCACGTCATTTCCGAGTTGAAATCCGTCGATCGAGGCATCAAGCGCGCCCGTTTCAACGTGCTACGCGGGATCAATAAGCCCGCAATTCTTTTTGAGGGCGGCTTTGTCACCAGCCCCAGCGAAGGTAAGCTCATCAACGACCCCGAGCACCGCCAGCGCATCGCCGTTTCGATCGCGGATGCCGTGGTGCGGTTCAAGACGGCGGTGGGGAAGAAGTAAGGCCGGGGATTTGGCGATTATCGGAGATGCAGCAGGGGACCCGTGTCGGCAACTCAGTGCATCAGGTATCGAGGCCCACCTTACGAAGAGCATCGGCAATGTCCTCGCGCTGGTGTTTGTCTGTCAGAATAAGCGGCGCTCGGCGAGGAACTCGCGCAGAGCCGCCACCGCCAATTCACGACCGTCTGCTCCCGTTTCCGCCTCGGCCGCTTTCAATGCCTCCGCGAGGGTATCGGGCAGTTCCAGAGAAATCGTGGCCATGCATGAATGGCACGGCATTACGCTTCGTTTTGCAGGGCGAGTCGGCACGGGCACGCGGTCTTTTTCCCGTGCGCCCAAGGAGGGGCGACATTCCTGTCGCCCTTTTGCGCGTCGTCTCCCGCATGATGAAGCGAGAGGGACAGGAATGTCCCTCCTCCTTGCGACAGGAAAATGGAGGGGCAAGGTCCTCCTTGCCCGCGACGGAATGCAGCGACGATCTATTTTAGCCACCGATGGATGACCTTATTCCCGTGACATTCTGGTCATGCATTAAACTCTGCGGTAAATCGGATTATTTGTCGATGAACGTTCGCCCTCCTTCGCCACGCGGACTTTAGAAAGAACGAAAAACGCCTCACCCTTCCCCCACCAGCCACGCATCTATCCCCCCGGCTTCGAGGAAGTCGTCGGAGACGCGGTAGCGGTGGCCGGCTTCGAGGGTGACCCACTGGCCGTTGGCGCGGCGGACCTGGAGATGGAGAGGGCGGTCGCCGGGGAAATCCATCACGGCGGTGTGCAGGGTCGCGAGGGCGGAGACGGTATCGCGCACCGCATCGAGGCGCACGAGGACGGGCGTGGCAAAGGGGGGGGAGTCGTGGTCAGCCTTGTTGGTAGGCCCGGCAGGGTGGATGGCCCGACCTGACCCTGCGGTCTGCCCTCGCGGCACCGGCGTGACGGAGCGGAGGACGGCATTGGGATCGTATTCGATCGCTTTGATCTCGTCGGCGGTGAGCCGGTTCATCTCGGAGCGGGTATCCTGCTCGATCCTCGCTTTGATCTCGATGACGCTGCCTTTGACGAGGAGCGGGTTGGACTTCTGATAGGTCTCGTTCCAGACCATGACCTCGGTGATGCCGGTGAAGTCTTCGAAGATGAGGATGGCAAAGGGCTTGCTCTCGCGTTTCGTGTATTTGACGGTCACTTCGCCAATGATGCCGGCGAATCGCGCGGGCTTCTTGCCGGGCTTCATCTGTTGCAGGTCGGCAACGGTGGAGAATTTCCCCCTTTCGATGACCCCGCGATACTCGTCGAGGGGGTGGCCGGTGACGTAGAAACCGAGCAGCTCTTTTTCGTGGGTGAGATACTCGCGCTGATTCCAGACGACGCGGTCTTCTTCGATGACGTCGGGCACGGCGGCGGCTGCCATCAGCTCGTTCATGTCAAAGAGGGAGGCCTGGCCGGTGGCGCGGTCTTTCTGCGCGGCGCTCGAACCGGCGATGACTTGTCCGACCCGGGAGAACATGTCGTCGCGGCGCTCGAAGGTGAAGTCAAAGGCCCCGGCCTTAATCAGGTTTTCGAGGATTTTGCGGTTCACCGACTTGCTGTCGAGACGACCGGCGAAGTCCTCGAGGGACTTGAACTCTCCTCTCGCCTTGCGCTCGTCGACAACGAGGCCCATGGCCGCCTCGCCGACGTTCTTGATCGCGGCCAGGCCGAAGCGGATCGCTTTTTTCCCCGAGTCCTGGACTTCGGGGACGAACTTCAGCATGGAGCGGTTCACGTCGGGCGCGAGGATCTCGATACCCATGCGCTGACATTCGGCGACAAAGGTGGAGATCTTTTCCGTGTTGTTGATCTCGTTGCTAAGCACTGCGGCCATGAACTCGACCGGGTAGTTGGCCTTGAGGAAAGCGGTCTGGTAACTGATGAGCCCGTAGGCGGCGGAGTGCGATTTGTTGAAACCGTAACCCGCGAATTTTTCGAGCAAATCGAAGATATCGTTGGCCTGTTTTTCGGGGATGTTGTTCACCGACTTGCAGCCGTCGACGAAGTTCTTCCGCTGCTGGATCATCTTCGAGAGATCCTTTTTCCCCATCGCCCGGCGGAGAAGGTCAGCCTCGCCGAGGGAGTAGCCGGCGAGAAGGTTGGCGGCGCGCTGGACCTGCTCCTGATAGATGAGAATGCCGTAGGTCTCCTTGCTCGCCTCTTCGAGGAGCGGGTGGAGATACTGGACTTTCTTCTTCCCTTTTTTCCGCTCAATGAAGTCGGGAATGAGGTCCATCGGACCCGGGCGATAGAGCGCGATGAGCGCGATGATGTCCTCGATCCGCGTCACCTCGAACTGGCGACAGAGACTCATCATGCCACCGGATTCCAACTGGAACACCGCGGTCGTCTCTCCGCGGTTGAGCAGCTCGAAGGTCGCCTTGTCGTCGAAGCTCTCGTTGTCGAGGACGTAGTCGGGCGTGTGAAGCTGGATCAGATCGACGGCGTCCTGGATCACGGTCAGGGTCTTGAGACCGAGAAAGTCCATCTTCAGCATGCCGAGATCGGTGAGAGGGCTCATCGCGAACTGGGTCACGACTTCGCCCTCTTTCCCGCGGGTGAGCGGGATGTAATTCGTCAAATCTTTGTCCCCGATAACGATGCCCGCCGCGTGGATGCCGGTGCCCCGGGTGAGACCCTCGAGGAAGACTGAGTAACGCCACATCTCGCCGATGCTGGGATTGTTCTCAATCTCGTCGCGCAGCTCGGGATTTTTCTTCTTCGCGTCGGCGAGAGTGATGTTGAGCTCGGTCGGGATCATCTTCGCGACACGGTCTCCTTCGCTGTAGCTCAGGCCCATGACGCGGCCTACGTCGCGCACGACGCTCTTCGCTCCGAGGGTGCCGAAGGTGACAATATGCGAGACGGCCCGTTCGCCGTATTTCTGACGCACGTAGTCGATGACCTCGGGTCGGCGGGTCTGGCAAAAGTCGATGTCGATATCGGGCGGGGAGACACGCTCGGGGTTGAGGAATCGTTCGAAAATCAGCCCGAAGCGCAGCGGACAAAGGTCGGTGATCCCGAGGACGTAGGCGACGAGCGAGCCCGCCGCCGATCCCCGCCCCGGGCCGACCGGGACGCCGTTGTCTTTCGCCCATTTCACGAAGTCCCAGGTGATGAGGAAGTAGGAGACAAAGCCCATTTTCTCCATGACGCCGATCTCGTAGTCGAGACGGGTGCGGAGCTCTTCGTCCATGCCGGCCCGCTCGCCGTAGCGCCAGTTCAGCCCTTCAAAGCAGACTTTGCGGAAGTAGGCCTCGCGCGGGCTGCCGTCGGGCGACTCAAACTGAGGGTATTTTTCCGAGCTGGTCGAGTCGAGATGGATCTCCACGTTGCACATCTCGGCGATGCGCAGGGTGTTCGCGACGGCGTCGGGGAGCTCTTTGAAGAGCTTGCGCATCTCGTTGGTGTTCTTGAAGTAGACTTCGGGGGAATACTTCATCCGGTTCTCGTCCATGAGGAGCGAGCCGGTCCCGATGCAAATCATCACGTCGTGCGCGTCGTGGTCGGCCTGATTGAGAAAGTGGACGTCGTTCGCCGCGACGAGTCCCAGCCCGAACTCGCGGCCGAATTCCCGCATCTGCCGGGTGCAGGTGGCCTGCTCGGCGAAACCGTGGTCATGCACTTCGAGGAAAAAGCGGTCTTTCCCGAAGATATCGACGAATTCCCCGAGGCTCTTCCGCGCGCCTTCGAGGTCTTCATTTTGAATGAACTGGTTGACCTCGCCGTTGATGCAGCCGCTCAGGCAGATGAGCCCCTCGGAGTGCGCCGCGAGCGCCTCCTTGTCGATGCGGGGCTTGTAATACATGCCCTCGAGGTGACCGAGACTGGTCAGCTTCATCAGGTTCGCGTAACCCTCGTTGGTCGAGGCTAGCAGGGTGATGTGCGAGTTGCGCTTCCGCTTTGCCTTGCTCCCGACGGCGATGGGCTCGGCCTTTTTGTCAGTCAGGGCCACCCCCGGAGGCGTGAGGTAGGCCTCGCAGCCGATGATGGGCTTGATCCCCGCTTTTTTCGCCTGCTGATAAAAATCGATCGCCCCGAAGATGTTGCCGTGATCGGTCATCGCGACCGCCGGCATCTTGCAGCGCTCGGCCTTTTTCATCAGCTCCTTGATCCGCACGGCCCCGTCGAGGAGGGAATACTCGGTGTGCAAATGTAGGTGGATGAAAGGGTCGGTCGGCATCGGAGAGGCGGTCGGGCAGAGGTGAGCCTGTCACTTTAGAGAAAGCCGTGGATGGGGCAAAGGATTTGTCTCCAAAAGAGCCGGGGGCGGGACAGGCGCTGGCGCTCTGGCTCGTTCGCGGCGATCGCGGGACTGGTCCGGGGGCTTGCGGATCGGTATTCTAAAGGCAGATGAGATCGCTGCCCTCACCACAACTCTTGATTTTGGCTATGGGGCTCGGCCTTTCCACCGCCGTGTCGGCTGACGACGGGGAGACGCTCTTCGAGTCAGCGATCCGTCCCGTCCTCGCGAATCGTTGTGTCTCCTGCCACGGGGCGGAAAAGGCGGAAGGGGGACTGCGTCTCGACCTCCGCGAGGCGATCCCGGATGCGGTCGCGAACGGCGCCTTTCTAAAAGTCATCGCGGGTCGATCGACTGCTCCTGCCGCCTGCGTCCTCGAGCCGCGCCTGCGAGCGGACTTCGAGCGGTGGATCTCCCTGGGCTTGCCCTGGCCGGAGAGCGCAACGGTGGGCACGGCCGGGGACAGGGAGGCTCTCGCGCGGCGCCACTGGGCCTTCCAACCCGTCCGCGACCCCGCCCTGCCCGACAAGGCGGGTGATCCGGTCGATTTTTTTATCCGCGCCGGGCTGGAGCGGGCCGGACTCGCACCCTCGCCCGAGGCCGATCGCCGCACCCTCATCCGCCGCCTTTCCTACACCCTCACGGGCCTGCCTCCCTCGCACGAAGAGGTCACGCGATTCGTAAACGATCCCGACCCGCAAGCCTACGCCCGGCTCGTCGACCGTCTCCTCGACTCTCCCCACTACGGCGAGCACTGGGCGCGGCACTGGCTCGACGTGGCCCGATACTCCGACACGAAAGGCTATGTCTACGCCCGCGAGGAGAAAAACTGGCCCCACGCCTGGGCCTATCGGGACTGGGTCGTGACGGCACTGAACGGGGATGTGCCGTATGACCGCTTTCTCCTGCTCCAGCTCGCCGCCGATCAGGTCGCGGACAAAAATCACGGCGATCTCGCGGCGATGGGATTCCTCACTCTCGGCCGCCGTTTCCTCGGGGTAAAACATGACATCATCGACGACCGCATCGACGTCGTGACGCGCGGCATGCTCGGGCTGACCGTCTCGTGCGCCCGCTGTCACGATCACAAGTACGATCCCGTCCCCGCCGCCGACTACTACGCGCTCCACGGCGTCTTCGACAGCAGCATCGAAAAGCTCGTCCCGCTCGCCGGGGGGAATGCGGAGTTCGTCAAAGCCCAGCAGGATCGGATCAAAGCGCTCGACGAGACCATGGCAAAGTCCCGTCTCGAGGCGGCCGACCGGGTGCGGGAGCGCCTCGCGGACTATCTCACCGCCCAGACCGAGCTCGACAAGTATCCCGCCGACGGCTTTGACCAGATTTTTCAAAAGACCGATCTCCTCCCCGCCTTCGTCCATGCCTGGCGCGACTACCTGCGCGCTGCGGCGGAGCGAAACGATCCGATCTTCGCCCACTGGCACGCCTATCGCGCGGCGACGCCGGATCAATATGCGACGATCTCAGTCTCCGGAGCTCATCCAACGATTGCGGCCGCCTTTGCCACACCCCCGCAGGACTTCGACGAGGTCATCGCCCGCTACGCCACTGTCCTGAAAACCGGCGACGACGATCCCGCTCTGCGCGCGATCACGCACGGTCCCGGCTCACCCTGCGAAGTCCCCGAAGGACCGGTCGTGAATGTGGAGACCTACTTTGAAAGTGAATCTCTCAATGCCCTCTGGAAGCTCGAGAATGCCGTCGTCCAGGGCATCCTCAATGCGCCCGAGGCTATCCCCGCCGCGCTCTCGCTCGCGGACCGCGCCCTCCCCGTGACCCCGCGTGTCTTCCTGCGCGGGAATCCGCTCACGCAGGGCGAAGCCGTGCCGCGGCAGTTCCTCGCGATCCTCGCCGGAGAAAAACGCGCGCCTTTTGCCATCGGGAGCGGTCGGCTCGAACTGGCAAAGGCCATCGTCGATCCGGAAAACCCCCTCACCGCACGGGTCATGGTCAACCGCGTCTGGGCGCACCATTTCGGGACCGGACTCGTCGACACCCCGAGCGACTTCGGAACCCGGGCCGCCCCGCCCTCGCATCCGGAGCTACTCGACTGGCTCGCGGTCCAGTTCATCAAAGACGGCTGGAGCCTGAAGTCGCTGCACCGCCGCCTCCTTCTCTCGACGACCTATCGTCAGTCTTCCTTCGGTCCCGCCGACACGATGGCAATGGACAAAGCACTCGAGATTGATCCGGGCAATCGCCTCCTCTGGCGCATCCGTCCGCACCGGCTCGGCTACGAAGCGTTCCGCGACTCCATGATGGCCGCCTCGGGCGATCTCGACCGTCGTCCCGGCGGAAAACCGGCCGAGGCTTTCAAGCCGCCCTACCTGAAACGCCGCGCTCTCTACGGCAAAGTCGATCGTCAGTTCGTGCCCGGAGTCCTGCGCATCTTCGACTTTGCCAATCCCGATCTCCACATCCCGCAGCGCAACGAGACGACCGTGCCCCAGCAGGCCCTCTTTTTCCTCAACGACCCCTTTGTCCTCGACCGCAGCCGGGCAGTCGCCGCTTCTGTCGCGGCGGTGCCCTCCGCGACCGACCGGGTCCGCGCCCTTTTCCGCACCGTCCTGCAGCGTGATCCCTCCGATGCCGAACTGACCGAGTCCGTCGCCCTCGTCGAGGCGGCCGCCGACCCGGACCTGCCTCCCGCCCCGCCCACCGCCGCCGACTGGAGCTACGGCTACGGGGCCATCGACGAAACGGCGCGGCGCGTCTCCGCTTTCACTCCGCTGCCGCATTTCGCCAGAGGTGCCTGGCAGGGAGGCCCCGCCGTGCCTGATCCGAAGCTCGGGTGGGTCTATCTCAACCCCACCGGAGGCCACCCCGGCAACGACAAAAATCACGCCGCGATCCGTCGCTGGACCGCCCCCCGCGCCATGACCCTCGCGATCCGCTCGAAGCTCACTCACGAGCCGCAGGCGGGCGACGGCATCCGCGGATTTGTCGTGAGCTCCCGTGTCGGCCTGCTCGGCTCGGCCACGATCCATGCGAAATCGATCGAACTCAACGTCGCAACCCTCGCGGTCGAGGCGGGGGAAACGATCGACTTCCTCGTCGACATCGGCGCCGGCCTCAACAGCGACCAGTTCCTCTGGGAAATCAGCCTGACAGACATTCAACAGGACCTCGAAAACCCGGCCAAAGAATGGGATGCCAAATCCGATTTTCCCGCCGACACCTCGCTGCCTCTCACCGCCTGGGAACAACTCGCCCAGATGCTCCTCTGCTCCAACGAGTTCTTGTTTGTGGACTGAACTCAAAACTTGAAACTTCAAACCTGTAACCTTGAACTCATCTTTTCCCACCCGCCGCGACCTTCTCCACCGCTCCGCCCTCGGGCTCGGCTCCCTCGCCCTCGGCGGCATCCTCGGCGACGACCGCCTCGGGGCGGCGGAAAATCCGCTCCTCTCCCGGGGCGGCCATTTTCCGGGCAAGGCGAAACGGGTCATCCACTTTTTCCTCAACGGAGGCCCCTCGCACGTCGATACCTTCGACCCCAAACCAGCCCTCGCCCGCTACGCCGGCAAACCGCTCGCGACGACCCTCACGACGGAGCGCAAGACCGGCGCGGCTTTTCCCTCGCCCTTCGCGTTTCAACGCTACGGACAGTCGGGCATCGAAGTGAGCGAACTCTTCGCTAAAACCGCGCAGCACATCGACGACATCGCCGTGATCCGCTCGATGCATGCCCAGGTCCCGAACCACGAGCCCTCGCTCATGCTCATGAACTGCGGTGACTCTGTCCAGGCGCGGCCCAGCTTCGGAGCGTGGACCCTCTACGGGCTGGGATCGGAAAACCGCAACCTACCCGGTTTCGTCGCGATGTGTCCCGGCGGCATGCCGATCAAGGACAACGAGAACTGGCAGTCCGCCTTTCTCCCCGGCGCCTATCAGGGCACCTACGTCGATTCGAAACACGAGGAGCTCAGCCGCCTCATTGAGAACATCGATCATCCTCACATCACCACCACCGATCAGCGCCGCCAGCTCGACCTCCTCGCCCGCTGGAACGCCCGCCACCACGGGAACCGGCCCGACGAGCGGCTCGATGCGCGCATTCACTCCTACGAACTCGCCTTCCGCATGCAGAGCGAGGCGAGCGACGCCTTCGACCTTTCCAAAGAGCCGGCTCATGTTCGCGAGATGTACGGCCACGGCGTCCACGGTCGTCAGACCCTCATCGCCCGTCGCCTCCTCGAGCGGGGAGTGCGCTATGTGCAGCTCTGGCACGGGGCCGGCCAGCCCTGGGACAACCACAGCGACATCGAAAAAAACCACCGCACTCTCGCCGGGGAAATCGACGGTCCCATCGCTGCCCTCCTCACCGACCTGAAACAGCGCGGACTTTTCGAAGACACCCTCGTCCTCTGGGGAGGCGAGTTCGGCCGCACCCCCACCGTCGAGCTGAGCGGAGCCGGGAAACCGCAAATGGGACGCGACCACAATCATTACGGCTTCAGCGTCTGGATGGCCGGAGGCGGCATCAAAGGCGGCACCGTCCACGGCGCGACCGACGAATTCGGATTCAAAGCGGAGGAAAATCCCGTCAGCGTGCATGATCTCCATGCCACCATGCTGCATTTGTTAGGATTGGATCATAAGCGCCTCACCTACCGCTACGCCGGACGCGACTTCCGGCTTACCGATGTTTCCGGGAAAGTGGTTCGCGAGATTCTGGCTTAGAGGGACAAGTCCGCGAAGCACCCCCGGCAGGTCCGGCGTGTCGGTCCAGCACTACTCCAATTCCCCCTTGCCTCGATCTCCCCTGATGCGTTGATATCAGTCACCATGTCATTTCACCTTGTCGAGCATCCTGTCATCCGCGAACGACTCAGCCGGATCCGGTCGATTGATTCGGACACGGCGGCCTTCCGCGGGGCGATGCACGATGTGGCCCGACTAATGTGCTACGAGGTGACCCGTGATCTCGAGACCCGTCCGACCACGGTGCAGACGCCCCTTTGCCAAACCGAAGGTCACGCCCTCGCCCGACCGCTCATTCTCGTCCCCATCCTCCGCGCAGGAACGGGGCTCCTCAACGGCTTCACCGATATCCTCACCGATGCGGCGGTCGGACATATCGGGCTCTACCGCGACGAGGAGACCCATCAGCCGATGCGGTATTACTTCAAGGCCCCCGCCAATCTCGCCGAAGCCGAGGTCATCCTCCTCGACCCCATGCTCGCGACCGGGGGCAGTGCCGCCGACGCCGTTGACGAGCTGAAGCGTGAGGGCGCGACGCGGATCCGCTTTGTCTGTCTCATCGCCGCCCCCGAAGGCCTCGCCGCCTTTTCCACCCGCCATCCCGAAGTGCCCGTCTACGCCGCCGCGCTCGATCAATGCCTGAACGAACGCGCCTACATCGTGCCCGGTCTCGGCGACGCAGGTGACCGGTATTTCGGGACTTGAGCGGGGCTGGCGATCAAGTTTAGCCGGGCGATTTTTGCCCTTCCGATTGCTGATCCAGTCTCGCTTTGGCGGCCCGGGAGACCTCGAATTCAGCCCGCTTCCCGCGGAAAAACCGCGCCAGTTCCTCTACATCGGGTGGCGAACCGAGGAGACCTTCGAATCCCTCATCATTGCTCTGGGGAACGCCGCTGCAGAGCCGAGTGAGACCGGATTCGGACTGGCTTGCGATACCGCCGCGGACAAAAGCATCGACGTAATCATCCAGGGTAAACCCGTGGTCGCGCATCAGCACAAAGAGATCAAACCAGTCCCGGGACTTGGAGCGGGCGGCCGAGACGAGCGCTTTTGAATCAAAGATCTCCGACACCGTGGCAATGCGGCAGGGGCTTGCGGGATCATCGGGGAGAATCTTCGCAAGCGCGGCATCGGCGCAAAAGAAGGTCACTTTTATCGACCCTTTCACGAGATAGTCCTGCTGATAGTCGTGGAGATCCATGCCGGCGATCTCGAACTCCTGCACCGAACCCGGATTGTCATTTTCAGCGAAAATAAATCCAGCCGTCTCCGCCTCGCGGATCAGGACGGAGAGCCGGGAGACGGGGAGTCGCACCCCCGTCCAGACAAAATCGAGAACTTCGCTGAGACGGTGCTGAATCTGCAATGCCAGACCCGAGCCACCGAGCAATACAAATCCCCTGAGGGCCTCGTGCCCTTTCAGGTAATGCCAGAGGGCCTCAGTATCCGGTATCAGCACGGCGAAATCCTTCTTCAATGTTTCGGAGAATCCTCGCCACACTGGGGGCGGCGCGTCGGGTCTCGGGGGTTCCTTCCGTTTCGAGAACGGCCCACTCTTCGACGAGACGACCGAGCCCGAAGGCCACCGCGAGGTCGAGCAGCAGATCAAAACGGGGACGGCTCAGGGCGGCGCGTATCCTCACCGTGTCATCGGCGCGGCGATTCGACCACACCAGTCCCGGGTGCCGTTGCCAGACAGGATGTATCGCCGAAGCCATGGTGGTAGTCTAAGGGTGGGGCCGGTGCTTGGCAAGCATGGCACCGAGCACCGTTGCCGTTCGCGGATCGATCATCAGTTCCTCTCACGAACCACAACGCCGGCCCGCTTTTGTGCTTCCTCCATCTCGTGGGCGAATCCTTCAAGGTCCTCCGCACTCCAGAAAGGGCTCTCGGGATCGAGGTCGGGAGCGAGCGATCCACCCATGCCGAGATAATGGGCCATGAGACGCTGGCTCTCGAGAAATCGCTCTTCGGGCGACTTCTGATACCATTCGAGCTGCTCCGGCTCCACCAAGTCCTCGTAACCAACCATGAGGTGGAATAGTCGCGTATCCGCGGGGGAAATGCAATTGCCGGGGGCTACACGACTCCCCGTATCACGGACGGACCAGCCCTTCCGGCAAAGCAGCGAGTCGCTCGATGCTGGTGATCTCATGAAAGAACCAGGGCTTATCGTCTTTGATCTTAAACAGGACAGACTTCGCGGCATACTTGACCCCGTCGTGTTCTTTCCAATCGCTGAAACGGTAGTAGTCGGACCGCCAGTCAATGCGTTTTAACAGAGAAGTTTGCTTGTTGAAAAACAGCGTCATCTCGGGAGTGATGCTGCCGCTGACCTTGAGGCCAAAGCAGTCAACACCCTCGTCCGTGAAGTCAGTCGCCAGTTCGACCTTGGAAGCGGGGTCGATAAGAATTCCCAGCGTCCAGGCCCACACATCGTACTTCGCCGGTTCATCGCCGCGTTCCGCACCCTTGAGCCACCACCCGTCGGGCATCTCGAGGACGGACTCGCGAGTGCTGCGATTCTTTCCCTCGGGTGGCTCGGGTTTGTCGCCGAAGTGGAATATCTCCCCAATGCGGAAAATTTTCAGCAGCTTCTCCTCTCCGCCGACAACGGCCACGACTTTCGCGATGACGGGTTTGGGGTCCACGCTTTCACCGAAAGCCGGAATGGAGATCAAAAAGGTGAACAAAGGGATAAGGAGGCAACGCATGGCGAGAGGGGGAAGTCGGAGAGACTCGGCGAGTAAATCAGTAGGGAAGTTTTATGTCCATCGCGATCTGACACGATTTCGCGGCGCACCTCAACTGCCCTCACTTCCCCTTCAAACCCGCCAAGTACGCGACCACATCGCGAATCTCGCTCTTTTGGAGAATGAATCCCATCGGCGGCATCGTGGAAATGACGGGGCTGCGCTCTTTGATTTTGTCGACCGGCACGCTGGTCTCTTTTCCTTCAGGATCGCGGACGATCACTTTGCCATCCTTTTCACTGCGGAACTGCCCGGCGACGGAGCTGCCGTCCGTCAGCGTGATGGCGATGTTGCCGTAGCCGCTCGCGACGACGGCCTGCGGATCGACGAGGCCTTCGAGGATGTACTTCCGGTCCTTTTTGGCTCCGATGTCCTTGAGATTCGGCCCGACGTCGCTGCCTTTGCCGTCGGCGATCTTGTGGCAGGCACTACACTGTCCGGCCGGGTGATTGAGGAGGACGGACTTGCCCCGCACAGCGTCACCGCCCTCGAGGGCGATGAGGTAGGGGGCGAGCGGATCGGTCACCATGACGGCCTGCCACTTCGCCTCCATTGCGGCGATGTTGGCGCTAATGTCAGGATCAGCGGCGAAGGGCTCGAGTTTGGCGGCCTCGTAAACGTCGAGCTGCAGGGCGGGCTCAATTTTTCCAGCTTCGAGATCGGCGAGGAGGGACTTCATTTTCGCGAGGCCTCCGGCGACGGGGAGGGAGCGGATTGCCTGCTGCTTCACGGCGACGGAGTCCTTGCCCGCGAGACGGCGTTCGATCTCAGATAGTGCCTTGTCAGGGTCCGTTTCGGTGAGGAGCTCGAGGGCGGTGGTTTTGACCTCGTCCTTTTTGTCGTAGAGGGCGGAACTCACGAGCGCGGCGAGTTCGGGCGCCTTTTGCGAGGCGAGCAGTCGCAGAGCGGCCGAGCGCAGCGAGGCGGTGGCCTCCGCGTTGTTGAAAACAATGACGAGGGTCTCGTTCGCGATGGGGACCTTTGCCTGGCGGGCGAGGTCCATCGCGGTGGTGCGGACCGGGGAAAACTCCGAGGTCAGGAGCGCATCGAGGTGTTTCCCGAGAGCGCCGGCGAGCACGGCCGGATCGCGGGGTTCGAGCGGTCGATACTGGCCGACGACGAGATCGAGCTGGCCCGGAGTGGTCCAGTTTTCGAGTGCCTCGAGTCCGGCTTTGAGGAGCGGTTCGGGGGCCTTGCCTGCGGCGACGAAGGCGGTGACTCGTTCGCACGCTTCAGGTGTGCCGAGGCGGAAGTTGGCGTTGAGGGCGCGGCGCGTGAGAGGCTCGTGATCGCGGTGCTGCCCCAGCGCCGCGGCGAGGGCGGGCATCGCATCGGGGATCATCCAGTCGTCGTGAATCGCGACGGCGACATCGGCGGCAAGGACGGGATCCTTGTCCTCGAGGAAGGCGGCGATGGCAGGATCGTTGCGTTTCCCGAGCGCGAGCGAGGCACACGTGCGGAGAAAGTCGGACGAGTCACCGGCGAGTCCGGCGAGCAGCTCCGTCGGGGCCGATCCGGCGAGGGCGATGACGCCGGCGTGGCGCAGGTAGGTGAGGCCGTGGTGATGCTCCCTGCGGCCGAGCAGCTTTATGATGTCCGCGGCAGCGGCCGGATCACGGAGACGGCCGAGTCCGAGGAGCGCCTGGCTGCGGACCCGCTGGGAGGGATCTTCGAGAAGAGGCAGGAGGGTTGAGGTGAGGGCATGACCCTCTTTGGTCGGGGCGGGAATGACGTCCAGCCCGAGGAGCCGGCCGTAGCGATCGGTCACCGTTTTGATGGCCTGGGCGCGGACTTCCGGATCGGGATCGCCGAAGAGCGCGGTGAGTGCGTCGTCCTTTGCCGCGGCGCGGCGGATGAGCTGTCCTATTCCCCAGATCGCATGGAGCCGGGCGAGCGGCGCGGCCTCGACCATTGCCGCGGCGGAGGTGAGCTCGGCGAGAGCCTCGCGCTTCACGAGTTCGAACTGCGCCTTCATCCGCACCCGCTGGTCGGCGTGTCCGAGGAGGGCGACGAGCGAGGCGACCTCTTCGCCAGCGAGATTGGCACCGATCCATTTCCGAGTCTCGGCGCGCAGGGGATTTGCCTTTGCCTCGGGCACATCAATGCGCCAGATCGCGCCGTTTTCGTTCATCGGGTAACCGCCGCCCCAGTCGACCCCGTAAAGGCCGCCGTCGGGAGCGAAGTTCAGCCCGACGAGAGGAATGCCGTCACCGATTTTGTGATCGTTCACCATCGCGAAACTGTCGCCCCGCGGTTTGATCTGAAAAGCCCACTGCTGGCCGTTTGGTGCGCTTGTCAGGAAAAAGTAACCGTTGTATTCCGGTCCCAGAGCGGTCCCTGGATTGGCCTTGAATCCGGCGGGGCCGTTCTCGTAGAGCCCGAGCGGGGCGGTGTACCAGCGGGGCTGTCCTTCGTAAAAAGGCACGTGCATCTGCTCGTCCTGCCACGGGTTGTAGCCGCCGCCGCGGTACTGCCAGTGCGAGCGCCAGCCGAGGTCGGTGTATTGCTCGATATAGACGAAGCGCTCTTTTTCCCCCGTGAAATCCGCGTCGTTGTCGACCCCGAAGAAATTGCCGTAATGGTCGAAGGCGATCTCCTGAATGTTGCGCTGACCATGGGCGAAGACTTCGAAGTTTGACCCGTCGGGCTCGCAGCGCATCAGGCCGCCCTGATGGGGAAAGCGGTAATCGAGACCGTCGGCGGTTTTCACGCGGATGCCCTTGTCGCCGATGGACCAGTAGATGCGGCCGTCGAGACCGACAGAGAGGCCGTGCATGTCGTGCCCCGCGTAGGCAAGATGGACCCCGAAGCCCGAGGCGACGACCTCGCGCTCATCAGCCTTGCCGTCGCCGTCGCTGTCGCGGAATTTCACCAGCTCGGGCACCGGGCTAACGAAGACCTCGCCTTCGTGATAGAGAACACCGCCCGCGACTCCGCCGATGAGGTGATCGAGCTGCTCGGCAAAGATTCCGGTCCTGTCCGCGAGCCCGTCTCCGTCGGTGTCCTCGATGAGATGGATGCGCTCGGTGAGATGAGTGAGATCCTTGATGTCGTGAAGTCCGTCGCCGTTGAGATCTTTGACGCGCTTCACGTTGGCGGCGCTGTTCTCCGGCGTGAACTGCTCGCGGTAAAAGTTCTCTTTGTCCGCTGTGGAGGTGAAGCTGAGGTCGTTCGGGATCCAGTCGGTGTTGTCGCGGATGTCGAGGTCGTTGGCCTTGCGTCGCTGCGTTTGGGTGACGTAGGCGCGTCCCTGCGGGTCAAAGCTGAGTGCGACGGGATCGGGCACGGGAAAGTCGGGCGTCCATTTGGTGAAGACGAGCTCTTTCGGGTCGGGTTTGGTGGTGGCGACCTCTTCGACTGTCACCCCGTGCAGCTTGAGGTCGTCCCACAGCCCCATGTCGTCAAAGGTCCCGAGTCCGATGCGGCCGTTCAGGAAGGTCTTGTCGTGCGCGACGTGGCTGGGTGTTTCCATGTCGTCAAAGTAGATCTCGATGAGCCCGGTCGCGGCGGTGCGTTTGATTTTGACCTGATGCCATTTACCGACCTCCCACGGAGTGCCCGGAGTGGTTTTTTCCGAAATGGCGACGCGGGGCGCCTCGTTCACGAGAAAGATCTGGTTCGAGTGCGGATCGGTTTTTTCGCCGAGGTGGACGTAGTAGAAATTGGCCGGATCCTGATAGCCGAAGATCAGGCACATGTCACGGTGGCCGCGGGGTTCCTGCGTTGACTGCACCCGCGCCGTGAGGACGAAGTCGCCGACACGATGGCCCGCGAGGAGTGCGATGTTGAACGGGCTGCGGTAGGGCGGCTCGTACTTCGATCCGCCGAGGATCTCGAACGCGGGGTTGCCGTCGATCTCCGTGATCTTCCACGCCTTCGCATCGGTCGGTTCCCACGCGTCGATGCCCTTGGAGAAATCGTCGCTGAAGACCAGAGGCATCTCGTCGGCGCGCAGGGACGAGGCAAAGAGACAGGAGAGCGCAAGCGCGAGGATCAGGGGAATTTTCCGCATCGCGCATTGTCCGCCTTTTTGGTGATCTTTCCAGCGGGGAGAAAGGGGAATGAAGGTGCCTGTTATCCCCACTTTTCCCCGCCGCCCTCGACAATCACATCTCAACCATTCGTAAAATTCGTTCCATTCGTGGTTTGAATCATT
>JANQVJ010000059.1:54314-60072 GCA_030730365.1 Verrucomicrobiales bacterium
TGTCCCCATGATCTCGTTGTTCGCTCACCTTACTCGTCTCGAAATCCCGTTTCTCCTGATCGGAGGTCGTGGACTTGAGGCGCACGGGTATGTGCGTAACACCTACGACCTCGACCTGCTTGTTCGCCTTACCGATCTCAATGAACTGGCCCGATCCATTCGGGAGTTCGGCTATGCCCTGGCGGTAGAGACAGCCATTTTTTCCAGATGGAGGGCGGCCGATCCGGCGATTGACGACCTTGATCTTATTTATGTCGATCCGGGCACCTTTGATAAACTGAACCGCGATGCGGTGACGATTACCTATGGCGAATTGAGTATACGGGTTCCCTCAATCACCGGCATGATCGCCCTCAAGCTCCACGCGATGCGAAACCAGCCCGGCCGTACCATCCGTGACACGCAGGACATTCAGGCAGTGCTGCATTTGCATCCGCAAGCAGTCGCGCTTGATGACCTGCGCGTCCTGTGCGAAAAGTATGGACCGCCCGGTATCTTTGACGAGATTCATCGCAAGACCTCATGAACCCCGAACTCCTCGAACTCGATTTGCCTTTCGGGGTGCTTCCCGATTTGTCCGACCGTGTCCGTTCTTTCGAGGAAAATGACCGGTGGCACGCGGAGAATCGACGACTCCGATTCCTCCGGGGAGACTTTGCGATGAGCCCCGGTCCCGTCGAAGTGCCTTTCACGACAGACGAGTGGCCGCTGTAGGTCTCAACTTGCATCCCGTCGCTTGCGGCAGCGAAGCACCGCTGATCAGGAGGGGGGATTCGGGCCTGGAGACTCGTTCTACTTTTCCCCTCCGCCCTCGACAATCACTCCTCAACCATTCGTAAAATTCGTTCCATTCGTGGTTTGAGTTATTCCACCTTCCCGAGCCAGCAGCGTCCGCCTAGAGCGCGCAAGGTTCAACGGCGGACGGTTCATCGAACCGTCCCTACCTCGCTTCGCTCCCGTTGAAAAACTTGAAACTTGAAACCTGAGACCTCAAACTTTTCTTCCCCCCTCACCCCCGCATCAGCTCCAGCAGCTCCTCGGGCGAGAGTCTCACATTCGCGTCCTCCGTCCCGGTCAGAAGCGACTCGGCCAGTTCGCGTTTTTGATGATGAAGGGCGACGATTTTTTCCTCGATCGTTCCTTTGGTGATAAAACGATAGATCGTCACCGGTCGGGTCTGGCCGATGCGGTGAGCGCGGTCCGAGGCCTGATCCTCCGTCGCGGGATTCCACCACGGGTCCATGTGGATGACGTAGTCGGCCGCAGTGAGATTGAGTCCGAAGCCGCCCGCCTTCAGCGAAATGAGGAAAACATCGCCCTCGCCGCGCTGGAAGGCATCGACGGCCTCCTTGCGCTTTTTCGTCGGGGTGGAGCCGTCGAGATACTGGTAGGCAATACCCTTCTCGTCGAGCTCGGCGCGGATGAGGGCGAGGTGATCGACGAACTGGCTGAAGACGAGGACCTGGTGACGTCCGGCGAGGATCTCCTCGACCGTCTCGGAAAAGGCCGCGAGTTTCGCGCTGCTGATCGTCTTCCCGACCTTCGGATCGACGAGGGCCGGGTGACAGCAGGCGCGGCGCAGGCGGGTGAGTTCGGCGAGGATCATAAAGGCCTTTTTCCCGGGGTCTTCCTTCTCCTTTTGGGCGCTCGTCTTCGTGAGCTCCTCGACGGCGCGGCTGCGGAGGGCCTCGTAAAAAGCGGACTCGGCCTCGCTCAGTTCGATCGTGAGATTGATCTCGGTGCGCGAGGGCAGGTCGCGGAGCACGCCCGACTTGAGCCGCCGCAGCAGGAAGGGATGAATGAGCCGCCGCAGCCGGTCCCGCACGATGGGGTCACGGTCGCGCTCGATGGGGTCGGCGAAGTTCTTCCGGAAATGATCCCACGAGCCGAGGTAGCCGGGGAGGATGAAGCGGAAAAGGGTATGCAGCTCGGAGAGACGGTTCTCCACCGGCGTGCCGGTCGTGACGAGGCGGAAGTCGGCTTGGAGATTGCGCGCCGCGCGCGAGCGGTTCGTCGCGCTGTTCTTGATCGCCTGGGCCTCGTCGAGGATGACGGTGTGCCATTGGATCTTTGTCAGGGCCTCCTCTTCGCGCTGGAGCAGTCCGTAGGTGCAGATGACGAGGTCGAAGGGACCCGCCTCGGCGAGCTGGACCTGGCGGTCGCCGCTGCCGAAGATCGCGGGGCGCAGGGTCGGGGCGAACTTGATCGTCTCTTCGAGCCAGTTCGCTGCGACCGAGGTCGGCGCAACGACGAGAGCCGGTCCGCCCGGGGCCCGCTCGAGGAGCAGGGCGAGAGCCTGGACCGTTTTCCCGAGACCCATGTCATCGGCGAGGCAGGCTCCGGCGCCGCACATAGCGAGGCGGCTGAGCCAGCGGTAGCCTTCGAGCTGATAGGATCGCAGCTCGGCCTGGAGCGTCGCGGGCACTTCGGGATCGTGATCCCGCGCCGCGCGGAAGCTCTCGATCTTTTCTTTCCAGCTCTTGCTGCGGACCGCGCTGCCGGTCTTTTCGACAAAGTCCTCGAGGGCGATCGCGGCGAGCGGAGGCAGCTTCACGAGATCGCCTTTGCCCGGCTGGGCGAGCGACTGCATGTCCTCGAGGTAGTGGCGGAAGTCCGACTCCAGCGCGAGGAACTGCCCGTCACCGAGCTCGACGAACTCGGCCCCGCGCGGCATCGTCGCGACGAGGTCGAGGAGTTGTCGCATTGTCAGGACGAGATCCTCGCTCACCGTCACTTCGCCCGAAGCGGTGAGCCAGTCCCCCGCAGTGCCGAGGGAAAGTTTCGTGTTCGTGACCGAGGCCACGCCCGAGAGGCGGTAGGGTTCCTCCTTCGGCCATTCGAGAACGACACCCTTGTCGCGGAGCGGATGCAGATCGCGCAGCAGGGCGAGGCAGTCGTTGGCATTGGAGAAACGCCACTCCCACAGATCGGATTGTTCGCCGCGACTGTCGCGCAGCGCCGGGCAGGCGGCGATGATGGCCTCGGCCGCGCTGCGTTCGTCCCCGAGCGGACGCCGCGTCTGGAGTCTCTCGTCCTTGACCACGCCGAAGACGATCTCCTTTCCCCCGCCGGGGGCGAAAATGGCGTCGCCACCCTCGATCGGACGCACGAGCAGGCGCACCGCGAGGCCTTCGCCTTCGGGTAAAAGGCGCACCCGTATCGTCGTGTCCGGCTCGACCTGCCGCAGGCCCGGGTCGGAGGCGGCGACGGTGGAAAAGGATTCCCCGTCCGCCGCGATATCGACGTCAGCGGCGAAGGTCGAAATGGCGTGGAAAAAGCGCCGTTTCGCCTCGCCCGGGATCGTCATGGACGAGCTCTCCCCGAGGATCCCGGCGAGGCCTTTGACCGCTGCGTTGACCTCGTAGACGACATAGCTCGAGGGACTCTCCTGCACCGTGAGGATCGTCGCTTTCGTGTGCAGGACCGGTTCGAGCCGGATCTCGAGCTGGCCGTTGAGGAGCTCGTGCGTCTCGAGCCGGAACCGCCCGCGGCGGAAGGTGAGTGGACGCGTCGTCGCGTCGTCGCCGAAGACGAGCGGATGCCCCACGAGATCGAGGAGGGCCCCGGCCTTGTCGAGATGATAGGACTCGCGGTGGTAATAGTCGCCCCGGTCGAGGCGGATGTGGCGGCAGATCGCCTTGTCCTGCTCGCTCAGGTGGGGAATCTCGTCGGGCGTTTCCTTGAGCCGTTTCAGGGCGATACGGCGGCCCTTCGAGACCTTGCCGTTCGCCGCGATGCTGCGCTCGATCGGATCGAGGGACCAGTAGCCGCGGTTCAGGTCATCCTCGTCGAAGGCGGTGAAAATCCAGACGACCTCCTTGCGTGCGGCCGCTGTCTTCGGCGCGGACGGACCAGTCGCAGACGGTGTGCCGTGCTTCGCCGCGAGCTGTTCAAGAGCGATGAGGCCCGCTTCCCAGCGCGGGCTGGGATTCAGCGAAGTAGAAAAAGGAACGTAGGCGGCGAGGCCGGGACGGGTCACGAGAAAGGCCGCGACCCTCCCCGATTTGCCCGGCTCCCCGCCGGTGATCAGGTCGCAGAGACTGAGGTATTCCAGGGCGAGCCCGAGCAGGCCCATCTTTTCCGTGGTCCTGGCATAGGATTCGAGGACGGGGAGCCAATCGTGGAGGATTTCTTCCGGAGCCTGCGAGAGGCGCGCCAGCATCACGAAAAAGATTGCCGTGAGCGTCTTTGCCTCTTCGTTGCACATGCTTTTGTGCTGCGCCACGATGACCCGTCGCGATTCGTCCGGATTGCCCGAGAGACAGCCGATGAGATCGTTGGCCCACGAATAATAGATCCCGATCTCGAGGTCTTCGAGTTCCGCACCCCATTTTCCCATCTGACTCGCCGTCTCGAAGTCTCCCGCCGCGCCGCGCCGCGCGAGGGCGAGCTGGTAAAAGAGGCAGCCCAGACCGCGCGGGGCCATCTTGCGCTTCCGGCTCGCCTTTCGGCGGATCGCGAGGCTCTCCTCGTAACCGGCGATGGCCTCGTCGATGCGACCGCTGAAAAAGTCGGCCCCTGCCTGGATCGCCGCGGCTTCGGCGAGCGCTTCGGGATTTCGCATCGACGTTTCCCCGGAGCGCAGCAGCTCCGCGTAGTCCCGCGCCGATTCGAGTTTTCCCATCAGCAGGAGCGCCTCGCCCATGGCCCGTCCCACCGTCGGGTCGATAAGGAGCGGATTCGGCTTTTCCGTGAGGTAGTGGATCAGCTCGTTGAGGGGACCGATCTCCGTCAGCTTTTCATAGAACATCGCCGCCACCGCGGCGCGCCGGATCGGGAGAGAGAGCCGCTCGAAGCGCTTGTGGTCGAGCGGCTCGGTGAGGAAAAGCAGGCTCGGCATCATCCAGCGGAATCGCTCGACTTCGTCGTGCAGCTTTTCCAGCTCGTCGAGGCGGTCGAGGTAGTAGAGAGCGCGTATCTTGCCCTCGATGAAAGGCATGTTGCCGCGGAAGAAGGGATTGTAATAACCGTGCCGCTTCGAAAAAAAGCCTTCCGTGTAGAGCGCCTTCTGCGCGGGAGAATGCTCGGGCAAGCGCGAGGCAAAGGCGGCCACGTAGTTCCCATAGTAGAGCGGGATGCGCCAGCCGCGGCCCTGCTCCATCTCGACGAGGTTTCTCTCCGCCAGGTCCGTGAGGGCCCCCTTGATGCGAACGACCGGGTAGGGTTTCCCGGGTTTGTCCCCCAGGCCCGCCTGGGAGATTGCCTCCGCGATCGCAGAGAGGGAGAGCGGTTTTTCCTCCATCCCGAGCACGAGCATGACCTCCACCTCGAGCTTGGAGAGAGCCTCGAAAGCGTGACGGAAGCCCTCGCCGACGGGGAAAGGAGGTAAAGGTGATTTTGCCATGCAGGCGACACCTTTCCCGCTAAGACCGCCGTTAAAAAGGAGATTTTCCCCTCATTCTTGATTTTGCCGATTCCGTGGGGTATGAGGCAAATCTCCCTGTGACTCCGCGGGAAAAGACAAATCCACGCTTCCATCGACCATGTCCAACGCACCCACTATCCTCTACACGAAGACCGACGAAGCTCCCGCGCTCGCGACCTACTCGCTGCTGCCTATCATCCAGGCCTTCACGAAGTCGTCGGGAATCGCCGTGGAAACGCGCGACATCTCTCTCGCCGGACGCATCCTCTGCGGATTCCCCGAGTTTTTGAAAGAAGACCAGCGCGTCTCCGACGCCCTCACTGAACTCGGTCGGCTCGCTACCACGCCCGAGGCCAATATCATCAAGCTCCCCAATGTGAGCGCCTCGGTCCC
>JANQVJ010000059.1:60172-63725 GCA_030730365.1 Verrucomicrobiales bacterium
CTACCACGCCCGAGGCCAATATCATCAAGCTCCCCAATGTGAGCGCCTCGGTCCCCCAGCTCAAGGCCGCCATCGCCGAGCTGCAGTCCCAGGGTTTCGCCCTCCCCAATTACCCCGACGAGGCCACCACCGCGGAAGAAAAGGACATCAAGTCCCGCTACGACAAGGTCAAGGGCAGCGCCGTGAACCCCGTCCTGCGCGAGGGCAACTCGGACCGCCGCGCGCCGAAGGCGGTCAAGGAATACGCCCGTCAGAATCCCCACTCCATGGGCGCCTGGACCGCCGCTTCGAAGACCCGCGTCGCCACGATGGGAGGCGACGACTTCTTCTCGAACGAGAAGTCCGTCACCGTCGAAGAAGCCACTGAGGTCGCGATCGAGTTCGTCGCCGCCGACGGCACCACGACCACCCTGAAGGCCTCCACCCCGCTCAAGGCCGGTGAGATCTTTGACGGCACCGTCATGCGCAAGGCCGCTCTCGTCGCCTTCCTCGAAGACCAGGTCGCCGCCGCGAAAGCCGAGGGCGTCCTCCTTTCGCTCCACCTCAAGGCCACGATGATGAAGGTCTCGGACCCCATCCTCTTCGGTCACGCCGTCCAGGTCTACTTCAAAGACCTCATCGCCAAACACGGCGAGACCCTGAAGGAACTCGGCGTTGATTTCCGCAACGGTTTCGGAGACCTCACCGCCAAGCTCGCGAACCTGCCCGCCGATAAAAAGGCCGAGATCGAGGCCGACATTGCCGCCGCCTACGCCGCCGGACCCGACCTCGCCATGGTCAACTCGGACCTCGGCATCACCAACCTCCACGTCCCCAGCGACGTCATCGTCGATGCCTCCATGCCCGCGATGATCCGCACCTCGGGCCGCATGTGGAACAAGGACGGCAAAGAGCAGGACACCCTCGCCGTCATCCCCGACAGCAGCTACGCCGGCGTCTACGCCGCCACGATCAACTTCTGTAAAGCCCACGGCGCCTTCGACGTCGCCACGATGGGGACCGTCCCCAATGTCGGACTCATGGCCCAGCAGGCCGAAGAGTATGGCTCGCATGACAAGACCTTTGAAATCCCCGGAGAGGGCAAAGTTCGCGTCGTGGATGCGGCCGGCGCCGTCCTCATCGAACACGAAGTCTCGCAGGGAGACATTTGGCGCGCCTGCCAGACCAAAGACGCCCCTGTCGCCGATTGGGTCAAGCTCGCCGTGACCCGCGCCCGCGCCACCGGCAGCCCCGCCGTCTTCTGGCTCGACGAGGACCGCGCCCACGACGCCGAACTCATTCAAAAGGTCGGACACTACCTCGGCGAGCACGACACCGAAGGGCTCGAACTCAAGATCATGGCCCCGACCGAGGCGACGATCTACACCCTCGAGCGTCTCATCAAAGGCGAGGACACCATCTCCGTGACCGGCAACGTCCTCCGCGACTACCTCACCGACCTCTTCCCCATCCTCGAGCTCGGCACCAGCGCGAAGATGCTCTCCATCGTCCCGCTCATGAACGGCGGCGGCCTCTTCGAGACCGGAGCCGGAGGTTCCGCACCCAAGCACGTCCAGCAGTTTGTCGCCGAGAACTACCTGCGCTGGGATTCCCTGGGTGAGTTCCTCGCCCTCGCCGTCTCCCTCGAGCACCTCGGCGACACTTACGGAAACGCCCGGGCCAAGCTGCTCGCGCAAACCCTCGACGCCGCCACCGGCGAGTTCCTCAAACAGGACCGCTCCCCCGGACGCAAGCTCGGCACGATCGACAACCGCGGGAGCCATTTTTATCTCGCGCTCTACTGGGCGCAGGAGCTGGCCGCACAGAACGAAGATGCCGCCCTGAAGGCCGAGTTTATCCCGATGGCCGAGGCCCTCACGGGCAATGAGGAAGCGATTGTGGCGGAGCTGCTCGCGGTGCAGGGACAGCCGGTCGAGATCGGCGGGTATTACCATCCGGATGAGAAGCTGGTGGAGGCGGCGATGCGGCCTAGTGCTACGCTGAATGGGGTTTTGGGGTGACAAGCCCCTTTCCCTGGGCATGCCGGAAGCCCGGGGGCGACGAGGGATCGTCGCGGTCCGTGTGTGGCGGCCGGCGGGTCAATGGGCGATATTGCGAGGTGGAGTTACGAGGAGAATGGGAGCAGGAGAATCTGATTCCTTTGTCCTCATTCCTTTGTCCTTCTTTCGCTGACGAGCGGCGGGCTATAATTGATACGTGAAATTCCGTTCTTATTGCGGGCGTCCCCGAGAGCTAGTTGAAAGCAGCTGAAGCCGCCACTCCGGCGTTTTGGCCTCTGGTGCGGGTGGGGGTAACGGAAAACGCGCGGGAGGTGAGGCGGGAGAGTGAGAGCAGATCGCGTCGTAGGGCACACGGGTGTCGAGGGGAAAGACATGGGCAGGATGCCCATGCTACTTTTTCGCGAATTGGCAGGTCTGCCAAAAAGGCGGCGGAATAGGTCTTCATTCCTTTGCCATCGATTCATTAGTGAATGGGGAGGGGATTTCTTTTCAACACAGATCGTCGGAGCGGCGCTGTGCCTTTACGGATTGGCCCGGATGGGTTGCGGCGGGACCCGGTTCCTCTATAGACAAACTGTCCCCGGGAATTGTGTCCGCAGTAATTGTTCAACGCTTCTGCTTTGACGCTTCGCTCCCGCCCTTCGGGCAAGCTATCTTCCTCTTCCGTCTCTATGCTTTCTGTCAGCGAAACGGCTTCCAAAAATCGATGCCGCGACGCCGGTTCTCAGTCACTCGCTCATAGCCGAGCGCGACGAGCCGTCGCTCCAGATCGGGCAGATGGGCCGCACCCCATGGAATAAAAACTTCAGCGTAACGAGATTCGTGTTCGAGGAAGACCTCCATGAGTTTCTCATTGCGACGCTTGATGAGTCCCTCGACGATGAGGTCTTCGAGATCCTCAGTGGACAGTCCGTCCGGCATCGAGAGGAAGCTGGCGAGATCGAGATTCGCCATCGCGCTGAGAAGAGTCACGAGTTGTCTACGGTGTTTCGGATCGAGTTCTCGGACATCAATGTCGGCCCGCCGGAAATCGACGCCGCGGGCCTCCCATTCTGGTCCAGTGTCCTTTGCCGGCTCCGTATCGGACTGCACGGCGAATCCAAGCGTCTGCTCGGCGAGTCCAAGTTTTCCGGCGATGGCGCGGTAGGTGTCTCCCGAGGTGAAGGAGCGAGGCAGGATCTTGTCAGCGTCTGAGACACCTTCGAGAAGGACGAGTCGTCGACCCGCGACCGGCCCGGCAAGGCTTTGGTTGAGGGTTTCGTAAAAGCTACTGTCGGCGATATGGGCCATGCCGACCAGATGAACGCGGCGACCGTCCCTTTCAAAAATCCGCTCAGTCAAATCGATGCCCCCCGGGGTGAGCCGAACATAGCCGGCGGAGGTGTCTTCGATGACCCTGGCGAGACCGAGAAGACCGACGGGCATTGAAATAAGGGAAGCTACCATGGCAGTGGCACCCATCGCGACCGAATGCTGCCAGCGCAGCCAGGGGCGTGCTCGAAGGGTTGCGCTCTTTAGTGAAACCGCGAGGTAGCCGAGCGCGAGGATAAGAA
>JANQVJ010000060.1 GCA_030730365.1 Verrucomicrobiales bacterium
AAAAAGGAGATCGATGTCAGTTTTGCTCCGCTTGAAAAGGTGAAGCCTATCCTCGAGCCCGTCCTTAGTCCGCAGGGAAAATTTCTCATGCTCGCGAACAAGGGTGCCGTTCTCGTGATCGATACGCCCGGGGGCATCCTCGCTGCCGGGCAGGCCATTGCCGCGGCGCAATTTCCGCCTGCCGAGGTCGCCCTCGAGTTCCAGTTTGTCACCGGGCTGCCCTCGCGCAAGACGTCCATCACGGTGGGGCAGGAAGTCCCTTTTCCCACTGCCTTTGCCCCGCCCACCATCATGGTCGGTCCGAACGGCACTGTCACGGGATTCGTCCCCGCGACTCCGACCGAGTTCCGCACCCGCAACATCGGCGTCACGAGCGAGAGCGTCAGCACCGTCAACCCCGACGGCTCCATCACCCTCGACCTCAACACCGAGTCGACGGCCTTCGAGGGATTCATCAATTACGGTTCCGCCATTCTCCCCTCGGGCGGGATCGGCACCGTGCCGGTGAACGGGCAGGTCGGAGATCCGCTTTTCTTCGCTCCCTTTATTAATACCGGTGGGGTCAGCCTCCCCATCATCTCGACGACCCGCATTTCCACCTCCATCGTCATCCGTCCGCGACTCGAAGTCGGCGTCATCAATCTCGACATGATGCCGCGTCTCAAAGTCGAGATCGACGGATCAGAGATGGAACCGCAGCTCGTCGATCTGAAAGCCTACCAGACCACCCTGCCTGTCGCGAATCATCAGGTCGGTCGCCTCTATGGGTTCACCGGGGCGGGCGATACTTTTCATCGTCATTTCTTCGGAGCAAAAGACCTCACCGCCGGCGGCACTGCGATTGTAGTGAAGGCAAAGGCGAGTCCACCCGGAACTGCAGTCCCGGAAAAAAATCCCGAGTGAGCACTCTAACTCTCCCGCTTTTCCGGCAGGATCGCGCAGGCACCCTTGCAGCCGAAAAGGCGGCTTAGGACGAGGCGATGCTTCGAGATAAAAGCGTAGACGATCTCCGCGATTTTAATGACCCCCGGAATCCATAGGAAAAGCCCCGTCGGGACCAGCAGCGGGATGCGCATCCCGAGGAACCGAAACGCCCGCGCTCCGCGATGAATCTCGCCTTCGGGCGTGATGCAGTGAATCGCCTCGAGGAGATCTTCCCGCGTGATCCCCGGCGCAATCGCCGCCGTCCGGGCATCGTTCAGTGGCACCATTTCCACCACATTAAGCCAGTCCATCCACGCGAGCAGCCGGCTCTGAAAGGTGCAAAGCGGACAATCACTGTCGAACAGGAGGATGTGACGTACCTTCTTCATCAAACTTGAAACTTTAACCTTGAGACTTTCCCCGTTCTTCCAGGATCGCGCGGAATTCCGACGCGTAGGAGACAAAAGTCGGCGCCGCATCCTCGTCGCAGACCTGGA
The DNA here is from genome assembly GCA_030730365.1 of Verrucomicrobiales bacterium. Classification (GTDB taxonomy): domain Bacteria; phylum Verrucomicrobiota; class Verrucomicrobiia; order Verrucomicrobiales; family DEV007; genus Arctic95D-9. The sequence goes on from JANQVJ010000060.1 coordinate 1,422, forward strand.
GATCCCAACGGTCGTTGCAACCCGAGCAACGATAGGCGACATAGTCCCCGATTTCCCAGCCTTCCTCGGGAGGATAGCTCAGTCGGTGTGCCAACTGCCCGCAATCGACACAGGTGATGGTTTTCGGGACTTCCATGGCGGGAACCTTCGCACAGCCTTTTATGTCAATCAATCCCCAGCCCGTCATCATTCTCGTCGAGCCCCAGATGGGGGAAAACATCGGCATGTGCGCCCGGGCCATGCTCAACTGCGGGCTCGAGCGACTGCGGCTCGTGCGTCCGCGCGACGGATGGCCCAACCCTGCCGCGGTCGCCACCGCTGCCGCTGCCGATCGGGTCCTGGAAAAGGTCGAGGTTTTCGAGACGCTCGAGGATGCCGTCGCCGACTGCCACCACGTCGTCGCCACCTCGGCGCGGGAACGATCAATCGCTGTGCCGGTCGTTGCCTCCGGCGACGCCTCCGCGAGAGTCGCTGCGTGGGGCGCGGGCGGGGCACAGGTCGCCGTGATCTTCGGCCCTGAAGCATCCGGTCTGGATAATGCGGTGATTGCACGCGCCGGCATCGTGATGCGATTCGAGACCAATCCTGATTTCAGCTCCCTCAATCTCGCCCAGTGTGTCCTGCTTTTTGGATGGGAATGGAGACGTGCCGCCGGTGCGATTTCTGACGGAAAGGAATCCGATCGCGCGGAATCCCATGCTCCCGCCAGTCGTGGAGACCTTGATCGGTTCCTCGATCGGCTCGAGGGGGCTCTTGGTGAACGCGGTTTTTTTCTCACACCCGATCTGAAACCGACCACCGTGAAGATCCTCCGCAGCCTTTTCTCCCGCACTACGGCGTCGGAGAAGGAGGTGAAATTGCTCCATGGCGTTCTCACGGCGCTCGTTCGGGAACGGTCGTCAGAGTCTCCCGATTCTTCGGCCACGAAGGGCTGAAGACATCACTCCAACCTCTTTCTTTGGCGACAATCTCTGGAACGAATACAGTGAAATGCCCTTCGAGGAGGTCGACGTGCTCGCGGCCGAAAAGGAAAAAAATTCGCAAGCTCGTCTATTTCGAACCCGATCCCGGCGTGACACATGCCGCCTCTTTCATCGCGGGAGCGATTTAATGGAACATCAGCACCGGGACGTGGCAGGTGCGGACCATCGTCGTTGTTGTGCTCCCGAGGATAAACTGCCGGATCGGACTGTGTCCATAGGCACCCATCACGAGCAGGTCGATGCCATTGTCCTGTGCTGCAGTGGCGATCACTTCCTCGACTGATCCGGGGATCGCGTGACAGGTGACATCGAACCCGGCCTCGCGCAGGCTCTTGGCCGCTTCTTCAAGAGAAAAGAGCGCCTTGTCATCCACCTTGCCCGAACGCAGGAGATGACATTGCAGGCCTGCAAGGAGCGGGTGGCGGCGGACAAATTCGACCGCCTTGATAATGCTGTGACCGCCATCATAGGCGATTAGAAATTTTTCAATCGGCTTGAACTCGCGCGAGGCGACGAGGACGGGGCGAACGCTCGTGCGAATAACACGCTCGAGCTCGCGTCCGAGGTGGGCCTTCGCGAGGCCCGAGTCTTCGCCGCGTTTGCCGATGACGACGAGTTCCGCATCGGGCTCGAGCTCTGTGAGGGTCTCGACGAGGGAGCCGTGACGATGGAGGGTTTCGACCGGGGCGATTCCCGCCGCGTCGAGTTGTTTCACGGCATCCTCGAGGATCGCGTTGCCTTTGAGTCTCGCAATCCGGGCACGGGTTTCTTCAAATTTCACTAGTTCCTCGGTCAGCTCGAGACTCGTGTCGAAGCCTATCATCCCCGTGAGATCGGTGCCGGGGGCGCGCTCGCGATGCGGGTCGATGACGTGGAGCACTTTCACGCCCGCGGCGATACGGGCCGCCGCCCAGGCGCTGTGCTGGTAGACGCTGGGAGCGTAGGACGAACCGTCAGTGCAGGCGAGGAGGTGTGACATGGTATCGCGGGAGGGGTTGGGATCGGATCAGTGGGAGAGCATGCGCTCGAGCGCAGCGGGTTTGTCATGCGTGCCGAGGCGATCTACGAGCGTGGCGCTCGCCTCGTTGAGACCGAGGATCTCGACTTCGGTTCCCTCACGACGGAATTTCAACACCACCTTGTCGAGGCACGAGACCGCTGTGAGATCCCAGAAATGAGCATGGCTCACATCAATGATGACCTTTGAGAGCACCTCTTTGAAATCAAATTCGTTCACAAAAGCTTCGGAAGAGGCAAAAAAGAGCTGACCGCTCACCGTGTAGGTGCGGCATTCGCTCCCGTCGTCGCGCACGCTCACGACGCGCAGCACCTGCGAGACCTTGCGGGCAAAGAAGAGCGCGCTCAGCAGCACGCCAACGCCCACGCCGATGGCGAGATTGTGGGTGAAGATCACCGTGATCGTCGTGGCGAGCATCACGATGCTGGAGCTCTTCGGATGCCGGCGCATGTTTTTGAACGAGGCCCACGAGAATGTCCCGATCGAGACCATGATCATCACCGCGACGAGAGCCGGCATGGGGATTTGTTTCACCCAGGGGCTCAGCACCACGATCATGATGAGGAGAAAGACACCCGCCACAAAGGTCGAGAGACGGCCGCGGCCGCCCGACTTCACATTGATGACCGACTGGCCGATCATGGCGCAACCGGCCATGCCGCCGAAGAGGCCCGAGACGATGTTGGCGAGTCCCTGACCGAGCGACTCGCGGTTTTTGTTGCTCGGAGTATCGGTCATCTCATCGACGATCTGGGCCGTCATCCAGGATTCGAGCAGACCGACTGCGGCTAGTCCAAGAGAGTAGGGGAGCACGATCCGGAGCGTCTCGAGAGTCCACGCAACTTGTGGCCAGAGAAAAAGCGGGAGCGAATCGGGGATGTCCCCGAGATCGCCGACCCGACGGACGTCGAGTTTGAAGACAATCGCCAGGATCGTCATCACGATGATCGCGACGAGGGGTGAGGGAACTGCCCTGGTAACGCGCGGCAACAGGTAGATGATCGCGAGCGCTCCTGCGACCATCGCATACATCGTGAGTCCGGCGCCTGTGAACTCGGGGAGCTGCGCCATGAAAATCAGGATCGCGAGGGCGTTGACGAAGCCTGTCATGACCGATTTCGAAACAAACCGCATTATATTTCCGATGCGGGCGAGCCCAGCGATGATCTGGATCACCCCCGTGAGCAGCGTCGCGACGAGCAGGTATTGCAGCCCGTGATCCCGCACCAGGGTCACCATGAGCAGTGCCATTGCCCCCGTCGCGGCGGAGATCATGCCCGGGCGTCCGCCAAAAAATGCGGTCACCACCGCGATGCAGAAAGAGGCGTAGAGTCCGACCTTGGGATCCACTCCCGCGATGATCGAAAAGGCGATCGCCTCAGGGATGAGGGCGAGGGCGACGACGAGACCGGCGAGGAGGTCCCTACGCGTGTTGGCGAACCATTCCTGGTGGAGATCTTGGGGTAACATGGAGACGGTGAAGCGGGGAGTGAAGCGAAGATCCTCTCTGCAACGGTCGGCGCTGGGCCGCTTAAGCAAACTGATGCACCGACGATTTCAGGTGACATCACGAGTGGAATGAGTCTCGGGACCGCCCTACCTGCCCGTGAATAGCGGGTGGTGCAAGGAATTTCTCGTGCCCGGTTTCTGTCATGCGGTTCGGTGAGAGCAGGTTGGGTGGTCGAAGCCTTTGCGTCCCCGTGTTTGAATTCGGTCTCCCCATTTTCCTGAAGTCGTGCCGCCTCGTGATGTTTTTACGGCTTCTGGGTGGCCGCCGGTTTGGGGTTTGTCCATTTCTCTTTCGGCACGGAGCGGACGAGGCTTTTCCCGGGTGCGTTGGGTCTGCGATCCTTCGCGGTGCTATTGAACTTTCTGACGGGGGAGGGTCTCCATTTTAAAGAGGTGACCTCGATCGAGCCTGTCATCTTTCTCGGCGGAGAGGTCGCGATCGCCGGGCGGATACTCTATGATCTCAGCGCTCGTCGCCGAGATCGTTTTGACCTTCTTGCGGTATGGCGGGGCGACATCGGCGGCTTTGGAGTCGGATCCGAGCTAACCCGGAACCCATACGGCGCCGTTGGAACGAGTCTTTCCGAGACGACCTCGATGGAGCTCGGTTACCGCTACCTCTATACCGACTATTTTACCGGTGGATTTGAATATGATGCCGCAATGAAAGGGGTCTTCATGGGAACCCGCATTGTCTTCTGATTTCCCGGGGTCTCGGGCTCTGCGGAGCAAAAGATTTCGGAGAGTTTGAAGCCGGAAAATTTGATTGCAGTTTAGAGGTAAAAGGCCTAGCTCTGGCGGGGATTTAAGGCCTGGCTGGGCCGTCGAACACGGGCGATTTGATCATCAACACAAGCAAATGAAACAGACAGCAGCAACGCTTCGTCGGCAACATGGCGCGGCGGGGGCAAAGAACCGCCGCGCGGCATCCTTCGGCGTCGCGATCCTCTTCCTGTTTCTAAGCTCGTGTTCCACGGTCAAGGTAAAAACCAACTCGAATCTCGTCAGCAAAGCAGGACTCGAATCGGCCCAGTTACTGGGCAAACTCGCGGGAGCACCGCTCGCCGTGATCTCCGAGTTCGGTCACAGCAGTGCCGCTCTTCTCGAAAGCGCCCGCAAACACGAAAATCTTGGCCGGCATCACGACGCGGCGGGTGATTACTTGAAGGCGGCAGTGGATGCCCATGTTCTACTCGCCAAAGGAATTGAGACGCGGGGATCCGATGCCGAGAAAGCACTCATTGAGGTTCACAACACGGCACTCGCGCGATTCGCCGAGCTTTGGGTTGCGGACCCCCGCCGACTCGAAGCAGGCCCCTATCACCTCATCGGCGGATCAGAAGATCTCCAGATTGAACTCTCCGAAAAGTCTACTTATCACCGCGGATACTTTGACCGTTTCGTTGCGGCAAAGGCGGTCCAGGAAGAGGGAATCGTGCGGAAGATACGCGACGGTTACGGTGCCCCCATTGTGGGCATACGTGAGCAAAAGCCCGAGAGGGCCGCAGAAATGGAATTCTATCCTCCGCGGGGTCTCTACACGGCCGTCACTGTGACAATGGACAACGTTCGGAAATCCGGGGATGTCACCTATGTCACTTTTTCGATGCGCAATCCCATGGTTGAGGAAACCATCGCCATCGGATCCCGCCGTCTACTGCTCGCGGCTGATTATTCGGCACCGATGGCGGTGATCCTCAAAGGACGCAACGAAGTGCTCTCCGGCCTCGCAGGCTTTTTCAAAGCAGAAGAACGGATCGCGCAGTCCGGCGTCTATCTGACGGAGCCGTATGATCCGGGCCGCATCCCTGTCCTCCTCATTCATGGGCTTATCTCCGTGCCGATGATCTGGCGCGACATCATTCCCGAAATGATCTCCGATCCCGAGATCTCGAAGCGCTATCAGTTCATGGTCTTCACCTATCCCAGCAGTTATCCTCTCGTTGAGTCCGCCGCGCTGCTGCGTTCCGAACTCGCCGCCCTGCGGGCAAGACACGACCCCGAAGGCAATGACCCGCTTTCCACCAATATGGTTGTGGCAGGGCACAGCATGGGCGGGATGCTGACGCATACCCTCGTCGCCGACATCGGGGATAATCTCTGGAAACAGTTCAGTGACACGCCGCTCGACGAAGTCCCCATCTCTGAAGCGCAGCGCGAGGACCTTCGTGAGCTTGTTTACTTCGAACCGGACCCGGCCGTCCGTCGGGCGGTATATTTCTCTGCTCCTCACCGGGGCGCGGACATGGCGACGAAGGATATTGCCGGAACCATCGCAAAGATGGCGAAGCTCCCTCTAGAGGTCATGAGGGTGAGTGCGGGGCTTCTCGATTCGCGGGTGAATGAATATTTCAAAATTCCCATTGGCAAAAAGTACACAAGCCGGGAATCCCTTGAGCCCGGTTCCCCGATGGTGGCGGCGATGGACATCTCCCCCTACAAAAAGGGCGTCATCTATCACAGTGTCATGGGTGATCGCGGCAAAGGCGATACGCCGAACAGCTCCGATGGGGTCGTGGAATACTGGAGTTCCCGTCAAGATGGAGCGGCCTCGGAACTGATCGTGCCGACTGACCACGGATCCTACAAGCACCCGCGCGCGATTGAGGAGTTCCGTCGTATTCTTCGCGTTCACGCGGGGATCTGAGGGCCGGGCATTGCCTCGTCCGCGCGTTTACGTGCTTGCACGCGGCGGGGCGATGCCGTTCCCTTGGGGTAACCTCATTAAACTCCCCTAAACCATGCTCCAGAAGCTTCACCGGACCCTCACCACGGCTCTTTTGCCACTCTTTTTCGCTGTCGGCTCCCTAAGTGCGAACGAGATCACGATCAAAGCCGAGGCCGACGGGGTCAGCATTATGATCGGCGGGAAGCTTTTCACCAAATACATCACCGGAGATAAGGCCACCAATAAACCCTATTTTTACCCCGTGATAGGTCCGACCGGCCAGGCGATGACGCGGGCCTACCCGATGGAGGATGTTGAAGGAGAAGCCCAGGACCATCCGCACCATCGCTCTTTCTGGTTCGGTCATCAGTTTGTTAATGACTTCGACACCTGGCACGAGGAGCTCACTCTCATCGAGCGTGCCAAAGGAGACGCCGGGAAGCTGGAAGAGATGAAAAAGAGGCTTGGCGCTTCAGTCCATCGGGAGGTCCTCGAAGTGTCAGCTGACAAAGACTCGGCCATACTGAAAACCTCGACCGACTACACCGATCCCGCCGGGGCGGTCCTTGCCTCGGACGTGCGTACCTTCACCTTTCACCTCGGGGATGACGGCTCGCGCATCGTTGATGCTGACATCGTTTTCACAGGTGTGAAGGAGGGTGTCATTTTTGCTGACGCGAAAGACGCGGGGCTTAGCCTGCGAGTCGCCCACTCCATGAGCGTCAACGCCAGGGAAGGGGGCCGCATCGCCACAAGTGGAGGCGCACTCAATGAAGACGCCTGGGGCAAGCGTGCTGACTGGTGCGACTTCAACGGTCCTGTTGATGGGAAAAAACTCGGTATTGCCGTTCTGAATCACCCTTCGAGCTTCCGGTATCCCACCCCCTGGCACGCCCGCACCTACGGATTGTTCACCGCCAATCCTTTCGGACTGAAGACCGTAGCAGGGGAAGGTCAAGAGGGCCCGGTGACTTTGAAGAAAGGCGAGTCTTTCACGATGCGCCACCGTGTCATCTTTCACGCGGGAGACGAAACAGATGCCAATATCGCCGGAGCGTGGGAACGCTACTCGGCAGGAAAGTGAGTCGTTACTACTCCGAGACACTGCTGAGGAGCAACTCGCCTTCGCCATCCAACTTTTCGTTGATGGAGACCCGGAGACGTTCGACCCCGCGACGGATGCGCGCCTTGACTGTGCCGAGGGGACTGTCGATGCGTTCCGCGATCTGCTTCTGGGTGAGCCCCTCGAAGTAGGCCAGCTCGATGACTTCGCGCTGCTCGGGCGAGAGGGCTACGACAGCCGTCTGGAGAACCTGGCGCGCGTCGGAGAGGTAGAGGGCTTCGCGACCGGTCGTGCGGGCCTCGGGAGCGTCGCCTTCGAGTTTCTCCTCGAAGCGGCCATAGAGTGCCGAGCGGCGCTGCACACTGCGGACCCGGTCGATCGAGCGATTGCGCGCCGTCGTGCAGATCCACGTGACAAGCGACCCCTTTTTGGGGTGATAGGTCCCGGCTTTCTTCCAGATCGTGGCGAGGACTTCGCTCATGACGTCCTCGGTGTCTTCATAATGGTTGAGAACTTTGAAGGCGGTGGAAAAAATGAGCGCCGAATACTTCTCGCTCAGTTCGTCAAACGCTTTGTGATCGCGCGCTGCCACCCGGCTCATCAGCTCAGCCTCTGCGAGGCGATCGGTTGAAGGGTCTGTTGTCTCGTTGTTCATGATTTGTTTCATTTTTCTCTCCTTTGACGAACGCTTGTCTATGAACAAGAATTAGACAAGGAAAAACTTTGAAAAAGGATAAAAATGTTTCCACCGCCATTCGTAACTTCGAAACTGGACCGCAGTGGTTCCTCTGGTATTCGTAACTTTGCGACGTGATACGCTCAATCTTTCCCCGCCATGAAGACTCAGGATGAATTTTTCGAAATCAGTGCCGTTGCCCGCCTTACGGGAATCTCCTCCCATGTCCTGCGGGTCTGGGAACGCCGGTATGGCGTGGTTGAGCCGGGCCGGAGTGATTCGCAGCGTCGTCGATATAATCAGGGCGACATCCGGCGCCTCTCGCTCTTGAAGAACCTCGTTGATAGTGGTCACGCCATCAGCAGTGTCGCTCGACTCACGACGGCCCAACTAGAGGAGCGGATCGCCAGCGTTCTAGAAGCGAGGGCATCTGACGATTTTCTCGAAGTGGCGGCCCCGGCCGGGGTGTGTCGAGTCGGCCTGATTGGAACAAAAGCTCGACAAGCCGTGCGCGATGCGGCTGAGAATACCCCTGCAATGCGGATTGCGGGAGAGTTTCAGGCGGCGGAGGACATGCTCTCGAGTCTCCGCCCGGGTTCGATTGACCTGATCATCGTCGAGCGAGATACGATCTTCCCCGAAGATATCGTCGAGATTCAGGAAATGGTCGCCACGATGCGCGCCCGTCGGGCCATCCTGATCTATCAATTTTCCCGGGAAGACACCATCAATCCTCTCGATATCAAGCGCATTACCGCCCTGCGCGCGCCTGTCGATGCGGCAGAGATCCAGCTAGCCTGCATCGCCGACATCCAGTTAGCATTGCGTTCGGGGCTGCAAGATGAAATGGCGGGGATCCCCGCGCCACGGCAGTTCGAGCGGCCTGTCGGGGAGATCCCGTGCCGGGCCTTCTCGGACGAGCAACTCGTGCGCATCGCGAAGGTTTCTTCCGTCGTGAAATGTGAGTGCCCCCAGCACCTCGCGAACCTGCTCTCGGGGCTCATTGCCTTTGAGAAATACAGTGAGCAGTGTGAGGACCGAAACGAGAGTGATGCGGCGATTCACGCCTACCTTCACCGCACCACCGCTCAGGCCCGCGCGAGCATGGAGATCGCTCTCTCCGAAGTCCTGACGCAGGAGGGGATCGCGATCTGATCAAATCTTGTCTTCAGCTCGCTCCCGCTGCGGTTGCAAATCGCATCCCGAGGTCGTAGCATGGCCTCCAGCATGGGGGAGAACTCTCTATCACCGGAGGCTTTGATCGGCCGTTTTGCAGAACAGCGCATCCTCGTTGTAGGGGACGTCATGCTCGACTGGTTCATTTGGGGCAGTGTCTCGCGCATCTCGCCCGAGGCTCCTGTGCCCGTCGTCGAGGTGCAGAGCGAGTCCCGTTACCCCGGTGGAGCGGCCAATGTCGCCCGCAATATCACTCCCTTTGGAGCTACCGTCGAGCTTTCCGGCCTCTACGGGACCGATCCCAACGGCACTCTTCTTGAGGGGGCTCTCGCTGATAACGGCATCGGAATGGAGCTCTGTCTCCGCCGCGAGGAGTATCAGACCATCACCAAGACCCGCGTCGTCGCGAGGCATCAACAGGTCGTGCGGATTGACCGGGAAAAGCGACGTCCGCTCGTTCCGGCCCTCGCCGCCGAGTTGGTCGAGCGCATCCGCACCGTCCTCCCTCGGATCGACGGCATCATTATCGAAGACTACGGCAAGGGGCTCATCAGCGCCGAACTTGTCACCGGGCTCCTCACCGCTGCTGCCGGGCACGGGATCATCGTCACGGTTGATCCCAAGCCGGGAAACCCGATCGAGTGGCGCGGCGTCACCACGGTGAAGCCGAATCGCTCCGAGGCCTTCGCTTGTGCAGGGATCGAGGATCTCCATCGCGATGCCGGCGTCGATCCCCTTAGTGACGAACCTTTGCTCGCGACCGGTCGGGCGCTCCTTGAAAAATGGTCGTGCGCGCAGGTGCTGTTGACCCTCGGTGAGCAGGGCATGCTCGTTTTTTCCGATGATGCGGCCCCGGTTCACCTCCCCGCAAAGGCGCGCGAGGTCTTCGACGTTTCGGGAGCGGGGGACACGGCCATCGCCGTCTACACGCTGGGACTGTGCTCGGGCCTTTCCGCCGCCGTCGCCGCCCATGTTTCCAATCTCGCGAGCAGCATCGTCGTGGGCAAACTTGGGACGACCCCGATCGAGCGCGACGAATTGCTCGCGGCGATCGGCCTGAACTTTCCTGACGGCGTCCCTCTCTGATCTCACCTCTTTCACTGGCTCTACCCCCATCCATGTCTCCCGCCGAACTCATTCAGGAAACCCTTGCCGATCATGCCGCGACCGTGGCGCGTTTTCGGGATCAATGCTCGGACGTCATCGCCGCGATGGGCGAGGAGACCGTCGCGTGTCTTAAACGCGGAGGAAAAATCTGCTTTTTCGGCAACGGAGGCAGCGCAGCCGATTCGCAGCATTTCGCGACTGAGTTTGTGGTGCGCTTCACCCGCAATCGTCGCGGCCTGCCCTCGATCGCTTTCACGACCGACACCTCCCTCCTCACCGCCTGTGCCAATGACTTCGGCTTTGAGGCTGTTTTTGCCCGCCAGATTGAGGCGCTATGTCGACCCGGGGACATCGTTGTGGGGATTTCTACTTCGGGAAACAGTGCCAATGTCGTGCGCGGTCTCGACTTCGCCCGCCGCGAGGGGATCACGACCTTCGCGTTTACCGGGGAAAAAGCCGGAGCCTGCGGTGCTCATGCCGATCTGCTTCTGGCCGTGCCCTCGCCCGTAACCGCCCGCGTGCAGGAGTGTCATCTCATCGCCGGCCATCTCATCTGCGACCTCGCTGAGATCGCCTTTGCGGAGACCGCGTCGACTATTTCCGGGAGCTGAGTGCTTTCTCAACGGGAGCGAGGATACGCTCGAGTTCGGCGAGAGAGGCCTCGGCAGTAACGATGACCTTGAGCTGTGGTTCGTACTTCTCGCGGTGCTCGCGGCAGACGCGGCGGAGCGGTTCGAAGAGGGCGGTGAAATCGTGATAAAAGGCGGTCGTTCCTTCGGCAAAGGCATTTCGCTGCTTTTGAGCGATGACGGGGCGATGCTTTTCGAGGATGGCGGTGTAGAAGCCCCGTGCTTTTCTCACCGATTGTGCCCCGACTACGGCAGCGAAAGCCAGAAGGAGAGAGGCTGCCCCGAAAGTGACTGCATTCCACGGGGTTTGTTTCAGCATCGTGAGGATGACCCCGCCGAGCGCGGTGAGAATGGCCGAGAAGATGAAGCCCCAGATGATGCGGCTGCGGCGGGCGAAGAGGCCACCCAATTGAGCTCGCAGATTGAGATTGCGCAGCGCTTCGGCGGTGGCTTCCTCGACTTTTTCCTCGATGCGGCGGTGGGCGGCGCTCCAGTCGGGGCTGCCGTCTTCACCAACGCTGAGCTCTAGATTAAAATGCTCTTCCATCTCCTCGGAAACACGCTCCCAGAGATGGGCGACGTCCTCCTTCACTGCCGTGGCACCGGCCCCGATGCTGCGGCGAACCGCCTTCATCGTGGTGGCGAAGATCAGACCTTCGATCTCTTCGGCGTTCTTGCGACGGGGGATGAGAGCAGAGATGACGCGGAACTCAGAGTCGAGGAGCGGCTCGGCCTGGAGACCGGCAGCCATAAAGCTCTGATCAAACGCTTCGAAGAGCGGCTCACATTTCTTGAGAGTGCGCTCCTGCTGTGTGCGGCAGGCCGGCTCAAGCTCGCTGAGCAGTTCGGTGTCGGCGCGGATGATCTCGGAAGCCGCCCCGAGGTTTTCCTTAATCTCGCCGAGGACGTAGCAGGCGGCGCGCCAGGCGTGGATGAGCTTGATGAGGCGCGGCTCGGATGACTCGACGATCCCGGATATGTAGCGCTCGAGTCCGTCGATGCGGCTGTTGCGGGAAAGGTCTTCGTTCGCAATAACCGAGGTCTTGGCGAGGAAGGCCTTTTTCGCCGAGATTGCAAAGGTGGGGAAATGCTGACCGAAGCGGTGATGCGCTGTCTTCTGCAGGTGCTCGAGGATAGCCGCGACCTCTTCATCGGTGCGAAGGTCGCATTGTTGCAGGACGAAAACGACCTTCTTTTTCCATTGATGGTGGATGCGGTCGAGGAAATCCCAGGTCGAGGCACCCCAGGGATTCGTCACCGAAAAGACAAAGAGGACAAGGTCGGCCATGGGCAGGAACTGCTCTGTGATCTGCTGGTGCTCGGACTCGATCGAGTTCGTCCCGGGTGTATCGACGATGTTGAAGTCCTTCAGGAAATCATTGGGGCGGAAGATCTCGACGATGTCGTCAGAGAAGTCGAATTCGTGGGCCTCGGCACCATACTTGAAAAAACCGATTCGGTCCGTCGTCGGGATGACGTCTGCGTTGCAGAAGTCCTCGCCGAAGATCGCGTTGAGAAGGGTCGACTTACCCGCATTGACCTCGCCGACCACGACGAAGAGGAAGGGATCTTCCAGATTCGCCATGAGGTTTTTCAGCAGCGCGAGCCTCGCCGGGCTGACGCTGCCGTCTCGTCCGAGCTCGGTGAGCGACCGGATCGCTTCACTTAGCTTTTCTCGGGTTTGGAAATAGTTCTTTCCCAGCAGGTCTGTCGGTTTTTCAGGCAAGGTGGCACAGGTTGAGGCAATTTGGGGTAGGAGTCCCTGTTGAGCAGGAAGATGACCACTACGTTTCTATTTAAAGCTGAAGCTTCGCTCAATTGAAGCGAATTATTTCACTTTTCCAAATTAAATTTGAGAACGGAGCTTCTCTTCTCCTGCCGGCACGCTCGCAGAGGTGAGGTTCATGGCATGGGTGCAGGCCTCGTCGACGAGATTCACGATGAACCCGCCGGTGTCGCGGACGTTCCGCACCGTGTTCTTCGGGAGGTCCGGTTCACGATCGCCCGGAACGGATCCTGGAATGGGCGGGTCGGTCCCGAAGAGATTAAAAAAGCTGAAGGGCGCGGCCTTGACGCGGTCTTCTTTCTCCTGCGTCGTGCCCCGGGCGATAGGTCGGCGAGTGACGAGACCGTCGGGGGGACGATAAGCGTGGCGGGCGCGCTCGCCGGAGAGATCAAATTCCATTTCGGGGCCGTGAATGGAGAGCGGCGCCATGAACCGCGAGAGTGCCCTGACTCACTTGTAGCTGCCCTTCGCAAGAATGGGCGGGGTGATGAGAGTGGGGTCTTTGCGGTAAGTGCGCGTGAATTTTTTGCCCCATGCTCCGTTTTCGTAAGCGGGGCGGTAGGTGACGACCACGGCTTCGTAGGTCTCGTAGTTCCCGCACTCAAGACGTTCGGTCACGGTGATGTCCTTACGGCACCATTCGATATTACCGATGATTTCGGGATCACAGATACCGCGCCGAAGCGAGAAATTGGGGAAGACTTTGCAGAAGCTGTGATCTTTGCGGGGGTAATGGCAGCGCCATTCCGGCTTGATGTTCTGATACTGCTCGGCAATCGAATTGGTGCCAAAAGAGACGATCAGGGCGACAAGGAGAAGGGAAAATCGTTTCATGACAGGGCAGAGAGTCGACTCATACTCGAAAGAAATGAGACGCTTTTCAAGCGGAAAGTCAGAAGGATTTGCGCAAGTCACCGCTCTTTCGGCACTGCGGCGGTCAGTTTACCCCGTCCGACGTCGAGGGCGTGGAGATCGTCCGCGGAACGGGCGATAAGATTTCCGGTTCGCCGGGCCCGTATGCCGCGCGGGATTTCCCGTCAGCGTCAATTTCAAGATTTGGCGTCTGCCCTTGGTGATGTGGCCTCTTTTTCCGTCCCGAATTGACGTCCTGATTTGTTAGAACGATCCCTCCCACCGAATAGGGGTCACCGGGAATGCGTTGACAAAGGGGGGCATCGGGTGTTCTGTCGGCGCGTCAGGAGGCGACGCGATGCTGTCTCCCGGGTGTCAGTCGGTTTACGGCTCATCTGAATCGATCGGGAGAGGGAAATGACGTTCCTTCAATGTGTCAGCCCGTGATCTTGCAGGACCGAAATCCTGCAAGCGGCATGCCCCGTTCCCTCCCCCTTCCCCCCTGATTCCAGAGCGGCGTGGCGGATTGCTCAGGTTAGGTCGCACGGATCATATTGGTCCTAACCAACAAACAAAACCAGTTCTCTTATGTCATTCACGAAACTTGGCCTCGTTGCCGAACTTGCCGAGGCGGTTGCCGCCAAAGGTTACACCGAACCCACCCTGATCCAGTCGCAGGCCATCCCCACGATCCTTGAGGGTCGTGATCTCATGGGCGGCTCGCAGACCGGTACGGGCAAAACCGCCGCCTTCACTCTGCCGATGCTCCAGCGTCTCTCGAAAGGCCGCTCGCGTCCGAAGTGTCCGCGCGGCCTCGTCCTCACGCCGACACGCGAACTCGCCGCCCAGGTCGGCGCGAGTGTGGCCAGCTACGGCAAAGGCCTGCACCTCAGCTCGGCCGTGATCTTCGGCGGGGTAGGGATCAATCCCCAGATCGACAGACTCCGTCGCGGCGTCGACATCCTCGTGGCCACGCCCGGTCGTCTCCTCGATCACGTCAGTCAGGGAACGATCGACCTTTCCGATGTCGAGATTTTTGTCCTCGACGAAGCGGATCGCATGCTCGACATGGGCTTCATTCACGACATCCGCAAGGTCCTCAAGATCCTCCCCGCGCGTCGTCAGAACCTCATGTTCTCGGCGACCTACTCGACCGAGATCAAAGCGCTCGCCGACGGCATCCTGCATAATCCGGCGCTGGTCGAAGTGGCCCGTCGCAACACCGCGGCGGAGAAAGTGACCCAGGTCGTGCACCCCGTCTCGAAGGCGGACAAGCGCACCCTCCTCTCAAAACTCATCAAAGACGACAACTGGAGCCAGGTCCTCGTTTTCACCCGCACCAAGCACGGGGCCAACCGGCTCGCCGCGAATCTTGAGACCGACGGCATCACCGCTACCGCGATCCATGGCAACAAGAGCCAGAGTGCCCGCACCAAGGCGCTCGATGACTTCAAGTCCGGTCGGGTGCGCGTGCTCGTCGCGACTGATGTAGCCTCGCGCGGGATCGATATCAATCTGCTCCCCCACGTCGTGAATTACGAGCTCCCGAACGTGCCCGAAGACTACGTCCACCGTATCGGCCGGACCGGGCGGGCCGGACAGGAAGGCTCGGCCTACTCTCTCGTCAGCGCCGATGAGCGCGGTCTCCTCAAGGACATCGAGGCGGTGCTAAAACGCGGCATTCCCGTCGAGCACATCGAAGGATTCCAGTTCTGTGAAATCGACGGTCGTGAAGACGCCCGCAACACCTCACGCGGAAACGGCGGCGGACGCGGTCGTTCCGGCGGAGGCGGAGGCGGAGGAGGCAGAGGTCGCTCCGGCGGTGGCGGTGGCGGTGGCGGTGGCGGTGGTCGTGGTGGCAATACCCGCAGCGGCACCGGCAGCACTCGCACCTTCAGTCGTTCACGGTCCGGCTCACGCTGAGAATTGACTGGATTCAGAAGATTTTGAAAAGGCCTCGTGAACGAACTTCACGGGGCCTTTTCCTTGCCCGCGTTCGCTCCCGTCATGGGAACGAAGCGCGCCGGCAGGATACCACGCCGCTCGATTTCCCCATCCTTCTTTCCGGGAAGATAAAGCTCCTGCACTTCGTTCTCGGGTCCGACCGTGATGAACCTGTCCCCACTTCGAGGATGAGGACTGACGGGCATTTTATCATCGATCGCCATCCCCGTCATCGTCGTGTCGTTTTTGCCGCCGGGCTTTCAGGGCATGGTTACAAATTCGCCAGTGTTCTCGGGGGGAATTCTTAGCGATT
>JANQVJ010000061.1 GCA_030730365.1 Verrucomicrobiales bacterium
TGCTGACCCTTTCCTTGCGCTTCTTCAGTGCTCTCCGTCGAGAGGCACTCCCGGAAGACTCGCTCACACCGGAAGCACTGGAATTCAGACGCTTCAACGCCGACTGGAGCGCAGAGATCATCTCGTCATAAGAACCAAAACGATCCTCCGGTGAGTAAGCCATCGCTCGATCAACAATCGCGCAAGTCGCAATCGACAGCTCCGGATCGATCTTACCTAACGGAACAACCCTCTTCTTCGCCTCGCGCAGGACATTGGTCCCCATCGACTCCTCGTCACAGGGAGGCACCCCGGCCAGCGCATGATAGAGTGTCGCCCCGAATGCATAGATATCTGACCGGAAATCCTCTGGCAATCCCTCGATGGTCTCCGGCGGGACGTAATAAGGTGTTGCCCAAATTTCCGTCGCCTGCGCCGTGCCACCCTGCGTGACAAGCGACAGTCCGAAATCCACGATCTTCGCATGACCCTCCGCATCCAGCAGGATGTTTCCCGGCTTGATGTCGCGGTGGATCAATCCCGCCGCGTGGGCCGCCTTGAGCCCCTCTGCCACCTGGATCGCCAAGGGCAGCATTTCCACCTCCGGGATCTTCCCCCGCTCGCGGATCTGGTGTTCGAAATGGCCGCCCGGCACCAACTCCATCGCGATATACAAGCGCCCGAAAGCCTTCCCCGTCGTCAGCACCCGAACGACGTGCGGATGGCTGAACGACGCCGTGATCCGTGCCTCCTCCTCGAAGGCCGCGATCCGCTTCCCGTCGGTGGAAAACTCCTCGCTCAGGATCTTCAGCGCCACCTCCCGGTCGAGCGTCTCGTCACGCGCCACGAAGACCATGCTCATCCCCCCGACCGCATGTCGGCGGGTCAGCGTGTAGGGGCCGAATTCTCGTTTGACCCGCGTGTGCTTGCTGCAAGTCGGGCAGGTGACATTGGAAAACGGAGCCACTTTCTCGACGTTCATCGGATTCCCACAGGCATGGCAATAGGCGATGGACTCTTCGTGCTCCGGCATGGACATAGGCTAGGCTACGGCCCGCCCGCGTGAAAACTTGAAACTTGCCGCACATTTTGTGGCAGACCGACAGACCGGCCTTAGAAAGAACCAAATGCCGGACAGTCAACCCACATTCGATGGATCAGGCAAAATCATCGATGATCGCAAATAGACCCGCCACACTTCCATTTTCCCTTTGAATCGCCCATCTGGCTTAAAAAAGATTCTGCCGTCCATGATTCTGCCTCAACTCTTTTTCCCCGAGATCCCACATCCCCTTCAAGCGACGATCCCTTCATTTCAGCACCGAAGCATGAAATCATCATCCCATTTTTCAGATAGCCAAAGCCCGCGAAGCCCGGAATTCTCCCGCCCGTGAGCACCTCCACCACACCCGACGCCGAGACCCAGGCAGGCCGTTGGTTCCTCGCCTCCCTCGGTATTTGCGTGGCCCTGCTCGGCCTGCTCTTCGTGTGGCTGCTCGGCCGCAGCTTTCTACGGGCTTGGGAAATGCGCTCGTGGCCGGAGGTGAGCTGCGTCATCCTCTCGGCGGAGATCATCGAGCAACGCCACGACGAGTTTTCCCCAGTCGAGTTCCAGCAGAACCTATCTTACGCCTACGAGTGGCAAGGCGAGTCCTTCACCGGCACCCGCATCACCCTACGCGAGAACCCCTGGACCTCCAAGCGGGAGCTGATGGAGGAGCGGGAAAAGGAATACACCGCCGGGATGGTCACCTCCTGCCGGTTGGATCCCGCCATGCCGGAGCGGGCGGTGCTCAAGATGGACTCGCTGGCACCGGGCTATTCGATCTGGTTTCCGGGCCTGTTCGTGGTTGGCGGACTGGGCATCACGGTGCGGGCGCTGCGCAAACACTGAAAAATTTGCGCCTCTAAGGTTTTTATTGCGTCGCTTGGAAAGCATGGCCTAAGCTCGCGCCCCGGCAATGCGTGGTGCGGCATCAGTCCATCACGGTCATTTTCGGGTTCATTTTTCCCCAATAAAAGACGCGATGAATCCAGATCGAGCGACCCTCAACTTCCTTAACAGCTTTCCCGAGGACGCCAGAAAACGGGGTGAAATGCTTCAAAAGGACGGAGCTGTCACCCAGATTTTCGGCAACCATCTCTTCATCCAGGGCCGCGTCGAGGACGAGACCGGCACCTTCCGCACCAGCCTCCGCCTCCAGGGCAACCGCTGGTTCGGCTCCTGCACCGCCGAGGATGAGTTGATCGCCGGAGCCTGCCAATATGCGACCATGATGGAGCGCATGCACCGGGGCGAGGATCTGCCCGAGTCGCCCAACGAGTTCGACGACACACCGGTGCTCGACATCATCGAGGAAAAACTCGGCCGCGAGCTCGATGACAAGGAGGCGGACTTCGTCACCAAGATCGAGAAGCGCTACCGCCGGTATGTCATCGAGGGCGAGCTGCACGACCACGACATGGTCCGCATCACGCCGCGCTGGGAAATCACCACCTACGAGCCGCTCGAACTGTGGCCGATGCCGCCGGGAGACATCCTCGAGTTCTGGAACTACATCGCCTACGCCTTTTACAAGAAGAAGCTCCCCTACCCCGAGTTCATGAGCGTGATCACCGATCTCGGTCACGTGCAGAAGAAGATGGCGGATTGGGAGCAGGAGCGCGAAGTCGCCGCCTGGTATGAGCGCATCGAGCAGGTCAACGAGCGCCCGCCGCAAGACCAGCCGCTCAACGTCGCCTTCCGCCTCGTCGCCACCATCAACGAGGCTCGCATCGAGGTCCGCGAGGCCAAGGCCGGCGTCTGGATCCAGCTCCGCGAAAAAAATGACATCGAGAACTACGTGAACCTCCACCACGAGGCCGCACTCCTGATGGATGCCTCGAGCCAGACGCTGTGGGAACACTATCTCGCGTTCTATCGGAAGTACGGCGACACCACGCTCGACTTCGACCAAGAAGAATCCTGCCGTTTCATGAACCGCGTTTTCCGCCAGCCCGCGCTCACGGGCTACATCGTCAATCTCGACGAGAAGGAATTCAAGGTGGTCGAGGAAAACCTCTCTTGGACCTGCGAGGACGATCCCTACGATCCCAAGAGCTTCGCGCTCCAGCTTGTCACCGCCAATGGGGAAAATGTTTCCCACTCCGTCCGGCTGCTGCCCGGCCGCAAGGAACTCTATCAGTCCGACGAGACCGTTTTCCCTGGCCCACCCCGCTGGCTCGAGGAAACCGACGTGATGCCGCGCTACCTGATTCCACAGC
>JANQVJ010000062.1 GCA_030730365.1 Verrucomicrobiales bacterium
GCCAGCAACGCCGCCGCCGCGCGCAGGCGGGTCGTCCCGATTCCGCGGCGCCCCATTTGGCGCGGATTCCAGTGGAGCACGAGGGAGCGCCCGTAACTTGCCAGCGGCGAAAAGGGGACGATGAGAAGGCGTTTTTCATCGAGACCGGGGAGGGCGATGTTCGGCAGCACCGCCGCGCAGCTTTCCTGCACGAGCAGCTGCCGCACCTGTGCGAGCGAGCAGCATTCGAAGCGGGGCCGGAAGTCCACTCCCGCTTTGAGCATCGCGGAGCGGATCTCGCGGTCCAGTTGACCTCCGTCGCGTCCGGCCGCGAAGGGCAGATCACGCCATCGCTGCGGGTCCGCCATCATCTCCACCTTCGTCCCGGCCGGCACGAGCCCCCGCGGCACGCAGAGGTGAAAAGTGAGTTTCATCAGCGAATGACAGTTCCGCTTCGAGGCATCGGGAATGGCATCGCGGCGCACGATTGCGAGATCGACGCGCCCTTCCTGTACAGCTTCGACGAGGGTGCGGCTGCGCATCATTTCCGTCTGTAACTGCGCGTCTCCGAGAGCCCCGGCGAGAGAGGGGAGGCGCGGTGTCACGAGCCACTCGAGAATACTGCTGCCCGACCCTATCACATACACCTTTGGCAGGCCTTCCTGCTCGCGGCGGAAGTCCTCCAGCCCCTGCAACTGCCCGCGCACGAGATCGGCGAGACGGCGACCCGCCGCCGTGAGAACGAGGGATTTCCCCCGGCGCTGCGTCAGCTCGGTGGCGAAGAATTCCTCGAGCTCGCGGATCTGGCGACTGATCTGGCTCTGCCTCACGACATCGCCCGGGGCCGCCTTCGCGATGCCGCCGGCCTCGGCCATTTCTAGGAAACTGCGGAGCCGGTCGAGCGAGAGACCACGATGGGAAAAGAGGGATTCGAACATGGCTCAGTCTTTTAACGATGAAATCCGCGCCTCCGGGGCGACCTGCACAAAATGCTCCCGGGTGATGACCCTTTCACCGCTCCAGCGGTAGGCAGTGGCGGCGCCGCCGTGGCCGAGGCCGTAGTCGAGCGAGGCGACATTGTCCGCCTGAGGTGCGACGGGAAGGTGGGTCAGCTTGTAGTGCCCGAAAAAGACCGGCGGTTCGCTGGGCCCGTAGTCCAGCAGCTCGTCGAATCCGGCGAGGACCGCTTCCCCGTCGGGCAGCCCGGCGATGAAGGGAAAGGATATCTCACGCCACGAGAGTCCGACAATCCCGCCCCACCAGCGCGCCCGCATTTTTTCGCGGGATTTCCCGCCCGAATCAACGACGCGGAGGCCGTCGGGCATCAGGAGTTCGGGGCCTTTGAGAACCCGCTCGATCGCCTCCCAGGCGGGAGAACCGCGTCGTGCCGATTCGATGAGAAAGGCGCGGTCGAGGAGCGTCCTGCCGGCGAGGTAAGCGATATCGCCAGGCACCCACGCGGCGTGGACGACGCGCAGATCGCCGAGATCGAGAAAAAAGGGCAGAGCCTTCATCCACGCGACCCAGCCGGGAATCTCTTCTTCGTGTCCGCGGAAAGATTCGAGGGTGGCCGAGACCTGTTTCGTGTGTTCCGCCGTGTTCTCACGCAGCTTGTTGCCTGCCTCGTCTTCAGTGTGATACGCGACGAAGTTGTATTCGTGATTCCCCATCACCACCAGCGCGACGCCCGAGTCGGCGAGACGGCGCACCAGTTCGAGCACGCCCCGGCTCGCGGGACCGCGGTCGATTAGGTCACCGACAAAAATGAGCCGGCGCCCTGCAGGATGGGCGATGACTCCGCCCTCTTCGCGATAACCCAGCTCGTCGAGAAGCCGGCGCAGAGGTTCGAGCTGCCCGTGTATATCCCCGATGAGGTCCCAATGTTGATTCGATTCGTTTTTCATGACGGGATCATGGTATCCGATAAACCTTACCATAAAACCGCTGATGTTGCATAATCACTGACTAGATAGTCATGTGAATTCAGCGCCGCCTCGTTCACAAACAGGATTGACCGGCGAATCGATCTTCGACAAGATCACTGACATTGCCGAACAGTCGTCGGGCAACGATCATGAAGACTCTCCTTTCCACTTTCACTGCGGGACTTCTGTTCTGTCTCCCGGCCCTCGCCATCGATCCGGAGACACTGGCGGCGAATCCCGCACAGATCGAGGCACTGCAGATGACCGAGGTGCCGCTCGTCCTCAGTGAGGAGAAAGGCGGGTGGATCGTGATTCCCGAAGTCTTCAAGACCTGGAGCGCGACGATCTTCCGCCCCGATCAGAAGCATCTCGGGGTGGCGCGGATCACGGTGCTGGAAGGCGGCTATTTACTCATTGCCTGCAATTTTGACTATCAGGGGAACAAGTCCGGTGACTGGAGCCGCACCGCCATGTCCCGCCGTGATTTCGTCAAGGCAGGTTGGAAAGAACTCGAGGCTTCGCAACTCGGAGGCGAGCTCATCCAGCAGGACAATCGCGCGCAAGTCATCTATTATAAAGAGGTGAAAAAGGGGGAATCGCTTTCGCTCCGCTGCAACAAATACGACCCGCCCTATCCCATCCTGCTCCACCCGAAGGTCCTCGCCGGTTTTTGATACCTCAGGCCGGAATCCGGTATTGAACAAATCGCTTTTCCAGGTGTCAGTCTGCAATATGAAACGCTCAACCGTGATGGTTCCGTGGCCCGATGGCCTGAAATTCCGTTCTGCCGCCCGCATTATTCGCGCGGCGAGAAGGTATCAATCGGCGGTCGTTCTGCATTGCGGGGACCGGTTCGCCGACGTCCGCAGCATCATGGGAATCGTGATGCTCTGTGCGATGGTGGGCAGCTCGATCACTATCGAAGCTTCGGGCGGTGACGAGCAGAAAGCGATCGAGGAAGTGGAGCGCGTCTTCGTGCCCGTCCTTGATGACGAGGATTAAGCTGCGTTTCTCACTCCTCCCGTCCCAGCTTCCGCATCATCGCACCGTAGAGGCGCTCGATCGCTTCCTCGGGGGTTTCCATCATCATGCTCTCTCTGATCTTGCTGGCATAGAGGCCGAAGGCAAAAGGCGAGACGGCGGGAACTTCGACGAGTTCCCAGTCTATTTTCCCGACTTCGTCGAGAAAGATGATCGCGCGATCGAGATCGAGGAAGGTATGCTTCGCTTCGTGGACCGCCTGCTCGAGGAGCGGATGATCGGGCTCGTGCTGCGCGAGGACTTTGAATAGGATGTCGGCGCTCCAGCGGA
>JANQVJ010000063.1:0-327 GCA_030730365.1 Verrucomicrobiales bacterium
CCGCGCCTATTGCAACGCCACCTACTGTGGTCCCTCGCGCGCCTCTTTCCTTTCGGGCTATTACCCCCACGCGACCGGAGTCCTCGGCTACACCAATCCGCGACCGCAGATCGGCGACCGGGCGACCCTGCCACAACACTTTAAAAATCACGGAGCCTACACCGCACGTGTCGGCAAGCTCTACCACATGGGCGTGCCGGGCGGCGTCGAGGACCACGGAGGCGATCCCTCAGAAGAACGCTACAACGGTGCCGACGACGCCCTTTCCTGGACCGAACGCTTCAACACCCCCGGCCCCGAATGGCGCGCCCCCGGCGACGGCGAGAC
>JANQVJ010000063.1:337-1857 GCA_030730365.1 Verrucomicrobiales bacterium
GGACCAAACCGGTCATGGGCGGCAACACCTTCGTCGTCGTCGAAGCGGACGGCGATGACCTCGTCAACTGTGACGGAAAAACCGCGAAAAAAGCGGCCGAGCTGATCGCGACACACCGGGAGGAGCGGTTCTGGCTCGGGGTCGGTTTTGTGCGCCCGCACGTGCCCTTCGTCGCCCCGCGGCCCTATTTCGAACCTTTCAAACCCTACGAAAAACTCTCCCTGCCGCCGAAGCTCCCCGGTGACTGGGACGACATCCCGAAGGCCGGCATCAACTACAAAACGAGTGAGAACATGAAAATGGACGAGCGCCGTCAGAAGAAGGCCGTCGGCGGTTATTATGCCTCCGTCGCCTATCTCGACGCGCAGGTCGGTGTCGTCCTCGATGCGCTGGAAAAGTCGGGCAGGAAGGACGAAACGATCATCGTCTTCACGAGCGATCACGGCTACCATCTCGGCGAGCACGACTTCTGGGCGAAGGTGAGTCTGCGCGATGAATCGTCGGGCGTTCCCCTCATCATCCGCGTCCCCGGCGTGAAGCCCGCCGTGTGCGAGTCGTTCGTCGAGTTGATCGACCTGTATCCCACCCTCGCCGCCCTCTGCGGCCTGCCCGCGCAGGAGAGATTGCAGGGAAAGGATCTCTCGCCTCTCCTCGACGATCCTTCGCGCTCCGTGCGCGGCGCCGCTTTTTCCGTCGCGCCGATGCGCGAGGGATTCCTGCTCCGCACCGCCGAATACGCCTACATCCAGTATGGCGAGGATGCTGCTAAGGGCATCGAGCTGTTTGATGTCGCGAAGGATCCCGGACAATTCCGGAACCTGGCCGCTGATCCCGCCCACGCCGGAACGGTTGCGGAATACCGCGAACGGATGACCGACAAACTGCGCGAGTTGCGACGCAACGACCTCGAAATAGGGAGATGACGGACATCGTTTGAAGTGGCCTCTTCGGAGAAAAAAAGGGGTGGTGGAATGGGGCCACGTTCCGGTAGAATCGTCGCACCACAACGAACCCCGCCTCCGCCGGGTGACCACCCTCGAAGTTGCTCCTATCTCTCTATTTCAAAGGAAATGAAAGGCTCCGAACCAAATCGATTTTGGATCATCTGGATTCTATTCGGGCTATTGCTTCCCATGCTCGCCGTCTTTTTTCAATTGCGACACCGGCCACAGTTGTCGGATGTGAATCCCCCGACAGGGCCGACAATCGGGCATTCCGCTGTTGGCGAGATGCCTCAAAGTGAGAATCTTGCGATCACCGAAGACGAGAAGGAAGTGACCGACGCAGTCTTGGAGGAACTCCTCGAGGATGCACTTTCCGCCGAGGAAAACGAAGTCGGGTTGTTCTTGCGAACCGATTACGAACCGCTTATTGATAAGTATTTGCTTTTTCATTCCTCCCGCAACCGCCCCACCGGAAGGCCGGGGATAGAGGGGGTTCGGCCGTGGCATGAGTAGTCGCCATAACCGGCATCGTCGACCAAGATGACGATGACGTTAGGTTTGGCAGTGATCTCCGCA
>JANQVJ010000063.1:1867-3119 GCA_030730365.1 Verrucomicrobiales bacterium
CACGCCTCGGACGGCGACAAGCCAAAGAAAAAGGGCAAGGGAAAAAAGAAGGCGGCAAAGTAGCATCCGATCCGACCCACAAATCAGCAAGTCGAGCGCCTCGCACGCGTTCTCACGTCCCTTCCAACCATGAAACTCCAACTTCTCCTCCCGGCCGTGCTAACGCTTGGCTGCCTGCCTGCCAGCGCCGCCGAACCGTCCAAGATGAACGTGCTGTTCATTCCCATCGACGATTTGAACCACTGGGTCGGTCACTTTGGGCGGAACAAGCAGACGAAGACGCCGAATATCGACCGCCTGGCGAAGATGGGCGTGACCTTCACGAACGCGCACTGCGCCGCGCCGGTTTGCAATCCTTCCCGCGCTGCGCTGCTCAGTGGCAAGCGTCCGGGCGTGACCGGCATCTATGACAACAATCAGCCGTTTGTGAAGGGACTGAAGGTCGAGGAGTCGCTGGTCACGCAGTTCAAGAACGCAGGCTACGACACGCTTGGCATCGGCAAGCTCTGGCACGGCGGACTTGGCTGGCCGGAGCAGTGGACGACGATTGCCGACGAAAAAAAGACGAAAGCCAAGATCAATCACCGCAGCGTCGGCGGCATCGCCTTTGGCCCGATCGAGAGCGAAGATGACGCGACGGTTTCGGATACATCGATCGCAGACTATGGCATCGCGGAGCTCGGCAAGCCGCACGACAAGCCCTTCTTTCTCACCATCGGCTTCCACAAGCCGCACATGCCCTGGAACGTGCCTCAGAAGTATTTTGATATGCATCCTTTGGCCGATATCCAGCTGCCGCCGACGAAGGAGGGCGATCTCGATGACGTTCCTGCGATCGGTTTGAAAATGGCGAAGCCGGAAGGCGATCACGCGAAGATGCTGGAGTCCGGACGCTGGAAGGAAGCGGTGCAGGCCTACCTTGCCACGATCACCTATCTCGACGTGCAGATCGGCCGCGTGCTCGATGCGTATGAGAAGTCGCCGCATCGCGACAACACGATGATCTGCCTCTGGGGTGATCACGGCTGGCATCTCGGCGAGAAGGAGCACTGGCGGAAATTCGCACTGTGGGAGGAGGCCACGCGTGCGCCTTTCATCTGGGTGGTGCCCGGCACGACGAAAGCAGGCGGCGTCTGCACGCAGCCGGTCGATTTCATGAGCATCTATCCGACGATGTGCGCGATCACCGACGTGCCAAAGCCTGCGTGGGTCGAAGGACTCGACATCCGTCCGCTGCTCGCTGATCCCAGCG
>JANQVJ010000064.1:0-10419 GCA_030730365.1 Verrucomicrobiales bacterium
CACTTTACCCCGGGGGGTGGGACATCCACGGCCCATTCGCCGAACTTTTTTCCTTTTCGACGAAAAAAAGCCCCCACTCAAGCAAACAGCCACCCCGCCAGCCCGAAGTAAATGACCGACCCGCTCATGTCCACGAGGGTGGTGATCGCGGGAGAAGCGACGACGGCGGGGTCTAGATTGACCTTTTTGGCGAGGAGTGGCAGCCCCGCTCCGATGAGGGTCGAGGTGAGGACCTGGGCCATCAGGGAGATCCCGACGACGAGAGCGATCTGCATCACCGTAACCGGACCGGTGTCGAAACCGGGCGGGAGGAGGAAGTTGATCTGGAGCGCGACGAGGAGACCGAGAAGACTCCCGAGCATGATGCCGACGCGGCCCTCTTTCCAGATGACCCGCCAGAACTCGCGGGTGTCGAGCTCGCCGAGCGACATCGCGCGGATGACCATGGTGGCGGACTGCGCCCCGGTGTTGCCTCCGGCCGCGACGACCATGGGGAGGTAGAGGGCGAGGATATAGTAGGATGTCAGGACGGACTCAAAGGCGTGCAGGATGAAGCCCGAGGCGAGCGCGAGAAAAGCGAGGGCAAGGATCCAGCCGAAGCGACGTTTAAAGTGTGTCACCGCCGAGGTCTGGAGGTAGGCGTGCTCACTCTGGCCGCCGATCCCCGAGATGCGCTCCATGTCCTCGGTCGATTCCTCTTCGAGGATCTCGAGGGCGTCATCGTGGGTGATAACGCCGAGGAGCCGTCCCTCTTCATCGACGACGGGCAGAGCCATGAGGTCGTAGCGGGCGATCATCTGCGCGGCCTCTTCCTGATCGGCCATGGCCGGGACGGAGATCTGGTCCGAGTCCATGAGATCCCGGATCGCGGTGCTGCGCGGGTTGAAAGCGAGATCGCGGAGACGCACCTTACCGAGGATGCGGCGCTCTGCGTCAACGACGTAGATGCGACTGAGGAGCTCCGCCTCGTCCTGAATCCCGGCGAGTTGGGCGAGCGCCTCGCGCACCGTGAGATTCTCACGAATCGTCGCTATCGCCTTCGTCATGCGTCCGCCCGCGGTCTCTTCGGGGTAGCGCATGAGATCGGCGGAGATCTGCCTCTTGTGCTCGCCGAGGAGCTCGATGTAGCGGGGACGGTCTTCCTCTTCGATGCCCTGGAGCAGGTCGACGAGTTCGTCGTCGGAGAGTGCCTCAAGAACCGCGCGCTGCTCGGGCGGAGTCAACGTCGCGAGCCGTTTCTCGATGTCCGTGACAGGCAGGTAATCGACCCAGGCGGTGAGCGCCCCGGCAGGCAAGTGGGCAAGAATGTCTCGGCGTTCGAGGTCCTCGAGCCGCTCGAAGGCGACCGCGACATCGCCCGGGTGGGCCTCGCGGGAGATGGCGAGGATGCGCTCGGGAGAGAGACTCCGGAGCGCTTCCAGAATCGTTTCGACATCAAACGGTTGCTGACCTGTGACTTCCCCCTCTCCCATGCGAGCACCCTCGCCGCCCTCCTTGAAAACGCAAGGGGCCCCTGGTTGGGAAAGTATTCACGATTTTCCGTAGCGGAATTTGCCAAAATTCCCTGCGTCGGTCCGGCAGGGGACGGCTATCCCCTACTCCACTCCCTCGTCTCCGGTAATCTCCAGGAAGAGCTCTTCGAGCGATTGCCCGGTCCCGCCGGCGACGCCGTTGCGAATTTCTTCGACGGTGCCGAGGGCGCAGAGCTTGCCGTGATTGATGATCCCGACGCGGTCGGCGAGTTCGTGGGCCACGTTGAGGAGGTGAGTGGAAAGAAAGATCGTCACCCCCGCCCTGCTCCGGGCCTTGAGCTCTTCCTTGACGACACGGGCGTTCTTCGGATCGAGCCCGACCATGGGCTCGTCGACGATGATGACCTCGGGCTCGTGGAGCAGGGCCGAGGCGAAGGCGAGACGCTGGCGGGTACCGTGGCTGAGATTCTCAATGCGCTGACGGCCATAGGGAACCAGGGAAAACTGCTCCATCAGCTCGGGCGTGCGCTTTTTTGCGGCAGCATGATCGACCTGGAAAAGCTCGGCGATGAAGGCCATGAACTCGATCGGGGTGAGCTTGTCGTAAAACTCCGCCACGTCCGGGATGTAGCCGATGCGCCTCTTGGCCTCGAGCGGGTCCTTCTGAATGTCGTAGCCGCAGATCTTCGCCGAGCCCGAGGTCGGCTCGATGAGTCCCGTGAGCAGCTTGATCGTCGTCGTTTTCCCCGCCGCATTCGGCCCGAGGAAGGCGAAAAACTCGCCCCGCTCTATCGTGAGGTCGAGGCTGTCGAGGGCGAGGAGGTCGCCGTAGCGCATGGAAAGGTTGGCTATTTCAATCATTCAGTCATAGGGGGGAACGTCGCGGCGGTAGGCATCGAGGGGAACGAGGATCTCCGAGATGGCCTCAAAGCCCAGGTCGGATTCGATTTTCAGGGGTTCGCCCACCTCGCTGAGGTAGACGCGTATCTCCTGATCATGATCAGGGTTGTGCAGCGTCACAAAGTAGGCGCGCATGTCGCGACCGCCGAAGTTAAAATTGCCTCGCCGCGCGGTGATCTCGAGTTTCATCGCGGCAGGGTTGAGCGCATCGAGTCCGCCGAGTCCGCCGAGGATGCCGTTGCCGCCGAGTCCGCCCATCGCCCCGAGCATCGCGAGGGGCGAGCCGGCCCCGTCCCCGCCGGGCCCGGGGGTCGTGCTGTCAAAGCTGAGGAGTTCGCGTCCTGCCATCGTAACGCGGACCTTACCAGACTTGTCCTTCTCCGAATGCCGGAGCTGGACGCTGAGTTCTTTGCCGGGGATGCGCACGGAAAAATCGGTCTCCTGCAAGGCCATGGGCTCGGAAAACTCGACCGTCCCTTTCCAGAAAAGATCGACCCGATTCGAGGCACTGGACGGGTCGTAGGTCTCGATCGAGCCCGAGAGGGAGAGGTTACGGGTGAACTCTCCGCTCGCGGGGTCGTTCCCCGAGCCACCCGAGACGGTGACCTGTCCGCGGCGGGTGCCGTTCTCGAGCAGGATCATGTTCGCCGAATCGTTCCACGAGAAAAAGACGCGGTAGACCTCGAACGGATCGACCTCGCTCATGCGCGACCCGGGCGGTGCCCAGACCACCGCACTGAGCCACCCGACACTGCCCAGCCAGAAAAGGACGATGGCTGGGGGGATGATTCGGGAAAGCATTTCTAGAAGATTAACACGTATCGGCGACGGGATTCAACCGTGTTTACTGCCCGTAAATCTCCCTCGCCAACTTCGCCACGCCGGGGGTGAGCCAGTCGCGGCAGGCCCCGGGATCCCGCCGAATCGCGGTCGACGAGGCGGGGTGAGCGAACTCGACCGGGGTGTAGCGCCAGCCCGGTCGATCCCGCACAACCGCTCCGGCGCGGGTGAAAACGACGAAGTGGAGCAGGGTTCGCAGCTTTTCCGGCTCGGCCCAGCGGTCGATCTGCTCCCACTGGTCCGTCCCGAGGATCCAGTGCCAGGCCACCCCGGGCTGTGTTGAGGAGAAATGGGCTGCCGTTTCCCACGAGTAGCTCGGGGCGGGACGATGGAGTTCGAAGTCGGAGACCGTGGCCCACTCCGATCCCGTTTCGCGGATCGCGGCCTCGAGCATCCCGAGCCGCTCTGGCCCGCTCGCGACGGTTCCGCTTTTAAAAGGCGAGGCGGCACAGGGCATGAAGATGACGCCGTCGAGAACGAGCCGCTCGTGCACCACCGCCGCCATCGCGAGATGACCGCGATGGACGGGATCAAACGAGCCGCCGAAGATCGCGATTCGCGATTCGCCCGGTCCGGTCTGTGTGCTATCCGCCATGCCGCACACTACCGGCCCTTTGAAAAATCCCGCAACGAAAAATCAATGGTAACTGACAAAGCCGCGCGTGGCGCTATGCTGCCGCACCGCCCCATGAAAGTTACGCGCCCTACTTGGTCCCCCGTCGCCACCACTGTCAAAAAGAAAAGGCTCATCGCGCAGTCGCCCGGCTCGCTCGTCCACCGCGGCGAACGCCGCACGAAGTCCTCTCATCTGCGGCTCATCCACTACAACGAAGCGAGGGCTTCTGAGACGACCTTCGATACCTTTCCCGAAAAAGCCATCCATGGCGGCGAGGACACGGTGACCTGGCTGCACTTCACCGGTCTCCACGATGTGGAGGAGCTGGCCCGCATCGGGAAAGAGTTCGGCGTTTCTCCTCTCATCCTCGAAGACATTCTCCACACGGGAAGCCGCTCGAAGATCGAAAATCACGAGTCCGAAATCTTCGTGGTGACAAAACTGGTCACCATTGATGAAGCGCAGAATACGATCGATGTGCAGCACTTTTCGCTCCTCCTCCTTCACGGCAACATCGTCCTGACCTTCGCAGAGAGCCCTACTTCAGCTTTTGATCCGGTCATTTCACGAATCAAAACAAATGTGGGAGGCCGGATCCGTCGTTTCAAGGCGGACTATCTCGCATGGGCTATTCTCGACATGGTCGTGGATAATTACCTCTTCGTGATGGACCAACTCGACGAAGCCGTCATCGCGATGGATGAACGGCTCCAGACCGATCCCACCGAGGTGGAGGTCGGCGAACTCTATGCCCTGAAGCGCGACATTAATCAGTTCCACCGCCTCGTGCGGCCCATCCGCGAGATCGCGGGCTCACTGATGCGGGACAACTCGAGTCTGATGACAGAGAACTCCGAGCCCTTTTTCGTTGACCTCCACGACCACGCCATTCAGGCCATCGAAAAGACCGATGACCTCCGCGAAAACGGCAGCTCTCTCCGCGAATTTTACCTCTCCGAGATGAGTAATCGCATGAACGAGGTCATGAAAGTACTGACCTGCTTTTCGACGATCTTTCTACCCCTCACTTTCATCGTCGGCATCTACGGGATGAATTTCGAAAAGATGCCCGAGCTTTCAATGCGCTGGGGTTATCCCGCAGTATGGGTGGCCTTCATCGTCTGTGCGGGAGGGATGTTCTGGCTCTTCCGACGCATGAAGTGGCTTTAAAAAAAGCCGCCGCACGGGGAGAAGGGCGAACCGTCCTGGTGAGCCGCTTGGGCATCCCGCGCGGCAGATCGAACCGGCTCAGAAGCAGTGCGCCGCGCCTCTCGTCCACTGGCGGAACGACCGAAAGGTGCGTCCCAGGATCGTCGCGGGACTGCCCTCGCGGGGACCCGCGATGAGCGTAGCACCGATCGCGTCGCCGGGAACACCCGATTTTACACTGATGAGGCTGGGACTTTCTCCGCCCTGGTAGCGCACGAGCGTCTCACTGGCCCAGAGGGATTTTCCGGAACGGTAAATGGAAAGGTGGCCGACCCGCAGGCAGATCTGTGTCACGCTGAGAACCTCGCGCGAGTCGTTGCGAATGAGGATGGGAGCCTGGATAAAGGCCCCGTTCAGATCGGGCACCGCGACGGCACGGGGAGAATCCGCGAGGAGAAAACACGACTCCACCTTCTCCGCCTCGCCGAACTTAACCTTGGGCAGCGCCTCAGTCGGGAACTCGGCGAGGATCTCGCCGCCGCGCTCGCTCACCTGGACGAGCACGGTCACGGGAATGTGGACGAAGACTTTCGCCTCGGCGCCGGGGGGGACTTCGAAAACGGGGTCCTGCCGCGCGAGGACAGGCAGATCGGGCAATCCGGGGAGCACCTGGACCTCGTGCGAGCCGGTACAGACGGTCCAGTTCGTCCATTTCACCACCGCCTCGGCGGCGATGCCCGCCTCGATCTCCTCATCGCTGAGGCGTTTCGAAGCCAGACAGATCTCGTCGGCACCCTGACTTAGCTCCACAAGGAGGTGCCCACACTGAAGCCGGGAGCGAGTGGCCGCCCCCATCGAGCGGATTCCCCACTCAATCGCTTCATTCTGCATAAACATGTCTGGAATATTCCACGGGAACGTTTTGAAATAAACGGCGGCATCAGGTATCGCCTGTTTAAGCCATGCCTGAATGTGTCATGGTCCCATCAGAACCATTCTGTTATGAAAACGATCCTCCTCATCGTGGCCGTCCTTGCGATCGTCGCCCTCCTCGCCGTCTTCGTCGGGGCGCGCATCCTCGGACCCAGGCTCATCTCCGTGGCCGCCCCCTCGGGTGATCCCATCGGCGGGTTCGATGTGCCCCGACCCGAGACCTCGCTGCTCGCGGTCAACATCACCATGCCCGTCGCCATCCTCGAAGAGATCGCCAACGCCGAAGTCCCGCCCCGCTTTGTCGGGAGCGAGGAAAAGAATCTTCACAAGACGATAAAGGGAGGCTCTTACGCCTGGGATGTGACCCGGGGAGAAATCAAATTTCAGAACACCGGCAGCCAGCTCTCCTTCAGCTTCCCTTTTGACGGCACGGCGCAGGTGAAAGGCAATCTCGACGCCAAAATCATCACCGTTCCCCTCGACGGCAGTGTCGATGTCGGCGGCACCGCCGGCGGCACGCTCATCCCTCAGGTGATGCCTGACTGGCAAATCAATCCCAATCTCACCCCGACCCTCGATCTCAACAAGGCCGCCCTCAGTCTCGGTCAACTCGGCAAGATCGACATCAGTGATCTGCTCGGAAGCAGTCTCGGCAAATACCTCCAGCGCGAGACGAGCAAGATTACCCCCTCGTTTAAAAAAAGCCTCAACCTACGCCGCGAAGTCACCAAGCTATGGGACCAGGCCTACCTCAGCGAGCGGGTCTCGGAAGAACCTCCGCTGTGGATCCAGGTCACGCCGCAGCGTCTCCTCGTCGCCCCGATCGACTTCAGTCAACCCGATCAGCTCTCGCTAACGGTCGGGGTGCAGTCCGCGACCTCCCTCTCGAATCGTGAACCGATCGCAGCGCCCCGCGCGCCCCTCCCCGAGATGGCGCCCCTCGAAGGACCGGCCGGAACCGATCTGAATCTTCCCGTGGTCATCTCCATGGCTGAACTCAACGAGGTGCTCAAGAGCGAGTCCGTCCAGATCGACACCGGTCTCGGAGCCAAAATCGACATTTCGGGCCTCGAGGCCGAAGTGGGACAAAATGGGCTCCTGAATCTGAAGCTCAACCTCGAAGCCGACAAATCCCGACTCGGACGCGGCGTCGCCGGCTCAATCTGGGTGAAAGGCAAGCCTGTCATCAACTACGTCGATCAAACCCTCGGATTCACCGAAGTCGAGCTGACCGTGGAGACGCGTGACAAGCTCACCGGCGCGGCGGCGTGGTTGCTCGAAGGGCTCTTCGTCAAAGGCCTCGAGGCCGAGCTGCGAGTCGATCTCAATGACTACAAAGCCGAGCTCAACAAGGAGGTGCAAAAGGCCATCGCCAAGGCTGACCTACCCGAAGGGATCGACGTCTCCCTCCAAAATCTCGTCGTCAAGCTGACCGACATTTACACCGTGACCCGCCACTCCGCCGACGGCGCACCCGATCCGGGAATCGTCCTCGTGATCCGCGCGACCGGCGACGTGGGGACCAAAATTAATCCACTCGTCCTCAAAGCAAATAAGGAACCATGATCCGCATCCTCCTGCCCGCCCTCGTCCTTTTTTTCACTTCGTGGTGTCTTTGTCAGGACTCTGCGACACTCCCCGGCACCGCCCCACTCGACTGGACGGACGAGGATTTTTCCCTTCGCCTCATGGACGGCGCTCACGCCTTTGTCGATGCGGAGATCGCAGCGGCGGCCAATCGCACCGTGAGCCAGCCGCTCGAGCCGGAGGAGCGTGCCGCCTTTGTCACCGCTTCCCGTCTCGCCCTGCGCGAAAAGCTCGGTGTCGTCGACGAGCGCACCGCCCCGGGACTGGAGT
Source organism: Verrucomicrobiales bacterium (assembly GCA_030730365.1). GTDB lineage: Bacteria > Verrucomicrobiota > Verrucomicrobiia > Verrucomicrobiales > DEV007 > Arctic95D-9. The sequence goes on from JANQVJ010000064.1 coordinate 7,768, forward strand.
TCCTCTCACTCAATCCTGTTGACTTCGAGGGCGAACCCTCTTCAGTCACGATCGCCGAGGGCCCCGGCTTTCGCGTTCACGCGGTGCGCTGGGCGGTCCTGCCCGGCTTTTTCGCCGAGGGACTTTATATCAACCCCATCGCTGAAGGCCCCGGCTCTCCTACCCCACCGCTGATGGTCCTGATGCCCGACGCGGATGAGACACCCGAGGACATCCTCGGCATGACCGCCGCACTGCCTTCGCATCAGCAAATCGGATTGCGTTTCGCGCTCGCGGGCTTTCGCCTCCTCATTCCCGCGCCAGTGAACCGCGAGCGCTACGGTGGCCCCGGTGGCAAAGACGAGGCCCTCCTCAAGACCGATCAGACCCATCGCGAATGGATCTACCGGCAGGCCTTCCAAATGGGACGGCATCCGCTCGGCTACGAGGTCCAGACGATGCTCGCCGCGCTCGACTGGTTCGCCCTGCAGTTCCCCGGTAGCGAAGTGACTGCAGCCGGCTACGGCGAGGGTGGACGGGCCGCTCTCTATGCGGCGGCGATAGACGACCGCTTTCGCCATGCCTTCGTGAGCGGTGCCTTCGCGTCCCGGGTAAAGGCGTGGGAAGAGCCCATCTATCGCAATCTCTTCGGCCTCATCCCTGACCATGGCGACGCCGAGGTCGCAGCCCTGATCTTTCCCCGCCCCCTCCTCCTCGAGCACACCACTTTTCCCGACGTGAAAGAGCAAAAGGGAGCCCTCACCACCCCTCCTTACGGCGACGTTGAGAGCGAATTCAACCGCGTCGCGCAGGTCCTCAATGCGCTCTCCGCTCCCGCCGGATTTTTCCTCAACGAGGCCGCGAGCGGAGCACGCGGGGACTATCCCTCGGTCGCCGGATTTCTCCAGGCGATCGGGCGAGAACCCGACATCAGCCGCACACCACCGCTTGCGCTTCTCATCGACGCCCGCGTCGGCTTTGCTCCGGCTGACCGTGAGGCGCGGGTCTTTGCGGGGATGCAAGACCACGTCCAGAATCTCGTCGATGAATCGGACAAGGCCCGCGATGAATTCTACTTTTACCTCGCCGAACCGGGATTGCGACGCGGCTCCTGGTCGACGGAGAAAACGCACGAGCGACTCAGTCCACTCAACTTCATGACCCGTAGCGAGGAGTGGCGGGAACAGTTCGAATCCGAGATCATCGGCCGCTTTGATGAAGAGCTCCTCCCGCTCCGCCCCCGCACGCGCAAGGTGCGCGAGACGGACGCCTGGACCGCATGGGATGTCCTCCTCGACGTGTATCCCGGCTTCGAAGCGTGGGGCACCCTCGTGATGCCGAAGAACATCCCCGCCGGAGAAAAACGTCCCGTCGTCGTCTGCCAGCACGGGCGTAACGGCGTCCCGCTCGACACCATCGACGCGGGCAAGTCAGCCTACAGCGACTATGCGGCCCGGCTCGCCGAGCGCGGCTTCATCACCTTCGCTCCGCACAATCTCTACCGCGGCGAAGACCGCTACCGCTGGCTCGACCGAAAGGCCAACCTCATCGGCGGGACACTTTTCACCTTCATCACCGCCTCGCATCGGCAAACCCTGACATGGCTAAAAACCCTGCCCGAAGTGGACGGGAAGCGGATCGCCTTTTACGGACTCAGCTACGGCGGCGAGACGGCGGTGCGGGTGCCCGCGGTCATCCCCGACTACTGCCTCTCGATTTGCTCGGGTGATTTTAACCAGTGGACACGGAAGGTGGCCGATCCCGATTTCCCCGGAGGGTTCATGAAGAGTATCGAGTGGGAGATGCCCTACTGGAACATGGGGCTGCGCTACGACTACGCCGAGATGGCCGGACTCATTTTTCCCCGACCCTTCTTCGTCGAACGCGGCCAGCACGACCTCGTCTCGACCGACGAATGGGTCGCCCACGAGTATGCGAAAGTGCGCTTCCTTTACTCGCGCTTCGGGATGGAGGACAAAACGGGGATCGAGTTTTTCCACGGCGGTCATTCCATCAACGGGGAGTCGAGTTTCGAATTCCTCCACCATCATCTGGACTGGCCGATGCGGGAGTGAGGGAAATTGTCAATCTTGACAAAATTGACAACCCCGAACAACAATGGTTTCTTTCCTCCATGAGCAGGTTGACCATAGAAATCGAACCCGAGCAGCACCGTCAGATCAAGACGCTGGCGACCTTCGCCGGGATGTCGATTAAAGAGTTCATCCTTTCCAAAACGCTGCCCGGCTCGCCCGCCAACGCCGCCCGGCTGCGGGAAGCCATTCAGACTCCGGCCAGCGAACATCGCGTCTTCGAATCATTGAAGGACCTCGAAGATGCGCTTGGAATTTAAGCCCCAGGCGTTCGAGGATCTGCAATACTGGGTTCATCACCAGCCGAAACTCGCCCGAAAGATTCTTCGCCTGATCGAAGAAACGACGAGGGATCCTTTTGGAGGAATCGGCAAACCGGAACCGCTGAAAAACGAGTTCTCGGGTTGGTGGTCCAAGCGGATCGACGACGAGCACCGCCTCGTCTACCGAGTGGAAGGAGATTCTCTCATCATCGCGCAGGCAAAGGGTCACTACGACTAGAAAAAAGTAGAACGGGTCTCCAGGCCCGTTCATCGTTGCGCGTCGTCGCTGGAACCGTCGCGGGAACCGTCGCGGGAAC
>JANQVJ010000064.1:10519-21619 GCA_030730365.1 Verrucomicrobiales bacterium
CCCGTTCATCGTTGCGCGTCGTCGCTGGAACCGTCGCGGGAACCGTCGCGGGAACCGTCGCGGGAACCGTCGCGGGAACCGTCGCGGGAACGGGCCTGGAGACCCGTTCTACGTGGAAGGCTCCTGCCATCGCTCGCAACCCGCCCGGCATGGCGGCATCACGGGCTGGTTTCTTCCATCGTTCTCCGTCACTCTCCCTCAACCCCTCAACCCCTTCCTGCTCATGACCAACGACGACAAAGCCCGACGCGCCTACTGGGCCGAACAGATGGAGCAGGGCTACGCCATGGTGGAGAAGCTGCTCGCCTTTCCCGTCGAGGAATGCGGCGAACCTTTTGCCTCGCTCCCCGAAACCGCTGCCGACGCGGGGGTGGAAATGCTCTTTTCAACGACGAAGATTGCGGGCAACCTCGATCGCATTTATTTCATGCGCGAGAGCCTCGCGCACGAAGTCGTCGAGATCGGACGCGAGATGAACGAGCGCGGTTGGGTTCTGAAAATCGAGGAAGGCTTCCGCACCCTCGAGATGCAGGGAGGGCTCGTGCGCAAGCCCGAGGTCTTCGATGCGATTCTGCGCAAATGCATCTGGGAAAACGGCGGCGAGATTCCTCCGGTCGAGATGGTGACGAGGCGGGCTATTGTCATGGTCGCGAACATCCCGAAGATAGGCTCGCACATGTCAGGCTCGGCGATCGACATCTCGGTCTTTCAGCGCGATAGCGGAGACGAAGTCTGGCGCGGCAATGCCTACCTCGAGATCAGCGAGCGCACCCCGATGCGTTCGCCCTTTATTGCGCCGCAGGATCTCGAGAACCGTCTCGCGATTACGGCGATGATGGAGGCGCACGGCTTTATGCATTTCCCCTTCGAGTTCTGGCATTACAACAAAGGCGACGCTGGTGGACACATTCTCACCGGTAATCCGGCACCCTGCCGCTACGGCCCCGTCCACTGGGACCCGCAGACGAACGAGGTCACGCCTGTGACCGATCCGATGGACCCGCTCAATCCCCTCCCCGTGATGGACCGCGAGATCGCCGCCGCGATGGAACGGGCCGCACCGGCCGCGAGTTGACATCCCGTTGGGTGGAAATCATAGTAACCATATGACAACTTTAATTCAAATTGAAGAAGCGGTCGCCGAGCTGGCTCCGCAGGATCAAAAGAGTTTGTTAAGTTGGCTTCAGGGGCGGTTGGAGCAGAAGGCTCACGAAGAGACGCCTCTCACAGAGGAACATGAAAGCTGGCTAAACCGTCTCGAGCAGTTGAGAAACTCCGTAGGCACCGGCAAATTGACTACATCAACGGAGGATATTCTCGACGATCTGCGATCCGGCCGCTATTGATGAGCTATTGGGACACATCCTGCCTCGTCAAACTATATACTCCTGAAGATGACTCAGCGATCTTCATCGAGTACCTTCGCGCAAATCCGCTCTGTGTGACTGCGGGGCTCTCTTTGTTGGAATTCTGGGCGACAATCCGCCGGAAAGAAGCGGAAGCAGGCCTTGCCCCGGGTAAGGCGAAAACGGTGCAGGATTCTCTGGAATCCGATGTGCTCGCCGGATCTGTTACCGTTATCCAGTTCGATCCCGAAATTCGGAGGGCATATTTTGAGGTCGTGGAACAGTGTCTCTCTCAAAAGCCGGCTCTCTTTATTCGGACGAACGATGCGCTTCACCTTGCCACCGCAAAATCCACTGTCGAAACTGAGATCGTCGCGACCGACAAACGACTTCGGGACGCTGCTCTCCTCTCTGGTTTCTCAGTTTTCCCTCGTCAGACATAGACCCGCCCGGGTTCAAAATCCCCCTAATGAAACGCCTCATCCTCACCCTCCTCGCCCCCGCCGCGATCCTCAGCGCCCAGACGAGCACGCCTCCGCCGAAGGCGCCGGTCGTTCCCGACGAGATCCCGCCGAAGATTCAGACGCTCGTCCCCGGAGTTACCCTGACGATGCTCGCGGAGCATCCCGATCTTGTGACGCCGACAGGAGTGGATGTCGCGGATGACGGCAGCATTTACCTGATCGCCTGTCACACCCACTTCCGCCCCGAAGGCTACGTCGGGCCCGCCCACGACGAGATCCTCGTCTTCGACAAGGACGGGAAAAACCGCCGCCTCTTTTACGACAAGACCACGGCCACGATGCAGCTCATCCTCGGGCCCGACGGCTGGGTCTACCTCGCCGAGCGCGGACGCATCCTGCGGATCAAAGACAGCGACGGAGACGGCACCGCCGATCTCGAGGAAAACATCGCGACGCTCGACACCGTCGCCGACTACCCACACAACGGCCTCAGCGGGATGGCCTGGCATCCCGACGGCGGACTCGTTTTTTCCCTCGGGGAAAACTTCGGTAAAGACTGGACCCTCACCGCCCGCGACGGGTCAGAGGTGAGCGGTCGCGGCGAGGGCGGTGTCTTTCGCAGCACCGCCGAGGGCAACGAGATGCGCCGCATCGCGCGCGGTTTCTGGAATCCCTTCGGCCTTATGGTGAGAGCGGATGGAGAAATCTTCGCCGCCGAGAACGATCCGGGGAGTCGCCCTCCCTGCCGCCTCCTCAATGTCGTCGAGGGCGCCGACTACGGGTTCCAGTGGGTCTACGGCAGCGCGCCGGTGCACCCCTTCGTCGCGTGGAACGGCGAGCTGCGCGGCACCCTCGGCATGGTCCATCCGTCAGGCGAAGGCCCCTGTGCCATCGTCGAACTCGGCGGGGGCGTTCTCATTCCCTCGTGGAGCGATCACCGCATCGACTACTTTCCCCTCACCCGGCAAGGCGCCGGATTCACCTCGGAGCGGGTCGGCCTCGTCCAGGGGAGCGACTTTTTCCGTCCCACGGGAATGGCGCCGGGACCGGACGGAGCTTTCTATTTCGCTGACTGGGTTTTCAGCTCCTACCCCATCCACGGACGCGGGCGTCTTTGGAAAATGGAAATCGACCGCACCGCCGCGACCTGGATAAAGGAAAAGAACGATCCCATGACCGATGCGGCCCGTCACGCGAAGGTGCTGCGCGGGGGTCAGACGAAAATCTCCGAGACGGAACTTTTCGCCCTCGCGCGGTCCGACGACCCCTATCTCTCCGACGCCGCCCTCACCGCGCTCGCCCGCCAGAGCGCGGCCTGGACACCCGAATCGCTCAAGGCGCTACCGGTCGAAAACCGGGTCTGGGCGCTCGTCGCGCTGCGTCGGATCGACCTCAACGAGGAGAAATGGGTGCGAGCCCTCTTCAACGATCCCGATCCCGAGATCCGCTTTGAATGCCTCCGCTGGATCGCCGATGCCGTTCTCACCGGATTCAGCGGTGAGGTGGAAAAACTCCTCTCCGACGCGACGCTCGACTACCGCCTTTTCGAAGCCACTCTCGCCGCCTGGAACACCCTGCGCGGCGAACCAGGTGCGGGCGTGACAAATCCCGAAGTGCTCGTCGAACGCATCACGGACACGACGACACCCGCCCGGCTCAAGGGTTACGCCCTCCGCCTCGCACCCGTGAGCCATGCCAAACTCACCCTGCCGCTGATGCGCGAACTTCTGGCGGAAAAGGATCCCGTCCTCTCGCTCGAAGTCGTTCGCACCCTCGCGGTGCAGCAGACGGACGAGGCCCGCGCCATCCTCGCCGAAGTCGCGGCCGAGAGCGCCAGCGGGAGCGGGCTCCGCGCCGAAGCGGTCACCGGTCTCGCGACCACGACCCTGCCGAAACATCAGAAATTGCTCCTCACTCTTGCACAGGAGAAAGACGGCGCGATCCGTGACGAGGCGCTTCGCTCGCTGCGTCTCACGACCCTCGACGATCCCGCTCGGGAGACCCTGCGCGGTGTCGCGACATCGTTCCCAGACTCCGCCGGTCTCGTTGACGCGATCCTCGATGTCGCGTCAATCAACGCCGGTCGCCCCGGCTTTGAGGACACCGATGCCTGGATGAAACGCCTCGATGCCATCCCCGGCGAAGCCGATCTCGAAGCAGGTCGTCGCGTCTTTTTCCATTCGAAAATGGCGCTCTGCGCCTCCTGTCACCGTCATGACGGACGAGGCGTGGTCCTCGGTCCCGATCTCAGTCTCATCGGCCATCAGGGCGACGAAGCGAGCCTGCTGCGATCCATCCTCGAACCCCATCGCGAAGTCGCCCCGCAGTTTTACCCCAGTCAGGTGAAGCTCGTCGACGGGACTGAGTTCGTCGGCATTCTCCTGCGTTCGTCGAGCACGGAAGTCTTCCGCGACCTCACCGGTAAGGAACGCTCTTTCCCCAAGCCCGACATCCTCGAACGCACCGAACTGCGCACCTCGCTGATGCCGCCCGGCCTCGTCTCGACCGTCACCGACCGCGAGCTGCGCGATCTTCTTGCCTTCCTCGCCTCGACGAAGGGATCCTGACATTGATTGAAACTGTTTCCCGCCGACTCTATGATCTCACGCCTTTTTCTTCTGATCGCCCTTATTTTTACCGGCCACGCTACCGCCGCGGAAAACTGGCCGGGCTGGCGCGGACCGCGCGGTGACGGCACCGTGCTCGACGCTCCGAATCTCTCGGTTGCGTTCTCGGTCGGCGAGGACACCGTCTGGAAAACGGCTATTCCCGGGATCGGCCACGCCTCGCCCGTGATCTGGGGCGACCGCATTTTTCTCGTCAGCGCCGACGCCACGACGCTGGCCCGTTCACTTCTCTGCCTCGATCGCACAAGCGGCAAAATCATTTGGAGCGAGGTCGTTCTCGAAGCGCCGCTCGAGGAGATCCACCGGCTCAACAGTCATGCCTCGAGCACGCCAGTGACCGACGGTGAGACCGTCTACGTGAGCTTCCTCGACGAGGCGGGAATGTTCGTCGCCGCCTATGATTTCGAGGGCAAAGAACTCTGGCGAGCCAAGCCGGGAACCTTCTCGAGCAAGCACGGGTATTGTTCATGTCCCATCCTCTGGAACGGCAAAGTTATCATCAACGGCGACCACGACGGCGATGCCTACCTCGTCGCCCTCGATCAGAAAACCGGCGAGACGATCTGGAAAACGGACCGCCCTAACAAAACGCGAAGCTACTGCACCCCCATCATCCGCGAGATCGACGGGCGCGTCCAGATGCTGCTCTCGGGCAGTCTCTCGGTAACGAGCTACAATCCCGACACGGGTGAGCAGCTCTGGATCATCGACGGCCCGACCGAGCAGTTCGTCGCCTCCCTTGTCTACCACGAGCAGCACAAGCTCCTCTTTCTTACCTGTGGCTTCCCGCAAAAGCACATCCTCGCGATTCGCCCTGACGGCAGCGGCAATGTCACGAAGACCCACATCGCCTGGCGCGACACCGTCGGCGCCTCCTACGTCCCGAGCCCCATCGTCATCGGAGATTATTTCATCGTCGTCGCCGACAACGGCGTCGCGAGTTGCTTCATCGCCGCGACCGGGGAACGGCTCTGGCGCGAGCGTCTCCCCGGCGGGCACAGCGCCTCCATCCTCACCGCGAACGGACTCACTTACTTCATCTCGGACGAGGGCATCGTCTCGGTCGTAAAACCGGGTCCGACCTTCGATGTCGTCGCGCAAAGTGAAATGGGGGAAAAGGTCTCTGCCTCACCGGCAGTGTATGACAACCAGCTTTTCATTCGCGGAGAAAAACATCTCTTCTGTCTTGCGCAGAAGAAAGCGGAGCCGAAAGTCGTGGAACGCTGAGCCCCGACCTACCTCCCGCCGCCTCCATGCTCCCGAAAGACGCCCGCCCCATTGCCTTTGTTCACCTCATGAAAACGGGTGGCCAGACGATGCGCGCGATTCTGCGGAAGAACTTCGGGGCCGGTCATTGCGACATGCTGCTCTTCGAAAAGACGACCCCACGCGACTGGGCCTCGATTGAGTTCTGCTATCCCCGTCTCTCGAGCATCTCGGGACACGGCATGGTCCGCCCCGGTGTCCGCAAGGCAACCGACAATCCCTATAAATAGAACCCGCTCCCATGCTCAAAGGCATCTCCCCCCTTCTCTCGCCCGATCTCCTCGCCACTCTCGCCCGCATGGGCCACGGCGACGAGATCGTCCTCGCCGACGCCCATTTCCCCGGGGAGTCGGTCAATCCGGTCTGTCTGCGCGCCGACGGTCTCCGCATCGCGGATCTCCTTGACGCGATTCTCCCGCTCTTCGAACTCGATGCCTACGTCGAGGCTCCGCTGCAGATGATGACCCCTGTCGAGGGCGACTCGCTCGATCCCACGGTGGAGGAGGCCTACCTCATTCCGATACGGAAACATGCTCCGGGCACGACCACCATCAGCCGTCTCGAGCGCTTCGCTTTCTACGACCGCGCCGAGGCCGCCTTTGCCGTTGTCATGACCGGCGAGACGGCGAAGTACGGTAACATCATCCTCACCAAAGGAGTCACGCCCTGTTGATATCGATGGACACTTTCGAAAAATCGCCCGCCCTCGTCTGGCCCCGCATCGTCTTCGGGACGACACCCCTCGGGAACATCTATCAGGTCGTCGAGGAGAGCGTAAAACACGATCTGGTCGCAAACTGGTTTCGCCACGCGAAAAGGCCCGTGTTTATCGACTCGGCCGGCAAGTATGGGGCCGGACTGGCCCTCGAAAGCCTCGCGAAAAACCTCTCCGCTCTCGGGATCGCGCCCTCCGACGTGGTTATCAGCAACAAACTCGGCTGGAAGCGGGCCCCGCTCCTCACCCCCGAGCCAACCTTCGAACCGGGAGCCTGGTTCGGGCTCGAGCACGATGCCGTGCAGTGCATCAGCTACGAGGGCATCCTCGAATGCCACGCCGAGGGCAACGCGCTCCTCGCGCCCTACGAGACGCAGTTGCTCTCCGTCCACGACCCCGACGAATACCTCGCCGCGGCGAGCTCCGAAGCGGACCGCGAAAAGCGCTACCGCGATATCCTCGATGCCTACCGCGCTCTCTTCGAGCTGAAGGCTGCCGGTCAGGCCGAAGGTAAAACGAACAGCGTGGGCGTCGGGGCCAAGAACTGGACCGTCATCCGGAGGCTCTGGGATGATGGCGTCGCCCTCGATTGGGTGATGTTTGCGAACTCCTACACCATCATGCGCCATCCCGTGGCGCTGCGGTCGTTCATGGACGAACTACATCGCGCCGGAGTCGCCATCGTGAACTCGGCCATTTTTCACGGCGGATTCCTCACCGGCGGCGAGTTTTTTGACTACCGGAGAGTAACGCGGGAGTCCGATCCGGCACTCTTCGACTGGCGGGATAGATTCTACGACGTCTGCGCACGTCACGAGATCGCCCCGGCCACGGCCGCTGCACAGTTCGGACTGTCCCATCCCGGAGTGGTCGGCCTCGCTTTGAGTACGAGCCAACCGGAGCGGGTAAGGGATCTCATTGATTTAACGGAAGGAACGCTACCCGCTTCCCTACTCGAGAATCTCGTGCAGGGAGGACTCGTAGAAGGGGAATAAAACACATTCGTCGAAACGGAAACTCACCCGAAAAAGTGGACACTGCAAAGTTAGTCCGATCTATTTTGGTTTAGGGTAATTTGATCACGTTGAAAGTGTTTTCCGTTCTTCTCAGATTTTCGTAGTCTGAAAATGCGTTAAGTTGATGAATGCGGGAAGATTTGAGCGCCCTCTATGGGCAAATGCCGGAACTGGGGAGTCGCCTTGGTGAGGTCGCCCCGGTTGATCTTCAGATGGAAGCGTAAAGGGTGGGAATCGAGTTAAAACATGCAGAGTAAGCGGCAATTCGGTGCCCTGAGGGCGGCGGACAATGCTCCTTCCACGACCACTCGCCTGAGCTGACGTGGCGTCATCTTGATACAATGCAGTTTGAGAGTCGCCCCCGGGCGAAAGCCCCAACCGACGAGTGCCCCGAGCGCGGAGTGAAGACCGTTGCCGTGGAGAGAGGGCTGGTGGTGCGACCAAGGCACAAAAAGTCCCGAAACTTTGGTGGAGACCCGAAAATGTTTAAAGCCCAACAGGGGCCGTGCGTAGCAGGGCCCCTGTTGGGCTTTAAACGGTCAGGCAGGGATTCGAACCCTGGGTACCCTCACGGGTACGCTTCTTTAGCAAAGAAGTGCTTTCGACCACTCAGCCACCTAACCTGATATAAAAGTCCCGCCCGCCCGACAAGTAGGGAGCAGATCTGAAAAGTGCCAGTGATGGGGTGCTGCGTCAATTACTTTGTGGCACGACACGAATGAAAAGCGGTAGTCCCGTCTTTGCTCACCCGGGGCCTATTGCCCGAAAGACCGGATCAAAAAAAGCCACCGCTACCACCACCGCGGATTCCGAAAGACGGACGATAGCCCTCGAACCGACGCGGGATGGGCGGGGTAACGGCTCGCAGGCCCCACTCGAGCGAATCTTCCAGGACTGACGGTGAAAGGTTTCGCCCGCGTGGTCATCAATCTTTCCAACCGGGACTAAAACGAGCGCTTCCCGAAGCCGCACTAAGGAATAACGGGCCCGGCTTATTCATCAACCCATGAAGCGGCAACCAACCACCTTCACCCGGAACGGCACGAGGGCGGCGACACTACAGGCAGTCTCATCCCCGGGGAGAACGACGGGCTGGACGTAGGCCGGCGGGTGCGCAGGCTCGAGGTAGCGGGAGGGAAGTCCGTCAGCAAACGCGACTTCGATGCGCTGCGGTTCGAGGTGAAAGCCTTCTCCGGTCGCTTTCATGCGGGCTTCTTTGGCGGTCCAGACCCAGAAAAAGGCGCGTCTTTTTTCCTCGGCACTCATTCCGGCGAAGCGGGCGATTTCAGTCTCACGGAAGCAGCGGCAGCTGAGCCCATCGACATCGACGCGACGGTCAAAGCGCTCAATATCAATGCCGATGGAGCTCAGGAGAGAGACAGCAAGGGCTGCGCGGTTCTCGGAGTGGGAGAGGTTAAAATGGAGGTCGCTCCCGGGTAGATAGGGTTTCCCTTTTTCACCGGTAGCGAAGACAAGGGAACCGGGAGCGACGCCGAGACTATCACCGAGGAGATGGCGCAACATGCCGCGTCCGCGGGTGAAGCGCTCGCGATGAATCTCGAACTTGAAGCGATCGGCGCGGACACGCTCCTCGTCGTTGAGCCATTCACGGGCAAGGGCGAGCGGGAGGGACGACTCGTCGTCGAGCGCGAACGGGGTCACGATGATCTCGGCATCGGCGGGGCCTGACATGGGGCACTTTACCTCATTCGGGGCGGCGCGTTCGGCCTATTTTTTATCCTTAACCTACCACCCCCCGCGATTTCCCGCCCCCGCTCAACTGATCCGAAGCGTCGAGTCCGTGAGGGTTAATTCAGAGTTTATAAAGGCAATCACTTCACCATCACCTCCCGAACCGCCTTGACCGCTAGGATCAGATGCGATTTCAAAAGTACGGCTCACCCGATAGGCAGTAAACGTCACGGGAGAAGAAAGTGCCCGTATCGGCTTCGGGTGTCGCAAAAGGGAAAAGTGAAAATCGAAGCAGAAAGACTGCGGGACATCAAGCCCTCCCCTCTTTTGCCGCGACCAGCGCCTGCGAGACTCGAATCGATCAGAACACGCTCATGAAGCGATGACTTCGAGCAACTCAATCGCGATCTTCCCCGCTCCGGCAAGGAGAACGAGAAGGCTGAGCCACGAGAGTGCACGAAAGACCGGCCGTGTCGAGGTCGGGGCAAGCCGCATCCAGGGATAAAAGAGCACACCGAGGACGATGCCGCCGAGGAGACCGCCGGCATGGGCGGCGTTGTCGATGAAAGCACTTCCCAATGCTCCGAAGATCGCGACAACGATGGTCGCCTGAATGAGGCTCGCCTGGAGGTAGCCGGGGATCACCTTCTTAAACTTTACCGTGATCACCAGGAGAAACCCCAGACAACCGAGGATGCCGCCAGACGCGCCGACACTAAGCGGCCCAGCCCCCAGCCAGAGACTCGCGAGAGAGCCTGTCACCACGGTGACAAGAAAAACGAAGCTGAGAAAAGCGGGGCTCACCAACGCGACGAGGACCCGCCCGAGCGAGTAGAGGGCCATGCCATTGAAAGCGATATGGATGAGGTTCCCGTGCATTAGGCCCGTGGTGACGATACGCCACCATTCCCCATCCGCGAAAACCCGCTCCTTCGCGAGAGCGGCCGGTTCGATCAGGGGCATCCAGATCGATCCCCCGGAGGCCTGCAGCAGGAAAACGGTGATGAGCACCCCGAGTCCGACCTTTAGCCATCCGGAGGGACGCGCGAGGATCCAGCGGCGGAAAAACTCGCAGTTCACGGTGCGGCGGTTCAGTTCCTCGACCGTTAGCAGATCGACTCGCCGCATCCAAGCCATGACGAGTTCAACGAGAGGGTGCAGCCCATACATCACCGCCGCGAGGAGGGCGATGACCTTCATCCCGGGCAGGGCGAAGGCAAGGGCGACGAGTGCCGCCGTGATGAAGAATGATCGTAGCAGCTTTGACCCGATCTGGCGCCGGTACTCTTCGAGCTTGTAGGTCTGGAGGTGCGGCACAGCGAGCGAAGTCGGCACCATTCTGTCATACCAGGGGAAAATAAGCTCTGTCGCCGAGCCGAGGGCGGGAAGAAGACGGCGGAAGTCTGCCTCGGAATCGACGATGACAACCTGCCCCGCCTCGTAGCGCTGCCCGTCGATCCTCGTGTTCGCACCGACCTTCACCCCATAGGAACCGACCGCATTCTCCGGAACCGGCTCGAGGAGCGCTTCGTCGTCCCAGGGGAGATGGCGAGAGAGAAATTCACGGAACCACACCATGTCGCGTGGCCAAAAGCGCAGCCACCCCCGTTCATCCGCCCCCGACTCCCCTATGTGATGATCCTGCATTGAGACCCACTTTAACTGTTCAAAGCCGTTGAGACAGTCCCACATGGAGAAAAGTGCGATTTTTTAACTGTTCACCAGAACATTTTATTTGCGCTTTCGGAGGGGTGGATTTATTTCTATAACTGTTCATCAGAACTGTTTAATAAAATTACAACCAAACGACGAAAATGATCATGAACACTGTTAAAGCAATCACACTCGCCCTCTTCGCCTTCGCCTTCACCACGAGTCCCGCCATTCGCGGAGAGTCGATGAATAGTTCGGGTGCCGTCGCTCCGGAAGATCTTGCTCCGGAAGATCTCGCTCCGGCAACCGCTTCTCCAACTC
>JANQVJ010000064.1:21719-30407 GCA_030730365.1 Verrucomicrobiales bacterium
GCTCCGGAAGATCTTGCTCCGGAAGATCTCGCTCCGGCAACCGCTTCTCCAACTCGCTCGAACGATGTGTCGAAAACCACGGCAGAGCCTGCAAGCCGAGCGGCCAAGGCGAGCAAAAACACGAGCAAAAACACGAGCAAGAATACAACCAAGACCAAAAACACGACCGGGGAGAAGAGCACCGCAACTGCAAATTCTTCACCGAAAACGTCGGCAAAAACGTCGGCAAAAACGTCGCCGAAAACGCCGCTTGACCTCACTCCTACGCAAGCGGACAAACTTCTTGCCCTCCTCAATCAGGGTAGTTCCGTCGATCTCGCCGCCATCAGCGGGATCGCCGCGACCCGAGCCGAAGCGATCGTCGAGGCACGACCGTTTCGGAATCTTCAAGAAATCATCCTCATTCCCGGAGTGGGAGACGCTACCTTTGAGCGTATCCTCAGGCACGGGAAAATGCTAACGCAACCAGCTGCGAAATCAGCTAAATCGTGATATTGTTCCCCTATTCGTTGGTCACGCCATGCGGGACACATGGAGGCAGGTTCCCCGGTGCAGGGGAGCCTGCCTCTTTTCATTGCTGCGGGGGGAGGTCTCGAACCGATCTCGACGATGCGGTGGAACTCGGCCGAGACGGTTGCGAAAGCGGCCTCACGAGACTTTTCTGATCCGCCCTTGCCCGCGGTAGAACTTTTGCGGCAGTCTCTCACGACCTTCGCTACGAGGGCCCCCTATCGCTGCTTCCCCTTCGCCAAGGCGCCGGCCCGATCGGGATCATAAGCGGGGTTAGGCTGCGGAAGCTGGGCTCCGACGCGGCGGCGCCAATCGTCGAGAGAGGCCTTCAATGAGGCGGCTCTTTGAGGATGAGCGGCCGCTAGATTCATTGACTCACCGGGATCCGCCTCAAGATCGTAAAGCTCGACGGTCATGTCCTCGAAGAACTCGAGCAGTTTCCATCGTCCCTGCCGAATCGCCGAGGCAGGCGTGCCGTGGTGGTAGTGGGGCAAATGCCAAAAGAGCGCCTCGCGCGAAAGGGGGGTCCCGGGGTCGTGAAACAACGGCAGAAGGCTCAGCCCGTCGAGGGAAGGAACGGTAGATGTCTCGAGACCGGCGAATTCGAGAAAGGTGGGGAAAAGATCCGTCGTGACGGTGGGCTCTTCGCAGACACCCCCCGGAGGGATCGTGCCGGGCCAACTCATGATCGCGGGGACGCGGATGCCGCCTTCGTAGAGCGTCCCTTTCTCGCTTCGCAGCGGCAGATTCGAGGTGTAGCGATTGCCCGGCTGATCAGTCTCGAGCCCGCCGTTGTCAGAGACAAAAACGACAAGAGTGCGCCTAGAAACACCGTTTCTCTCGAGTGCTTCGACAATCGTGGCGACACTGCGGTCGAGTTCTTCGAGCAAGCCCGCGTATTCGGGCAGGCTCGGATAACCGGGCATGGGAGCTTTGTTTCGGTATTTCTCAAGCAGTTCGGGAGTGGTCGAGAGCGGAATGTGAACGGCGTAGTGGGACACCTGGAGAACAAAGGGCTTTTCCCGATGTTCCGCGATGAACGCGGCGGCCTTCTCGCCAAGGTAGGCGGCGGTGCGGACGGGGCCAACGGCGCCGGTCAGAGAGGGCGGGAGTTCGTGCTTCGCGAACTCTTGCACGACCTGCCAGCCTTGATCCTGCGGTCCGTAGCCTCTCCCCCCGAGATGCCACTTCCCAAAGTATCCTGTCGTATAACCTGCCGCAGCGAGTCGCTCGGCGAAGGTCTCGACTTCGAGCGGGAGTTGCAGCGGCACAGGCGGATCGATCAGCTTCGCAAAGGGGCGTTTATGGCCGGGGATGTGCTGGGTGATGCCGAAGCGGGCCTCGTGCCGACCACTTTGAATGTTTGCCCGGGTCGGGGAGCAAACCGCCCCCGAGTAAAATTGGGTGAAGCGCACCCCCGTGGACGCCAGCCGATCGAGTGCAGGGGTCTCGTGATAGCGATTGCCGTAGAGAGGCAGATCGGCCCAGCCGAGATCGTCGGCGAGGATGAGGACGATATTGGGCTTTTCGGAACCCGCGCCCGCCGCGACCGGACCGAGTGAAAGAATGAAAGTGAGGTTGGCAAGGAATCGTACGATCGGATGCATGGCGATCTCCTAAGGGGCGCGCGCCTTTCCGTCAATCTCCGGGGTGCATGGGAATCAAGTTTCCCGGAAAAGCAGCAGCGGCCTCTCACTTGAGACTTTGCAGCAGCGCGGTGCGATTCTTTAGGAGATCCTGCAGAGTGTAGCGGTCGAATGTCTCGAGAAAGGCGTCGCGCGCCTCGGCGATAACACGCTTGAGAATACATGCGCTGACAATAGGACAAGTCCCGCCATCCTGACCAAGACACTCAACGAGGACGAGCGACTCGGTCGTGCGCACGACAGCGCCGATATTGATCTCTGACGGAGTCTTCGAGAGCTGGAACCCTCCCGAGCGGCCCCGCTTCGTCTCGAGAAAACCGAGCTTGCCGAGCTTGTGAATGATCTTCACGAGGTGATTCTCGGATATACCGTAAGCGGTCGCGACCTCGGGCACAGTGATCGTCCTGCCCGCATGCATCCCCGCATAAAGGAGAGTGCGAAGCGAGTAATCGGTGAAGCGACTTAGTTCCATGATGTGTAAACGCGCGAATTTCCGCGACCATAACACCGCCACAGAAAAGGGCCACGATCACTCGCTCCTCATCGGAAAAGAAATTGCAAGACCGGCGACACGGTCTCCAGGGGTGGTGCGGTCGCGCACGTGACACTTGAGGCATTCGTTTTGCAAGCGGATCATGCCGGCGTAGCGGAAGCGGTTCGCCTCGATCCGCTCGAAGCAGATTGACTTTCATTTTTAAAGTTGTATTCTATTTACATCTTTATTCAAGCTCCTTTACGCGCCAGCGAATTGTTGCCCGATATAATCAGACTAATCAAAAACTCCTTATCCCCATGCTTGCTGCCAAATCACTCACTGCGACGCTCTCTCTGCTGCTCCTTTCCCCATTCGGGCTCTGTCAGGATTCCGCCGCTCCAACCTGTTTTTACACGGGTGCCACCGCCAAGCCGGGAGTAACGATCGATTACGAGGGAACTACCTATGCTTTCTCCTCGGATGAAAAAAAGTCCCGGTTCGAGCAGGAACGCGCCGCGAGCCTCTATCATCAGATCGGCGGGGCCGCCGCCCTCACCGCCGCGGTTGACCTATTCTACGTCAAAGTGCTCGCCGACAAGCGAGTCAATCACTTCTTCGTAGACATCAACATGGAGACCCAGAACCGCAAGCAGAAGGCCTTCCTCGCCGCGGTGCTGGGGGCTCCGGTGCCATGGACGGGCAAGGACATGCGCGCGGCGCATGTGAATCTCGACATCCGCGAATCCGACTTCAACGCCATCGCCGAGATTCTGCAGACCACACTCGCCGAGCTGAAGCTCGATAAACAGCTCATCACGCAGATCATGACGATCGTGGCGAGCACGAAAGACGACGTCCTCAATCTCTAAAAGCCCTCCCCCCGGGAGTTGCCGGGACGACTCTCTCAGCATGTCTCCCGCGTCGGGATCGGCGAGATGATGGCGCGAGGAGAGACGCAGAGAAGTCCCCGCCCCGGCCGAGCCAACCTTCGCCAGTCGGCGGGAGATAGAAAACGGGCTCAGTTCAGAGCGACGCCGCCCGATCCGCGCTTGAACCTCAGAACCCGGCCATGTGCGCTGTATTCGGAGACATAAAGATCGCCCTGCGGGCTGAAGGCAACGCCGTGCGGAGCGTTAACGATCCCATTACGCCACTGGGCGGGCTCGATTTTGTTAGTCCCGACTTCCGCGGGATTGGGGTTCTCGCCGAGACGTGCGACGACCTTGTTTTCCTTGTCAAAGATCGTGACTCGTCCCTTGATCTCACCGACGGCGAGGAAGTCGCCCTGCACGACTGCGGCGGCGGGCATGAGGAGGTCGGTCGCGACTTCGCCAATCACTTCGCCCTCGAGCGAGAGATGGACGACGCGGTTGTTCGCCCGGTCGGTCCCGACGAGACGGGGCGGGTCGAAGCGGTTGTCGATCGCGATCTTGTGCAGCGTTTTGAAGTTATAAGGAGCGGCCTTGCCGCCGAAGCTCGCGAGGTATTCCCCCTTAGCATTGAAGCGATGGACGTAGTCCGAAGCGTAACCATCCGTCACGAAGATGTCGCCGTTCGGCGCGACAGTGCAGCCGGTGAGACGCAAGGCGGCCTGCTGATTTTTCGGGTTCACCTGCCAGTATTCTTTTGGAATGGACTCGCCGGGAATGGTCAAAACGACTTTGCCGTCGAGGGAGAGTTTCACGATTTTTCCCGCTCCGAGTTGAGGCCCGTAAAGGAATTCACCGTCGTCCCCTTTGTGAATGACGAAGCCGTGAAAGTCGGTCGGCGCGTCGGGGAGGTTGCGGAGATAGGTGCCGTCGGCGGCATAAACCTGAACGCCTGCGCGCAATCCCTGCATGAGGCTGACGTAAATCTCGCCGCTGGAGCTGATCGCGACGTCGCCGTGCTGATTCCCCAGAGAGGGCATGCCCGCGGGCAACGTGAGCGGGTCGGGCCCGGCCTCCCAGACCGAGGCGGGAACTGGTGTGGGCGAAGCGGGCGCAGCCTCGCCGGGTAACTGACCCTTCCCCGGGAAGATCAGGAGCAGAGTGAGCACCGCGACTCCGCCGGTAGAGAGCAGAGGCACGAGGGAGCGCAGGTGAAGCGGGGATCTTTTCGAATTTTGCATATTTGCTGTGTCTCACGATCGGCCGCCGGTGTCCAGTCCCGATCTCGCGCGATCGGGACTTGATCACGGACTTCCCCCGCCGCGCCGGGGAAGTGTAACTTGCCTTTCATCTAAAAAGGAGTGTCGTGTGGGAGCGGGCGAGCAGCGGCGATCCCGGCCTGCCGAAAGTTTTTCCATGACCTCTCCTCACCTATTCATCGACTGGGGCTCGACAAATTTCCGGGCCAAGCTCGTCATTGACTCACGGGTCGTCTCGACGAGGGAGTCGCCCGACGGCATACGCTCGTGTCAGGGGCGCGACTTTGAAGAGATTCTCTCCTCATTATGCGGTGACTGGAAGGCGGCACATCCGGCCCTGCGAGTGTTTATGAGCGGCATGATCGGGAGCCGCGAGGGATGGGTCGAGGCCCCCTACGTTTCCGCCCCCGCCGGCGTGCGCGATCTCGCGAACAAGGCGGTCACCGTAAAAAGCCTCACCTTCGGCTCGATTTATCTTATCCCCGGGGTGCGCCGGGATGACCCTGACAATACCACAACAGACGTGATGCGCGGAGAGGAAACGCAGGTCGCTGGACTGCTCACCGATCTGCCCCACGAAGGGGCGACCGTCTGCCTCCCAGGCACGCATTCGAAGTGGGTCCACTGCCGCGACGGACACATCGAGAGCTTTCGCACCTTTCTCACGGGCGAGGCCTTTGCCCTGCTCACTCGCGACAGTTTCATCGCCGGGAGCGCTGACGGTGGATCCCCCGACCCCACCAGCCCGGCCTTTGCGCGGGGGCTCGAGCTATCAGGGAGAGACGGCGGTCTCCTCCATCATCTCTTTCTCGGTCGCACCGAGATGCTCGCCGACCGGGTTGCCCCGGCCGATCTCCCGGCACTGATCTCGGGCCTCCTCATCGGTCACGAGATCCGCGAAGCGGTCAAAGTGTGCCCCGATCCCCCCGTCTACCTCATCGGCGACTCGGCTGCGGCACGCGCCACCGCGAGGGCTCTCGAATGGTTCGGGATCGACTCGGCGGTCGTCCGGGACGATGTCCACCTGCAGGGCATGATGATGATCGCGGCGCTGATTAAACCGGGCAGCATTTGATCAGCCGCCCTTCTCCGGCACCTTGAGACTCACGCCGCCAGGGAGCAGTTCGCCATTCTCATCGACGAGGGAGGCGAATTCGAAATCAATGATGCAGAAGCGTCCGTCGAGATGCCGATAGGTAATGTTGCGGGGGAAGGCGTCCTCGTGCCGCACGCCGTAGTCTCTCTCAAGGGTGGCGAAGAGTTCGTTCGCCTTGCGATCACTGATAGTGGAGGCACGCTGACCGCAGTTGCTCGTCACAATGGTGAGCGTGTCAGGATGCGACTCGAGGAGACGGGGCACGTAATCGCAGCCTCGCTCTTCGAGATGTCTCAGCACAGCCACCTCGGTCTCGAATCGCTTCTGTGCGTTAAGACCGCGGAAGGTTTTTTCCACCCGCCCGTCAAACCCGACATGCACCCGTGAGAACTCTGTGTCTTTGCGAATCATGGCACGGCAAGTTACGGTCTCTTTACTCGCCGTGCCAACGCCATTCCTGCGCCCGAGGCCCTATTTTAAAGGCCATGCGAGCGCCTCAGGCAACTTCGCCGCCCAGCACCTGAAGTCGTGACCGCCTTCATAAAAGGCGGACTGAACCTCGTATCCCGATCGAGCAAGAGCATCGATGACCACTGCTCTCCCCCTCCACTACTGCGCCGCCTGCCCCTGCAGCGGCAGATTCGCGATGTAGACGCGCGCGCCATTGCCGACGACTTCGAAAAGATCGATGATGTCCGACGACTTCATCCTGACACATCCATAACTGGCCGGTGTCCCGATGGTGCGCTCTTCGGGAGTGCCGTGGATGTAGATGTAGCGATTGTAGGCATTCGCGTTGTTTGCCTCGGTGCCCTTGAGCCAGAGGATGCGGGTGACGATGGGATCGCGGCCCGGTGCGTCGGGCGGGAGGACTTCGCCAGTCGGTTTGCGGGATTTGAAGACGGCTCCGGCGGGCGCGTTTTTGCCGATCTTTTTCGCGATGCGGAAGGCCCCGAGCGGCGTGTGATTGCTCCCCTTGTCATCTCCCAGACCAAACTTCGAAGTGGAAACCGGATACTCGCGGATGCGCTCCCCGTCCCGGTAGACGGCCATGCGCTGGAGCGGCACCGAGACTTCGACGATGTGCTGATTATCGGTGACGCAGGAGGTGAGCGTGAACGTGAGCAGGCCGACGGAAGCGAGGGAAAATAGGCGGGAAATCATGGATGGGAAACTACGCTCAAACCGAAATTCGCGCAATCTTGAGGGTGCGTGCTGAAGTTACCGGATTTAACAGGCGCGCCCCATCATGATCCGCCGCCCTTCCAGCCTTCCTTCAGCATTTGTATCCCAACTGTCCAACGGATCATAGGGAAGATCTTCGAGGGCGGGAAGGATGCCGAAAAAAGGTCCGTCGACGGCCAGTGTCCGCCGGTTGATTGAGATCGAAATCGTCACGGGCCTGCCCAAGCTCTCCCTCAGGATTTCATCAGTGTAGCCATTCGTTCTGACCTTGCGTATCCAGACCTCGCCCCCGGCAAGTTCGATGAGGGCTCCTTGATCTCCTTTGGGAGAGTCCTTGACGCTGACATGCAAACCCCCTTTGGAATTACCGGAGAAAGAAACCTCAACCGCATCGAAACGGATCTCCCGGCCGGTCCGGTTTGTAAGTCGTAATTCGAGCCGATACTCACCTTCTTCCCTTCCGGGAACATTCCTGTAGTCGCCAGCGCAGGCAAAGACTTCAAGTTCGAGAGACAAGGGGCGTTTTCGCTTCATGATGAATTTGCTATTCATCATACTCCAGACGGAAAATCCAGGCTAGCAAAAGCAGGATTCATGAGTGGACACAGCGAGATCTTGAAAATACCCCCGCGACGAGGATTAGAAAAAGACCGCCCGTCCCATCGCCTTCCAGACATCACCGCGGCTGATCTTCACCTTTTCCCGCATGATCCGGTCGACGCCGGCCTCGCGGAGGAGGGCGACGGTATCCTCGGCGAGGAGTTTCGGGAGGCGGGTGCAAAAGCGAACGCGGGCATCACGCACGGTTCTGACATACGCGTCGGCCTCGTCGAGGAAGCCGTGACACACGCCGAGCCATTGATTGAAAACCGGGGACAACTCGGCCGAGGTGAGAGCGGAGTGCCCGTCCCATCCGACCGCGAGGAGTTCGTCCTGCGGCAGGTAGCAGCGTCCCCGCGGAATGTCTTCGTGCAGGTCGCGGAGGATATTCACGAGCTGCAGCGCCTGGCCGAGCTTGCGACCGCTCATGAGCATGGAGGTGGCTTTGTCAGGCGAGGCGAATTTTTCCCCGAGCGTGGTGAAGGCGGTCTTGGTCCAGAATTCTCCAACCGATCCCGCCACCCAGTAGGTGTAGCGCAGGAGATCGTCACGGGTCGCGCAGGCGGCGTGTTGGCCATTTTGAAAAGCGCGGATGTCCCAGCTCTGGCCGTGAATGATCGTGAGGATGACTTCGCCGAGGTGGTCGCGGAGAACGGCAGGCAGGTCGGCATACCAGTCGAGCAGAGCATCGCAGCTTCGCACAAGATGCTGCTCGCCGGGATGATCGAGCCGCGAGGCAAGCGCGGCGAGGTCGGCTCCCACCGCCGCCTGCCGACCCTGGAGGACGAAGCGGAAGTCGTCGAGGAGAGCGAGTCGATCCTCGTCGGGCAGTCCGGGCGCGTCGGCGATAGTGTCGGAGAAGCGGGCGAGGAGATAGCCCAGCGAAATCGGTTCCCGCATTGCCAACGGGAGGAAACGCATGCTCAGGTAAAAGGAGCGCGAAACGGATTTGAGGAGATCTTCGTGACGTGCGGTATCGGTCATCGGATCAGGGAAGCTGTCCTGGAGTGAGTAAATAGATAGGCGTAGCGGAACTCGCCAGAGTTCC
>JANQVJ010000064.1:30507-55814 GCA_030730365.1 Verrucomicrobiales bacterium
GAAGCTGTCCTGGAGTGAGTAAATAGATAGGCGTAGCGGAACTCGCCAGAGTTCCTCTGCCCCGCCCGCGAATCGAGGGAAGATTGGCCTCTTTCGCTACGAAGATGATACGCGGCGTATTGGTTCCCGTAGCGGAACTCGCCAGAGTTCCCCCGCCCCGCTCGCGCCACGAGGGAAGATTGGCCTCTTTCGCTACGGGGCCTCTTCATCATTCTCATCCCAGCTTCTCCGCCGCCGCGCGAATGATGCGCTCGGTCACTTCCCAATTGATACAAGGATCGGTGACTGACTGACCGCGGGTCATCGCAGTGTGATCATCGAGGATGGGCTGGTTGCCCTCTACGAGATTGCTCTCGAGCATGGCCCCGACGACGTGACGGTTCCCCGCGACACGCTGGGCGACGATGTCTTCGAAAACGGCGGGCATTTTCTCATAGTCCTTCGAGCAGTTCGCGTGGCTCGCGTCGATGACGACGGCGGGCGAGACGCCGCCTTTGGCAAGCGCCCCGGTGGCGATCGCAACCGAAGCGGCACCGTAGTTCGGGCCGTCATCGCCCCCGCGCAGGACGGTGTGGCAATTTTTATTCCCACGTGTGCTGACCATGGAGGCGACACCCTCGGGACTGATTCCGAAAAAAGTCTGGGGCGCCATCGCCGCCTTCAACGCATTGACTACCGCTGACATGCCGCCAAAGGTCGTGTTTTTGAATCCGACCGGCATGGAGAGGCCTGAAGCCATCTGGCGGTGCGTCTGCGACTCGACGGTGCGGGCTCCGATCGCCGCCCACGATATCAAGTCAGCAATATATTGCGGCGTGATGGGATCGAGAAACTCGGTCGCGGCGGGCAGTCCCAGATCGGCGATCTCGCAGAGTAGCTGGCGGGCGATACGGAGACCTTCGGAAAGATTCGCGGTGCCGTCGAGATCAGGATCCATGATGAGCCCCTTCCATCCGACAGAGGTGCGCGGCTTTTCAAAGTAGACCCGCATCACGATCTCGATGCGGTCTTTGACCTCGTCGCGCAGGCTCGCGAGTTTCGCGGCATACTCAAGTCCCTGAACCGGGTCGTGAATGGAACAGGGACCCACGATGACGATAAAACGATCATCGCGCCCGTGGAGGATGTCCTCGAGCCGGCGGCGCGCCGCGAAGACTGTCTGCGCCTGCGCATCGGTCCGGCGGATCTCGTGCATGAGCAGCGCCGGTGCCGGCAAAGGCACGTTGTAGACGACATTGAGGTCAGAGACTTGATCTGGCATGGGTGAAGGGGGCTTCAAAATGGACGAAGCGAACCTTAAACTTGAAACCTGAAACTTTAAACCTCTACCTTAGATCCCGTAGCCGGAGAGCATCTCGCCGGGAACGACCTCCTGCCCCGGTCCGAGCCGGATGAGGCAGTTCGCCCGGCTCAGGCCGAAGATGGCGTGTGACTGCTGCGTACCCGAGAGACGGACCCGACCGCCTTCGCAGACGCCGCGCAGGTAATGGGGCCTGTCCCCGGGATTGGACATCGGCTCGGCGGCGATGCCGCTGACGTCACCCAGCCCGACGCCATCGACTTTAACATCGTAGCCGAGCATCTTGCGAATCACAGGGATGACAAAGAGGGAAAAAGTCACGTAGGCCGAGACAGGATTTCCGGGAAGCCCGAAGACGAGGGTACCGTCAGGATGGCGCCCGAAAAGGAAGGGTTTCCCCGGCTTCACCCGCACCCGCCAGAACTCCGTCACCACGCCCAGCTCAGTGAGGGCCTCTTTGACAAAGTCACGCTCCCCCACCGAGACACCTCCCGCGATGACGACGATGTCGGCGACGGCGAGGGCGCGCGAGAGCACCGCCTTGAGTTCGGCGAGATCATCACAGGCATGCGAGACCGCCCCGATCCCGCCCGCTTTTTCCACGGCGGCCTGCAGCATGGGCGAGTTGCTGTTGTAAATCTCGCCGGGGATGAGTGGCGCACCCGGCTCGACAAGTTCGTCGCCGGTCGTGACGACCTGCACGAGCGGCTTTCCATGGACAGGCACCTCAGGAATGCCCTGCGAGGCGAGCAGGCCGATGCGGGTCGGTGTCATGATCTCTCCCCGGCTCAGCAGCTTTTGACCGGCGCAGACATCGCTGCCCCGCCAGCGGATGTTTTCCCCCGGCTCGACCGGTTCCATGATGCGGATGAGATCGCCCTCGCGCTCGACGTCCTCCTGCATCACGACCGCGTCAGTCCCGTCGGGCAGGACTGCTCCGGTGAAAATGCGGATGGCCTCGCCCTCCCCGCAGACGAGCCCGAGGTCGCCGCCGGCCGCCTGGACGATCTTCCCGACACGCAGCGTCGCCCCCTCTTTCGCCTCCGCCGCCTTCACCGCGTAGCCGTCCATCCCCGAATTGTCGAAGACGGGCGAGTCCATCGCGCCGACGATGTCTTGGGCGAGGACCTGACCGAGGGCCAGCTCGAGAGGAACCCAGATGACGGCACCGGGACTGGTGTATTCCAGAATGCTGCGACGGGCTTCAGATTCCTCAAGCATAGGGAGATGAAAGAGGCGGCTGCGGAGATAGTCAACGATAGATAGCCTCAGCCTCTCCTTTGGCCGCACAAGCAACGGAGCAAACCCGGCTGCCGCAGTCCATGCTGGAAATAAGCGAAATCAGGGTTATCGGTCCCCCCCGCCATGTTCACCCTGCTGAAAACCGATACTGAGACTGCCGCCCGACGCGGGCGCATGGTCCTCGCGCATGGCGTGGTCGAGACCCCGACTTTCATGCCGGTGGGGACTCGCGGCACGGTCAAGGCGGTCCATCCGCGCGAACTCACCGACCCCGCGCTGGACTGCCGCATCATCCTCGGCAACACCTACCATCTCTACCTGCGGCCAGGCACAGACGTGCTCGATGACTTCGGCGGGCTCCATCATTTCATGCAGTGGGACCGCCCCATATTGACCGATTCGGGCGGGTATCAGGTCTTTTCCCTTTCGAAACTGCGCAAGATCACCGACGAAGGCGTGCGTTTTCAGAGTCATATCGACGGCAGCCCTATTTTCCTCACCCCCGAGTCCGTCCTCGAGATCCAGCGCTCCATCGGCAGCGACATCTGCATGATCCTCGACGAATGCCCCCCTTTCCCCTGCGAGAGGAGCTACGCCGAAAATTCCCTCGCCCTCACGCAGCGCTGGGCCGGACGCGCCCGGGACTGGATCACCGCCCATCGTCCCCCGGGGCAGCACTATTTCGGCATCGTCCAGGGCGGCTGCTACCCCGAGCTCCGGGAAAAAGCGGCCCGCGACCTCGTCTCGCTCGACTTTGACGGCTACGCCATCGGCGGACTCTCCGTCGGCGAACCTGTCCCCGAGATGCTCAAGGCCGTCGACGTCGCCGCCCCCATCCTGCCCGCCGACAAGCCCCGCTATGCCATGGGACTCGGTCAACCCGATCAGTTGCTCGAACTCATCTCGCGCGGAATCGACATGTTCGACTGCGTCCTCCCCACTCGCGTCGGGCGCAACGGCACCGCCTACACCGCCGACGGCACCATCAATCTCAAGAACGCCCAGTGGGAAAAATGCCATCTCCCCCTCGCTCCTCCCGGCGAAACCCACCCGCTCTGCGAAGGCTTTTCCCTCGGATATCTGCGTCACCTCATCAAAAATGACGAGATTCTCGGACTCCGACTTTTGACCCTCCACAACGTCACCTTCTATCTGCACTTGATGAAACAGGCACGGCATGCTATTGACACCGGCACGTTTGCCGATTTCAAGGCCGGGTTTATCAGCCGATACCGCGCGGGTAAGTCAGCGACCTGATCGACAGACGTTTTTTATTCTCCCAAGACCTCAAACCAAAATCAATGACCTCACTTCTTCCCCTACTCGCTCAGGCTGCACCTCCCGCCGGAGGCGGACTCGGAATGTTCGTTCCGATGATCCTGATCATGGTGATGTTTTACTTCATCCTCATCCGCCCGCAGCGGAAAGCCCAAAAGGCCCAGGAGGAGATGCGCAAGAACGTCCGCGTCGGGGACAAAGTCGTCACCATCGGCGGGATTCACGGCATGGTTTCGGGAGTCACCGACAAGACCGTCTCGATCAAAGTCGCCGATGCCCTCAGCCTGAAATTTGACCGCGCCGCCGTCGCCACCGTCGAGAGCAAGTCAAAGGCCGACGAGCCCGACACCAAGGTGATCGAATCCTGATCGCCGGATCCCCCGACCCAACCCAGTTGAGTCGACCAGCAAACCCTGTTGACTCAAGCCCCCAGTTCTATCTTTCCCATGCAAGTTCAAGCAGACCAGGCCAAAGACACCCCCGCTCCCACAGCCGCTGAAAACGCCCCCGCTCCAGCAAGTGCCTCCGAGGCACCTGCTGTAACTCCAGCCCCCGCAACTCCGGCGGTTGCGACTCCGGCTCCGGCGGTTGCGATTCCGGCTGCCCCTGCTGCTCCCGCTGCCCCTGCCGCACAGGCGGCACCCGCTGTCGAGACGCCTCTCACGGTGCCTGCCTCTGCCGATGTGCAGGAAGCGGTCGACAATGCCGTCGCGACGATCGGGACATCCCCCGCCGACACCAGCGATCCGGTGCCAGTCGAAGCTGCCGGAATCTCCTCGCAAGGTGTCTTCCTCCTCGGGCTCGGGCTCCTGACCGTTTTCATTATCTATCTCGCCGCCGAGTCGACCCGCCGGAAACGTATTTTCGGCTCCGTCCTCACTGTCGCCGTCGCTGCCATCAGTGTCTGGCTCTATAGCACTCTCGGCATGGAGAAAGGGATCGAGCTTCAAGGCGGTGTCTCCATGGAGATCAAGATCAAGCCGGCTGAGGGCAGAGAAGTGACCAAAGACACGCAAGATCAAGCCATCGGCGTGCTCATGGGCCGATTCAATGCCATGGCGACAGGTGAAGTCTTCCTCGCGCCCTCGGGCGACGACGGCATCTTCCTGCAAATGCCCGGGGTCGGTCAGGAGGAACTCGAGCGCATTCAGGAGACCCTCGAAAAGGTCGCCCAACTCGAGTTCTCCATTCTTCATCCCCAGAGTTCCTTCCTCGGTGCTCAGGTCGCGAGCGGTGGTCAGGTCATCCCCGGTTACGAGGCGCTTCCTTACAAAGAGGAGCTCGATAGCAACGGCGAGAAACTCCCCGTCCGCTACGGCCTCGTAAAGATCAAGCGCGACATGTCCGGCAAGAATGTGTCCAAAGCCAACTACTTCTACGGAGATAAGGGCGACTCCATCAGTGTCGATTTCACCAGCGAAGGCGCGAAGATCATGGGGCCGCTGACCAACGCGAACCAGGGTCAGCCTCTCGCGATCATCCTCGACAATGTCATCCTCTCATCCCCCGTGGTTCAGGAGCCCTTTTCCACGGGCTGTTCCATCACCGGCAACTTCACCCAGGCCGAGGCGCTCGCTCTCGCCTCGGCACTCGAAAACCCGCTTCAGAACCCCATCGAGATCGAGTTTTCCAACTACATCTCGCCCACCATGGGTGAGGTCTCGGTCCGTCAGGGAGTCGTCTCGGGGATCGCCGGTCTCTGTCTGACCCTGATCTTTATCCTCTTCTACTACCGCTTCGCGGGGATCGTGGCGCTGATCGGTCTCTCATCCTGTATCCTCATCATCTTCGGGACGATGGCGCTCTTCCAGTTCACCCTGACTCTGCCGGGGATCGCGGGGATCATTCTCTCGATCGGGATGGCGGTCGACGCCAACGTGCTGATTTACGAACGATTGCGGGAGGAACTCGCCGAAGGCAAATCCCTGCGTGCCTCGATCGAGACCGCCTATGAAAAGGCCTTCTCCTCCATCATGGACTCAAACCTCACGACCCTCTTCACTGCGATCATTCTCTATGTCGTGGCCGACGGCACCGTGAAAGGCTTCGCCGTGACTCTCGTCATCGGTATCTTTGCCACCCTCTTCGGATCGCTCGTGGTGACCCGCGTGTGCTTCACCTGGATCATGGACGCGAAGTTCTTCAAGAAACTGACCTTCATGGATTTCGCTCCGAAGCGAATCTTCGACTTCCTCAGCCATGCTCGTCCCTGGCTGATTTTCTCTTCGGTCGCAGTCATCATCTCGATGATCGCAATCCCCGCGATCGATCCCCGCGGAGTCGAACTCAAAGGCGGCGACTCCATCACGATCCGCTCGACCGCGGGACTAACGAAGCAGGGCATCATCGACTCTATCACCAAGCTCGATCTCGGGGCTGAGCCCATCGTTCAGGAACAACAACCTGTCGGTGACGATGGCACCTTCTTCCTCGTCCGCACTCCGGATAACACGGCTGACACTGTCCTCAAGCACATCGAAGAGGACATGAAGGTGACCCTCGAGGACACCACCGTCAGCTCGGTCGGATCGGCCGTCGGCAAGTCGATGCTCTTCAGCTCCATGCTGGCGATGGGACTCGGTATTCTCGCGATCCTCGCCTACGTCACCCTCCGCTACGAGCTCTCCTTCGCCGTCGGGGTTATCGCCGCCCTCATCCACGATGTCGTCGTCGCCCTAGGCATCGCGACCCTGATGGGGCAGGAGCTCTCCCTCATCGTCGTCGGCGCGCTGCTGACCATCGCCGGTTATTCGGTGAACGACACTATCGTCGTCTTCGACCGGGTCCGCGAAGGACTCGCGACGAAGCGCGGCGAGGTCAAGGACATCATGAACTACGCGCTGAACAAGACCCTGAGCCGGACCATCCTGACCAGCTCCACGACCTTGTTCACCGTGCTCGTGCTCCTGATCTTCGGTGGCCCCGGACTCCGCAGCTTCGCGGTCATCCTCACCATCGGTCTCATCGCGGGGACCTATTCGACCCTCTTCATCGCCGCCCCCATCGTTCTCTGGTGGGCCAAGCGCACCGGCACCAACCTGCGTCGCGAAGTCCTCGACACCGAACAGTCGAAGATCGAAGCATCGGGTGGACCGGCTGCTCAGGCGGTCTAAGCGTACAGAAAAAGACCCGCAGGCGCGCCCTTTTTCCAAAAAAACCTGCCACAGAATGTGGCGGGGTTTTTTGTTTGCGTCGAGAATCAGCTACAGCATCCCATGGATCTCGTGGTGCAGGTGGTCTCGGTGAGACTGCGCCCGTTTTGCGGTGACCCTGATAGTGTGGAGAGGCGCCTTGTTATCCGCGCGTCGAACCCGGCCTCGGGGTGACCAGCTGCAAGGCCACTCCACCATTGCCTTCGCTTCGCTCCAGCTACCCGCTGCGCGTGTTCCCCCACTCCATCCGCTTCGCATCCCGTTCACTCCCACTCGATACTCGCGGGCGGCTTGGTCGAGATGTCGTAGAGGACCCGGTTCACCCCAGGGACTTCGTTGAGGATGCGGTTGGAGATCTCACCAAGAAGCTCGTAGGGCAGGTGCACCCATTCGGCGGTCATGGCGTCTTCACTGGTGACCGCACGGATGCTCAGGGCATACTCGTAGCTGCGTTCGTCGCCTTTGACTCCGACGGTCTTCGTCGGGATGAGGGCGGCGTAGGCCTGCCAGACGGAATCATACCAGTGGCGCTCGCGGAGGAGATCAATGTAGATCTTATCAGCCTTTTGGATGATCTCGATCTTCTCGGGAGTGACTTCGCCGGGGCAGCGCACCGCGAGTCCGGGACCGGGGAAAGGGTGACGGCCGACGACACGCTCGGGCAGACCGAGGACGCGGCCCAATTCGCGGACTTCGTCTTTGAAAAGATTGTCGAGAGGTTCGATGACACGTCCCTCTTTTTTCAACTGCATGATCTGGTCGACACGGTTGTGGTGCGTCTTGATTGTCGAGGCGATCGAGCCGCTCGTGGCGCTCTCGATGACGTCAGGGTAAAGGGTGCCCTGGGCGAGCAACTCGACATCGGACCCGACTGCGTCGAAGAAGACTTCGACAAAAATACGTCCAATGATGCGACGTTTTTCCTCGGGATCGGTCACCCCGGCGAGGGCCGAAAGAAACCGCTCGGACGCGTCTACCGTCTCGATCGCGATCCCGACTTCCTCGAAAATCGCCTGCACCTCAGCCGCCTCGTTCAGCCGCAGCAGGCCGGTGTCAACGAAGATGTTCCGCGTGTCCACCCCAGCCTCGTGCAAGAGCGCCGCGAGGACCGAAGAATCCACTCCGCCGGAGACTCCGCAGACGACCTTGCGTCCCGCCACTTCGGTCTGGACCCGCTCGATGAGCTCGTCCTTGAACGAGGCGATTTTGAAAGGCGGCAGGTCTTTGGCGAGGGAGAGGAAGTTTTTGAGGATCTCACTCCCCTCTTTCGTGTGCGAGACCTCGGGGTGAAACTGGATCCCGTAGAAGAGATCGTTCCACTTCAAGGCGACGGGGATGCCGTCGAGGTTACGTCCGGTGATCTGACAGCCTCCGGGGAGAACGCTAACTGTGTCGGAGTGGCTCATCCAGATCTGGGAATGGCCTTTGAGTCCGTTGAAAATACTGTCCACGCCCGCCTCGATCATGAGGGTGGCGGGGCCATACTCACGAGTATTACCCGGGGCGACCTCGCCGCCGAACTTACGGTTGAGCAACTGCATCCCATAGCAGACGCCGAGGACGGGGACACCCAGCTCGACGAGGTAGTCAAAATCGATTTCGGGAGCGCCCGGCTCCAGGGTCGAGCGAGGTCCGCCCGAGAGGATGACAGCGGCGGGGCTTCCCGTTTCGCGCAATTCCGAGGGCTGATAGAGGCGGGAAAAGTAACCCAGCTCTCTGATGCGGCGGACGATCAGTTGCGTGTACTGGGAACCGAAATCAATGACGGCGATGGGATGGTCCATGAGGGAGGGGCGGCCGTGGCCGCCGTAAAAGGTGAAAGGTAAAAAGTGAAAGGTGGAAATGGCGTTATGCCACCGGCTCTGCCGGAAACGGCGCCTCGCCGGAATCAGCTCGCGGGCTGGTAGTTGACCGGCTCTTCGGTGATGGTGATGTCGTGGGCGTGGCTCTCTTTCAGCCCGCCCGTGGTGATGCGGACGAAAGTGGCGCGCTCTCTCAGTTCCTTGAGATTTTCCGCTCCGACATAGCCCATGCCGCTGCGGAGCCCTCCAAGAAGTTGAAAGACGGTGTCGGCGAGCAGCCCGCGATAGGGCACCCGCGCCTCGACCCCCTCGGCGACGAGTTTGCCGGAGGAGTTCTGACCGTAGCGGTCGCCCGAGCCTTTGCGCATTGCTTTGAGCGAACCCATCCCGCGGTATTCTTTCCAGGTCCGGCCCTGATAATGGACGGTCTCACCGGGACTCTCGCGACAGCCGGCGAGGAGAGATCCCAGCATGACGATATCAGCCCCGGCGGCCATCGCTTTGACGACGTCGCCCGAGTAGCGGATACCGCCGTCGGCGATGAGCGGGATACCCTTTTTGCGGCAGATCACCGAGACATTCTGGATCGCGCTGAACTGCGGCAGACCGACCCCGGCGATGACGCGAGTCGTGCAGATCGATCCGGGCCCGACCCCGACCTTAACGGCGGAAGCCCCGGCGGAGATGAGATCCGACGCGCCCTCGGCGGTGACGACATTCCCGGCGACGACCGGGGTGGAAAATTCACTGCGGAGCTTTTCAATGACCGAGAGGACACGTTCGGTGTGACCCGTCGCGGCGTCGATGAAGACAGCGTCGGCTCCGGCCTCGATGACGCCTTTGGCTCTTTCGAAATAGTCCTCCCCCACCCCGATCGCGGCACCAACGCGGAGTCGACCGCTCTGATCCTTGGCGGAGTTCAGGTACATGTCACGCTTTTCGATATCCTGCGCGGTGATGAGTCCGGCGAGGCGCCCGTCTTTGTCGATGAGAGGCAGTTTTTCAATGCGATTGTGATGGAGGATGCGGCGGGCCTCGTCGAGACTGGTCTCGACTGGTGCGGTGATGAGGCGCTCGCGCGGGGTCATCGCGGAGGAGACGGGAGCGGAGTCATCCTCGATAAACCAGATGTCGCGGCTCGTAACCATGCCGACGAGGACTCCCTTCTCATCGACGACAGGGAAGCCGTTGACCCCTTTGTCCCGCATGATCTCCTGGAGCCGGGCAAGCGAGACATCGGCGGAAGTCGTGAAAGGATCGACAATGACGGTGTTCTCGGACCGCTTCACCTTCGCAACCATGTCAGCCTGCTCGCCGATGGGCATGTTGCGGTGAATGACACCGAGACCGCCCTCGCGTGCCAGAGCGATGGCGAGGCCGTCCTCGGTTACCGTATCCATCGCCGACGAGATGATAGGAATGTTGAGCGGAATATCGGCAGAGAGGCGCGTGGAGATATCAACTCCGGCAGGCAGGACCGCGCTGCGCTGAGGAATTAAGAGGACATCATCAAAACTGAGACCGAGAGGAAGATCACCCATAGATAATATTTAGGAGGGACTACCGCACGATCAAGCGAAAGTTTTCGCGAAAAACGGGTTCACCGCGCCCCTCTCGAGTCACCTAAGCCTCCCAAAACGGTGAAAACCGCCCGCCTTTTGAAGTTCCCTTCTCGATAACGACCCGCCGCGGTTCATTCAAGTCATCCCGGCAGAGGCAGCGAGGACGTGCCCCTGCGAGGCGCGGACCGGATTTCCCGAAAGGCTTTATGTGAACATACTGCTCGGGCTCGGCGGGGCACTGCAAAGACCGATTTCCTCCGATTCATTGGATTGGCACGGATCGCATTGACCGCAAGTAGGCGAGACGCTCCTGTCGCACTCTTTGGTGAGGCAATAGACTCCTGTCGCGGCCGACTCTTCCCTTCGTACCTTTACGCGCCACTCGTCTACCAGCCATTAGAGTCCCCCGCGCCTCCCGTGCACAAGAGTGAGTCCGAGGTCGACTTACCGTCGCGGTCGAGTGTATGCTGCACCGATGATGAACTTTCGCTGGCTCGGGACGGTCTCCTACGCTGACGGGCTCGATTTGCAGAACGAGCTCGTGGAGCAGCGTCGTCGTGACGAAATCGGCGACACGGTGCTGCTGCTCGAGCACGAGCCGGTCTACACGATAGGGCGCAGCCGCGACCGCTCAAGCCTGCGGGATCCGGATAATCTCCCCCACCCCGTCTTCGAGACAAATCGGGGGGGGCAGGCGACCTTTCATGGGCCGGGACAGCTCGTGGGCTATTTTATTTTTGATCTGAACCAATACGGACGGGACCTCCACGTCTACCTGCGGCAGATCGAGGCCTTACTCATTGATTTCGCCTCGGGATTTGGTATTGATGCGGGTCGCAGGGAGGGACTCACGGGCGTATGGGTCGGGGATCGAAAACTGGCATCCATCGGGGTTGGCGTTCGTAAGTGGGTTTCGATGCACGGTTTCGGGCTGAATGTCTCGAGCGACCTCTCCGGCTACGAGGCCATCACGCCCTGCGGAATCTCTGACGTGACCATGACTTCCCTTTCCACAGAATCCCATCGCGAGATTGCGGTCGAGGCGGCCGCGCGCGAGATCGAGCCGGTCATCCGGGCGGCCTTTGCCGGAGTGCGCGAGGCCCTCGCCGCGAAAGATGGGTTGACGCTGGAAGTTGACGCCTCAAATCAGGACCTCGCATGAAGACGAATTTGCACGAATTTTGCTCTCTCTGTCGCTTTCCAATGGCCTGCCCGGATTCGTGTGAATTCGCGAGCCTTAGTGGTCGAAATCCGCTTCCATCCCCTTTTTCCTGAATCGATGTATCTGGTGGCGGTCAACTTGGAGAATTCACGCGAGATGGCGGTCGCTCAGGCTGTCGTGGGTCGTCCGCTCCGCATCGGGAGAAAACCCGAGAGTCTCCCTGAAGAGCCGGTCGACATCCTGCGGATAACCTGGAATGACAGGCTCGTGAGCCGCAATCACTGCGAAGCGATGCGCGGCGAGGGAGATCTCCTCTCGATCCGACGTCTCCCCGCCCTGACCGGGCGCAGCGTGCCGAATGCGCTGCACTCGAATGTGGCACCGCGCGAGCGCCACCCCCTCCCCGATCCGATCGAGCTGAAGCTTGGAGAATCGGTCATCCTCGGCGCCCGCGGGACGACTGCGATCTACTGGCTGAAGTCTCTGCGCGATCTCGATGCGGAGATCGAGCGATATCACAATGAGCTGGAGAAGGAGAAAGAATCCTTCGAGGATGCTCCCGCGACACGGCAGGATTACGACGAGGTGGAGCAACTCGACGAATACAGTCTGCGACTGCAATTGAGGCTCCTCCAGCGCGAGCTGCCCGAGCAAGTGCTGAGCGGCTGGACGGATGAGGTCGATCTTTTCACCCGCGCGGCAGTCTTCCTCGAGAATGCGCTGCCGGGGCAAAAGGGCGTCACGGCGGTGTTCATCGCGGTGGAGAAGACGGTCGCGGGCGTTAATTTCGAGGTGCTCAATCCTGATCCCCTCGCCCGTGCCGACTTCCGCCCCAGCCGCACCCTCATCAACCGTGTCAATCTGGTGAAACCAAATCCCGCCGACATCCAGATCTGGGCCTCGAAGGACAACAATCGTGTCTTCGCCGCCGACAGTCTCGGAGACCGGATCGACTGGGTCGCGATCATCCCGGTGGCCCGTCTCGACGAGTCGGCCGCGATCTACCGCGATGCGGTGCGGCGTCCGGTCTTCCTCTACGTGGAGACACGTCAGGCTTCGGAGACGGCGGCGGCGGCTTTTGTCCCCTTCCTGCGGCTCATCAGTTCTCTCGTCGCGAGCCTGCTCTCGGCGCGGGCCGACCAGAAGATGCAGGATCAGATGTCGGCTTACTTTTCCCCGGGTCTCCGCAAGGTTTTGCGGATTCGCGACCAGTCCGAGCTCGAGCCGGCGATGGTGGATTGCACGGTAATGTTCGCCGACCGCCGCGGTCACTCGCGCCTGCTCGAGCTGGCGAAGAGCGACGAAGAGATTCTCGATCGTCTCGACGAGAACCAGAAGGTCGTGGGTCTCATCACCGAAGAGGTCTTTAAAAGCAGTGGCGTCGTG
This sequence comes from Verrucomicrobiales bacterium, assembly GCA_030730365.1. Classification (GTDB taxonomy): domain Bacteria; phylum Verrucomicrobiota; class Verrucomicrobiia; order Verrucomicrobiales; family DEV007; genus Arctic95D-9. The sequence continues at coordinate 43,392 of JANQVJ010000064.1, forward strand.
ACCGATTTTGCCGGGGATGGAGCGCTCGGTCTCTGGGGCTGGCCGAACTTCGGCGATCAGGGAAAAGACCACGCCCTCGCCGCAGTCGAGGCGGCCGAGGCGATCATCCGGCGGCTCGCGAACCGCGTCATCTACGAGGAGGAGCAGGACAGGCACATGGCAGCAGTCCGCATTGGCATCAGCACGGGCCGTATCGCGGTGGGGAAGACGGGGCCGACGCAGCAGTGGCACATCAGCGTCTTCGGCAGTGTTGCGAACCTCGGGGCGCGGCTGGAACGCATCGCGAAAGAGTTCCGCGTCCCCGTGCTGATCTCGGACGAGACCTACCGCCGTATCAAGGACATGCCCGGCCGCAGCTTCCGCCAGCTCTGCCTCATTCGCCCGGCGGGGTTCGAGGAGAGTTACCCCATCCACGAACTCATTTTTCCCCGTGAAATGGGCGGCTCAGGCGTGACCGACGACGACGCCCGCACCTACGAGCGTGCCCTCAATCACTTCAATCACGAGCAGTGGGACGACGCCGTCGATCTGCTCGACAGCCTGCCCGAAGACGATCCCGCTGCGATCTGGCTGCGGGGTAAAGCCCTCTGGTTCCGAAAGACCCCCCCGCCTCCCGGATGGGCCGGTGAAATCCAGAGCCTCACTAAATGATGATCGCTCTTTAGCTTTTTGCCCTTTTGCTGTTAAGCCTTTTCAATCTGTCGTGCACGAAGAAGATTCCATCAAAGTTAAGGACTACGTGATCCACCAGCCCGCGCTGGGGGAAGGCGCGTATGGCCAGGTCTTTCGCGCGACCTATCGCGGGATCTCGGAGCGCGCGCTGAAGATCTTCCGCCCCGGTGCGGTCGATCTCGCAACGATGGCGAGAGAGCTCGAGAAGCTCTCCCAGGTGACGGAGCATCAGGGCATCGTGACGCTGCACGACTTTGATCTGCTCCACGATCCGCCCTACTACGCGATGGGCCTGCATGCCTACCAGAATCTCGACGGCTTCTGGGAGACCCGCACGCTCGAGCGGCTCTGCGGGCACGTCGATCACCGCGAGGGCTGGCGGCTCATCCGCGACATCGCCGACGCGGTCTCCTACCTCCACCGCAACCAGATCATCCACTGCGACATCAAGCCGTCAAATATCCTCCTCACCGACGAGACCCCTTTTCATATAAAAATCTGTGACTTCGGCCAGAGCCGCGGTCAGGCGGCCGAGGGATTCCAGCCTGTCGGGACGCCGCTCTACGCGAGCCCCGAGCAGCTCCGCAACCCGCGCGACTCGGCCGACGGGAAAGGCTTCCGCTGGGATGTCTACAGCTTCGGCGTGGTCGCATACAAGCTCCTCACCGGCGAGCTACCCCGCCTACAGGGTCTCGCCAACGCCGAGCGGCGCAGCTTTGACCCCGACTCCACCCTCGTCGAGGCGACAATAGAGGGTGATCAACCCCGAAATGAAAAGGTCGTCACCGGGAGGCAACTCGCGACGCTGATCGAGGCCGTCGAGGACATCACCTGGCCTTCGGGTTTCTACATTCCGAGTGACCGCAAGCTCCTCGTCGAGCAATGTCTCAGCCTCGATTCGCGCGAGCGACCAGCCGACATGCGCGAGGTATGGGGGCGCATCGAGCAGCTCGACCAGCAAACGGTAGTGAAAAGGGCGCGTCGTCTCAACACGATCTTTGCGATCCTGCTCGTGGTGGCACTGTGGGCCTCGGGCTTTGCCTTCATCCAGGCACGTAAGGCGAAACGGGCCACCGATGCGGCGATGCTCGCCTCGGTGGAGTCGGATAAAAGCGCCGGTGCGGCGGTCGACCTGATGTTGCTCTTTGTCAGTGAGCTGAACAAGGGGGATATCTCGGGAGCGGGAGCAGACCGCCTTTACTCCATCGTCTCGGAAAACGCCCAGACTTTTCTCGATAACCGGTCAAAGGACAGGCTCACTTCGACCCGCATCCTGCGCTTTTCCGCCCAGACGGCGGCTCTGCGCGGACGACAGGCACTCGAGCGGGAAGACTTCGACGAGGCGCTCAAAGACTTTACGAGTGCCTACGAGATCCGCTCCGAGTTAGCCGAAGATCCGAACTCGCCCGACGATTTCGCCCTCCTCGCCTCGCGCGATCTCATGGAAATCGGCAAGATCCACGAGCTGAAGATCGACTACAAAGAGGCCGCAACAGCCTACTCGGCCGCTCTCGAATGGCGCAGCCAGGTGAGTGGCGAGAGCGGGCTCTTCTCCCTCGCGCAGATCAAGGAACTCGCCACCAACTACAAGGCACTGAGCCGTGTCCAGGAGCTCGGCCGCGACACGAAGTCGGCCATCGCGACGCTGAATGAAATCCTCAGCATCGTGAACCGCCGCATTGAGGACGGCGCTCCGTCGGACGTCCCCGGCTACGCGCTCGAAGCGGCGCGAGTCCTCCTTCTCCGGGGCGCGATCGAATATTCGTCGGGTAACATTACCGAAGCTTCGACGACTTATCAGAGTCTCATGACCCTCGTCAAATCGCTCTCGACCGCTCCCCCCAGCCTCGCCGAAGAGGCCCGGGGCGCCCACCTCGAGGCCCTGCGCTCCCTCGGTCTCATTCAACTGGACCAGAAACAGCCCGAGGCCGCCCTCGTCCTCTTCCGCGAAGAGATCAAAATCCGCGAGGAAGCAACCCGCCTTCGTCCCTATGACGCCGAGGCCAAAGTCTCCCTCGCCGATGCTTACGCCTACGCCGCGCAGAGCCTTGATCTCACCAACGCGACTTCGCGATCACTCGCGACTTTTTACCTTGAGCAGGCCGTCGCCCTCGTCGATAAGCTCCCGACCGACATAAAGACAAGATCCGACATCAATGTGAAATTGACGCGATTCAAGTCATCGCTCTCGGAGATTATGGGAATGTGAGGATGATCCGGTGAGGGATGCGAGTGGCTTTTGCCAACTTTGCCAACGCTTCGTCCCCACGGGCAGAAGCCCTCACTCCCCACCAGACACGCTCTGCCAGAGTTCCGCCTCGCCCGGGAGCCCCAGTAATTCGAGGCGTGTTAGTATTTCGGAACGCGATGGCTCTTTCACCCCCTCTCTCTCTAACTGCACGATATCTCCAGGAGCACCGGGAAAGACCTCGCACGCGATCGCCCAGCAGGCCCAGGCGCGCCACGATCGCAGGTCCCTTCGCGGCTCAACCATTCGGGTGGCGAGGTGCTGAAAGTGGCGACGCGGGTTCCCGATGAACTGCCCCTCCCCTCGATTTTCCATGATCCAGCGGATCGCCGCATAGGGCGGCGGCCACTCGCGGAGGGCGGGCTCGTCACCGGCGAGGTCGGCGGAAAAGGCGCGATTCAGCAGGAGGATGGCCTGAGCCGGCAGGCCACGCTGCCAGCGTGACTGCGCGCAGCAAAGGGCAAGTTCGTAAAAGGCACCACCGCGGTCCTTTCCCACCCTCCGCATCGACACGGCCGAGAGCGAGGCCTCGCCGGGAGGGAGATAGGGGCAGGCATCCATCTTAATCGAGGAAGAGGAATTTCCCGAAAGAGGACGGCACGTGAAAGTCGGGCGTTTTCACCTGCGGATCGATCCAGCTGATCCAGTCCTGCACGACGCCGTCGGGTCCGTGGGAGAATTCGGCCCGATAGACGCCGGTGATCATTTCTTTGCCCTTGAGACAACCGAGCGCGCGCAGCTCGTCGAGCGGAATCGTCCCCTCTAACAGATACCCACCCTCGAGCAACTCTCCGGCGAAGCTGAGCCCTTCAAAGCTCCAGGTATCGTCGAACTGGCGGTGATAGATTGCTTTGTAATCGTAGACGCTCCCGCGCGGCTCCATCTCGGCGCCGTAGTAGGGCGTGCTGAGATCGACTGAGGTGGCGAAGAACAGTTCAACCCGGTCCGAGCCGAGGGCGGCGGCGTGGGGTTCACCGGTCTCGTCGAGGACGAGGTCATCATCCTCGACTTCGAAGCGGAAACGCAGCACCTCGTGATTCCAGACCGCGCGGAATGATGTCCAGGGACAGGATCGCTCGAGCCAGGGGAAACAGAAGTCCTCGAGCACGCTGGCAGTTTCCAGGTCGAGCGCCGCCGAGTAGTGAACGGAGTAAGTCTTCATGCCGGAATATGGAAAAGCCCGGGTAATTGGGCAAGATCGGTGATCACCGCATCGGCGGTAGCCGTCGCTTCGTCCCCGCTGAGACCGCCAAGTCGCAGACTGCGGGCATCCCCGGCAAAAAGCCCGGTGCGAAATCCGAGCTCGCGGGCGGGGAGGACATCTTTGGTGATGTCGTTGCCGAGGTAAAAAATCGCCGCGGGTGCGAGGCCCATGCGATCAGCCCGTTCCGCGAGGCACTCGTAGAGACGGCGCGAAGGTTTGCCCTCCCTTTCCCGATAGGAAAAGACCTGAAGCTCCGGATCAAATCCCATCCCCTCGAGGCTTGCCCCGAAGAGCCCCTCGATTACCGGTAAGGTGTAAAACTGGGCATTGGAGACGATCCCGAGTTTTTTCCCGCTCGCGTGAATCGCCCGTATCGCCCGCCCCGAGCCAGGCATGGCCCAGACCGGATTTTTCCCGCATTCATAGCGCAGGGCGACTTCTTCGATGGCATCGGCGTCTCCAGGCGTGAGACAGAGCGACTCGAGGATCTCGGCCCAAACCTCGCGTATCTCAACCTCGGGATAGGTGACTCCATGGAGGCGGCGCGCGTCCTGATGGCGCTTCATGGCGGAACGGTAGAGCTCGTCGAAGTAGACGGGACTGACTCCGAACTCATCGAGGATGGAGTCGACCTCCCGCTCATCGTCTGCGGCCGCATCGATGTCTCCTGCTGCAGAGATGATGAGAGTGCCGTAGATGTCAAAGACCACCGCGGCGATTCCCTCGAGGCTCGGCAGATGCGGGGCGAGCCCGGTGGGGAGCGGACACATCGGTCGCATCGTCCTGCGGATGTAGGCGGCAGCGTCCATCATCAGTTGCGCAGCAGGTTGAGGCGCGAGGGATTGAAGAACTGCTGCAAGACCTTCAGCGTCGGGAGATGCGTCACCTTCCCCACTGCTCCGCTGCTTACTCGCTCATACATTTCACCGAGGCGCTCCCCGTAACTCGAGAGGCTATAGACCCGCCGAATGATCTCGCGCCGCTCCGCAATCTCGCGCTCGGGATAGAGGGCGAGCGGCGGGATCGAGAGGCTGTCGAGGCACGCGGGATTCTCCCTCAGCTTGCGCAGCACTTCGATCTGGAAAGACTCGCTGAGGACCCCAAAGTCGATGCGTCCTTTTTTGACCCAGGCCTTCAGGGTCTGCTTCACCGCCGAAGGCGGGAGCTCGCAGTTGTAGGCGAGGTAGCTGCGGCGCAGCATCGACTCGATCGCCTCCATCAGCTCCCCCTCGTCGAGCCACTCGATCGGGAGGTCAATACGCTGATAGAGATTACCCATCTCGATCCCGTTTACCGCGAAGTCGCGCGTGATGTCGGGCAGATCGCGGCCCATGACCGGCTTTCCGATGATCCATGGCTCGAGAAAGGCAAGACCAAAGCCCTCGGCAATGCTCGTCGTGACGATAAAGTCGGCCCAACCTAACACATCAAGAAATGAATACTTGTCACTCTCGGCGATTCCGAAGGTGACAGGAAGTTTCAGCTCTGCCGCGAGATCCTCCCACTCCCCATGGACACGCTGCCATTCAGGATTCTCTGGCCGCAAGCTCGTCGCGAAATCGACGCGGTCTCCGTAGATGAGAGCGAGGAGGAGGAGTTCGCCGATATTTTTTCGGCGTATCCCGCGGGAGGGATAAAGAGCAAAAAGCTTATCCTTCGAAAAAGGCCTCTCTGCCGGTGTCGTCGAGACGGCGAGGTCGGGGATCGCGTTCGGGATGACGTGAAGGTTCGTACGGGAGATGCCCGCCGCCTTGAGAAAATCGTGGTCGCGCTGATTGATCGACGCGTAGTGGATCTGCTTCGCAACCGGATAGAGCGTCTCTTCGAAGCTAGTCTCGGAATCGAAAAAAGAGCGCTGACTCGTGTAATTGCCGGGACGTCCGTCCTCGGAGAAGTCGTGCAGTTGCAGCACGACACGCTCGCCCTGCGAAGCGAGTTCGCGGATGACGCTGGGTAAAAGCACGTTTTTCGCGAGAGTGGGATTGTGAAAGTGCCAGACATCGGGCAATCCGCCGAAGTGCTCTGATGCCTCCTTCTTCAACTGCTCGGCGAGACCCTCGGCGACGACAGGGCTACCGGTCTTACGGTAGTTCAGCGCCGGAACGACGCGCACCCCGCTCTGCCGGGCATCAACGAGAGGCGGTTCGCCCGAGAGGATGACGACTTCGTCTCCGCGCGCGGTCATGACGTCACGCGCCGCTTCGATGACGCGGGTGACTCCGCCCCGCCTCAAATGATAGTGCACGATCGCGATGCGCCGCTTCCTTGTCTCTCCCTTATCTGCCATGTCGCTCCCGGTATTCCGGTAAAGTAATCATTGGAGGCCGCTCTTCCTCAAAAATCTCGCGGGTGACCTGCTCGTAGCGCCGCCCCTCGGCCTGGAACTGGCGGAAAAGACCGTGAAGCTCGGGCAGGTCACTGGCCATGCCGTAGGTCTTGAGACGATTCAAAAAACTCTGGAGGATCCCGAAGGACATTTTTCCCAGATCGGTCGTCGACTGGTTGCGATGGACCCGCTTGTCGAGATCGGTTTGGGCAAAAGCGTCGAGTCCGCTCGACTGATAGAGGTCAATGAGGTGCGAAGTCTCGACCCCGTAGCCGATCGGGAACGGGAGCCTCTCAAGGACTTCGCGACGGACTGCATACTCGCCCGAAAGCGGCTGGATGAGGGCGGTCAACTCGGGGAAAAACATCGAGAAGAGCGGACGCACGAGGATTTCGGTGACGCGACCTCCCCCTGACGGACGCACCTCATCCGAGACCGCGAGAGGCCTGTCGTAAAAGGCTTTCACATACTGGATCTCGGGCCGGTAAATTAGCGGCGCGACGAGGGCGCTTGCGAACTTCGCGTGGATGTTTTTGATATCGGCGTCGACATAACAAATGATGTCGCCGCGGAGCTGATGGATCGCTTTCCAGAGATTTTCCCCCTTCCCCGGCTTGAACCCGTGTTCAGGCAGGATGTCGGCCGAGAGATAGGTGTCGGCTCCGTAGCTCGCCGCGATCTCGAGAGTGCGATCGGTCGAGCCCGAGTCGATCACCGCGATCTCGTCGATGAGCGGGTAGCGATCCATGAGCTCGCTTTTGAATACGATGATCTCTTTCCCGATGGTCGTCTCCTCGTTCAGCGTGGGGATGCAGAGGCTGATCGTGAGACCGGCCTCGTGCTTGGCCCGCACCAGCTCCTGCATGTCCCAGAACTCGCTGTGATGAAACGTGTTCGTCTCGAGCCATCGGGCTATTCTCTCGTCGGTTCCGGGCATGGCATTAATATGAAAAGTCGCCCCTGTCCATGAACTCAAGCATCGACACGAGCTGGGCTAGACCGTCAAAAATCGGATCCAGCAGAATCGATTCCTCGGGTGAATGGCGATTCTCTCCCTTTGTCAGGCCCAGCGTCAACGACGGAATACGACGGTCGAGGAGGGCGGCCAGTTCGGAGACACTCGGCTCGATGCGCGATTCGACTCCCAGTATCTTCAGAATCCCCGCGGCCTCGCGCACGAGCGGATGATCGATTCCGAGGTTCCCGGGGCTGCGTCGTGCGATGATCTCGATCCCGACTTTGGCGCCTTCTCGCCCCGAGAACCGGCCGATGAGTTGAACAAGTTCCTCCTCCACTGCGGCAACGCGGTCGGCCTCGAGGCTGCGGATCTCGAATCGCACCAGTCCGCGCCCCGGCGGCACACTATAGCCCGATCCCGATTCAATCGAACCGATGAGGATGCGCGTGTCGGGACAGTCCCGGCGATTGATCTCGAGCATCGCACCGATGATCTCGGAAAGAGTCGCGATGACACCCGAGGCGGCCTCGTTCGAGGTCTCTTCGTTGTGCGGGCAGGTCAACTCCACGACGATCTCGCCGCGCGCCATCCCCAGGCTGGAAAAGCTGAGGCGTCCGAGGTCGATCCCCTCGAGACAAAGGGCCGAGTCAATCTCCCGGGCCGAATTTTCCAGGAAAAAGCGCATCCCGCGCAGGTCGCCGCGCCCGAAACTGCGGGTCGTGCCGAGGAGCACGAGATTCGCATCGAGTTCGATCCCGAGCTCATCGAGGATGAGCGGCAGGGTCGCGAGGACGGCGACACCGAGGCTGTTGTCGGCGAGCCCGCGTCCGCTCATGACCCCGACGCCGACCGAGACAGTGTGATCCTCGGACTCGGCCCAGATCTTATCCACGTGGGCGGCAACGAGGAGATTGCGGCGCCCCGTCTTCCCCGAGATCACGCCGGCGACATTGCCCGCCTGATCGAGCGAGATATTATCGAGCCCGCACTCGGTAAAGCGGTCGCTGAGAAAGCGAGTGATGCGGCGCTCGTAGCCGGTCGGCGCGGGAATCTCCCCGGCCATGACGACGTTGGCAAAGAGGATTTCGCGCAAGTGCCGGAGAGCCTCGCGGTGGGCCAGGAGAGACTCCCGAACCCCTCTATTGACGGTTTTTCTTGCCATGGTCAGACGCGGGGAACCTAGATTGACTCCACGTTTCAACAAGTGGGAAAGAAGAATCCTTATTGCCTCATTCTGCACACAATGGCCGAATCGACACAGGAAAAAAAGCGTTCCGGCGCAGTGGAAAAGTCTTCGCCGTGTCGCGTGGACTGCTTATCCTTTTCACTTTGCGATGAAAGACACCCTCCTCCGGACCCTCGCCCTTGGTCTCCTCCTTGCCATTTTCGCCACGACACAGGCGGATGAGAGCAAAGGCCCCGAGCGATGGCGGAAGGACATGGCCGCCTTTGCTCAGCGCGACGCCGAAACCGCTCCATCGGGAGACGCCCTCCTCTTCACCGGAAGTTCGACCATCCGCATGTGGGACCTCGCCGCCTCGTGGCCCGATGACAGGACGATCAACAACGGCTTCGGCGGCTCGACCCTGCCCGATGTGATCGCTCATTTCGACGACCTCGTCCCGCCCTACGACGCCCGTGCCGTGATCGTTTATTCGGGTGACAACGACATCAAACTCGGCCACAGCGCCGCGACCGTCCTCGATAATGTCAAAGCGATCCATACCCTCATCGCCGCGGCCAAACCGGGCGTGCCTGTGATCTTCATCGCCATCAAACCGAGCAGTTCACGCTGGAGCCTCTGGCCCGTCATGAAAGAGGCGAACGAAGCCATGGCCGCGCTCGAAGGCAGTCTCGAAAACTTTTTCTACGCCGACGTCGCCACCCCGATGCTACCCGATAACGGTGAAGCGCCCGGAGCGGAATGGTTTAAAAAAGACGGACTCCACCTCAGCCCCGAGGGCTATGCCACCTGGACCGCTGTCGTCAACGAGACCCTGAAACGGGCCGGAGTTTTCCAATAACGGCATTCCGTTCCGCAAAAAAAGACGCATTTTTTCCATCGCCAGAGGCCTTGAGCCGTTAAAAAAAGGGCGGTCGGGAAGCGCTTGCCTCCCCGGACCATAGGCAGTATGGTTAACATTCATTAACTTTCATGGTCTCTTTAATACATCGGGTTTTTCTGGCCTGTGTCATTTTTCTTGGCGCAGAGAGCGGGGTGAGGGCGGAGTATACTTCGGTGAAAGCCAGCGTACCCGAACCAAAGCGCGAGTTCCGCGCCGCCTGGATCGCGACGGTGCACAACCTCGACTGGCCCTCGACCTGCACCCTTTCCCCCGCCCAGCAACGCGCCGAGATGATCGCCCTGCTCGACCTCGCCGCGGCAACGGGTCTGAATGCGATCATCTTCCAGGTGCGGACGGAGTGCGATGCTTTTTACAAATCGAGTCTCGAACCGTGGTCTTTTTTCCTCACCGGGAAGATGGGCACCGGTCCATCTGACGGCTACGACCCGCTCGCTTTCACCATTCAAGAGGCGCACAAACGCGGCATCGAACTCCATGCCTGGTTCAACCCCTTTCGCGCCAGCGCCACCGAGCGTTCCGTAAAATCCTCGAACCACCTCACCCGCACTCACTCCTCCCAAATGCTCGCCTCGGGCAGCATGAAGTGGGGCAACCCCGCCTCGGATCTCGTGCGCAAGCGGGCCATCGACGTGATGGTCGATGTGACGAAGCGCTACGATGTCGACGGCATCCACATCGATGACTATTTCTACCCCTACCCCAAGACCGTCGGGGGCAGGACCGTCGATCAGTTCAACGACTCCGCCTCGTATCAGGCCTATCGGGCCAAGGGCGGCAAGCTCGATGTGCGCGACTGGCGCCGCAGCAACATCAACACCTTCGTTTCGGGTCTCTACGGAGCGATCAAGTCGACCCGCGCCTCTGTCGATGTCGGGATCAGCCCCTTCGGGATTTGGCGGCCGGGGTTTCCGTCAACGGTAAAGGCCGGACTCGACGCCTACGACGACATCAGCGCTGACTCGCGCCACTGGCTGAACGAGGGCTGGCTCGATTACTTTTCCCCCCAGCTCTACTGGCGCATCGAGTCTGATCAGAACTTCACCAGTCTGCACCGTTGGTGGTCTATCGAAAACAAAAAGGGGCGCCACCTCTGGCCCGGGATTGCCTCTAGCCGGATTCTAAGCTCCGAAGACAAGGGACGCCCTGCGACTGAATCGATACGCCAGATCGACGTGACCCGCCAATATGCCTCACCCGCCGGCCCCGGCCATCTCCACTGGAGCATCGAAGCGATCAAAAAAGACCGCGGGGGTCTCCGCACCAAGCTGCGCACCGCCTACGCCGAAAACGCCATCCCACCCGCCTCTCCCTGGCTCGGGTCGAGCGCTCCCGGCCCCGTCTTTGTCGCGCCCGCCGAACGGGGCGGCAATCTCACCCTGACCTTCAAACCCGAGCCGTCAGCCCGCTGGCGTGTCATTCAGATCCAGAACGGGAATCAGTGGACGACGCTGCGCACCATCCCGGCCGCGCAGGATACCTTCCGCCTCGAGGGAACGCCATCCACCGTTTCGATCCGTCACGTCGGTCCGACCGGCATTCTCTCGCTCCCCACCGTTATCGCCCGGAAGTAACTTTCCCCGAGGGCGTATCCCGTCTTGAAGGAAGCCCACTGCAGGCGATACTGATCCCCCATGAGAGGTTTTTTAACTCCCGCCCGCCTGGCTCTGCCAGTATTGGTCAGCCTGTCCCTGTCCGCCTGTGACAAGGACCTGCAGCAGCAGGTCGACCGGCTCGAGGCCGAGTTGCGCAGCATCCGCTCGGACACTCGCGAGACAGTCGAGGAACTGAAAGGACGGGTAATCGCCGCAGAGAGCAAAGTAGGTGTTTCCGGCTCCGGCAAAACGCTCGACGAGCGCATCGCCCTTCTCGAGGGATCCTTCGGCGAAATCCTCACCATGAAATCGCGGGACAATGAGATGGTCTACCTGCGCGCCAACCTGCAGGGACATGCTCCGCTGCTGACCGACCACGGCACCTTCCTCGTGCGCATGGAGGGCATCGACCTCAACGTCGAGTCGGGCGGCTACACCGTGCATCTCAACGTCGGCAATCCCCAGGCCATCGCGATCCAGCAGTTTACCCTGCGCGGCGACCACGGCGGCGGCACTCCCGAGCTACCCGAAGACGAGGACTACAATCTCCGCAACGAAAAGATCAAGGCCTGGCAGGAGACGCTGAAACCGTTTGAATACCGCGTTGCCAAAGTTCTCGAGCCCTTTTCCTGGACGCCCTTTGATATCGAGATCATGGCTGACACCCGCGAAGAACTGGAAATGATCCGCTTTTCCATGGTCATCGAGAACGCCCAGCTCAATCGTCAGATGGCCGAGGGCGGCGGCAGCTCGAATCAGTTTGCCCACATCCAGCTCGACGCCAAATCCGCCTCCGTTCTCAAGACCGAATACGGGGCTTTCCTCATCGCCATCAAAGGCACCGAAGCGAGCGAAGTCGGGACCAAAGTCCATCTCGAGATTGGCAATCCCTACGGATTCACCCTGAACCAGTGCCGGCTCATTGGAGACTACGGCGCCGCCCTGCCCGCCCGGGCCGAGAGCGCTTCCGAAGAGGAATACACCGAGAAAATGCAGGTATGGAGCACCTCCCTGCAGCCCTTCGAATCGATGATCTCGTCGAAGATCTCGAACTTCCGCTGGAACAAAACGACCATCCTCATCCCCGGCCCCGTCGAGAACGTGAAATTCCTCCGCTGCCAGTTGCGCGTCGAAGACGTCACCCTCCCCGCCGCGACAGGGATCGCGCCGACGAATTGAGGACCGCATCGCCCGGTAGCGAAACTCGTGAGAGTTTCGTCCTCGCAGGACCTTGCCGAAGGTGTCACCACCTTCGCTACGGGACTCGACGACCTTGCCGAAGGTAGCGAAACTCGTGAGAGTTTCGTCCTCGCAGGACCATCGCCCGAAGGTGTCA
>JANQVJ010000064.1:55914-61282 GCA_030730365.1 Verrucomicrobiales bacterium
GGTAGCGAAACTCGTGAGAGTTTCGTCCTCGCAGGACCATCGCCCGAAGGTGTCACCACCTTCGCTACGGGACTCGACGACCTCACTCCCCACCCTCTTTATCCGTAGCAGGCGCGTGATCAAAGTCGCCTCCGAGAGCGAGGTAGAGGTCGACGCGATTGCTCATCAGGGCGAGCTTGATCGTAAGCAGGGCGCTCTGGGCATCGAAGGCGCGGCGCTGGCTTTCCAAGAGGGTAATGATATCGACGAGACCCTGTTCATACTCCTCAAGACTGAGCTGCTCAGCGCGGCGGGACTCGGTCACAGCGGTGGAAAGAGCGGCGACCTGTGACTTCAAATAGCGCTCCGCCGAGAGGGCCGTCTCGACTTCGCGAAAGGCGGTCAGGGCGGTCTGGGCGTAGTTCGCGATGAGCTCATCTCGCTCATGCTCGTCGAGACGGATATTGGCGCGGAGGCGGCCGCCCTGATAAATCGGTCGCGCGAGATTCTGGCCGATCCCCCAGACCAGATTCTGGATGTTAAAAAGATCGCCGAAATCATCAGTCGAGGCCGTTCCCGCCGAGCCATTGAGGCTAAGGGCGGGCAGGAGCGCCTTGCGACTGGCGGTGACTTCCTTCATCGCCGCATCGACCGTGGCCTCGGCCGCGAGGAGATCGGGACGGCGCAGGAGCAATTCGCTTGGCAGCCCGGCGGGGACCTCGCGGGTGATGCGGGGGAGACCGGAAAGCACCTCGATCGTGCCCGAGGGATAACGCCCGAGGAGCGTCTCAAGAGTCCGCTTTGAGCCGTCGACCTGACGCTGAAAGCTGAGGATAGCCGACTCGGCCCGGGCGATGTCGGCGCGACTGAGGCTGATCCCGAGGGCGGCGCGGTCGGCGACGTCGCCGGCCTCGAGCTTGTCGTCGAGGATCTTCAGATTCGTGCGCAGGCTCGCGAGGGTGCGGCGCGAGAGTTCGACCTGCTCGCGTCCTTCGATGATTTCAAAGGCCGTCTTCACCACGTTTGCCGCGAGGGAGAGCCGCGAGGCTTCGTAAAGACTGCTCTCGGTCGTGACCCGGTCGAGCTCAGCATCGCGCAGGTCTTTGACCCGTCCCCAGAGATCGATCTCCCAGGCCATGTCGAAGGAGAGATTAAAATTATTGGCCCGCACCGTTTGAAAAGCGGCGCCGCGCAGGTTCTGCGAACGGCTCACCTGTTCGGAGAGATCGGCGGTGGGGAGACGGTCGGCCCCGGCGATCTTCGCTCGCTCCTGCGCCCGGGCGACGCGGGAGCGGGCCGAGGTGAGATCGTAATTTTTCCCGACCGCTTCCTCGACGAGTAGATGGAGCTGCGGTGAGCCAAAGTCCCCGAGCCAGCCGGTCACCGATTCGCCCGGAATCTCACCGCCGCCAGTGGTCCAGCGGGACGGGAGATCTCCGACAACGGCGGCGGGGTTTACCTTTCCCGGATCGAGGAGGGTGCAGCCCGACAGTAAAAAAACGAGACCGAGCATCCCGAGTGATCTCGGGGAAAAGCGCGACGGTCGCAGGCGTTCTGTAGGCGGGAGGTGCAAGAGTCCTCATTCAGCAGCCGATTGCCGACTTTGTCGAACCGGAAATTTTACAAATACTTCTCCACGCCCGCGAAAATCGCGAATCCGATGAGGACGATCGCGACCGGCTGGACGACGGAGCGACGATACCATTCGAAGCGGCTCAGAGGCAGCAGCACGGCCGCACTGACGAGGGCGACGAGGACGAGGGCACTCTCGGTCCCGAGCAGGTAAAAGATCACCTCCCCCGTGACGGCGCCATTCTTTCCGAAGAGTGTCGTGAAGGGCAGTGATCCGGCGAGGTCGAATCCCGCGAGCAGTCCGCCCGCCGCCACGAGCGGCAGCCGCCACGCCCGCACGTGCCGGTGAAAAAGCGCCTCGCCGCAGATCACCGCGATGACGAGGACCAGCACGGTCGACGCCGAGGCGGGCGCGGGGTTGAGTTTCCAGGCGGCGAGGGCGACGACGAGGCTCTGCGCCACGAGGAGCACGGCAATCTGGGTGAAAACCGTCCTGCGGCCGAGCGTCAGCAGAAAAATCCCGACGGTGAGCAGCCACGGCAGCCAACTGCCCTGGAAAAAACTGCGCCATCCGGCGAGGAAAGCGGCCTTGCCCCGCCCCCGGGGTGGCGCGGCGCTTCCGTTTTCCGGCTCCTGTGCCGTCGCCACGGCGGATGCGGGGGCGGACGTATCCCCCGCCGCTTCGCTCTTTGCCGCCCCGCTCTTTTCCCCGGTGAAGGGATCGCCCTCGACGATGGGCGCGACGCTGACAGGACGACTGTATTCCCCGGCGAGGATGACCTGCATGCGGCGGCTCGGTTGCTCGTCCTTGATTACGACCATGACGACGGCCATGGGGCAGCGCGGATCGAGGTAAAGGAGGAACTCCTTGGCGCCGTCGGGGATTTTTCCGGTCAGCTTCGTGAGGACCTGCTGGCGCCGCAGTTCCTCGGGCGTGTCCTCGTCGCTGGAGTCGACGATCTCTATCGACATCTCGGGCTTCTGATCCTGGCGATCAAACATGACGACGAGATAGTCCTGCGCGAACTCGCGCGCCGCGTCCTCGGGGGAGATCTGGTCATTGAGGGCCTGCTCTTCGCTCGGCACGACCTCCATC
This sequence comes from Verrucomicrobiales bacterium, assembly GCA_030730365.1. Lineage (GTDB taxonomy): Bacteria > Verrucomicrobiota > Verrucomicrobiia > Verrucomicrobiales > DEV007 > Arctic95D-9. The sequence goes on from JANQVJ010000064.1 coordinate 58,562, forward strand.
GCGGCGTCGAGGACGTAGGTATTATTTTCGGTATTTAAATAACTAATGAGCGACACCGAAGAGACACGATGGGCCCGGGCATCAGAGGCGAGCAGGACGAACCCGAGCACCAGGCTGTAAAAGACGGGGAGAAAATGTCGTGGCAGGATCGTTCTCATGCGGGCGTCGGTTCCGAAGGTAGGGAGTCCCCCGCCCCTTTGCACCTCCCAATTTTGTAAATCGCGCCAGCCTGATCGCGTCATTGCGCCGTTATTGTCTGGAATCGAGCTTGCGGATGTCTTAAAAGATAGGAAAACCATTTCATGACCGCTAAAAAGAAAACCTCCTCCGAATTTGATCGTCGCAACTTTATCCGCACCGCCGCCGGAGCCACCGCAGCGGCGGGAGCCTTCATCGGTGCCGCGAGCGGCCAGGGCATCGATCCCTCGAAAAAAATCAAGGTCGGCTTCATCGGCACAGGCGGACGCGGCACGGGCGCGGCCCAGCAGGCGCTCTCGGCGGATGACAACATCGTTCTCCATGCAGTCGGCGATGTCTTTCAGGAAAAAATCAACGGTTCACTTGAGTCGCTGAACAAGGACAAGACTCTCGCCGGCAAGGTCGATGTGCCCGCCGAGCGCCAGTTCGTCGGCCTCGACAGCTACAAGCGAGTCCTCGACTCGGGCGTGGACGTCGTCCTGCTCACGACGACGCCGGGCTTCCGCCCTCTCCACCTGCGCGCCGCGATCGAAGCGGGCAAACACGTCTTTGCCGAGAAGCCCATGGCGGTCGATGCCGCCGGGGTCCGTCACTGCTACGAGACACTCAAGATGGCCGAGGGCAAACCGCTCTCGATCGTCGCGGGCTTCTGCTGGCGATACTCTCAGAGCCGTCGCGAGGCGTTCAAAAAGGTGATGGAAGAAGGTCTCATCGGGGATGTCGTTGCCGTCTACGCGACCTATTACTCGAACCACTCCAAGCCCCATCTCGATCCCAGCCTGCGCATGGACGGCGTCAGTGACATCGAGTGGCAGATCCGCAACTGGTACAACTACACCTGGCTCGGCGGGGGCGGTCTCGTCGAGCAGGCGGTCCACAGCGTCGACAAGATCGGCTGGATCATGGGCGATCAAAGCCCCATTCGCTGCCGCGCCACCGGCGGTCTCGGCGCCCCGCAGGCGGGAGGCAATATCTTCGACCACTATCACCTCGCCTTCGAATACCCGAACAATGTCTGGTGCCACCTCGCCTCGCGCAAGGCCCCGGGTTGTTTCAACGAAAACGCCGACTACATCCGCGGCACCAAGGGGACCCTCGTGATCGGTCGTGGTGGCGATCCCTACATCGAGGACAACGACGGCAAGCTGCTCTGGCGCTACCGCAAGCCCCGCGAAGGCGAAGCAAACATGTATCAGGTCGAGCACGACGAACTTTTCAAATCCATCCGCACCGGTCAGTTCATCAACGACGGTCAGCGCATGATGCACTCCACGATGATGGCGATCATGGGCCGTCAGTCCTGCCACACCGGCAAGGAAGTGACCTGGGAAGAAGCGTTGGCGGCCAACGAGGACCTTTTCCCCGGCGAAGAGTCGCTGCAGTGGGATCAAGCCTACAAGCCGCATCCCGTCCCGATCCCGGGCGTGACCCAGATCGAAGGCATCGGCGGAGTGGAGAAAAAGGCGTAAGTGACACCACTCACCGCGTCAACCGCACGATGACCCGGTTGTCCTCCCGCAAGTACCTCTCCGCCGCTTCCCGCACCTGCTCACGGGTGAGGGCGCGGACGGTCTCCGGTGTTTTCCGATAGTGATCCCAGCCGAGGCCGATGAGTTCATCAACGGTCGCGGTTGAGGCGAGTTCTTTGGCGCCCTGGAGATGAATCGCTTCGCGTCCGAGCCACGAGGCTTTGGCGCGGTCGAACTCTTCCTCGGCGAGGCCTTCGTTGATCATGAGATCGATCTCGGCGAGCATTTCCTCCTGCACGAGCTCGAGCTTTTCAGGCGAGGTCGAGGCATAAAAAACAATGAAGCCGGGCTCGAGACCGGAAAGTCGGGTCGCGCCGACCGAGTAGGCAAGTCCGAGCTCTTCGCGGATGCGGATGAAGAGCCGCGAGGCCATGTCGCTGCACGCCTCGTCTATCATCTCGAGGGCGGCATTGTCGGGGTGCGTGAGATCGACGGTGCGGTAGCCGATGAGGAGCACGGCCTGCTCTTTCTCGTGAACGAGATCGATCTCGCCGGCGTAGTCGTCCGGCAGGATGAGCCCCGCACGGGTCGTGAACTCGCGGGGTCCGGCAGGCAGGGTCTTTTCAAAACGGGCGCGGATGAGTTCCTCGGCCCTTTCCGGATCGAGATCACCAAAGACTCCGATGACGCCGTTTCCTCCGCGGACGAGCCGGGCGTGGAGGTCGCCGAGAGTCCCGCGATGGAGCGACTCGACTGACTCGGGAGTGCCGCTGGACTCGAGACCGTAGGGATGGGCTCCATAGAGGCGACGGCGCATCGCCTTCATCGCCACGGAAAAAGGACGGTCCAGCTCGGCCTTGATCTGGGTGAGTTGATAGGATTTTTCCCGCGAGACAACTTCGTCGAGAAAGGCGGGCTCGAGCACGGTCTCGCCGAGCAGATCGATGACGAGTTCGAGATCGGGGCGCAGCGCACTGAGCGAGACACCAAAGGAGTTGTTGCCGACACTGGAGCCCACCCCTCCCCCGACCGACTCGATCGCGAGGGCGAGATC
>JANQVJ010000065.1 GCA_030730365.1 Verrucomicrobiales bacterium
TGGCTGCGGGAGCCGGAGTAGCTGGCTTCGCCGGCGCAGGGGCCGGAGGTGTTGCCGGTTTTGCGGGGGCAGCCGGGGCTGGCGTCGCGGGCGCAGCGGGTTTGGCATTCGCGGCAAGAGCGACAGGCTCGACTTGGGGAGCTTTCCAGCCGGTGTTGATATCGATCCCGGGGAGTGCGGCGGCGAGCTTGGCGGCACCGGCGTCGGTGGCCTTGGTCTGCCAGATGAAAAGCTTCTTCAAATTCTTCAGTCCGGCGAGTTTCTGGATCCCCGCGTCGGTCACTTGGGTGCCGTAAAGGTTCAGGTATTCCAGATTCGAGAGGCCCTTGAGCGAGTCGAGTCCGGCATCAGTGATGGCGGTGTTCTCGAGATGGAGGCGGGTGATACTGTTCATCCCGGCAAGATGGGCGAGACCGCTGTCACCGACTTTGGTGCGGGCGAGATCGACCCACTTCACCCTCGCCGAGACCGGCTTCAGTACGGCGAGCTGGTCATCGGAAAACTCTTTGCTCACGTTCAGTGCGCTGAAGCGAAGCTCGGGTGAGTCCTGTGCGATTGCCATGAGTGAGGCGCCGCTTTTTTCGATCTGTCCGATCGTCTCGGCGACGAGTTTGTCCATGGCGGGGTCCGCCTTGGGGGCATCGGCTTTTGCTACTTTTTCCTCGACCTCGGGCAGATTGCCGAGGACGTGGTTGAGCGCTGCGACTGCTTTTTCGTCGGGCTTGAACTCCGCAACCGTGCCGGCGGGCTTGGCTCCGCTCTGGATCCAGAAGGCGAGCACGGCGGTTTCCTGCTCGGTGAGCTGCTTTTTGTCCTCGGGCGGCATGTGCTCGTCGTCATTGAGCGGCAGGAAGACGCGCTGGAGGAGAGGGCTCTCGTCCACTTTCCCGGCCACGACCGAGGGGCCCTCGTTGCCGCCTTTGAGAATGGCTTCGAGGGAGATGAGGCTGAGTTTACCTTTGGGCTTCTCGGCGCCGTGGCAGCTGTTGCACTTTGCTTCAAGGACGGGGACGACCAGATCCTTGTAGAGTTGGCTCTTCATCGCGTCGGCAAACGCGGGTGAGGTGGCGACAAGGCTCGAGGTAAGCACGGAGAAAAGAACGCGTCGTTTCATAGGAAGGGAAGGTTATTAGAGATCTAGAATAAACTAATGCGCCCCGGAAAGGGAAATCAAGCATCAATAGGGTAAGTGATCATGGTAAACTCGTGCGTGGGATCTTACGTGTTGCCGCCGTTAGCGGGAGGGAGCATCTTCGGGTTTTCGAAAACCAATGACACCCGAAGGAGCCAATTTATCCATGGAAGGCATCGTCATGCAGGCACTGGGGGAGGACGGTTTTGCCGCCCTCACCGCCGCCTTTTACCGCCGTGTCCGGACCGACGCGATCATTGGTCCGATGTATCCCGACGACGACTGGGAGGGCTCGGAAATGCGGCTCCGCGACTTTCTCATCTTCCGCTTCGGCGGGTCCGACCGATACCTCATCCAGCGGGGGCATCCGCGACTACGCATGCGCCACCTGCCTTTTCGCATCGGTGTAGTCGAGCGGGATCGCTGGCTCGAGCTGATGGATGCTGCGATGGACGAAGTCGCACTGGACGCGACGGCGCGCCCCCATCTCACCGCTTTTTTTGCCCAGGTTGCCGACTTCATGCGCAATCAGGAAGAAATCCCCTCCGAATAACCCGAACCCCACCTCACCCTCATGAAAATGCAACTTCGCTCCCTCCTCTGCGGTGCGACGCTTCTCCTTGGTGCCGCCGGCCTGCGCGGCGAGGAAAAGACCGTCGTTCAATCCGTGAACTACCCGCTCCACTACTTCGCGACCCGTCTCGCGACGGAGGCCTTCGAACTGCACTACCTCGTCGACCCCGAGGTAGATCCGGCTTTCTGGAAACCAGACGACGCCGCGCTGACCGCCTTTCAAAAGGCCGATCTCATTCTCCGCAATGGGGCCGATTATGAGAAATGGATGAAGACCGTCTCGCTGCCCTCGTCGAAGATGGTGGATACCTCGAAATCCTTCGCGAAGCGCTACATCAGGACGAAGGGGCGCGAACACCGCCATGGCGACGGCACCGTCCACTCCCATGCCGGGACCGCCTTCACCACCTGGATCGATTTTTCCCAGGCGGCGGATCAGGCCGGGGCCATCGCCGAACGCTTCAAAAAGGTGCAGCCCGGCTCCGCCGCGGAGATCGATGAAAATCTCGCCGCGCTGGAGTCCGATCTTGAGGCCCTCGATGCGGCGATGAAGGCCTTCGGTAAAAAGTGGGGCGATGAACCGTTCGTCGCTTCGCACCCCATTTTCCAGTATCCTGCCCGCGCCTACGGCCTGAAGATAGAGGCGATCGAGTGGGAGCCTGAAATGAAAATAGAGGACAAAGACCTCGCCGCTCTCAAAAAGATCCTCGCGAAACATCCCGCCGCCTGGATGATCTGGGAAGGCGAGCCGACTGCGGAGAACATCGCCGCGGTCAATGGACTCGGGCTGAAGAGCGTCGTCTTTTCGCCCGGTGCCAATGTCCCTGGTGAAGGCGATTGGCTTAGTGTGATGAAGGCGAATGTCGCCAACCTCGAGGGGATGTTGAAGGCGGATTGAACTGGCCCAGTTCCTACGCGATGGCGCGGGTGATCTTCATTCACGCTTTCCGCTAGTATCTTCCCATGAACCGAGACCGCACCCTATCCCGCCGCCGCTGGCTCGGCACTTCGCTCGCCGCCGGGGCCTCTCTGCCGATGCTGCCCTCCGCCTTTGCCGCGGGTGAATTCCGCATCGCGCCTTTCCGCTATGACGTCACTCCGCCCGCCGGTCATCCGCTTTGCGGCGGCTGGATCACCCCGGTGAAGTCGGTCGACGACCCGCTCGAGGCGATCGGCTTCGTCATCCTTGGGGCGGGGGACCCCATCGTGGTTTGCTCGGTCGACTGGACGGGCCTGCTCAACGATGCCCATCTGCAATGGCGCATCGCCCTCGCCGATGCCGCCGGGACTACCCCCGACCGTGTCGCGGTGCAATGCGTCCACCAGCACGATGCGCCTTTTGTCTGTCTCGAGAGCGAGAAGCTGATCGCAGAACAAAACGCCGGGATGCAGATCATCGACCTCGCCTTTTTCCGCGACTGCCTCGAGCGCGGCAAGGCGGCGGTGAAGGACGCCATTGCCCAAGCCCGCCCGCTCACCCACGTCGCCGCGGCCGAGGCCAGAGTCGATCGCATCGCCGGGAATCGTCGCGTCGAGGTCGGGCCCGATGGCAGGATCATGAGAATGCGGGGAAGTTCCTGCCGCGTTCCCGAGCTCGTCGCGCTGCCGGAGGGACTGATTGATCCTCAATTAAAAACGGTGGCTTTTTACAGCGAAAAGGAAAAGGTTGCTTCGTGCCATTACTACGCCTGCCATCCCATGAGCCACTACGGACAGGGCGCGGTCAGCAGTGATTATCCGGGGCTCGCGCGGAAGCGGCTCCAGGCGGCCGAACCGGGCTGCACGCATATTTATTTCACCGGCTGCGGCGGCAACATCGGGGCGGGAAAATACAACGACGGATCTCCCCAGGCTCGCCTCGAGCTAACCGATCGGCTCCACGCCGCCATGGTCGCGGCCTCGGCGAAATTGGCTCCGGTGCCGCTCGCAAAGGTGGGCTGGGCTACCCACGATCTCCTGCCCGAGGTAAATCCTGCCTTTACCGAAGAGGGTGAGCTGGCCCAGGTCCGCAATCCGCAAAATGCCGCGTCAAACCGGATTCGTCCGGCGATGCGGGTGAGTTGGATCCGCCGGGTCGCGGCAAAACAGCCCATTATTCTGAGCGCTCTGCATCTCGACGGGATCACCTTGCTGCACCTGCCGGCGGAGAGTTTCGTCGAGTATCAGCTCCGCGCCCAGTCTCTCGCCCCGGGACGTTTCGTCGCGACGGCGGCGTATGGCGATGGAGGGACCTGGTATGTTCCGACGAAGGAGGCTTTTCCGCAAGGCGGGTATGAAGTGAGTGTGGCGAACAGCGCGCCCGGAACCGACGACGCGATGAGCGCGGGGATGCGGGCACTGCTGGGGTGAGTGAATCGGTAGGGACGCACCGCCGGGGCGTCCGCCAGTGAAACCATGGACATCCAATACGGTCGTCCTGGCGGTGCGTGCCTATCGGGCGCTAACGCGCCCGAAACACATCTCGACCTGCGGGGTTTCCTATTGCTAAGCCATTCCTCATCGGCTTTCCTTTCCCCACCCATGATCCGAAAAATCTCGCGCCGCCTCAGTCTCAAGTTCCTTTCCTCTCTCGCCGTAATCGGCATCGTCCCCAAACGCGAGACACTGGCGCAGGATTCCACGGACCGTCTCGACCGATGGGACCGCACCGGGGATCGCGTTTTTCTCGGCGGTGATTTCTGGGCGAATCCGATGGAGGACTGGCGCATCAAAGAAGGCTGGGCCGAGTGCCTCGTCAGCTCGGGCAATCGCAGCATTCATTCACTGACGCATCAGCTTGGAAATGCGGAGGGCTCTTTCACTCTCTCGGTCCGTCTCGCGAAACCAGCCGGACTCCCCGAGGGAGCCGGTGCCGGATTCAAAATCGGGGTGCGCAGTGATCTTAATGAAGTGAAGAGCAACTGCTTCGCCAGCGGCGGGCTCATCGCCGGCATCACCGGGGGGCAACTTGTCCTCGGACGCGAGTCGGGTCCGCTCACGGTGCCGTTTTCTTCGGGGGAGTGTCTCCTTGTTCTCAAGGGGGCGCCCGGCGAAGGGCCTCGCTACGACCTCGAGCTCACCGCGCAGTCGCCCGACGGGACCGAGCTCGGGGCGTTGAAATTTTCCGCGCAAAAGCAATTCGTGACCGGCAACATCGCGCTCGTGAGCCAGTTCCAGGCTCCGCCCAAAGGCCGTGAGGAGTCCGCCACGTGGCGCTTCAACGACTGGCGGGCTTCGGGTGATGCTCTCACCGTTAAGAAAGAAGAGCGCTTCGGCCCCATCCTCTGGTCGATGTATTCGCTGAGCGATTCCCGCGGCGATGAGGGTTTTGTGATGAAGCTCACCGCCCTGACCGGCCCGCTCGCGACGGGTGGCGGGGAAAAGGTCGAGCTCCTTGTCGAAAAGGGCGGTGCCTGGCAATCCCTCGGCGAGGCCGTGCTCGACACCGACGCCTGGGTCGGGACCTTCCGGATTCCGAACTGGGACGAGAAGAGCGAGGCTCCCTACAAAGTGGTCTACCGCGAAAAACTCAAAGACGGCAGCGAAGTGGTCGATGAGTGGAGCGGCACGATCAAGGCCAATCCGGCAGGACGCCCTCTCCGCATCGGCGCGCTGACCTGCCAGAACGACTACGCCTTTCCCTATGCGCCTGTCGCGAAGAACCTCGTCAAGCTCGACCCCGATCTGCTCTATTTCTCGGGTGACCAGCTTTACGAAAATCACGGCGGTTTTGGCATCATCCGTTCACCTGCCGATCCCGCGATTCTGAATTACCTGCGCAAATTCTACCAGCACGGATGGGCTTTCCGCGAGGCGATGCGCAAGGCCCCGACGATCTGCATCCCCGACGATCACGACGTCTTTCACGGCAACTACTGGGGCGAGGGCGGCAAGGCGATGGTGCGATCCGAAGAGGATCGCGGCGCCTCGTCCAAGGGCGGCTATATCCAGCCCGTGAAAATGGTCAATGTCGTCCACAAGACAAACACCTCGCACCATCCCGATATTTACGATCCGGCCACGATCGAACAGGGCATGAGCGTTTATTACGGCGACATGGTCTACGGCGGCGTCGGCTTCGCCATCCTTGGTGATCGTCAGTTCAAAAGCGGACCCGAGCACGTCTCCGTCGATGGTCCGCGCGCCGATCATGTCGTTGGGAAGGACTTCGACACCGCCTCACTCGACAAGCCGGGCCTGGTCCTTTTGGGGGAACGTCAGGAAAAATTCCTCGAATCCTGGAGCGACGACTGGCGCGGCCACACCATGAAAGTGCTCCTGAGCCAGACTCTCTTTGCCAATGCTGCAACCCATCACGGGAAAGAGGACGGCTACCTCAAGGCTGATCTCGACTCCGGCGGGTGGCCGCAGACGCCGCGCAACCTTGCCGTCTCGATCCTGCGCAAGTCCATGGCCCTGCACATCAACGGCGATCAGCACCTCGCGACGATGATACAGTATGGCGTCGAGAAGCAGCGCGACAGCAACTGGTCCTTCTGCACTCCGGCGATCGCGGTCGGTTATCCGCGCTGGTGGCGTCCCGATGAAGTCGGCATGCCGCACGAGAAGCGTCCGGCACACGGGTTGCCGCAGACGGGCGAATACCTCGACGGCCTCGGCAACAAAAACTACGTCTACGCCGTCGGCAATCCCGAGGTCGGGACTGCCCCCCATCGCTACGACAAAGCGCATCAGAAAGGGAGCGGGTTCGGCCTCGTCACGATCGACCTCGTCGCGAAGACCTATCATTGCGAGGCCTTCAAGTTTCTCGTCGATGCCACCGATGGAAAAGCGGACAATCAGTTCCCCGGCTGGCCGCTCACGATTCATCAGACGGAGAACCGCGGGGAGAACCGGGTGGGGTAGGAAGATGATGAAATCAGACTCACCTATGATTCGATTGGCGGCGCTGTTTATCCTCACGTTGTGCCTGAGCTCTCTTTGTGTCCACGCACAGGACACAAAACGTCAGCCCAACATCCTCTTCGCCATCGCCGACGACTGGGGGTTCCACGCCGGAGTCTACGGAACTCCCTGGGTGAAGACGCCGGGCTTTGACCGCATCGCGAAGGAAGGCGTCCTCTTCACCCGCGCCTACACCCCGGTTGCGAAGTGCGCGCCCTCGCGGGCCATCGTCCTGACCGGACGCCATGCCTGGCAGCTCGAAGAGGCGGGAAATCACATGGCCGTTTTCCCTCCGAAGTTCCAGAGCTGGCCCGAGACCCTCATGCAGCAGGGCTGGCATGTCGGCATCACCGGCAAAGGCTGGGGCCCCGGCATCGCCAATGACGCCGGTGGAAAACAGCGACTGATCACGGGCAAGCCCTTTAACAAACACAAGCTCGAGCCGCTCACCAATGCGATCTCGAAGAACGACTACGCGGCAAATTTTCTGGACTTCCTCGAGGCGACCCCGGCTGATGCGCCCTGGTGTTTCTGGTATGGCTCGACCGAACCGCATCGCGGATACGAACATCAGTCCGGCGTGAACAAAGGTGGCAAAAAACTCACCGACATCGACCGTGTTCCTGATTACTGGCCCGACAACGAGACCGTCCGCCACGACATGCTCGACTACGCCCTCGAGGTCGAGCACACCGACAACCACCTCGTTCGCATGATAGAGGAACTCGAACGCCGCGGCGAACTCGACAACACCGTCATCATCGTGACCGCCGATCACGGCATGCCTTTTCCCAGGGTAAAAGGCTACGCTTACCATGACTCGAACCACATCCCCCTCGCGATCCGCTGGCCCGGCGGGATAGGCACACCCGGGCGGGTCGTCGATGACTTCGTCAACTTCACCGAGATCGCCCCGACCATTCTCGACCTTGCCGGGATCCCTCAGGAAAAAAGCGGCATGGCGGCGATTACGGGTCAAAGCTGGCGGGGGATTCTCGAGAGTGATCGCTCCGGCCGCGTCGAGGAGTGGCGCGACCACGCCCTCGTCGGCAAAGAGCGCACCGACATCGGGCGCCCCTACGATTGGGGATATCCCATCCGCGGCATCATCCGCGACGACTTTCTCTACCTGCGGAACTACGAGCCCGAGCGCTGGCCCGCGGGCAATCCCGAGACCGGCTATCTCGACACCGACGCCGGTGCCACGAAGACAAGCATCCTCGAAGCCGGACGACGCGACCGCAATAACCGTCACTGGCAGTTGAATTTCGGAATGCGTCCCGCTGTCGAACTCTACAACCTCGAAGCTGATCCCCATTGTGCGGTGAATCTCGCCGGCGAAGAAGAGCAGGGCGATCGCATCGGCCGACTCGACTCCGAGATGACCGCCCGTCTCGAAGAGCAGGGTGACCCGCGCATGTTTGGAAAAGGCTACCTCTTCGACGAATACAAAATTTCCAACGACGCCACACGGAACTTTTACGAGCGCTTCAGCAACGGCCAGCTGGACAAGTCCAAGGCCGGATGGGTTAATGAATCCGACTTCGAATCCGAGCCACTCCCGCAAACTCCTCTCAAACAACCATGAAACTTACATCCCGCACTGGTAGCAAGACTCGTGAGAGCTTTGGCCATCGACCTGCCCGCCTCATCTCGACCATTCTCATCGCGTTCATTGCTGCCTGCCTTCCGGCGCGAGCCGAGAAGCCCAACATCCTCTTCATCGCGATCGACGATCAGAACGACTGGCTCGGCCACATCGGCGGTCATCCTCTCGTGAAGACCCCGCACCTCGACGCCCTCGCCGAGCGCGGCACCACCTTTCTGAACGCGCATTGCAACGCGCCCCTCTGCAATCCCTCGCGCACCAGCCTCCTTATCGGGCTGCGCCCGACCACGACGGGGATCTATGGACTTTCCCCCTGGTTCCGCACTGTGCCTGGTTTTGAAGATCGCGTTAGCCTGCCGCAGCACTTTGCCGCGAACGGTTACAAGACCCTTGCTGCGGGAAAGATATACCATGGCGGCTCCGGGAGTGGAGCCGGCGGTGGAAAGGGAAAAGGGAAGGGAAAAGGGAACGGCAAAGCCGCTGCGCCTGCTGTCCCTGCCGCACCTGCGGAGCCTTCCGAGTTCGACGTGCGCGGTCCCAGTCCGGGCGTCGGAGTCCGGCCTCCGAAAAAGCTTATCCCCCCTGCGCCCATGGGCGACCATCCACTCATGGACTGGGGAGTCTGGCCATTGGACAACGATGATACCGGCAAAGGCGACTACCAGGTCGCAAGCTGGGCCATCGAGCAGATCGAGGCCTCGAAAAAAGAGGAGCCCTTCTTCCTCGCCGCCGGATTTTTCCTCCCTCACGTGCCCTGCTACGCGACGCAGCAGTGGTTCGATCTCTACCCCAACGACGACAGCGTTCTCCCAATAATCAAGCGGGACGACCGCGACGACATTCCGCGTTTCGCCTGGTATCCGCACTGGAGCCTGCCCGAGCCGAGACTCAAGTGGGTCGAGGAGAATGATCAGTGGCGCAACCTTGTCCGCAGCTATCTCGCCTGCACCAGTTTCGTCGATGCCCAGATCGGACGTGTTCTCGAAGCGCTTGAAAAGAAGGGTCTCGCCGACAACACCATCGTCGTCGTGTGGGGCGATCACGGTTGGCATCTTGGTGAAAAAGCCATCACCGGGAAAAACACGCTCTGGGATGACGGCACCCGCGTGCCTCTCATCTTCGCCGGGCCCGGCGTCAGCGCCGGAGGCCGCAGCACGCAGCCGGCCGAGTTGCTCGATATCTATCCAACGCTCATTGATCTCGCTGGTCTGCCGACCCGCGACGATCTCGAGGGCCTGAGCCTACGGCCGCAGCTCACCGATGCCGCGACCCCGCGCGAGCGACCCGCCGTGACCAGTCACAACAAGGGAAATCACGGGATACGCTCCGAGAAGTGGCGTTACATCGTCTACGCGGACGGTAGTGAAGAGCTCTACGACATGGTCAACGACCCTAACGAATGGACCAATCTTGTCGCCGATCCCGCCCACGCCGCTGTCATTGCTCAACATCGCAAATGGATTCCGGAGGTTCAGCTCGATCCCGCCCCCGGCAGCGCCCATCGCGTCCTCACCTACGATCCCGCCAGTGACGAGGCAATCTGGGAAGGCACCGTCGTGAGGCGTGGTGATCCGATTCCGGAGTGATAGGTGGGGCATAGCCATTCCTGTCTGCCGGGTCGCTTCGGTCGACTCAACAGGGCCACTTCCACCACCAGTCAGGGTTCGATCAAACATTCCCCGCTGGAAAAGCCGGCTATCGTGTGTTAAGCGGGAACCCCGCCCTTTGCTCTCCGGCCACCTCACGATCTCATCTCCCCGTCATGTTCCAAAACGGCCAGCGCGTAGTCTGCATCGACGACCAGTTCGATCCCTGGGTCTACGACCTTTACAAAGAACTGCCGAAGCGGAACAAAATCTACACCGTTCGCGCGATGGGGGCGGGGCGCTCGAACCCCACCTTTTCCCTGAACGACGATGCCAAGCTCACGATTAGCGGGGCCGACTTTGATATTCTCCTGCTCCTCGTCGAGCTGAACAATCCGGACGATCCACACTCGAGTATCAAGCAGGAACTCGGCTTCCGTGCCGAGCGGTTCGCCCCGCTCCAGGAAGATCTCGAGGAAAACGAGGAAGTCGAGATGGTCGGCTTCGGCCAGGAGGCCAAGGGCTGGGGCACGGATAACTGAAACTGCCCAGCCTTTCTCAGCGCAGCGCTTCGAGGACGCCCTCTCCCCGGCTCGCCTTCCGGCGCATCGTCCACACGGCACAGATTTTTTGAATATTTAAGTTTTTAAAAATTCTGGCTCTTTTGGTCAGTAACTCATTCGCTAATTTTAAAAATATTGCTTTTCTGATTGGTTAGACTGAAATAATTTGTAGCGCGAGCCTGGGAGGAGGTTTATAATTTCCATAACGAAACTGCGGACGTGGCGACACGTCCAACACAGACACCCCACACATTTCACGAGAAAAATGGTAAGAGGCTTATTCAGCTTCGGCGGCCTTGTGCTTGCTGGGGGCGTGGCGTTGCTTAGTGGCTTGCAGCTGTCGGGCAAGGCCAATGTTCTCGGCATTTTCCATCCGCTCCCCGAGGTCAATGCCGCTTTCCAGCGCGGTTTCCGTTCTGATGCGATGTCGAAGATCAACCAGGTCCGCTTCCCCGCCTCGGCAGAAGAGGTGCGGGGCGACGAGCCGATCCAGTCCTTCCTCGAGTCATTTGTCCATTCGCATCCCGACCCCAGGGAGATCGAGCTCGATGCTCTCTTTGACGCGATCCAGACGGAATTTCCCGGGGCGCAATTTCTCGCTGCGAACCTCATCACGTCGAGCAACAGGGAGGAGCTTCTCAGCCAGCTTACCGCTTGGGCCGCAGTCGCCAGTCCGGACTTCGATGCCGTCAACACGACCGTCTTTCATGCCGGCACGCACCTCGGTGCTCTCGGGGTCATGTCGCGCCGCATCCCTCAGTTCAATCTGCGGGCGGCGAACGCCGACGGAGGGCGATTTTTCAACCGCTGCCCGCACTGTGAAGTGATACACGCACTCGAACTTGACCGCGCCTCGCGGACTCTGATCCTCTCGTGCCCGCACTGCGACCTGCCTTTCGACGTGCTTGCATCGGGTAGCAGCGGTGAGGTCCGGCGGGCGACGGATTTTCTCGAAGGATTCACCCTCGAGGCGGTAGGCGATAAAATGGAGCACGCGAGCGATGAGGATCAGATCGTTATGCTATGGGGGATCGTCGCCGATCATTGCGAATATGAGCTCGATCAGGAGAGGCCGGGGTCAATCGCGGGTGATGACGATGAACTCAGCTCCCGTGAACTCTGGAAGACCTCGCGCGAGACCTGGAACGAGGCGACCGGTGATTGCGAAGATACTTCCATCCTCCTCGCCGACGTGCTCATCGGGGCCGGTTTCGACGCGAGGGTCGCGATAGGGTGGAATGGGAATATTGGTCAACACGCCTGGGTCGTAGTGAGGGTGGGCGAGGAGCAATACGTCCTCGAGTCTACTCTGCAGAAAAAGATCGAGCGCAGTGATCTCGCTACGGTAAAGGACGCTTCATCCTTCTATCAGCCCGAGCAGCTCTTCAATCGCGACAATATCTATTACAGTACGGCACGACCCGATCATTTCCGGTTGGACTACTTTTCGGAGGTGCTTTGGAAAATAGTTCCCGGGAAAAGGGAGTCCGCCTCCGCTCTTTCGATACGGTGAGAAAAAGATTTCGGCGTCGTTCAGCCAATTGACGTACCCACAGCAGGTCGCTACGGTCCCCGACTATGAAATTACTTCGCTTTGGCCCGAAGGGCTCCGAGAAACCCGGCCTGCAACTTGAAGACGGCACGCGCATCGACGCGTCGGGGTTCGGGTTGGACTGGAATCATGATTTTTTCGCCGATCCGGCGAATCTCGACAAGCTCTCGGCCTGGATATCTGAAAACGCGGCGGGCGCAGCCCGCCTCAGCGCTGATACCCGCCTCGGTTCCGCCGTGGCGCGTCCGGGCAAGCTTATCTGCATCGGGCTGAACTTTTCCGATCACGCCGAAGAGGCCGGCATGGACATCCCGAAAGAGCCCATCGTCTTTTTCAAAGCGACCAGCGCCATGGTCGGTCCCAACGATGATGTCATGATCCCGCGCGACAGTGAAAAGACCGACTGGGAAGTCGAACTTGCCTTCGTCATCGGGAAAAAGGCCAGCTACGTCACGAAAGAGGAAGCCCTCGACTACGTCGCCGGCTACGTCCTGCACAACGACTACAGCGAGCGTGCCTATCAGCTCGAGCGCGGCGGTCAGTGGGTTAAAGGCAAGAGCTGTGACACGTTCGCTCCGATCGGACCGTTCCTGGCCACCGCTGACGAGATCGCCGATCCCGAGAATCTGAAGATGTGGCTCACTGTGAATGGCGAGACGAAGCAGAACGGCAATTCGAACAAACTGATCTTCGGTATTGCGCATCTCGTGAGCTACCTGAGCGAGTTCATGACCCTCGAGCCCGGTGATATCGTTTCGACCGGAACGCCTCCCGGCGTCGGGATGGGAGCGAAGCCGCCGCAATTCATGAAACCCGGCGACGTTATCGAACTCGGAATCGAAGGTCTCGGCAGTTCGAAGCAGACGGCGGTGGAGTGGTCGCGGTGAAATAGGGCATGGGGCATGGGTCGATAATGTGGGGCAGACATAAGTGTCTGCCGCTCAGTCCCTGCTCTCGATAATCCCCTTCGTTTTCTCCAGCAACCCGATCTCCCTGACAACCATCGTTTTATCGATAGCTTTGCACATGTCGTAGATCGTCATTGCGGCGATGCTTACGGCGGTGAGTGCTTCCATTTCGACGCCGGTTTTGGCATCGGTCCGCACGGTGCACCGAATGCGGATGCCGTCCGCTTCCGCCGAGAAATCTACCGCCACTTTCGTGAGCGGGAGCTGGTGACAGAGCGGGATGAGATCAGCCGTCCTCTTTGCCGCCTGGATTCCGGCGACGCGTGCCACGGCGAGCACGTCCCCCTTGGCTACCTCGCCCTCCGTGATCGCCCGTATCGTCGCCACCTGGAGGGCGATGAATCCGCCGGCAGTCGCTTCGCGCCGGACGACCGGCTTATCCGAAACATCGACCATGGCAGCGGTCCCGTCGGGGCGGAGATGGGTCAGGGCTGGGGAGTCGTCCATGCGATTACTTTGGCGGTGGAAAAGGCGCATGCAACGGGCAAGTGCAGGCGTTTCATGAGTTGAAGATGGAGATTGACGCCTCCGTTGTGATTGTGTTTCGTCGGTCAAATGATCAAAGCATCCAGCATCGTCCTGCTCGCGTCTGTCCTCATTCCATTCGTCTCAGCCGCGCCAGCCACTCTGCGCTGTCACGAGAACGATACCGTCATCGAGATCCATTTCGGCGAAAATCTCGTGCTGCGCTACAACAAAGCCCCCACCGCCGAGGCAGCCACGAACGAGGCGGTCTACAGTCGGACCGGCTACATCCATCCGCTCTGCACCCCCTCGGGCAGGGTCATCACCGGCGATTACGCCGCGGATCATCCGCACCAGCACGGGATCTTTTTTGCGTGGACCAAAACCGACTTTGAAGGACGCTCCCCCGAGTTCTGGAATCAGAAGCTCGCGGCCGGGAGGGTTTCGTATGTGAAAACGCTCCAGGTTCTCTCCTCACCGGAAGAGGTCGGCTTTGATGTCGAGCATCGCTTTGACGATCTCACCGCCCGCGAGGCACCCAAGCCCGCCCTGCTCGAAACCTGGAAGGTGAGAGTGCGCGTCGTCGAGGGATACTACGTCGTCGATCTTAGTTCGAGCCAACGAACTGCTGGTGCGAGTCCGCTCACGATCGAGAAATACCACTACGGCGGCATGGCCGTCCGGGGAAATACGCAGTGGCTCGAGGAGGAGGCTGCCAGCATCGTCACGAGCGAGGGCCTGGACCGCATCGCCGGCAATCATACTCGTCCGGCCTGGGTGAAGATGTCGGGCCTGCTCGACGAATCGCCCTGCGGGATCGTTGCGATTCCTCACCCTGCTAACTTTCGCTCCCCCCAATGGGTGCGCCTTCACCCGTCGAAACCTTACTTCGTCTTTTCCCCTATGGTCGAGGAACCCTTCGTAATCCAGCCCGATGAAGCCTACGTCTCGAAGTTCCGCTTCCTCGTCTTTGATGGCGTGGTGGGAGAGGCGGAGGTGAAGGCGCAGGCGTGGTAGAAGTCGGTCGGTCCTGCCAAATCAAACCGCTCAAGAGCCGGAAAACAGGAAATCCCGATCAAGAAGGATCGTGTTACGCTACCCGATCGTGCTCGAATGCGCGAGTTTCCGCACGCGAATACGAATCGCCGCAAGGTCAGCCCGGGCATCGCTTTAGCCAACGGCCCTTAACAAAGCCGCAAAAGCCCCGTCGTAGCCGTCTCGCCAGGGCAGCGAGGTGGCGATCTGATCAACCCTTAGGCCAGAAGTAGCGACGACGGCTTCGTTCTCAGTCGCGTCGATAGAGCAGGTGCTGTAGACGAGACGACCTCCCGGCCTGAGCAGCGGCGCGACGGCTTTGAGAAGTGCCGCCTGATTCGCTGCCTGGCGTGGCAGGTCGCGCTCCTGAATGCGCCAGCGCACATCGACGCGGCGACGCATCACTCCGGTGTTGGAGCAGGGGACATCGAGGAGGATGGCGTCAAAAGCGGGCAGGTTGAGAGCGGCTCGATCGGCTGTGTTCCAGTCAACCAGCTTGACCTCGGCATTGCCAACGGCGAGACGCTTGAGATTCTCGCGGAGCTGTTCAAGTCGTGGTGGGGAGTTGTCTGCGGCGATGATGCGCCCCTCGTTCCCCATGAGCGCGGCGAGGAGAGACGTCTTTCCGCCTGGAGCGGCGCAGGCATCGAGGATGGTCTCGCCGGGTTGCGGATCGAGAAGACGGCAGGCGAGGGAGGTGCTGGGATCCTGCACGTAGATGAGCCCCTCGCGAATCCAGTCGGGGTTCGGGGCCCCGGTGACGTGGAAAAAGTCAGGATAATCCGGTCCGGCCAAAGAGGACGCGGTCTCGGATCTGACCCTCTCGAGTGCTTCTTTGTCAGGGGCGAGGGGATTGATCCGGGCGAAAACAGTGGGCACCTCATTATTCCAGCGACAGATGGCCTCGACCGTGCCGGTATCGTAGCGGGCGGACCAGCGCTCGAGGAGGAACTCGGGATGCGAGTAGCGATTCTCGAGTGACCAGGTCTCGATCTCGGCGAGGAGCGCGGGCTTTTGACGCTGCGCGCTGCGGAGGATGGCGTTG
The DNA here is from genome assembly GCA_030730365.1 of Verrucomicrobiales bacterium. GTDB lineage: Bacteria > Verrucomicrobiota > Verrucomicrobiia > Verrucomicrobiales > DEV007 > Arctic95D-9. The sequence goes on from JANQVJ010000065.1 coordinate 15,413, forward strand.
ACGAGGGCCCGCTCGTGTTTGCGCGCGAGATCAACGGTCTCATTGACGGCGGCGTGCTCGGCGATACCGGTTTTAAAGAGCTGGTAAAGTCCTATCCTCAGTAGATTTTGAGTGAGCGGCTTTAGACTGCCACGCCGGAATTTATCGATGAGCTCGTCGAGGAGATAGAGATTGCGAATTGTGCCGTAGAGGAGTTCCTGTGCGAGACCGCGGTCGGGCGGGGAAAGGCGGAAAGAACGCGCGAGATCGTCGAGGATATCGGCGGCAAAGCGGGAGGTATCCTCCCATTGAGTGAGAGCTTCGAGGGCGCAGCGGCGGGCGGACATGAGGG
>JANQVJ010000066.1:0-4360 GCA_030730365.1 Verrucomicrobiales bacterium
AGCTGCGGGTGATGCGCGATTTGCGTAAGGAGGTCATCAGACGGGCGGAGGCGGATACCGAGGCGATCTCGGAAGTTTAGTCACGGTAGGGATCTCTTCGGTTACTCCTTCCCTTTTTGACCTGAGCGAACTCGGTCGTAGCCTGCTAAAAAGCAGCGGAGTCATTTCGAGTTCGCTCTCAACGAAATTCAGATCGTTGGAGCGCTTCAGTAAAAGAGTAGCCGAATCGTTGCGAGGGCGGAAAAGCCGTAGAGAAGAATCTCAAAGGCACGCTGCGGGACGAGGTGAATGAGTTGCTTTCCCAACAGTATTCCGGAAATGAGCGCAGGCAATAGCAACGCGTTTAAGTGCAGTGATTCCGGATTGATTAGCTCGAGTTGTCCAAGAAAAGGTACCTTAAAAACATTCACGAGGAGAAAGAAACGTGCGCCGACTCCTAGAAAGTCTTCTTTTTTCATTCGGTGGACGAGAGCCCAAATGGAATACACCGGGCCGGCGGCGTTTGCCAGCATGGTGGAGACGCCAATAAGAAGGCAACTGAACCACCGGAAGATCAGAGAATCGGGAAGGTGCTCGAGGAACTCGCGGCGGAATTCGCGGACGAGCTGGAGGATGAGCATGAAGAGGATGATGATTCCAATGACACGCCGGGCGGTTTGGTCATTCAGAGCATCGAGGAGGAGCCAGGCACCAACAACCGCTGCCAGGGTGACGGGGACGAGAGGCCAAACCATCTTCCAACTCGCGTATTTACGGAAGAGCGGGTAGACGAGAAGATCGCAGACGATGAGCATGGGCAAAATAATGCCGACACTGTTTTTGGCGCCGAAGAGTTCCGCGATAAGGAGGACGTTGACGATGGCCAGTCCCGGAAACCCGGTCTTGGAGACACCAAGGCAGAGAGCTCCCAGGCAGGCGAGGGCGAGAGTCGGACCGGAGGCTTCAAAGGGTAGTTCCACGAGCCCCTGCCATACGCCACGATACTCAGTGCTTCAATCGCTTTCGAGAGTGAGGCAGAGCCCATTCCTTCAAATGCTGGTAGCTTTCATTCAATTATCCTGTCGCACCGGAAAGACGAGGCGTACGCGTATGCCTGCTTCAGGGGCTCAACTTCGATCTTAATATTAAGGTGGTCGCAGAGCCGATTGACGATGGATAGCCCCAGTCCGGTTCGGAGGGAGGGGCGGCTAATACGTCGTTCCCTACCCGTATCGGGCTTCCAGCAGAAAATGAGTGATCGCCGTTGCCTTTTCCGACAGCTTCTTTAGCAGTCTCTCCAGCCTTCTCGGTGCTTCGGAGGAGTAGAACGGGGCTCGAAGTGCGTTCCACGTGGGGCGAAAGCAACGAACTCGGGGAAAGAATTTTTCTGATAAACGGGACAAACCGGCCGTTTACTTAATTTGGTTGCTTTAGAAAGTACTTTCCGGCAATTTGAGGGTCGGTTCGTTTCCCGAACTGTCGCAGAAACGCTATGTCACTCCGGTATTTTTTCAAAACACCCAATTGTAAAGTCCCCGGTGCTCGGCCGCTACTACCATGATCTTGAAAACGTTTTTTCTCGCCGTCACTATGTCGGCATTGGGTCTTCAATCTGCTGTCGCCGCTTCGGCGCTGGGTCTGAGTACGGACGAGTGGACAAATCCGAGCGCCGAGATGGTGGCTCAAGTCGAAGCGATGGAGGCAGCCATGGCCGCCATGGCGAAAGGCGAAAAGCCCGCCGTTGAGCTTCAGGATGCGATCGACAAAATCCGTGAACTTGCGGACAAAGGGGAGGACAAAGACGCGCTTTTCGCCATGGGTTTCCTGATTCAGCAGAGCAATCAGCAGAATGCCCTGCCCGAGGCGATGACCTTCTATGAGAAAGCTTCGAAGCTCGGCCAACTCCAGGCCATGAACAATTACGGATTCATCCTCGCCGGTTCCGCACAGGAGCTCGAAAAGACCCAGGATGGCGTCGGCTACATCAAAAGAGCCGCTGATGGCGGTCTCAATGCAGCTCGCCGCAACATGGCGGCGATCTACCTCGGTGGTCTCGCCGGCGAGACGAAAGACGCGGACCTCGCGCTCGAGTTGCTCAACAAGGCGGCTGCGGAAAATGACAACCAGGCCATGTTTGAGTTGGCCCAGTATTATCTTGAAATCGGAGGTCCTGAGAAAGTCGATGACGACAAGGCCTGGGAGTGGCTCAACAAGGCGGCCGACTCCGGTAACCCGAATGCTCTCGCCTCGCTCGGTTCTGTCCTTTTCGACGGTAAGACTTTCGGCGCGAGAAAGATCGAAGCCGATCCTGCAAAGGCCGTGGCGACTTTCTCCAAGCTCGCTGATCAGGGTGTCCCGGCCGGTCTTCGCACGATGGGAGAACTCCACGCGTCCGGCCTTGCCGGGGTGCCCCAAGACTTCACGAAGGCTCTCGACTTTTTTACTCGCGCCGCGCAAGCCAATGATGCCGCCGCTCAGGTGGTGCTCGCCGGTTACTACGATCAGGGTGTCGATGTCAACCCGGAAGACGGCAAGGTCGACGTGACACCGAACCCGGCCGCCGCGCTCGAACTCTACCGCCTCGCTGCCCGCAACAATGTGCCTGTGGCGCTCTACAATGTGGGTGTCTTCTACGAAACTGGCCGGTCAGTCGACCAGGACACCGCCAAGGCTTTTGCCTTTTACCTCCAGGCAGCCGGAGGCGGTTTCGCCCCCGCCATGCAGAAGGCCGGCGTCTATTACCTGAACGGTGCAGGCACTCTTAGGGATCCCATCGCGGCGAGTGGTTGGTTCTCGCGTGCGGCGGCGGCGGGTCTTCCCGAAGGGCTCCTCAGTCTCGGTGTTATGGCTGAGTCGGGTCTCGTCGGCGTCGGGCCGGAGAGCACTCCCGCGAAAGCGGCCTCTGATGCCTACGCCCAGGTCATCGCAGTAGCCCAGATCGCACCCGCGACCCGCTTTGAGGCGCTCCTGCGCCTTGGTGGTCTCCACTTCCGCGGTGCTCTCGCTGCCGCCGGGGAAGCCCCGTCTCCGAACTACGAGCAGGCCTACCGCTACTTCAAGCAGGCGGCGAACCTCGCTCCCAGGAACGAGCTCGCTACCAGCGCCTTGAAAGAAACCACTGTCAAGCTCACCCCCGAGCAGATCAAGACGATCGATGATTCTCTCGCGGAGACGGTTGCCGCCGCTCCAGTCGTTCTCGCGCCGCCCGCCGCCGCCACTGCCAGCAAAGGCAAGGGTAAAGGCGAAGTTGCCGCTCCCGTGGCGATGCCGGCCGATGGCGCCACTGCTCCCTCCCCTGCGGGAGCGACTCCTGCTACCGATGAGAAGAAGCCCGGCTTCCGCCTCCCGCTCTTCGGGCGTTGATTGAATCAAACTGGACGTTTTCAGTTTCACGAAACGCACGGGATCCCCGGGCGTTTTTTGTGCCCCGGCGGAATGGCGGCGAGCGTTGTGGACGGCGGCCTTTTCGCTGGCGAAGTGCCTCATCTCCGGCCAGATTGAAGCATGAAGGAGCGCAGTGTGCTTTGTGAAACTCACGGCGAGGAAATCGCGAACTCGATCAGTCATGCGGTCGGAGCGATCCTGAGTGTTATCGGTTTGGCGGTGATGGTGAAGCTCGCGATCCCGCTCTCGGCATGGCACGTCACGGGGGTGAGTGTTTTCGGTGGTAGCCTCGTCCTGCTCTACGGGGCGTCGGCACTTTACCATTTTGTCACCTCCCACGAGAAAAAGCGGATTTTTCAGATTCTCGATCATGCACTGATTTTTGTGCTGATCGCCGGCAGCTACACTCCCTGGCTCCTCGTGAGCCTTCGTGGCCCCTGGGGCTGGTCGCTCCTCGCCGCGGTGTGGGGACTGGCGCTTGGTGGTGTCATTCTGAAAACAATTCTGCTGCCGCGATTCAATCGGCTCGGGACGGTGCTTTATATCCTAATGGGCTGGATGATCTGCATCGCGATTGGCCCGCTCATGGAATCGGTCAATGCGGTCGGTTTGGCCTGGCTCGTCGCCGGCGGACTCTGTTACACGGGCGGGGTGGTCTTTTATCTGATGCCGAAGTTGCGCTACGGACATTTTATCTGGCATCTCTTCGTCCTCGCGGGGAGTGTCTGCCATTTCCTCGCGGTGACTTTCGGCGTGCTATCGGTGTAGCGTGCTGCGGGGGCCCGTAGGGGAATTTGCGAAAATTCCTCTGCGTTGGCCGGAGAGGGGGGCCGCGATATGCTCGTGTTTCGTGGTCACAAAAAAACGCGTCCGGTTGCCCGGACGCGTTTTTGATAAGCTTGTTAAATCAAGGATCGCCGAATTAAAGAATACCGGCGTCGGCGGGCTTGGGCTCTTCTTTGGCAGGTGCTTGGGGAGCGCTGCCTGGAGCGCCTGG
>JANQVJ010000066.1:4460-15715 GCA_030730365.1 Verrucomicrobiales bacterium
GGGAGCATTTGGCTGAACTATCTTGGCACCCTCGCGGAGGGCTTCGACATAGGCGCCCATCTTGGCGGACTTGCTTTCCTGTGCGAGCCGCTCGGTGAGGTCCTTTTGCACATCGGCATACGCGAGTGTCTTGGCTTCTTTTTTGCCGTTTACCTTGATGATGTGGTAGCCGAACTGGGTCTTCACGGTTTCGCCGATGGCACCAACTTCCTGAGCGAAGGCAGCGGCCTCGAACTCCGGCACCATCTGCCCTTTCTCGAATTCACCGAGGTTTCCGCCTTCGGCTTTGCTGGGGCAATCGGAATGGACTCCGGCCATCTCGCCGAAGTTTTCTCCTTTTTTGGCAACGAGCTCTTCGCGAAGCTCTTTGGCTGCCTTTTCCTTGGCGGCGAGCTGAGCCGGCTCGGTGATGCCCTGGGTTGAGATGAGGATATGGGAAGCGTCGATGCTGGCTTTCTGCGCAAACTCTTCGGGATGCTCTTCAAAGTATTTCTTCACGTCGGCCTCGGCGGGGGCGGCGACATCGGCGGTGATTTTCTCGTAGAGCTTCCGGATCTTGGTGTCTTCGGTGATCTGCTTGCGGATGCGATCAAGGCTGACCCCAGCCGAGGCGGCGAACTCTTCGAGGGAGGCGCCTTCGGGGATGGAGGCAGCGATCTCCTTCATGCTCCTTTCGACCTCTTCGTCAGTCGCTTTCATGCCTTCTTTCTTGGCGGCGTTGGACAGAAGTGTCTTCTGAATGAGCTCGTTCATTACCATCTGCTGAATTTGAGGCTCGATCATGGCGCGCTGCTCGGGAGGCATCTGCTCGAACTGGCGTCCATAGCGTCCGGTAAAAAGTTCCCGGACATCAGCCACGGTGATCTCGGTGCCATCAACCGTGAGGACGACATCGGTTTCGGAGACCGCCGCCGCGGCAGGGGCACCGGGAGTAGCACCGGGAGCGCCTGCAGGCGGTGCTACCGCCGTGGGAGGGGCGGGAGGGGCCGGGGTTTCATTTTGCGCCGTGGCATTGAGGGTCAGGAGACCGAGGCCTACGATGGTCGCCATGCCGGGCAGGGTGGAGGATACTTTTTTCATATTGAGAGTTGAGGGGATGCCGTATCTTGATGAGTCGGGGTAAGAAAACCTCCACTTTTCGCGGGCACCGTCCACTGTCATCGGATTTTGCTTTTTAAACAACCGGAATCTCGACCCGAATTCAGTCACCCGCCGTGTCATCCCGTGGTCAGAGACCAGCCTTTGCGGTAGGCGCGGCTGAGGAATTTCTCCGCTTCGGGCGCATTGGGGAATTTCATGTTTGTTGCGTCCCACTCGAGTTTCTTACCGGCGCGGTAGGCAACGTTGCCGAGGTGATTCGCTTCGGTGAGAGGTCCTGAATAGCCGAAATGACAGAGCGGCTGCGGGCCTTCGCCCCGGCAGGCGAGGATCCACTCGGCCTGCTGGCCGGGCGAGGGTGCGAGGTAGGGTGCGGGTGCTTTGAAGTTTGCGAATTTCTCCTCGGGCAGCAGCAGGAGCTTCCCGTAGTCGGCGAGCAGCATGCCCTCTTCGCCGACAAAGAGGACTCCGTCTCCCCACTGCGGGATCTTACCGTCCATCCAGAGTTTGGGTTTCGTGGCGCCCTGATACCAGGTTAGCTCAACCGGTGGCATCTCGCCGCGGGCGCCGTAGGTGTATTTCACCGCCATCGTCGCGGGGGCGATGTCGTGGTGGGCGGGTGGTCCGGCGACAGGCTCGATCGTGAGGGGGGCGTCGAGCTTCAAGGCCCACCAGGGCAGGTCGTTGCGGTGGCTACCGAGGTCGGACATGGTGCCGTTGCCGAAATCCCACCAGCGATACCAGCGCGGTCCGGGGAAATAATACTCGTGGAAGTCACGGTAGGGGGCGGGTCCGACCCAGAGATCCCAGTCTAGTCCATCGGGAACGGGCATGGCCCGGTCGGGCGTGTCGGGGGTGTAAATGATATCTTTATACTTTCCGGCATCGGCCTGGGACTGCCAACCCCAGGCGCGGCTGACCCAGCTGTGGACTTCTTTTACCGGGCCTATCGCACCCGATTCGATCAGCTCGACGACACGACGGTAGTTTTCACTCGCGTGGATCTGGGTGCCCATCTGGGTCTGGACACCGGCTTTCGCGGCGGCGGCGGTGATGAGGCGGGCCTCGAACACATCCCGGGTGAGGGGTTTTTCACAATAGACATGCTTGCCGGCCTGGAGCGGAGGGAGGCAGGCAAAGGCGTGAGTGTGCTCGGTCGTGGAGACCATGACCGCGTCGATGTCGTCCATCCTGCCGAAAAAGTCGCGGAAGTCCTGGTGGCTGCGGGCTTTTGGGGCAAGGCCGAGAGCGGAACCGAGGTGATTTTCATTCACGTCGACAAGGGCGACAATGTGTTCTTTGGCATCGAGGCCGGCTTGGAGCTGGGCTCGCCCGCGTCCGCCAACGCCGATAACGGCTAGATTGAGTTTTGAGTTCGGCGACTGACAGCTGGTGATCGCGGGGAAGCCGAAGGCGGCGCCTCCGGCGAGGGCGGCGGCTGACTTGATGAAATGGCGGCGGTCGAGGGGATGAGCGGTCATGGGCCAAGACTAGGACTTTTCCAGAGGCGACGGGAAGCACCGAATGAGGCACACGGGGCACGGGATGACGCCTCCCCGCGATGGCGGAACTCATTCCTCTGGAGCTGGCTTTTCTCCGTGACGCCAGACTTCGAACTGCCGGTGGGGCTGTTTTGATTTGGCGATTTCGAAGCCGCGACGTGTGGCGAAGGCCTGTGCGACCGCGCTGGCCCGGTCGGCATCGTAGGCTCCGGCGTGGGAGTGGAGGAGATATCGCAGGATCAGGGGAGTCGCGGCCGTGATCGTATGTCCCTCGCTCAGGCAAAAGGCCGCGCCCATCCAGCCGTCGGCCCGCACGTGCCAGGCGGTGGGGTAGCGCGGATTTTCCGGATGATCAAAAAAGGTAATGCCCTCGGTCACCATTTTTCGCCCGGTCCCAATGCCGGCGGGGACAGGCCCCGAGTAGTTCATCCAGCGGGCCGGTTTACCGAAGATGGACTCTTCCCCGGTGAGACCTTCGCTGCTGGTGAGTTGACCGCCGCCGAAGGTGTTGCTGAGAGTCTTCGCGACGCGCACGGCGAGAAGTCCGAAGTTCGTCTGGTTAAGGGTCACCTCGGCCGATCCAGCGGCCGGCCGCATCGTGATCTGGATCTCAAGGAGGTGTTCGCCGTTTTCCAGCGGAATCGTCGCGGCGACGAGGTCTTGTTCCATGATCTCTTTTCCCTCCGTGTCATACCACCCGAGGACCGAGGCCATGACTGCCTCTTTTTCACCGTCCCGATAGCGATACCAGAATTTCTGCCGTATCGCGGTGCCGGTCCCCTCGGCCCAGAAGTTGAGTCCGTTCACTTTATTATGGGCGAACCAGATCGATCGGTGGTGATCGTGATTCTGCGCTCCGGGATGTCCCATGCGCGTCAGAGTGCTGCCCGAGGGGCCGTTAAAGGGGTAAAAGAAAGGTCGGGGATATTTAGGATCAAAATGCCATCGCGTCGCCTCGACTCCATCGACCTGGAAGCTGACCTGATGGTCCGGCAGCGGGATCAGCTCGACACGATCCGGCAGGTAGGTGGCGGCATCCTGTCCCCTTGCCGCGGGCGGGAGGAGTGTGAAAAAGGAGAAAGCGAGAGAGAGGAGGCAGGTCCGCGTCATTCCAGGATCGTGACGTGCGCGAGTCGGGATGGCAATTGCGCGATGGCGGTGGAGCGGGTCGCTGAAGCGAAGCGAAAGCAATGGTGAAACACGCGGAGGGGCAAAGATCGAGAGCGATTTCCAGTGGCTGGTTGGAGCATTTGAGGTTGATCCCCGCCATTACCGGGCTCCAAAGCTCAATTCCCCGGACCGAAGAGAATGCAGATCGGGGCCGGGACGTTGATCACGGATCCGCGCTGATAGGTCAGCAGACCGGTCGCGGGATCGACCGCGTGAACGGCTATCGTATTCGAGTCGGCGCCCGCCGCGAGGAGCCATTTGGCAGAGGGATCGAGATTGATGTTGCGGGGAAAAGCGCCCCGGATCGGCTGGACCTGAATGACTCCGAGCGCGGCACCGCCTTCACCGATTTTGTAAGCGGTGACCGTGTCGTGTCCGCGATTCGACGAGTAGACATAGGGCCCTGCCGGATGCACCAGAATCTCAGCGGCGGAGTTGAAATTCTCGGCCGCTTTCACCTCTTCGCTGAGCGCGGGCGTGGTCGAGAGGAGCGCCGCCTTGCCGGCTCCGGCATCCCACGAGAAGACGCTCACCGAGAGGCTCAATTCGTTGAGCAGGTAAATGAACTTCCCGTCATTGGAGAAGCGCATGTGACGGGGGCCGCCCCCGGGAACAGAGGCGGCAAAGCCGTGTTTGGTTATTGCGGCCTTGTCAGGGTCGACCGCGTAAATGACGATGCCGTCCATGCCGAGGTCGGGGATGAAAGCGTATTTTCCATCCGGCGAGTAACCGCACCAGTGCGGGTGAGGCGCCTTCTGCCGTCCTTCCACGACGCCCGAGCCGCCCTCGTGCTCGGTCACCGTGGCGGTGCCGGGTTTGCCTTCGTTATCGAGCGGCAGCAGCGAGACGGAACCTCCGCCGTATTGTGCGGTGAGGAGGAATTTGCCCGAAGGATGAACCGCAACATGGGCCGCGCCGCCGTCACCGGTCGGTTCGAAGTGGAAAAGCTCGAGAGCCCCGCCCGCCCCGATGCGGTAAGCCGCGACACCGCCTTCTTTTTCCTGAGAGGCGACGGCGTAGAGTTTGGTCCCGTCAGGATGGAGCGCGAGGAAGCCGGGGCCGCTGATTTTGTGGGCGAGTTCGGCGGCGCTCAGTTTGCCGGTCTGCGTGTCAAAGGTGGCCCGGTAGATGCCCTCTGCTCCCGGCCCGCCCGTGCCAAAGTAGACATGGTGCGTCCCGGCGGAGGCGAGAGTGGTGAGCGCGAGGAGCGTGAGAAGCGCGACAGCGAAGACTGTGATGAGGGGTATCTTTTTCATGGCTGCTGCAAGGTGGCACAACTTGCGGGTTGACGCACGCGGCGGGAACGCGGATTCAACTCCCTCGACCTCAGGAAAGAACTCGCCAGTTTCCCTCACTTGATCCACCATTCCTCATGCACTCGACCAGGCCCTCCTTGCTCTCCCGTTTCGCCCTGTTGAGTCTCTTCCTCAGCGTCCTCTTTACCCTGCCCGTTCGCGAGGCGGGGGCTCAGGCTCCCATCACGATCAGCAAGGACCCTGCGCAGTGGGCCCTCATCTATTCGGAAAAGATTAATAAAAACCGGGAGAGGCTTAAGAATTACTCGTGGCAGTATCGGGTCGAGGTGCAGGAAAACGGCAGACCCCTCTACATCGATCATCTTGATGGGAGCTACGGTGCCGACGGACGGGTCGAGACGATTCGTCTCAGTCAGGATCTCCAGATGAAGCAACGGCACGGGCTCCTCCTCAAGGCGGGGCAGGAGGCAAAGCTGCGCGAGGTCGAGGCGAAGATCGCGACGCTTAAAAAATACATCGGTGACTACGTCTACATGACCCCCGGTCAGATCGTGGATTTTTTCGGGAAGGCGAGGAAGACTGACGCCGTCGGTTATGACAATGCGCTGCGGCTCGATGCGGAGAACGTCCTCAACAAGGGCGATTCGGTGACCCTCTTCGGCGATAAATCGTCTGCCTTCCCTCTCTTTCTCGCCTTTACCGTGCCGCTCGACGCGAAGACGGGGATTCGCTGCGAGGTCCACTTCCGCCACCTCCGCCAGATGGGTGCCTTTTACGGATCCAAGATGGAAGGCGAATTTGTGGACCTCTCTCCGGTGGCTTCTCCGAAGACACTCACGATCAATGTCGAGAGTTTCGACTACGTCGCCAAACCTTAGTTTCCGATTCGAAGCGAAACTCCCATGATCCGAAAATCACTCTTCCTGATCGCTCTTCTCGTCTCGTTTATCACGACTCTCTCCGCGCAGGACGATTACCCTCGGCGCGAGGCGGTCGAGTTCCGCGGGCGGGGTGGTATCCCGAATGTGCTGAAAAAGATCGAGTCGGGTGCGGGGAAGGAAATTCGCGTCGGCTACCTCGGAGGCAGCATCACGGCGGCCCCGGGATGGCGGGTGAAATCGCTCGAACTTTTTCAGCGGAAATACCCCGATCTGAAATGGACCGAGATCAACGCCGCGATTGGCGGGACGGGATCTGACCTCGGTGTTTTTCGTTTCGGTCAGGATGTCCTGACGCACCGTCCTGATCTCCTTTTTGTCGAGTTCGCAGTGAATGACGGCGGTGCCCGGCCCCAGCAGATTCATCAGGCGATGGAGGGCATCGTGCGGCAGGCGTGGAAGGTGGATCCGGCGACGGATATCATTTTTGTCTACACGATCAGCGAGCCGTTCCTCGCTGATTTGCAGACCGGTATATTTTCACGTGCCGCGAGCGCGATGGAAGAAGTCGCCGACCACTACGGCATTCCCTCGATCCATCTTGGTATGGAGGTGGCGAAGCAGGCCAAGGACGGAACGCTTGTCTTCAAAGGGGAGCAGCCCGCCAAAGGGAACGACGCTGCCCCGCTCGCTGCGCTACCCTTTTCCACGGACGGAGTGCATCCGCTCGTCGAGACCGGCCACGTCCTCTACACCGAGGCAATCGCCCGCTCCTGGGATGAGTTGGTGAAAATCGCCCCTGATTCCGCCGCACCCGCCCGGCTCAGCGGGGCACCGCTCCGGCCCGATCACTGGGCCGACGCAAAGCTGGTGCCTCTTTCCGAGTCAATGGTGAGCGGTGAATGGACCCGGCTCGACGGTGATGAGAAGGGGGGCGAGGTAGCAAAGCGCTTTAGTCGACTCATGCCCGTGATATGGCGAGCCTCGGCTCCGGGAGCGGCTCTGACCTTCCGTTTCAAAGGATCGGTCATGGGCTTCTACGACCTCGTCGGTCCCGACGGGGGACAACTGAAGGTGAAGCTCGACGGGGGCGAAGAAAAGATCGTCCCCCGTTTTGATGCCTATTGCACCTATCACCGGCTCAGCAAGATGCAGGTCGGCAGTGAACTCGATGCGTCCGTGATTCACTCCGTGACGGCCACACTCGACGCGGCGGCGCCCGACAAGCGGACCATTCTTTTCGAGAAGAACCGGCCCGACATGGAGAAGGATCCCGATAAATACGCGCCTAACCAGTGGTACGTCGGTTCCATCATGCTCATCGGGGAACCGGTTGTCGAGTGATCGGGTTCCCGAAGGAGCATCGGCAGGATGCTGAATTTGCTTTTGAAGGGAACGATCGTGCCACAGCAAAAGCTTGTCTTTTCCCTGATATTGCTCTCCGAGTTAGAAATGCATCGTTTCAGTCTCCTTCTCGCCGGCCTCCTCTTTGCCGCTCTCCCTGCGCTCGCTGATGACTTAGCGACGGTAGCGCAGCTCGAGGGCCTCGGGGGCAAGGTCGTGCGCAGCGGCGAGCTCGTGACAGAGATCGAGTTTCGTGACAGCAGCGGTCTCGGGACGGCGCAGTGGGAAGCCATTGGCGGACTGGCCGGATTGAAAAAAATCACCGTCTACGGCAAGGCGGCTGGCCTCAACGATGCGACCGTCTCTCAGTTATTGAGGCTGAAAAACCTCGAGTCTTTTTCCGCTGACGGGGCGCAGCTCAGTGACGAAGGCTTGCGGCTCATGGCCGGATGCACGAGCCTGCGATCAGTCGCTTTTTTCCATCTTTCATTCCGCATGGAGGGATTCACGGGAGAGGGATTTTCAGCGTGGGTGGCGATGCCGAACCTGGAAAAACTCACGGTCGCCGGCATGTCGATGGGCGACGCTGGGTTCGCGGCGATTGCGAAGATCGCGACGCTGAAGGAGTTGCGCACCTGGCACACCTACCAGACCGAATCGGCCAACGCGATGATTGCGACGCTTCCCGGAGTGCGCTCGCTGATGCTCGGCCAGCGCCTCCCCGGACAGGGGCGATCGCTCTCTCTGACCGACGAGTCTCTCGCCACGATCGCGAAGATGAAGTCGCTCAGCTCTCTCGAGATTGGCGAATCGCGATTCAGCCTCGAGGCCCTGCGCCAACTCGGGGCTCTGCCGGAGTTGGAAAAGCTCAAGATCACGAGAACGGAGATCTCCGCAGAGGAGATCGAGTCTCTCCGGACGTATCTACCGCGAGTGCAGATCGAATTTCTCCCGCTGACGGATGAGCAGCGCAAGCAACTCGAGATGTATCTGAAGTGAAAAAGTCATCTCCCCCTGACATGACCATTAAACTCCTATCTCTTTTTGTTATTCTGCTATGCTCGGTCGCCTCGGCGGAGGAGTTCCCCGGGATCCGCAACAGCGAACCCGATGCGAGCGCCCGGCCTCCCGCAGCGGAGGAGGCTTTAAAAATGTTCGAGCTTCCCGGCGGCTTTACCGCGAATCTCTTCGCTTCAGAGCCTGAAGTGCAGAATCCCATCGCGATGACCTGGGACGGACGCGGACGTCTCTGGATCGCCGAGAACTATACCTACGCCGAGCGGCAGACGAGGTTCGATCTTTCGATGCGGGATCGTGTCCTCATCCTCGAAGACACCGACGGGGACGGTCGGGCGGATAAACGGACGGTCTTCACCGACAAAGTCAGCATGCTCACGAGCGTCGAGGTGGGACGCGGCGGCGTCTGGCTGATGTGTCCGCCGCAGTTGCTCTTCATCCCCGATGCCGATGGCGACGATGTGCCCGACGGTGAACCGGTCGTGCTACTCGACGGGTTCACCGTGGCCGAGGCGAACTACCACAACTTCGCCAACGGTCTGCGCTGGGGGCCCGACAGCTGGCTCTACGGTCGCGTTGGTCACTCCTGTCCCGGGCGGGTCGGTGTGCCGGGGACAGCCGATGCGGAACGCATTCCGATGAAGGGCGGGATCTGGCGATTCCATCCGGGTCGGAAGGTCTTCGAGATGGTCACCCACGGAACGACGAATCCCTGGGGGCACGACTGGGACCGCCACGGCGAGCTGTTTTTTATCAACACGGTCAACGGCCATCTCTGGCACGGCATCTCCGGCGCACATTTCAAAGAAAGTTCGGGGGCCGATCCGAATCCCTATTTTTACGAGCGTCTTGACATGCATGCCGATCACTGGCACTTCGACACCGCAGGCAAGTGGAGCGAGTCCCGCGACGGAGCGGCCGATGCCTTCGGCGGCGGTCATGCCCACATCGGCATGATGATCTATCAGGGCGAGTCGTGGCCAGAGCGTTTTCACGATCGCCTTTTCACTCTCAACATGCACGGATTCCGCACCAATGTGGAGCGCCTCGATCGCGAGGGAAGCGGCTACGTCGGACGTCACGAACCCGACATCTTCCTGACAAAAGATAAATGGTTCCGCGGTATCGACATTCGCCCCGGTCCAGACGGGGCGGTCTATCTGCTGGACTGGAGCGATACAGGGGAGTGCCACGACCATACCGGAGTCCACCGCACGAGCGGGAGGATTTACCGCATTCAATACAGTGAGGGAAAAACGGTCCCGGAAGTGAGTGGGGGCGATCCTCTCACCGCCGTCGATCCGTGGCAGGATAGGCAGTTGAGAGTGGATCTGCCAGGCCGCGAAGCCGATCCCGCTCTGCAAGCCCGTAACCGCGAGGTGCTCGGCGGTGACGGAGACGCGGTCCTGCGTCTGAGAGCGATGTGGAATCTCCATGCGATGGGTGCTGGGGTAGACTGGTCTGTCCACCTGTCGGACAAAGACGAAGCCCTCCGAGTCTGGGCGATCCGTCTGCTCGTCGACGGGCAGCCCATCGACACCCTCACCGGCCCGTTGCCGGATCGAATGCCCGCGCCGCTCGCCGGCGATGTTTTTTCCCGATTCCTCAAGATGGCCCGGGAGGACTCCTCCGGACCGGTGCGCCTAGCCCTCGCCTCGACCCTGCAGCGATTGCCCTTTCCCCAGCGCGCCGCGCTCGGGATGGCACTTGCGTCCCGTGACGAAGATGCCGCCGATCACAATCTCCCGCATCTCGTCTGGTTCGGAATCAGTCCGCTGGCGGAGTCGGATCCGCTCGCCCTCGTGCGCATCGCGGAGAACTCCCGCTGGCCTGAGACGCAGCGCTGGATTTCGCGCAGCCTCACGAGCCGGATCGGGAAAAATCCCGCCGCCCTTGACGCGCTCCTCAGCATGATAGGGAAGCGGGAGCGCGCCGCGCAACTCGCGCTCCTCACCGGCGTCAGCGAGGGCCTGCAGGGCTGGCGGAAGGCTCCCAAACCTGAGCGTTGGGACAGTCTCGTCGCCGCGGTCGAACCGGGGGCGGATGAGGGTATCAGTGGCCTCGTTCGCGAGCTCAGCGTGATCTTCGGAGACGGGCGTGCCCTCGATGAGATCAAGACTCTCGTGAAGAACGATGGGGCCGACCTCGCGATGCGCAAGGCGGCGCTCGAGACGCTCATCGCCAATCGTCCCGACGATCTGCGGCAGCTCTGCGAGGGGCTCCTTGAGAATCGCCATCTCAATGCCGTGGCGGTGAAGGGGCTCGCCCTCTTCGATGATCCCGCTCTCGGGGAGTCTCTCGCGAAGCGGTATAAAAAGTTCGATTCCGCGTCGCGACCCGCTTTGATGGAAGTGCTCGTCTCGCGCCCTGCCTGGGCGGGGGCTCTG
Source organism: Verrucomicrobiales bacterium (assembly GCA_030730365.1). GTDB lineage: Bacteria > Verrucomicrobiota > Verrucomicrobiia > Verrucomicrobiales > DEV007 > Arctic95D-9. The sequence goes on from JANQVJ010000066.1 coordinate 15,113, forward strand.
CTTAAGGGGATCGAAACGGGCGCGATACCGAAGTCGGATCTCTCGGCCTTCCACGCGCGCCAGATCAGCGCTTTTGACGATGAAACGCTGCGTTCCGAGCTCGTCAGGATCTGGGGCGAAGTGCGGGAGTCAGCCGAGGATAAACGCAGGCTTATCGAAGAGTGGACCGCCAAACTCACCCCGGAACGTCTCGCCTCGGCGAACCTCAGCCGCGGGCGCCAGCTCTACGCGGGGATCTGTGGTGCCTGTCATGTGATGTATGGCGAGGGGGGTAAAATCGGTCCCGATCTCACTGGATCCAATCGCAACGACCTCGGCTACTTGCTCGAGAATATCCTCGATCCCGGCGCGGTCGTCAGTGCCGATTATCGCATGAGCCTCCTCACTCATGCCGACGGTCGTGTCCTCACCGGTGTCGTTGGTGAGGAGAATGATCGCACCCTGAAGCTGCGCCAGACGACGGGGGAGATCGTGTTGGAGAAGAGCGAGGTCGCCAAACGCGAAGTCGTCCCCGTCTCAATGATGCCCGAGGGGCTGCTCCTCGCTTTTGACGAGGGACAGGTCGTGGATCTGATCGCTTATTTGAAACATCCGGTGCAGGTG
>JANQVJ010000067.1:0-3729 GCA_030730365.1 Verrucomicrobiales bacterium
AACCACGATCACAGCAAGGCAAAGGTGCGCTCGAGAAGGGCGATGGTTTTCCTAATGCCTTCGACTTCGCCGAGGTCGTTACCTTCGTACTCGATGCCGACATAGCCGCGGTAGCCTGACCCTTTTACGATTTGCATCATTTTGGTGAAATCAGTGTGGATTTCATTCCCTTCAGCATCGAAGTCATGAGCCTTGGCCGAGACACCTTTGGCGTAGGGCATTAGCTCTTTCGTTCCCTGATAGCGGTCATAGGCGAGCCCTTTGGGATCTTCGGTATAGGAAGGATCACCGAGGTAAAGCGCCTTCTCTTTCTCGTATTGTTCGGCGTTGCCCCGATTTTTAACCACGTAGAAGTTACCGAAATCGGGAAGGGTCCCGCAGTTGTCGAGGCCCACATTTTTTATCACTCCGCCGAGCCAGGCTCCGTTGGAGGAGAGTCCCCCGTGGTTTTCGACGATGACGCCAAGTCCCATGGGGGCTGCGTGTTCGGCGAGGCGCCGGAGCCCCTCGGTGCAGAGGTCTGCCTGATTCTCGGGGTTGAGGCTGGCGTCGGAGGCGGCATTCACACGGATGCTGTGGCAGCCGAGAAATTTCGCGGCATCGAGCCATTTGTAATGACCCTCGACGGCGGCGGTGCGTTTGGTGATGTCAGGGTCCCCGAGGTTGCCGACACGATCGCACATGATGAGGACGTTGGTGACTCCGAGGTCGTTGCAACGTTTTTTCATTTCAGCCAGATACGCCTGGTCTTTGGGCTGGTAGCCGAGCTTGGGATCCTCGACGTAGAAGAACTGATTGACCCATTCGATCGCGTTGAGGCCGAAGGTCTCTTTGGTGAACTTCGGGTAGTCAAGATTGTCGAGTTCACCCGCTTTGATCGCCTTATTGAGAGACCACTGGGCGAGGGAGATTTTAAATGGTGACTCAGCCGTGCCGGTGCCGGGTTCGTCTTCACTGGATTCACTGCAGGAGGAGAGAAATCCACCGGCGGTGAGGGCGGAGGCGGAAGTGGCGAGGAAGCGGCGACGGTTGAGATTCATGGAGAGAGTGTAAACCTCTCAAGTCACAGACTCAACCTTCTTGATTCACCGGATCAGGCCCCGGATTCCGGTGCATCAGGGATGATTTCAGTTTCTCTTTTAGTCCCGAAAAGCGGTGGGTGCTGTCGCTGTTCTGCACGGCGAGATCGAGGGCTCTTTTTTCTCCGACGAGGATGACGAGACGTTTTCCCCGGGTGATCGCGGTGTAGAGTAGGTTGCGCTGCAGCATGATGTAATGCTGCGAGGACAGAGGAATGACGACCGCGGGGAATTCGCTGCCCTGCGATTTGTGGATCGTGATGGCGTAGGCGAGCTGCAGTTCGTCGAGTTCGCCTGGTTCGTAATGGACCCGCTGATGCCCGTCAAAAGTGACGTATATTGAAGTCGGATCGGTCGTGATCTCGGCGATGTGACCGATGTCGCCGTTGAAGATTTCTTTCTCGTAGTTGTTCCTAACCTGGATGACTTTGTCGCCGGTGCGGTAAGTGGTTCCGAAGCGCTCGATCTCGAATTTTAATTCGGCGGGAGGATTGAGCGCGGCCTGGAGGGTGGCGTTGAGCTCTTTCGTTCCGAGCGACTGGCGGTTCATGGGGGTGAGGACCTGGATGTCGTCGCGGGAATGGAGCTTGAATCCTTCGGGGATGCGCTCGGCGATAAGGTGTTTGATCGTTTCGGTGATGGCCTCGCCTCCCTGTCTTTCGAGGAAAAAGAAATCGGAGTCGGGCACTTTTTCGAGGGAGGGACGCTGCCCCTCATTGACGGCATGGGCGGCGATGACGATGCGGCTAGACGCGGCCTGTCGGTAGATCTCGGTAAGGCGCGCAACGGGGACGGCTCCGCTCTCGATGATGTCGCGGAGGACGCTGCCGGGTCCGACGGAAGGGAGCTGGTCGACGTCGCCGACGAGGAGAACGCTGCCGTGCGGGGGGATCGCGCTCATAAGTGCGGCCATGAGATTGATGTCGATCATGGAAGCCTCGTCGATGATGAAGAGGTCTCCGGCGAGAGGCTTGTGCGCGGTGCGGGTGAAGCCGGCGTGGGGCTGATACTCGAGGGCGCGGTGGATCGTGAAGGCCTCGCGTCCGGTGCTCTCGGCGAGGCGTTTGGCGGCGCGTCCGGTCGGGGCGCAGAGGACGGGATTGACCTTCTTGGCGACGAGGATTTGCAAAAGAGCTTTGAGAATTGTGGTTTTTCCGACTCCGGGACCGCCGGTGATGACAAAAAAGCGGTGCCTGGCGGCGCGGATGACGGCATCGGCCTGTTCGGGTCCGAGTTTGAGTTCGTTGTGCCTCTCGAACCACTCCAGCGCTGCCACCGGATCGATCGCGGGTAGAGTGACGGGGGCGGCGAGGAGTCGGAGGATGGCTTTTGCCACGAGGCTCTCGGCTTCGTGCAGGTCGGTGGGAAAAACGAGAGTTTCTTCGCCGTTGTTTTCGACGATGACGCGGGATTCGAGGATGAGCTGGTTTAGCGGAGTCTCGAGAGCGTCGGGATCGCAGGTGAGGGTCGAGGCGGCGTCGGTGATGAGTTTTTCGCGCGGGAGGGCGCAGTGACCGTTCTGTCCGGCCTGTTCGAGGACATGGAGGAGACCCGCGGCGAGTCGGCGGGGGGCGTCGGGTGCCTGACCCATCTGGCGGGCGATGTCGTCGGCAGTGCGGAATCCCACTCCGGGGATCTCGCGGGCGAGGCGGTAGGGATCGGCACGGAGGATGTTGACCGCCTCATCGCCGTAGGTTTTATAAAGACGCAGGGCCCGGGCGGTGGAGAGGCCGTGGGCGTGGAGAAAGATCATGATGTCGCGGACGGAGCGTTGCTTTTTCCATGAATCCTTGATGCGGAGACGCCGCATTTTTCCGATGCCGGCGACCTCTTCGAGTCGCTGGGACTCCTCGTCGATGACGCGGAAGGTGTCGATGCCGAAGGCTTCGACGATGCGACCGGCATAGGCGGGCCCGATGCCGTCGATGAATCCGCTCGCGAGGAAACGGCGGATGCCGTCCGGCGTTTTCGGCGGGAGGGCGTGGATGCGATCGGCCTCGAGCTGACAACCGAAGCGACGATCATTTTTCCACTGGCCGGTCGCCCGGATTTGTTCGCCCTCGACGACAGCCGGGATGCGCCCGCGCACGGTTACGGTCTCGCCCCGGGCGTTCCGAACCTGCATGATAGTGTAGCCGTTTTCTTCGTTGTGAAAAACGATGGCGTGGACCGATCCCTCGATTTCAGGGGCGTCTGGGGCGGGCTGACTCATGGATTGCGGCCGGTATGCGCTGAAGGGAGTCGATTCTAGCGCTTTACAAGCCTGTACCTGTGTCGCATATTCGCCGCCCCATGGCAATTCTATCCATTTTGTTAACGGTGATCATCATCGCGGTCAGCATACTGATGGTGCTGGTCGTATTGATCCAGCGTCCGAAGCAGGAGGGTCTCGGTGCAGCATTCGGCGGCGGCACGCTCGATTCGGCCCTCGGCGCGCACACCACCGACATCCTCCAGAAGTTTACGACCTGGCTCGGAATCCTCTTTTTTGTTTCGGCGATCGGTCTGGCGATGGTGAAGACCCGCGAGTTCCGTGACTCGGCTGCGAGTGATTTGCTGGAGGGAGTTGAGGCAAAACAGCCCGACATTCCGGGTCTTCCGCCCGAGTTGAGGAACATCCCCGGCCTCGAGAGCCTCTCGGTCGAGCCCG
>JANQVJ010000067.1:3829-15317 GCA_030730365.1 Verrucomicrobiales bacterium
CCGGCACCGGCACCGGCACCGGCACCGGCCCAGTGAGTTTCCCCAGGTGAATTCAGATCCTACCCGGCGATCAGGCCGATGACCTTTCGATGACCGCTCCCGGACAACTTCACGAACCGGCGGGCGGTGCTGAGACGGTGCCCTATCGGTGGCTCGTGCGTTCGCCAAATCCCCTCGGCGACGCCTGCATGTCGCTCCCGGCGGTGCGGGCCCTGAAAAAAAGTCGACCCGGGATCCATCTCACGGTGACGTGCCGGGATAATCTCGCCCCGATGTGGGCGGCGCGCGACGAGGTCGATGCGGTGATTCCTTTTTCGAAATCTCTCGGTCCCCTCGCGGTTGGTCGCCTCATTCGCGAGCATGGCTCTTTCGACGAAGGGCTCCTGCTGCCGAATTCCTTTCGATCGGCCCTCGAACTGCGCCTCGGCGGGGTGCGGCGATTGACCGGTTATGCCCGCTATCAGCGGAGCTTTCTTCTCCATCGCGCGGTGAAGGAGGCGCTCCCGTCGCCGGAAAAACAGCACCACGTGCATCGGTATCTCCATCTCATTGAGGCAATGGGCATCACGATGGAGGCCATCGATGAGTTGCTCGCGATCCCGCCGCCGCCGACTCCGATCGCGGGGAATGCCGGATCGGAAATTCATCTCGGCATTTGCCCCGGGGCAGAGTATGGCAATGCGAAGCGCTACCCGATCGAGCGATACGCCGAGGCGATCGGGAATCTGCGCGCGAATCGACCGGATCTGAAAATACGGGTCTCGATCTTCGGGAGTCCGGCCGAGAGGCAGATCGGTGACGACCTTGCTGCGCTCGTTGCCGAGCCGCGGGTGAACCGGGCCGGACAGACAAGCATCGCCGGGCTCGTCGAAGAATTGCAAAGCTGTCATCTTGTCGCGACGAACGACACCGGCACAATGCACCTCGCCGCCGCGCTCGGAGTGCCGACGGTGGCAATATTCGGCTCAACCGAGCCGGATTTCACCGCGCCGATCGGCACGATTCATCGTGTTATCCGGCATAAGGTCGATTGCAGCCCGTGTTTCCTGCGCGAGTGTCCCATCGATTATCGCTGCATGCTGCGTATCGAACCGAATGAGGTGGTTCGAGAGATGGAAGTGCTCCTGGAAGCGGCGAAATAAAACTGATGAAAGCTATTTTGACCCACCCCGGCAGCGCGCACAAAGACGACTTTCTCGCCTGTTGTCTCCTCGTGGCGCGCCATGGCGTGCCGGTCTGGCGACGCGATCCGACTGACGAGGACCTCGCCGATCCGCGCATCGTCGTGGTGGATGTGGGAGGTGAGCACGACCCGTCTAAGTCGAACTTTGACCATCACCAGTTTCCCCGTGATCACGAACCGGTCTGTGCGCTCTCACTTGTGCTGCAGGATTTCGGTCTCTACGAAGATGCCCGCAGCTTCTGTGAATGGCTCGAGCCTGCCGAGTGGTTCGACACGCGAGGTCCCTTTGCCACAGCGGACTGGCTTGGAGTGGATCGTTCGATCGTGAACCGACTCAATTCTCCCGTCGATATCACCCTGCTGCGCCGTTTTGCCCAAAAGCGGGAGCTGGGGGCCGGGGATCCGGTCTGGGAGGTGATGCGCATGGTGGGGGAGGATCTTTTCATGTATCTGAGGACTCTGCGCGAGCGTCTCGATTACGTGGCGGATAATGCCTCATTTGTCGATGTGGGTGCGGACGGTCGAAAAGTGCGCGTCCTCTTCATGCCGAGGACGGACCCCATGCCCGATGATCCCTCTTCGGGTCTTGGCCGATTCATCGAAACTCGCGGAGAAAACATCGCGGGTCTGATCTATCCTGATCGACGAGGCGAGGGCTACGGTCTTTCGCGTCACGAAGACTCCGCCCTGCTAGACTTCACCCGCATCATCGATGAGGCAGACGTCCATTTTGCCCATGCGCGGGGATTCGTCGCAAAAACCAGTGCGACGGATTTTGATCGGCTCATCGCGCTGGTCGGTCAGGCAATTGTCTGACCGCCCTACGGCTCGTTTGAGAGGGTGGATGCCACTCTTTTCCGTGCCTGTAAGCTCCTTGCAAAGCGGCCCCGGGCCGTTAGGTTTATTACCCTCTGCGACTGGCGCGGAGTGCTTTTAGCCCTCTCCGGATGGACGACCTTTATCTCATTCTTGCCACTCTGGCATTTCTCGGCGGATTCATTCTTGCCGCGGTCTCTCTGCGTTCGGAGAGGCCGCGGAAACAGGGGGTGAACATCCCCATCGCGGCGGTGGGTTTGGTTTTCCAAAGTCTCTTCCTCCAGTTGCGCGGGGAGATGCACGGGCGCTGCCCGATCACGAATGGTGCCGAGGTCCTCGTCTTTGTGAGCTGGAGTATCGTCATCATGTATCTGGCGCTGGGAAAAGCGTTCCGGCTTTCCTTATTGGGCGTCTTCACGATGCCGATGGTCTTTTTCTTCCAGCTGTTCGCGATTGTCTATTTGCTTGCCGCCGATCCCGGCCCGCGGCCGCCTGCGGCGCTCGATCCCTGGCTCGAGCTCCACGCCGCGATGTCCTTGTTGGCGTATGGCGCCTTCGGCCTCGCCGGTGTCGCCGGGGTGATGTATTTTTTCCAGGATCGGCAGTTAAAGAGTCACCATCCCGGGCGGCTTTTTTACTCGATGCCGCCGATTCGCTACCTCGTCGCTGCGCTCGTAAGGTTGCTTGTGATTGGGGCCGTTCTTTTAAGTGTGGGGATCGTGGCGGCGTTCTTCATGAAAGTCGTTCCGGATCGCGGTCATCTCCTCATCTCGGGAGCCGTCTGGATCGTTTACCTTGTTCTGATTGTCGTTCATTTCATCAAGCGACTTCCACCAAAACCTCTTTCCTTCTGGGCGATCGCGGCGTTTGCCTTTGCCTTGCTAACCCTTTCGGCGCTCTGACTGCTTCATTTTAAATCCCCCCCGCAAGTGTCCATTTTTTGTCTCGGCGTGAATCATAAGACGGCCCCGGTTGAGATCCGGGAGCGACTTGCTTTTGCCGAGAAGTCGGTGCCGCAGCACCTCAGCGAGATCTGCGGAATGGACGAGATCTCCGAAGCGGTGGTCCTCTCGACCTGCAACCGTGTCGAAATTTACGGCGGGTCGGAGACTCCGGCGGCAGCGCTGGATAAGCTGGTCGAATATCTCATCGGTCACTTCGCGGTGGAACCCGGCGAGGTCGAATTTTACCGGCACGAGGCGGATGCGGCCGCGCAGCATCTCTTCGAGGTGGCGAGCGGACTCGACTCGATGGTGCTGGGCGAGACGGAGATCTTTGGTCAGGTCAAAAAGGCCTACGCGATGGCCCAGACGACCGGCACGACCTCGCGCCGGATGAATAAACTTTTCCAACAGTCTTTCACTGTCGGCAAACTGGTCCGCACGAGCACTCGCATCCAGCAGGGCTCGACCTCGATCGGATCGGCGGCGGTGGATCTCGCGGAGAAAATCTTCGGCCAGCTCGACGGCTGTCGGGTCATGATCATCGGGGCCGGTGAGATGAGCCGCACCACCGCACAGAGCCTGCTCTCGCGCGGGGCAAAGAGTATTATTGTCTCGAACCGCAGCTACGACAAGGCCGAGGAACTTGCCTTGGAACTCAAAGGCCGTGCGGTGCGCTTCGACGACTGGGAGAACTGTCTCGACGATGTCGATATCATCATTTCCTCAACCTCGGCGCCGCATGCCGTGGTAAAACACGAGATGATCCATCGCGTCATGTCAGGACGTCGCGGCCATTCCCTCTTCCTCATCGACATCGCCGTACCGCGCGATATCGAAGACGAAGTCAACGAGATCGATAACGTCTACCTTTACAACATCGACCAGCTCCAGCAGATCGCGTCCGAAGGGAAGGCGAGACGGGAGAAGCAGATCGCCGTCTGTCGCGGGGTCATCGACGAATTTCTCCGGGAAAAAGGGATTGAAGCCCTCGCCGGATTGCCCGATGGACGTGGCGGCAGTGGCCCCGACCCTATCCTGACCGAGACGGCGGCCCGCCCTCTTACTAATCCATGAGTCGACTTCTAATCTTAGGAACCCGCGGGAGCGAGCTCGCTCTCGCCCAGGCGAACATGACGCGTGCCGCGCTCGCCACCGCCGGAGTGGATTGCCGCATTGAGGTGATCCGCACGATCGGGGACAAACGTCCCGATCTGAAGCTGAGCGAGTTCAGTCAGGGCGACAACCCGGTCGTTGACAAGGGCATCTTCACGAAAGAACTCGAAGAGGCGCTGCTGCGTCGGGAGATCGATTTTGCGGTGCACAGCCTCAAGGATGTGCCAACGGAACTCGGTCCTGAGTTTGAAATCTGCGCGACTCTGCCCCGCGCCGACATCGCCGATGTTTTCCTGACGACTCAAGAGGGTCTGGGCGACGACTTGACTCTCTTAGGCGGCAAAGTGATCGCGACGAGCGCGGTCCGACGTGCGCGTCAACTGCGCTGGCTCTGTCCGGGGGTCGAGGTCGCCGACATTCGCGGAAACGTCCCGACGCGAATCCGCAAGATGATCGAGAGCACTGAATGGGATGCCATTCTCCTCGCCCGCGCCGGGATCGAGCGGCTCGGAATTTACAAGCCGGGTGAAACGAGTTTTGACTTTGAGGGCACCACCGTCCATGCGCACGAGCTCGACACTCGTGTCTTCCTCCCCGCCGCCGGGCAGGGCGCAGTGGGCATGGAGATTCTCCGGGACAACGATACGGCCCGCGAAGCGCTCGCGAAAATCAACGACGCTCCGACCTTTTGCCGGGTCACGGCGGAGCGCTCCTTCCTTGGTCTTCTCAAGGCCGGTTGCCAGACACCGGTGGGTGCTCACACTTGGTTCGAGGCGGACGGCGCGACCCTGGCGATGGCCGTGCGCGTTTTCGACGAAAGCCACCCGCAGGCGGAACCCTTTGTCGCTGAAGTGCGCGGGGCCGCCGCCGATCCCGCCGCGCTGGCGGAGATGCTGATGAATTTGAAATCCAAGAATATATCCTGACATGAGTAAAAAAACAGGCATCTGCTATCTCGTCGGGGCGGGCCCGGGGGATCCGGGACTGATGACTTTGCGCGGCAAAGAGTGCATCGAAATGGCTGACGTGATCGTCTACGATTACCTCTCAAACGCCGAGTTCCTGCAATGGGCGAAGCCGGGAGCGGAGAAAATTTACGCAGGGAAAAAATCCAAAGACCACGCCATCCCGCAGGGAGGGATCAATCAGCTGCTCATAGACAAAGCAAAAGAGGGCAAGACGGTGACCCGTCTCAAGGGCGGCGACCCGCTCATCTTTGGGCGCGGCGGCGAAGAGGCTGAGGAACTTTATGATGCGGGGATTCCCTTCGAATTTGTCCCGGGGATCAGTTCGGCCATTGCGGGTCCGGCTTATGCGGGCATTCCCGTGACTCATCGTAACCACTGCACCCAGCTCACTATTTTTACCGGGCACGAGGATCCCACGAAGGAGGAGTCCTCCCTCGACTACGCCCAAATTGCGAAGGCTCCGGGCACAAAGGTAATGCTGATGGGCGTCGAACGGCTCCCCATCATTACCGCCGCGATCCTGAAAGAAGGCGGCGACCCGAAGCTGCCTGTAGCCCTCGTGCGCTGGGCCACAACCGGTCAGCACCGCACCATCACGGGCACGCTCGCGACGATCGCGAAGGTCGCCGAAGAAGCCGATTTCAAGGCGCCTGCGGTGGCCGTTTTTGGGACGGTCGTGAACTGTCGGAAGAAGCTGAACTGGTTCGAAAATCGTCCCCTGCGCGGCAAACGCGTCGTGGTGACGCGGACCCGCAATCAGGCGAGTGAGATGAGCCGCCGTCTGCGTGACCTAGGTGCCGACGTCATCGAGATGCCGACGATACGGATTGAGCCTTCCCAGGGGGATGACGCGAAGGAATTCGCCCGCATGGTGATCGACTCGCACACCTACGACTGGCTCATTTTCACGAGTCCGAATGCGGTCGAGTATTTTTTCAACGCCTTCTACATGGCGCGCTCGGATGCTCGTGAGCTCGGCGGCGCCCGCATTGCCGCGGTCGGACCCGGAACGGCGGCAAAGCTGAAGGAATATCACATCGGCACTGACCTGATGCCGAAAAAGCATGTTGCCGAAGCCCTCGCTGAAGCTTTTAAAACGGAGATCGGTTCCATCGAGAATACGACGATGTTATGGGTGCGGGCCAAGGGAGCACGCGAGGTGCTTGCCGCGGAGCTTAGCGCTGCCGGAGTCATCCTCGACGAGGCGGTCGCCTATCAGACGGTCACTGAGACGGAAGATCCCACTGGTGCAGTGAAGCGTTTTAAAGAGGAAGGAGCGGACATCATCACGTTCACGAGCGCTTCGACGGTGGAATGTTTCCTCGATCTCGGGCTCACTATTCCGGATGAGACGGCGATCGCGAGCATCGGCCCGGTGACATCTGAAGCTCTCGTCGAGAATGGTTATGAAGCAGATCTCGAGGCGAAAACGAGCGACATTCCCGGACTCATTGCCGCGGTGGTGAAGCTCGCGAAAGAAAAAGCCTTTGGGGACGACTGATGCTCAAATTGAGGTGGTCGTTTTCCTAGCGCTGCCGCTCCCACCAGGAATGACCATTCCGATTACGAGCATAAGTGCAAAGAGTGACAGTCCGGCAAAGGGCGGGTTCCACGTCAGGGTCGTAGAGAAGATAATGACCTGAGCGGCGAAGAAGATCAGCACCGCGGCGAGACTGATGGGAAGAAACTTCTGGCGGGGCAGTCGGAAAAGGTAGGTGGCGACGCCGCCGATGACGAGAATGGCAAGCGCGCGAGCCCAACCGGGCCACGACTCGATGTGACGTCCGCTCTGGATCACGGCCATGGCGCGGGCGAGGAGGGTGGTCTCGGAGAGGATTTCCCCTTTGGCCGTGGTGATGCGCCGGTCGGCGGTGCGGTCGAAGCCGACGACGACAAGGTTTTCCTTGAGAGATTCGAATTTAGCCTGGTAGTTGACGAGGATGCGCTTTGCGACTTCGTCCTCGGCTTCGCCGGTGTAGGCGAGCTCATCGACGGTGAGAGAGGTAAAATGGTAGGTCTCTTTCAGGCTGCCGTCTTCGCCGCGGGAGAGGCTCTTCATTGATGTCGTGACGCCGCTGTGTGGCGGCACGGGCATGGTGCCATCAGCGGCGACGGGAATCGTGTAGATCTCTCCGACCTGGATGACGGGCTTGCGGCCATCGAGCTTCACGACGATTTGATCGAGGGGCACTCCCGCATGAGCAGCGACAGCGGCGAGGATGACGGAGGGAGCTATCGCGTCACCGCGTTTTGCGATGAGGGGGACACGGATTGATTTTTCATTGAGGAGGTCGCGTGCGGATTCGATCGAGCGGAAAGCGGGTATCCCGTTTTGAAGGATCTGCGGATCAGGGTAGGCGACGGTGCGGGTGAAGGTGAGGATATCGGCGGCCTCGCCCTCGAGTTTGAGTGCGGGATAGACTAGCGGCACGGCTTCTTTGGCCTGCTCTCCGTCGTTCGAGATCGTCGAGGCGACGGTAATTTTGGGGAGTCGCATCGCCGCGTCTTTCAGGGGGACGATGTCGGTCTGATTGAGGACGAGATTTTCGTCAAAGGTTGGGGTGGGGAGGAAGACGACTGAGCGCGGACTCATCTTGCCGACGAATCCGAGGATGGTGGCGAAGTCGAGACGGGAAAGTCGTCCGTCGTTAGCTACGGTTTCGTCTTCGCCGATGCGAAGCGGTTCATAGCCGTCGTCTATCCGGATGAGGGAGATCGCGGGATTCCTGATCGCGTCTCCGGCATTACCAACACAGAAATCGAGCCAGAAGTCATTTAACTTCGTGATCGGTGTGGTCTTGCGGGCACGGAGATCCCATTCGCCGATGCCAATGAAGAGAAGGCCAAAAACAGTAAAGGTAAGAAAGCGTGAACGCATAAAGTACGGGGGTTCCAAAAAGAGGAGGAGACCCGTGGTTAATTACGGTTTCCTCAGCTTTAACAGGTGGACTGGCTTGGTCCGCGGGTCAAGGGACACAAAGTTGGTGGATTCACGCCATGTGTAGACCTCTTCAAAGAGTACGTCCTCGACTTCGAAGGGTTCGTCAGGATTGAGACCGAGCTCAGCAAGAGGCAAATGGACGTTGGACTCGTGACGCTTGCGGGAGTCGAGGTTCACGATCACGATGATGCGATTCTGACCGTCATCCGACCATTTGTGGAAGGCGAGGATCTGGTCATTATCCGCGGGAATAAACTCAATATTCGCGTAGGACTGAAGTGCCGGGTTGTCCCAGCGGGCACGGTTCAGACGTGTGATGAAAAGTTTGATGTTCCCCGGTTTGTTCCAGTCGCGGGCTTTGAGCTGATATTTTTCGCTGTCTAGATATTCCTCGCGGCCAGGAAGGGGGGTGCCTTCGCAGAGTTCGTAGCCGGAGTAGATCCCCCACGATGAAGAAAGAGTCGCGGCGAGCGCAGCCCGGATTTTAAACATCGCCGGGTTCGCATGCTGGAGGTGGTAGGGTAAGATATCGGGCGTGTTCGGCCAGAAGTTGGCTCGGTAGTAGTCCCGCATGTGGGTCTTCGTGAGTTCGGTGACATACTCCCGCAATTCGGCGGCGCTCTCACGCCAGGTGAAATAAGTGTAGCTCTGGGTGAAGCCCGCCTTGGCGAGAGTTTGCATCATTTTGGGCCGGGTGAAGGCCTCGCTAAGGAAGATGATATCGGGATCGACGGCATGGATTTCGGCAATGAGCCATTCCCAGAAGGTGACAGGTTTGGTGTGGGGGTTGTCTACGCGGAAGACGCGAACACCCTTGCCGACCCAGAAAAGAACGACGTCGCGGAGCTCTTCCCAGAGTTCCTTCCAGTCGTCGCAATGGAAATCGAGCGGATAGATGTCCTGATACTTTTTCGGGGGATTCTCCGCGTACTTGATCGAGCCGTCGGGACGGCGATAAAACCATTCGGGATGATTCCGCACGTAGGGATGGTCGGGCGAGCAGTTCAGCGCGAAGTCGAGGGCAATCTCGATGCCCCGGGCTCTCGCCTCATCGAGGAGCCAGACAAAATCCTCGAGGGTGCCGAGTGCGGGTTCGACGGCGCGGTGCCCGCCAGCTTCTCCGCCGATTGCCCAGGGGGAGCCGACATCGCCGGGCTGGGCTGAAACCGCGTTGTTTTTCCCCTTCCGGTATGACATCCCGATGGGGTGGATAGGTGGAAAGTAGACGATGTCAAAGCCCATCGCGGCGGCGTCTTCGATGCGGGGGAGACAATCGCGGAAGGTGGAGTGGCGGGTTTCCAGTCCCTCGGCGCTGCGGGGGAAGAACTCATACCAGGCGGAGAAAGAGGAACGCCGCGTCTCGACGCGGAGAGGAATGATCTCGTCGCCGCTCGTAGCGAGGCTGCGGTTCGGCCAGCGTGAAAGCATCGCGATGACTTCGGGCGTGCCGGCGAGGGCGGGGACCTCGGCGGGTGGCGTCAGCATCAGGCGCGTCGTCAGTGCTTCGATGGCATTGGCGTCATCGCTGGATCTCCCGGCCGCGGCGCGGATTGCGGCATTATTGAGGATGACGCGGCCTTCCTCGATCTCGGTGGAGAGATCTGTCTGGCCGCCGTGGAGGCGTCGCTCGAAGTCGTGCAGCCAGGTGAGGAAGTCATCGGCCCAGGCGGTGATGGAGATCTCGTAACGGCCGCGTTCGGTGAATGTTAGACTGGCGGTCCAGCGGTCGTTCTCGAGATGCCGCATCGGAAGCTCGTGCCATGAAGTGGTATCTACAGGGCGCCATCCGAGCATGGCGACGACGTGGTCGTGGCCTTCTTTGAAGATATCGGCTTCCACGCGGAGAGGCTCGCCCGTGACGCGTTTGGTCGGGTACTTTCCGCCCTCGACGAGGGGAGTAAGATTGGAAATGACAACAGTGGCGGGGCGAATCGTGAGCGGAGGCATGAGGGAGGCAGTCGTTAGACAGGTTATCTTTAACTAAAAGCCCAAGAGGCGCTTCGCCAAGCGAGATTTTCCTCCACGACCGGGCGGGTGACTTACTCCGATACGCGCTTACGGGACTGCTTGCGATCAGATCTCACGCTCTTGGCGACACGCAAACGGGCCTTTTGAGCGCGGGAAGGTTTTCGTTTCTGGTATCGACGGCGGGCCCTGTCACGGGCAGCGACGAGCTTCTCTGCCGCGGCCTTTTTCTCGAAATGCTCGCAGAGCCGCTCGCGCGCGATGAGCCTGTTTTTCTCACGAGAGCGAGTCTCCTGGCAAGTAATTTCATGTCCGCTGGGGAGGTGCTTCAAGTAGACGCATGACGAAGTTTTATTGATCTTCTGTCCGCCGCTGCCGGAGCCAAGGACAAAGCGCTCCTCAAGATCTTCTTCGAAGATCTTTGCTTGCTCGAGGCGTCTGGTGAGGGATTCCATGCTCTGGATATGATAAACCTTCCTGCAGGAGATGAAACGAGAGCTTTAGCGCTCGTTTGCCTTTTCTCCAAGGGGGGGACTCTAAGGGATACCCTGTCGATAACTCGAATTCGATGAAAGCCGAACTAACAGATGTTGATCGTGCGCACACTGCCTATACGAAGCGCAGTCTCGCCTTTTACGATTGGTGGGTGCTCGGCATCTCGAATCACCGAATTTGGAAGTGTGAAACGGAAAAGATTCTGGATCTCTACCGGGAGAAGCTGACGGCGAATCATCTTGAAGTTGGGGTCGGGACGGGCTATTTCCTCGACCATAGTCTCCCCGGCGGTTACCCGCGCATCACGCTGCTCGATATCAACCGCAACTGCCTCGAACGCAGCGCCGTATGCATCGCCGCCTACAAGCCCGAGGTGCATCAGGATAATGTGCTCAAGCCGCTCCAGCTAAAGGGGAAGCGGTTTGACTCGATGGCGATCAATTACCTGCTTCACTGCCTCCCCGGAGCGCTTGAGGCGAAAGCGGGTAAAGTCTTTGATCATCTTGTCCCGTTTCTGCAGAATGACGGAGTGCTCTTCGGCTCGACCATCCTCGGCATGGACATCCAGCGCCCCCTGCCGGCAAGATTGCTGATGCACCACTACAACCGAAGAGGGATATTCTCCAATACTCGGGACTCACTGGGCGGGATCATGGAAACGCTCTCGGAACGGTTCAAGACTTTTAACGTCGAAGTCTGCGGCTATGTCGTCCTTTTCTGGGGGGAAGGGCTGCGCAAGGGATACCGTCATGCGGAGTCTGCGGATTAATGACCGGAACGACGCGGAGATGGACCATCTGAGAGATGGACCTTTCTCTATCCTGGTGCGTGCGTCGAGAAACGGGTCGGGCTTGTCAGCAGCATCGTCTCCGAAGGACTCTTTCAGCACCTCGAAGTCGATGATGCCGAAAAAGAAACAGGCCCGGGAAGTGGGAGCTACTGTGCGCTCTCTTCCCGGGCTCTGTTGTTTGATCGAATTTCCCTGAAAAGTTCTACCTGTCTTTAATTACTTCTTCTTAGCAGGAGCCTTCTTGGCAGGAGCCTTCTTAGCAGGAGCCTTCTT
>JANQVJ010000068.1 GCA_030730365.1 Verrucomicrobiales bacterium
GATGAAACTGCGCGCGTCAGCCGCAGGCGCAGGCTCCAGGTCGACAGGCATCTTCGCTGTGATGAGCGTGTCGATAGGATGCGGAGGAGGAATGGATTTGTGGAGTGCCGGGGTGTTGGAAACCGCATCACTCCCATACTCCATCACTCCAATCTGCCGGACCGGCTGATAAGCCCACAGCCCCTCCGGCTTGTATTTGCGATTCGCCCACTCGGGAGACAAGGCGCCCGTCGTCTTCACCGTGATGCCATCCTCTGCCGACCACTTCGCCTCGTTCGCTTTTGCAATGGCCTGCACCCGTGCCTCATCCGGCCACGGCGCACCGCCCGCGATCCAGTCTTTGATCCACGCCGTCTGCTCGGAGTAAAGCTGGTCCGCCTCCTTCGGCGGCATCGCCTCCCAGTCATCGTGTGTGCGCAGCGAGGCGAGATAGAGCGGGCTTTCCTCCGGCTTTCCGGGGATGAGTCCAGGCGTCTCGCTGTCGCCACCCTTCAAAGTGGAGGCGAGCGAACGCATGTCCAGCCCGCCTTTGATCTTCACCTCATCCTGGCCGTGGCAGGCGAGACACTTCTCGTGAAAGAGCGGCACGATGCGGCGCACGAAAAGATGCTCGGGGTCAGCGGCTTGTAGCGTCGCCAGCGGCGAGAGTAAAAGGGCAGTGAGGAGGAGCGGGTAAAAAAATGGGCTTCGCGTCTTCATGTTCGTGGATGCATTCATTCTGGTCTTCCATTGGCAAAGATGGACTGGATTTCCGCCCCGCTGAGCACTGCGCTGTAGTTCATCTTAATTATACCGGTCCGCTTTCACCCTCCCGCTCTCCGCCCCTCGCCCCAGTCGCGCACCCGGTCTCTCCCGCTCATCGCCTGAGCGAGGATCATGATCGCGAAAGCGAGGAGGCAGCCGATCGCGGCGAGGAACATGTCTTTGTGGGCGTCCCACGGGTCGCCCTGGGCGCCGAGAAAGGCCATGCCGAGTTCACCGCCCCAGATCTCCGCGACGGCCCACTCGAGGAGTTCGTAAAGGAGGGAGGTGGCCATATTGAAGGAGAGGATGAGGAGGTAGCTCCAGAAGGGGCTTTGGGGAACGACGGCAAAATAGAAAACTTCGCGAAAGGGCTGGGTGAGGAGGAGTCCGTAGAGAAAGTGGACGAGGCGATCGAAGTGGTTGCGACCGGCGAGGGGACCGGGATCGAATCCGACCGCGGCGAACCACTCGCGATAGGGTACTTCGGAATAGGTGTGGTGCGCCCCAAGGGTGTGGAGGCAGAGAAAGAGAAAGATGAGAATGTAGGAAAGGCGGGAGAAAACAAAGCGACGGGCGGTGACGATGAGAAGGAGGAGTCCGGCGGCGACGAGGATGTTCTCGAGCCACCAGTCGACCGGATGTTTCGGCGCAATCGCGAGGGCAATCCACCAAAGGGCGTAAACGCTACCGAGGAGAAGAAAGAGGCGGCGATGCGCGGACGGGAGAGGAGGCTTCACGGCGGGTTCGGGGTGGTTGACCGGGGAAGACAGAATGATGCGTGAGGAAGGGCTTGTCCAGCCTGCGCAACGAAGATTCGGAGAGTTTCCGCCCCGGGAGAGAAACGGGTTGCCCCCCGGCGGAAGGTTTCTTTACAGTGTTCAGGATGATATTTGAACGATCCCGAATCGCTGTTCTCACGCGTTGTCTTTTTGAGGACTACGGTGTCGCGCTCGGCACTTCTTCGTGGCGGTATCAGGGATGGTGCGGGGTGCTCTACGACGAGGACCGCTACCTCTGGGGTACCCACTTTTCGAAGAAGCGCTTCCATGAGCACTGCCTCGAAGAGTATGCGGAGACGTTTCGCTCGGTCTGTGTCGACGCGACCTATTATGCGCTGCCGAAGAAGACGTTCCTCGAGGGGCTGATCGAGGCAGTCCCCGATGACTTCGTTTTTTCTTTCAAGGTGTCGGATGAGATCACGATGCGCACCTTTCCGAAGGTGGCGAGCTTCGGGGAGAGGGCGGGGAAAGAGAACGATCTCTTTTTGAGCGCGGGGCTTCTGGAGATGGGCTTTTTGCGCCGACTGGAGCCGATCCGCGAAAAGGTCGGCGTGCTGATCTTCGAATTTTCGCACTTTCTCCCGGGCGATTTCGAACACGGGCGCGACTTTGTCGAGGCGCTCGACGATTTCTTTTCCCGGGTTCCGAAAGGCTGGCGCTACGCGGTGGAGATACGGAATCAGAACTGGCTGCATCCCGAATATTTCGCGATGCTGGCCCGGCACGGGGTGGCGCATGTCTATAATCAATGGACGCGTATGCCGACGATCCTGGAACAGATGACGCTGCATCCGCTAGAGGCGAATCCCTTTGTCGTAGCCCGCTACCTGCTAACTCCTGGCCGCAGTCATGAGTGGGCGCAGGATCAGTTCGAGCCTTACCACCAGATCAAGGAGATCGATCCCGATGCGAGGGCATCGATGCGCCGCATCCTCGCACACGCGCGGCAGAGCGGTCCGGAGAGGAAGAGCTATCTCTATGTCGGAAATGAACTGGAGGGCAACGCCCTGCACACCATTTCGGACGTGCTCGGGGTGGCGATGGAAGAGGAAAAAGGCGGTCTCACGGCAGAGTGAAAACGGCGGGCTAGCCCGAATGGCACTAGGATAAGGTCATCCATCGGTGGCTAAAATAGATCGTCGCCGCATTCCGTCGCGGGCAAGGAGGAGGGACATTCCTGTCCCTCTCGCTTCATCATGCGGGAGACGACGCATAAAAGGGCGACAGGAATGTCGCCCCTCCTTGGGCGCACGGGAAAAAGACCGCGTGTCTGTGCC
Organism: Verrucomicrobiales bacterium; assembly: GCA_030730365.1. GTDB lineage: Bacteria > Verrucomicrobiota > Verrucomicrobiia > Verrucomicrobiales > DEV007 > Arctic95D-9. Next base: position 2,801 of record JANQVJ010000068.1, read on the forward strand.
GACTCGCCCTGCAAAACGAAGCCGTGCCCTTTTAGTCAGACAACCCAGCGCGGACGCCCCGGCGGTGCGTCCCTACCGGGTAACTTACCCGCAAGCAGCCATTCTTGCGCACTCCTCAGT